>CAZFTP010000001.1:0-54628 GCA_964521915.1 uncultured Candidatus Marinamargulisbacteria bacterium
TTTGGCTCCGCCAACTCTTTCTACTAAACTTCACACACTTTATTTTACAGAACCAAATCATATTTTATATTTGCTAAAAATCAATTCAATGATATATTAATTTAAAAATACTATTAATATAAAATCGAGAATATGAGGATATTATGATCAGAAAAAACTTGAAAAAATGGCACAAATATAAAACAAGCTTAAAAGAAACAAAATACTGGGTTTATCTTTTAGTTGATACTGTAGAAACCATTATTGTTGCATTACTTTTATTTTTAATTCTTCGTCAATTTGTAGTACAAACTTCTTTAGTGTTTTCCGGTTCTATGGAGCCTACTTTAAAAAAGAATGACCGCGTTTTAGTAAATAAATTTATTTATTATTTCAAAGCGCCTAAAAGAGGCGATATTATCCTTTTTAAATCACCTTTAGGTGATAAAAAAGAATATGTAAAAAGATTAATTGGTTTACCAGGTGATACAATTTTTATTAAAAGAGGCATAGTTTATATTAATGATAAAGAATTAGACTTGCCAGGCATAAATATACAAAGAGATTTTAGTTATTATGGACCAGTAATTATACCAAAAGATAATTATCTGGCACTGGGTGATAACCGTCCAAATTCTTATGACTCCAGATATTGGGGTTTTGTACCCAAAAAAGCCTTAATTGGAAAAGCTGTTTTAATATTTTGGCCTTTTAATAGAATGCTAATATTACATTAGAAGACAGAATACAGGAGATAAAATGATAATGACCGAAGAAAAAAATAATAATTTAGAATTAGATTTAGAAAAAGAAGAACAAAATAGACTTACTAAATTAGCCAAAATAAAAGAGCAAGGTATTAACCCTTATCCTTTTAAATTCACTAAAACCGCTAATTTTAAAGATATTCACCAAAAATATGAACATTTAGCAATTGATCAAGTTGCTGAAGAACAATACTCTCTAGCAGGCAGATTAATTGCCAGAAGAGAACATGGTAAAGCGGCTTTTGGAAATTTAAAAGATGAATCAGGTAGCATTCAATTTTATAGTGCAGTAAATTATTTGGGGCAAGATAAATTCACCTTTTTAACTGAACTTGATATTGGTGATTTTATTGGTATTAAGGGTAAACCATTTAGAACCAGAAGAGGCGAACTTTCTATTCTAGTGGAAGATTTTGAATTACTATCTAAATCACTTCATCCATTACCAGAAAAATATCATGGTTTACAAGATGTTGAATTAAGATATCGTCATCGTTATGTTGATTTAATTGTCAATTCGGAAGTAAAAGAAGTTTTCAACACGCGTTCAGCCGTAATTTTTCAAATCCGCAATGTTTTAAATAAAAAAGGCTTTATTGAAGTAGAAACCCCTGTTTTACAACACGTACATGGTGGCGCCAGTGCCAAACCGTTTATTACGCATCATAATGAACTGAAACAGAATTTATTTTTAAGGATTGCTTTAGAGCTTCATTTAAAAAGATTAATTGTTGGTGGTTTTGAAAAGGTTTACGAAATCGGTCGTGTATTTAGAAACGAAGGTATTTCTTTTAAGCATAACCCTGAATACACGCTTTTAGAATTATACGAAGCGTATAGCGATTATCAAGATATTATGAATTTAACCGAAGATTTAATTTCAAAAGTTATTTTTAACCTAAAAGGCAGTTATGAAATTGAATATCAAGGTCAAACCATTAATTTTAACCCACCATTTGCTCGTCTAACTATGAAAGAAGCTGTAAAAAAATATGCGGGTATCGACCCTGAACTAAGCCTAGAAGAATTAACTTCAGCCGCTAAAAAAGCCGGTATTACCACTTTACCGCCAATTTTATCCAAAGGTTTAGTAATTAACGAAATTTACGAGAAATTAGTAGAACATCAACTTATTCAGCCTACTTTTATTACGGATTATCCCTGGGAAGTTTCGCCTCTTGCTAAAAGAAACCCGACCAACCCGGATTATTGTGAACGGTTTGAACTTATTATTTCTAAAATGGAACTAGCCAATGCTTTTTCAGAACTCAACGACCCAGTTGAACAACATAACCGTTTTCTAGAACAAGTTAAAGCTAAAGCCGCTGGTTTTGAAGATGCTCAAGAAATGGATGAAGATTTTGTACTAGCTTTAAAATACGGCATGCCCCCTACTGGTGGTTTAGGTATTGGCATTGATAGATTAATAATGTTATTAACAAATTCTCCTTCTATTAGAGATGTAATTTTGTTTCCGCATTTGAAGAATAAGTAATAAAAATAGAAATTGAATTTATATCATAAAAATCTTCTATATATTATCGTAAAAATATATTGTTTTATCACTTAAACAAGTTATAATATACATATGCTGAATATTCCAAAAATAAATAGAAAAGAAGTAGCTGAAAATTTCCATAAACATACTATTGTAAAAGCTATTCTTCGCCTTGACTTTAACGATGTTTTTGATGCTAAACAAATTGCATCTCAAACTGTATCAAAATTAGGAAAAAAATATTCTATTAGTACTGAAGAAAAAGATGTTCTTTTGAAAGCGTCTAATTTCTCTTTAATTCCAATTAAAGAAATTACATCATATATCCTTAAAGATCCTTTAACCGATAATTCTATAAAAATAAATAGCACTTCAATTATTTTAGAGTATAATAAATATACAAATTTTGATGAAATGCTAAAAACTTTTGATGTTATTTTCAAAGTATATAACGAAATATTTCCAAATAATGCTCTTATAAGAGCAGGAATTCGCAAAATAAATATGTATCATAAAAATGAAAATAAATCATTGCAATCATTTAATAAATATTTTAATAAATTTCTTCTAAGTTCATTAAATAAAAATATTTTTGATATAAATTTAGAACAGAATATAAATACATTTAAAACAATCGATAATAACTTAAATATTATTGTTCAATATGGTTCTCAAAAAGGAATAATAAATAACAAAAATGCAAGAAGATTTATCCTTGACTTTGATTGCTTTGTAACATCAGATATTTTTTCTGATAATATTAACAATATTTTTGTAACAATAAATAATAAAATATTTGACATTTATTATTGGTGTATTGGAGATAAATTAAAAAAGGAATTATCAATATGATTACTATATTACAAAAACAAAACAATTTTACTACTTCTGTTGAATTAGACCTCCAATCAGATAAAAATTCTCTTTTTAAACCACTTGACAGTACAATCAAAACCCCAATAATTTATGATTATAATGAAATAAATTTTGAAAATTCTGTTATAAATTACGGCTTTTTACAATTAACAGAAAAAAATTTCGAGTTTTGGAAAAATGATCAAGATGACATATGGAATGATGTATAATAAAAAAGACCTTGTCTTGATTCCTTTCCCGTTTACAGATCTATCTGGAACAAAAAACAGACCTGCTTTAATTATATATAGAAATTCTAAAACTAATGACATTATTACCTTAGCTATTACATCTATGCTATCAAATAATACAAATGCTATTTATATAGATTCAACCAATTTACAGACAGGTTTCTTTCCAAAAAAGAGCCATGTTTTATATTCAAAAATATTTATTATTTCAGAACATCAAATAATAAAAAAATTTGGTAGTCTAAATGACATTACATATACAAAAATAATTTCAAGTTTAAAAAAACTATTTTAATACCAAAAAAATCCAGGCATAATATTTTTAATATATTTTCTTATTAATATACTCAGATCAAATCAATGCTATAATATAAACATGAATAAACATTCAGTTCTTAAGCAACTATTAGAAGCTACTGATTCATTAAAAAAAGAAATAGCCTCTCTTAAACCCCTAAAACCGCAAGAATTAAAAGAACTCAGAGAATATTATAAGATCGGGTTTACCTATTCCAGTAATGCTTTGGAAGGAAATACTTTAACTGAATCTGAAACAAAAATTGTTATTGAAGACGGTTTAACTATTAATGGTAAATCATTAAAAGATCATTACGAAACTATCGGACATGCTAATGCCTATGATTTTCTCTTTACTATTGTTAAAAATAATATTATCACGGAAAAAGATATTCTTAATTTTCATAAATTATTCTACGAACATCTTGATTTAAAATCAGCCGGGAAATACCGTAAAACAGCAGTTTTTATATCTGGTACAACTTATCTACCTCCTGCCCCTAATAAAATTAAAATACGAATGCAAAATCTTGTTCAAAATTTAATAAATTGGCAAAAAGACTTACATCCCATACTTTTTGCGGCAACAGCTCATTTAGAATTAGTAAATATTCATCCTTTTATTGATGGAAATGGCAGAACCGCCAGATTATTAATGAATTTAATCTTATTTAAAAACGGTTATCCTGTTACTATTATTCCGCCTATTTTAAGGAATGACTATATTTTGAATATAAAAACAGCTCAAACTGAACCTTACGATAAAAATCCTTTTTATGAATTTATTGCAGAAAGAGTATTAGAAAGCCAAAAAGAATATTTTCGTTTAATTAAAATCGCAAAAAACTAACCTGAATTTTATTTAAAAGTCTGTTGCGAAATAAAAAAATTTTTCAAAGAGGTGCGGTACCAAAAAATAATTTTAACACCCTAGTTTGGAAAAATAGCCATTTTGCACAGACTCTTTAAAAAATTCACTTCCCATATTCTTTAATACTGCGTAAAATTAACAATATGAAAAAAACTTTAATAAATCTTATTTTTATTAGTTTTTTAGCTATTATTCTATTATATATTGCAGGTGTTTCTGTAATAAAAACACCTATTTTACAAACGCAACTAAAAAAACTGGTAATAAAAAATTTAGAATCAGCCCTCCAACAAAAAATCATTATTGATGAACTTTCCGGTAATTTATTCAGCCTTATTAATTTAAACAATATTACAATTAAAGACAAAAAAACCGATATAACTATTATTAAAATCAAAAAATTATCTATTTACTATAATCCGTTAAAACTTTTAATTTATCACGGGAATTTTCTGGAAACCATTAACAGCTTAATTATAGAAAAACCTGAACTTACTTTAATTAGAACCAAAAATGATCATTGGAATTTGCTAGATTATTTAGCAAATATGAACCCACAAAATAATCAAAAACAAAAATTCCCTTTCAAATTTAATATTTATCTAAAAAATGCCCAAGCAGTTTTTATTGATGAACGCGGTTGGCGACCTGATTTAATCTCAATCAAAACGCCATTTACAGAAAAATTTATAAACATTAATGGTACCGTTAATTTAAGAAATCCACGTAAGATTTTAATTTATGTCAGCGGTTTTTTAGGAAGTAACAAACAATCTGTAAGTAGTAGAATTAATCTGAATGTTTTTACTAATCAATTCAAATTAAATTTTTTAGCTCATAAATTACCATTAGATAAATGGGGAGAATATGTTTTCCCTTTAGATGGTTTTAAAATAAGCAAAAATAATGCCAAAATAATCGGTACTTTAACAAGCAAAAAAACTTTTACTAAAACAGAATTACCTTTTTATTACAAAATAAACATCTTAGCAAATAATATTAATTTCCTTTTACCATTTTTTCAGCAACCATTAACTAAAACTACAGCGAAAATATTAGTAGCAGATGAAGGGGTTAGCATTAAAAACTTTTCCGGCTTATTAAATAATATCCCGCTACAAGGGCAAGGTAATATTAATTATACCGGTAATATAAAATTAGAACTTTTCACCTTAGATTTTTATTTAGAAAATTTAAAAAAAATCTTACCTGGGTTTAATAATTGGCAAATTCAAGGGCTTGGCAAGTCAAAGCTTAATATTTCCGGGAATATTGCTAACCCGCAAATAAAAGGAATATTAAATATAAAACAAAGTGAATTTTGGCAAAACACTATCAAAAATACTCAATTAGATTTTAATTTAATTAATCAAAAACTTCATTTTAATATAAAAAATGGTAATTTTGAAAACAACCTTTTTTCTTTAGATGGTTTTTTATCTTTAACCCAAAATCCTGAATATCTTGTAAATTTTAAAAGCCCCAAATTTAAACCGGAAAAATGGTTTAAACTGTTTAAAAATAATTATTCTGGGGAACTAAATTTAGATCTTCAATTAAAAGGTAATGCTAATACATCTAATTTTTATTTTAGTATTAACGAACCGAATTTTTACTTTTATAATCAGAAAATTAACAACTTATCACTATTTCTTGCCATTAACAAAAATAATATTTTTATTAACCAGGGTTTTATTCAAATTAATGACAATCCTCAAAAAATATTAATTAGCGGTGAAATATTAAATTTAGATAAACTTATTTTAAAAATAAAAGGTGATAATATCTATTTTCAAGATTTTAAAGATAATTCTCCAAAACCCGGACAAATAACTTTTGACGGAAACATCAAAGCTGATTTAACCTCTAAATTTTGGGCAAACCCTTTAGAAGAAATATCTGCTTCTGCTAATTTGGTTTTCAATTCAGGTTATGTATATCAACAATATTTTGAAGAAATCAAAATAAAAGCCAATTATAGCAATAATATTATTACCATTAATCAATTTATTGGTAAAAATGGACCGGAATTATTAGAAATAAATGGCGTTATTAAAAATCAAAACCCGATTGATTTAACCGTAAAAACCCAAAATCTTAATTTAGAAAAAGCTCTTCTGGTAAAAAAATTTCTCCCCATAGAATTTAATAAAATTACCGGATATTGTGATTCCGATATCAAACTAAATACCAGCAATAATTTTAATGCCAGCGGTAATATTATTCTAAAAAACACAACCTATCTTAACCAATCAATCAAAGAAATTAATACCCTGTTTTATTTAAAAGATAAAAATTTAACCTTTAAAAAATTAATCATTACACAAAATTATAGTAAACTTAATTGCCAAGGTACTTTTTTAACAAATACTAAAAAAATTGATCTGGAATTATTACCAAATTCCCAAATAGACTTTAGCGAATTCAGCAAGATTTTTCATCAGCACGGTAAAATAAAAGGGGTTGGGACTATTTATGGTACAATTATTGGAACTATCAAACAACCTGTTTTTACTTTAAATTTTGATTTACATGAACCAAAATTCAATAACCTCGCTTTTGATCAAATTCAAGGGCAAATAAATTATGAAAATCAAAAAATCCGGCTAAAAGATTTACTTATTAAGCATTATAAAAATTCTTTTTTACTTAATGGTTATTTAAACTTATCACCTTTTTTTAAACATGCTACTTTCAAAATGCATGATTTAGATTTTGATCTTGATTTTAAAATTATAAAATGCGATTTAAAAAATTCGCTTGATTATCTTAATAATCTTATCCAAGAATTAAATTTAAAAACTGATATTGATATTAAAAATTTTGAAATATCACCTGTTAATGACAATACTCTAGCTAAAAATACTAAGAAAAATTTTCAAATTAAAGACGAACATTTTTTTTCTCAAAACACCGTTTTATTTACTGCCGGACAACAAAATAATAGTATAGTTTTTTATGAAAAGACTAAAGCTAATTTCCAAAATAAAACAAACTATTTATCGATTTCCCCAACAATAATACCCAAAATAGCAGGTAGTATCTATGGTGAAATAAAAATAAAAACAAACCCCAAAAACAGTTTAAGTTGTTCAGGTTATTTTGAAGCTGAAAATATTAAAATCAACAAATTTAATCTTCAAAAAGCTACCTTAGATATTAAAGATCAACCTAATAGTATTTATTTAAACTTTATTATCGAAGATAAACCTTTTAATTCTTATCCGCTAAAAATAATTTTTGACAAACAAGAAAAAGTTTTAACCATTAATAACCGCATTTTGTCAGGCGAAATTCCTATTTCTGCTTTAACTGAAAAAAAACTAAAATCACCAATAAACCTAAAAATTACCCTAATAGGAAATGATATTAACCTTTTTTCTTTACTTAATCCCAGTATTAAAAAAATCCAAAACCAAGGCGAAATAATTTTAAAAATTTTGGGTAATATTAAAAAATTACTAATTTCTTCAGAAAAAATAGATTTACAAAATTTCCAACTTTATTTTCAAGATGATTTTCTGATCAAAAGTCCTTTAACAATTAAAGAAAATAATGATCTTATAATTATTAATAATAAATTATTAATTCCTAAATTAAATATTACTTGGCAGGGTTTTGATACTAAAAACAAAGCACAAAATCAAGAAATAGAAAATAATCTTAATCTTAGAGGCTTAATAGAATTAGCAAATATTGTAACCTTACCTTTAGATAAACTGCTTTTTAATATCCAAATTTGGTTAGAAGATACAAAGTTAACTGTCAATTATCCGACCTTTTATAATGGTGATATTTATTTGGAAAATTTATCTATTCAGGGGCTTTACCCTATTCCGCTATCAATAAAAGAAAAAATGAAATTAGAAAAACTTGTAGGTACGGAAAATGAAGAAGGTCCAACTGTATCTGGAAATATTAAATTTACCAATGGTATTTTTTATATTCCTAAAATAACAGAGAAACAATCTGATAGTTTTCCCTTAAAATTTAATTTATTTTGTCATATTAATGATGATGTTGCTATTAGTGGCGGTTTCTTGGGTCAAGATCTTTTAGCCGGATTTGCTAATACCTTTAATTTGAATATTGCTAAAACAACGATTCCTTTAAAAATAAAAGGTTCTTTAAATACGCTTAATATTGAAAATAAAATCTATTTTGTAGATGGTTCTGTAAATTTTTTAGACAAAGTTTTTACTTTAATGAATGAAAATGAACAAGCTCAATTTTATAAAGAAGATCCTTTGAAAATCACTAAAAATTCTCTTTCTTTTTCTTTAGAATATCTTAAAAATACTCTTAAACCAAAGCTTATTCCTATATTAAATTTGAAAGCTTTTACTTTAATTTCCGCTGATGAACCTAATTCAGCTACCGGCAATATTACTACTAAAGCCAAAAACTTAGGTGTTATTATTACTTTTAACGGTTCTATTTATAATCTTACTTCTATTACTTTTGATGAGTTTGACTTAGGGAATCAAACTAATTATCCTTATATTAACCCTTTATTCATGAAATCATTAAGACTAAAATCTGCTTACCAAGATAATAATAACGAAGAAATTCAAGATATCATTGCTATTTTAATGCCAGATTTTTTAATTAATTCTGACCGTTATTTTAAATTTGGGTATGAAGGAGATAAAACCAAAACATTAATCAGTAATTTAGGCGCTAGACAATTTGATCTTTGGACACAAAAATTTTTGCGTCCAATTGAAAAAAAACTTGCCAAAGATATGGGGTTATCAGATCTGCATTTTGATTACAATTTTGGGAAACAATTACTGGATGCTTTACTGGGAAATACTCAAAATAACAAAAGTAATCCTAGTGTTGGGGTTACTTTGGCAACTAGGTTATTATCAGATCAACTTTTTTTGCGGGTTAAAACAGATATGGAATTTTCTGCTGAAACTAGACAAATCGTTAGTTCTGCCAGATTATCAGAAATTACTTTAACCTATTACATTTTAAATAATTTATCGGCAAGTTTTTCGAATCAAAGAGATACCAGAACAGATACCTATCGGCTTATACCGCATTATTCTTTAGACTGGTCATTGGAATATTAAATAATGAAAAAAATACTTTTGATTTTTTTAATGCTTTTCTTATCTGCTACCGTAATAAAAGCGGCTGTTATTACAGATATTGAAATTATTGGCTTAAAAAATATTTCTTCTGAAGAAATGCAAACTTCTACAAATTATAAATCGTTACAATATCAAGAATTTTCCGAACAATTAATTGATGATTTTACCAATAAAATTTATCTTATGGGGTATTTTCAAAAAGTTACTACTAAAATAATTGATTCTTCTTTCGGTATAAAAGTACAATTTACAGTACAAGAAAACCCTATAATTAAAAAAATTATTTGGGAAAATATTTCCGTTTATTCTGCTTCACAATTAACAGATTTATTAACTAATAAACCAGGTCAAGTTTTCAATATTGATAAACTTGCCAAAGATAAAACTCGTATTGAAAATTTTTATGAACAAAACGGATATGAATTATTTAAAATTACAAATGTTGTATTAGATCAAAATCATAATTTAATTTTTACTTGTAATGAAGGGGTTATTAATCAAATTATTTTTAATGGTTTAGTTCATCTACCAAGTAATGTTTTACTCCGTGAAATGCAAAGTAAACCAGGTCAAGTTTTTAATGCTAAAACTTTAATTAACGATAGAAACAGAATCCAAAATTATGGATATGTAAATAGTATTTCATCTCCGCAATTAAAAGAAACTGATGCAAAAGTAGATCTAATTTTTAATGTTAAAGAACAAGAAAAAAGGTTATTAAATTTAGGTTTTGAAACTGTGCAGGATGACTGGTATTTCTATGGACAAACTAATTTTTATCATTTAATTGTACCTGCAAGTGTTACTTCTTTAAAAATTCAATATGGAAAAATCAATAATATGTTTCAAGTTAAAAGTTATACTTTTAGACATTATCAACCTTGGTTTTTAAATGAATATCCTTTTTCTTTTACTTTAGATGGTTGGTCAGAAATTGATAAAGAAAAATACTCTACTGGTCAATGGTATAATGATAAAAGAGATGGTACAGATATAATTCTTGGCTATCCTTTTGTATTAGATAGATTAATTCTTTCCGGAAAATTAAAATATGAAAGAGTTTCCCCTGCAAGTGATTTTATTTTTACACCTTATAGCATTGTTTCTTTAGCTTTAATTCTTGATTATAAAGATATCACTAATATAGTAAACCCTAAAAATGGAATTTATTATTCTTTACAAGGTGAAAAAAGTAGTAATTGGGGATTTATCCAAAATCTTAATATTTTAGCTTTTACTAAATATAGCTTTGATATAGCTCAATTTTTTCCTATTTCTAATGATGATGTTTTTGGCGTACATAGTTTTATTGGTGCTTTTGTTGGTGACTCAGCAAAAAAACAATCATTTGAATTTGAAGGTTATACTATAGGCGGTTCTTCTTCTTTACGGGGATATCCAGATTTAACCGATGCTTTTGGTATTGCTAAAGCTCCAAATAAATTATTATTCAATTTTGAATACCGTCATGATTTTAATTCTTGGTTACAAGGCGTTTTATTTTGCGATACAGGAGTATTATCTACATCTTGGGATTTATCTTTGAACCATTTTAGAACCGGGTATGGATTTGGCTTTCGTTTTTTTACCCCGGTAGCTCCTTTTAGATTAGATTTTGGTTGGGGACAAACCGGGGCAATAATTTATTTTAATTTAGGTCAAGTATTTTAAATTTTACATTATGCATATTGAAGAAATCGATTACTATTTACCACCGGAATTAATTGCTCAAAAACCAATAGCAAAAAGAGATCAAAGTCGGTTAATGTGTATTAACCGTTTAACCGGTGAAATTATTCATAATCAATTTACAGATATTATTAATTATCTCAAACCAGGAGATTTAATAGTAGTAAATGATACAAAAGTTTTAAAAGCCAGATTTTTTGGTAAACGTAAAACCGGTGCAAATATTGAAATTTTTTTGATAGAAACTCAAGGCATAAGGCAAAAGGCAAAAGGCACTAGGGAAAACTCAGAGCTCGTGGAACAAGAAAAAAATCCTGGGGTTAAAGAGGCAAAGCCCCTTAATTATACTCAACTATGGACTTGCCTAATTTATCCTACAAAACGGGTAAAAGAAGGTGAAATAATAGATATCAATGAACACGGAAAAATCAAAATTATTCAAAAATTTGTAAAAGAAAATACACATTTAATAGAATTTATAACTGACTTGCCTATTTGGGAATTTATAGATAAATACGGCAATATTCCGTTACCGCCTTATATAAAATTAGCAGATCATAATTACAATGATTTTTCTGAGCGTTATCAAACCGTTTATGCGAATCAATTAGGATCTGTAGCCGCCCCAACTGCTGGTTTACATTTTACTAAAAGTTTACAAAAAAAAATAATTGACAACCAAATTGAATTTGCTTCGATAACTCTACATGTAGGTCTTGGTACTTTTTTGCCAATTAAGACCGCAAAAATTACTGATCACCAGATGCACAGTGAATGGTATAATGTATCTAGTGTATCAGCAGAAAATTTGAATAGGGCTAGAAAGGGTGGAAGGAGAATAATTGCAGTAGGCACAACTGTAGCTCGGGTTTTAGCTACTGTATATCAAAATCATTCTTACCAAGCAGGTTCCGGTTATACCGATATCTTCATCTACCCAGGATATAATTTTAATGCAATCCAAGGCCTGATAACTAATTTTCATTTACCAAAATCTACATTAATTTTGTTAGTAATGGCCTTTGCCGGCAAAGAATTAATTAAAAAAGCTTATGAAGAAGCCATTGAAATGCAATATCGATTCTATAGTTTTGGAGATGCTCAGTTCATTTTTTAGGGGAAGTCTGTGCCTATTTTTATGTTTAATTCTTTTTTCCAATAATATTTTTGCCGAGGAAAGCCCAACTTTAAACGAAGTAGTTAACCCTAAAATAAAAACCGTAAATGTAAAAGATAGAGCTTTTTTAGATGAAATTGCTTATTCTCGTCCGGAAATTGAATTAGATGGTTACGCTGAATTACAGATTAGTTCTAAGTATTATACTTCTACCAGCAACGAAAAACTATTATTAACTATTCAAAATGATCCGTATTACAAAGAATTACCTAAAGATGCCCGTTATGGTCCGTTCAATTTAGTACCTAAATACCGTTTAAGCTTATTAGGAAAATTTTCTGAACGTCTTTCCACGGTTTGGGATATTGAACAAGAACCAGATTTTCCAGGTAAATACGATATTAATGTTATTTACGATAATTTCAAAATCACTTATGGGCATTATAAAATTCATTATGATAAAGGGGAATTTGTTCATATTAATAAATCATTAGAAGGTTTTCAGGTTTCAAATTATACTAATAATTGGGATATCAGCATTACCAAAGGTCAAGAACGATCTGACCCGCAAATTTACATTACTCAAATTAATGATGTGAAAGTAACATTACCTAACCAATATTTAATGGCTAATTCAGTAAGGGTTTACATAGATGACCAATTAGTGGCAGAACATATTGATTATATAGTTGATTATGAAAACGGAATTATTACTTTTACCGTACCACAAACTAAAGCTAAAACTATTAAAGTAATTTATGAATTTGTAAACCCGGTTGCAGATTTTATTCCTATTCTTAATAATCGCAGTTTTTTTGGCATTGCCGGTAATTGGTCTAGCCAAGCTCAATATGAAGATAAATTCATTATAGTTCCTGGTAATGAACAAATTAATACAAATGAAATTGATCTTAATAACCGAACTATTTATCTAGCTAATTTTCCTATTGTCTTTGATAGTGAAAACATTCATTACGATAATAAGCAATTAATACCAGATCAAGATTACATTATTAAGCACGATGAAGGTCAAATTATTTTAAAACAAGTAGCATTAGAACCAGATAAAAATTTCGAAATTACTTATCAATATTATAAAACCAGAAAAGCCAAAGATATTTTTGAAGCAAGTAATAGCCAAGGTCCTTACTTATTATCAAGAAAAAACATTGTTCCTGCTCGTTATTATTGTTTAGTGAATAATAAAGTACAAATTCCTAATGTAGATTATCATTTAGACTATAATGATGGCAGATTATTTTTTAAAGTACCAATAAATGCTTCAGATTTAATAGAAGTATCTTATTTATATAAAGAGACTGAAACTGTTACTAAAAATATTAAAGATAATCCTTTACAGGTTGGGGTTTCTTATTTTGAAGAAAGTTCTCTGGCTGATCAAGGTAAAGTTCTTGATACTGTGGTAAATGAAACCCCCACCGTGGTTACCGAAAATATTATTTGGCTAAATAATAATCCTATTGCCCCTAGTACTGATATCCAATTATTTATAGATGGCAAAGAAATAGCTACCGCGAATTATCAGGTAGATGAATATCTAGGTAAATTAATTTTAAACCAAACAATCAATCCTAAGTCTAATATTAAAGTTAATTATATCTATATTAAAAGCATGTTAACTGAATGGAATTTTTACGGAAAAACTAAAGCAGATTTAACTTATACAGACGGTAAAGATTTTAATTTACCAAGTAGACCAGTTAAATATAACGGTGCTTATTTATTAACTTTATATAATGATAAATACAAAAACGGCTTTACTTTAAGAGAGGGTTATGAATACCGAATAAATTATGATGGTGATAAAGGACAAGCTATTTCCATTACTTTTTTACCTAATCGGCCTTCTAACCCTTCATCATTACTACATGATAATGATTTACCAGATGATAAAACAAGAATAAATTTTAAATATTTTTATATTCCGTCAACAGTATTAAACCAAGGTACCGCAGTACAAAACATGATTAACTTTTCAGGTCAAGCAAAACCAATTGAAAATTTAGAAATCAATACTGATATTTCTTACACCAGAAATAATTTTTCTAAACCCAGAAAAAAAGATTATTTTCTCACAAAAGGTAATGGGATTGATAATTATGTTTATTTTCTCGGGCATAAAAATATCGTTAAAAACTCTGAAGCGGTTTATATTAATGATCGGCAACAACAAGATCAAACCGCTTATTATCTTGATTATGATCAAGGTAAATTAAGTTTTCGTAATTTTACACCCACTGCCATAGACACCATTAGAGTTGAATATCAATATTACGATACCAGTGCTAATATTGGTCAAGAAAACCAAGCAATAGGTACATTAGTTGAAACCCAATACAAAATGAATGATGTTACTGTTTATGGCGATTTTAAAAATATTCCTAAAGAATTTTTACCGATAGGTTATAACTATAATGATAAAGGTACTTTTTACGGTGGCGGAGCAACTATTCAATTACAACCAACTCAAAATGTCAATGTAGACGTACATCAAAAAGATTATTTTACTACCAATCCTTATACCTATGAAGAAATGTACTTAAAAAAGTTAAAATTTACTACTTCTACAATCGTCAACTTATTTTCAATAGATAATAATCATCAACTAATTTATGCCAAAGCGCATCAAGATCCTACCAGTAATATTGCTACTACTAATTATATCCCTTATCAAAATGAAGAAATAACATATCAAGGTTCATTTGGTTTTGGGGCAGATAATTTTCGTTTTACGGTTCCGGTTAAAGGTAATAGATTAGAGGAAAATTTAGAAGATAATCAAGGAAAAAGTCGGTTTATCAATACCAATTATATGGTTGGTATTAAAAATTATTTTTTACCTGAACAAAAATTAATAGAAAAAATCTCTTTTGAACCATATTTTTATTACACTAAAGAAGAAACTGTGAGTAATAATTATTTTTCCGCTAAAAACAATATTCTAAATTACGGAGTTAAAACCGTTATTATTCCGTTTAAAAATTTAACTACAGATTTTAGTTATGATCAAAGAACTAAAGACGCAGAACTATTAGATGAAAAAATTATTCCTATTACGAATACTGCTTTAGGTATTGGTTATCAACCATTTAATTATTTAGATCTAGGAACTAACCTCAATCATTACGAAGTAGAAAGCCCTGCTTTAGAACAATATGGTCGAATTGAAGATACATCCCAATATCGGATTAATAAATTTTTACCACAAGTATTTTTAGAAAGCTTTAATAACGATTTTTTAAATTCAATTGCCGGTTTTACCAAAAGCCGAATTTCTACCAATTGGAATAATACTAATAGAAAAGATCAAAATAATAAGTATCAATACGGCGGTTTTGGTGAATCATATAAAATCCAAGACTTTGAACCTTTAGCAGGAATTAAATTTTATCGTTTAGGTTTTGATAGAACCCATTCTTCTATGGTAAATACAGCACAAAGTTCAACTGCATCAGCTAATTATGCTAATAACAAAAATTCCACGAAAGAATTAGAACTATTAATTAACCCTCAATATAATTTTATTGATCACTTTTATTACGATTTATCTTTAAAAGATATTCGACTTTATGAAACTAAAGATACCTTAGATAATTTAAAAACCACTGCAACTGAAAGAAATAATCCAGATTCATTACGAAAACAAAAAATAACTTATTTATGGGAAAATAAAACAAAATTTGAAGATCAAGCTACTGGTAATTTAAAATTATTTATTGAAGAATTTTATAATACAGTTTTTGATGAAAATTATACTTTTCAAAATACTCAACCTATTAGTTATATTTTTAGTAATAAAAATATTCATTATTTTGATTATGGTCTTGATTTTTATTTTGCAAATTTGACTTCTTGCAAAAATAATTTTTTAGATCGCAACGAATTTTATAATAGAAATGATACCACTACCTCTACCGGTACATTGTATAAAATTATTAATAATTTAAATGATAGAATCGGCTATAAAATTTCTAACTCATTTGATCTCAATTTGCGTTATACTAATAATTATGTAATGCAATGGTTTAGTACCGATTCTAAACTAACTAAAGAACAAGTTCAAAATAACCCCAGTGAAAAATTAGCTGTTAATTATCTGGCACCAGGCACAGATTTCATTTATACCCCTATAGAATTTTTATCTTTTAAAACCGGTTTAGATTATAAAGGTATTAAGCAATATGAAACAAATCAAACAACTGAAACTAAATATTTTATTAACCAAATTATTAATACTTTTGGCATAATTTTGCGACCTATCAAATATTGTTCTTTAAGCGGTGATTATTTAATTAAAAATACCAGTAAAAATGAATCTGCCAATGCAATAAAAAGCGAATTTCTTTATAAAACACCTATTACCAAAAATTTTTATATTGATATTAATTGTTTAGCTGAATACACGTTGGGGCAAGATCTAAACGTAATTGAAAAAGAAGAAACTTTAATTGCCAATGATAAAGTTCAAAGATGGCAAATTCAAGAAAGAAAAGATTTAGTAGTTACCGGGATTTTAAACTTAAATTTAGAAATACCTATTAAAGAAATAAAATACATCGAAAAATTCGTTATTTCCGGTTCTGGCCGAATTAAAATTATTAATGATTATCTGCGTCCGGAAAATAGCTACAATATTACGGGTGTCTTAATTTCTGGTAAAGTAATGTTTTGATTTCTCGTATATCCATTGGACATAGCCTCATGGATATACAAATTCATTCCCTATGGTATACCGAAAAAAACAATGTTAAAATTTATCTCAGATAAAATTGAGGTGAAAATAATGATAACTGCAACAAAATTAAAATATAAAGTGAAAGATATTAATTTAGCTGATTTTGGTCGTAAAGAAATTGAAATTGCCGAAAAAGAAATGCCGGGTTTAATGGCAATTAGAAAAAAATATGGTCCCCAAAAACCCTTAAAAGGGGTAAAAATTATGGGGTCATTACATATGACTATTCAAACTGCGGTTTTAATTGAAACTTTAAAAGAGTTAGGTGCTAATATTCAATGGGCTAGTTGTAATATTTTTTCTACCCAAGATCATGCCGCCGCGGCTATTGCAGAAAGCGGGATTCCGGTTTATGCCTGGAAAGGTGAAACTTTAGATGAATACTGGTGGTGCACTAAGCAGGCTTTAGAATTCCCAGATGGTTCCGGACCAAATTTAATTGTTGATGACGGCGGTGATGCAACTTTATTTATTCATAAAGCAGTTGAATGCGAAAAAAATCCAAGCTTAACAGATCAACCTACAGATAATAAAGAATTAGCCATTGTGTTAAAACTAATCAAAGAAGATATAAAACAAAATCCTTTAAAATGGACTAATATTGCTAAAAATATTAAAGGCGTTTCTGAAGAAACCACTACCGGGGTACATCGTTTGTATCAAATGTTAGAAAAAGGTGAATTATTATTTCCAACTATTAATGTAAATGATTCAGTAACAAAATCTAAGTTTGATAATTTATATGGTTGTAGGGAATCTTTAGTTGACGGCATTAAAAGAGCAACAGATGTCATGATTGCCGGCAAAACCGCTGTTGTTTGCGGTTATGGTGATGTTGGTAAAGGTTCGGCCAAATCTCTAAAAAATTTTGGGGCCAAAGTTATTATTACGGAAATAGATCCTATTTGTGCTTTACAAGCGGCTATGGAAGGATACGAAGTACTTACTATTGAAGATGCATTACCAAAAGCCGATATTTTTGTTACTGCTACTGGTAATTTAGCTGTTATCACCTTAGACCATTTATTAAATATGAAAGATCAAGCCATTGTTTGTAATATTGGTCATTTTGATAACGAAATTGAAGTTGATAAATTAAATAATTATCCGGGGATAAAAATAATAAATATTAAACCACAAGTAGATAAATATATGTTGCCTAACGGAAATTCCATATTTATTTTAGCAGAAGGCAGATTAGTAAATTTAGGATGTGCTACCGGGCATCCTTCGTTTGTTATGAGTAATTCATTCACTAATCAAGCATTAGCGCAAATAGATTTATGGCAAAATAATTATTCTATTGGAGTTTATATTTTACCTAAAAAATTAGATGAAGAAGTTGCCCGTTTACATTTAGAAAGAATCGGGGTTAAATTAACTAAATTACGGGCTGAGCAAGCTGATTATATTGGTGTACCAATAGAAGGTCCTTTTAAAACAGATCATTATAAATATTAAGGAGTAAATTCATGATTGCCGAAAGAATGAATTCAATGGAAGATAGTATTACTTTAGCCTTAACTGCAGTAGCTAATAAAATGAAAAAAAAAGGTAAAGACGTTGTTTCTTTTACAGCAGGCGAACCAGATTTCGATACTCCTGAGCATATAAAATTAGCAGGAATTACTGCCATACAAGAAGGTAAAAATAAATACACTCCAGTAAATGGTATTCTCGAATTAAGACAAGCTATTTGTGAAAAATTACAAAAAGAAAATAATTTAATTTATACTCCAGAACAAATAGTAATATCTGTAGGGGCTAAACATGCTTTATTCAATATTTTTGGCGTTATTTTAAACCCAGGTGATGAAGTTATTATCCCAACTCCGTATTGGGTTAGTTATCCGCCACAAATTAGTTTTTTTGGAGGGATTCCAGTATATATTGAAACTGACGACACCACTAATTTCAAATTATCACCGGAAAAATTAAAAAACGCTATTACCGAAAAAACCAAGGCAGTTATTATTAATTCACCGTCTAACCCTACTGGTATGATTTATTCAGAAAAAGAATTAAAAGCCTTATCCGAAATTATTTTAGAAAAAAACTTGTTAGTAGTTTCTGACGAAATATACGAAAAATTAAATTACTCTTCTGAACCTCATTTTAGTATTGCTCAAGTTTCTTCAGAATTAAAAGAAAGAACTATTGTTATTAATGGTGTTTCTAAATCTTATGCCATGACTGGTTGGCGTATAGGTTTTTCAGCTTCTAATTTAAAGTTAGCTAAAGCCATTAATAGTTTACAAAGTCATTCAACTTCTAATCCAACTACTAATGCACAGTGGGCTAGTTTAAAAGCTTATAACAGCCCAGATCAAGAAGCCCAAAAAATGAAAAATGAATTTAACAAAAGAAGAATTTACATGGTAGAAAGGTTAAATGCTATCCCGGGTATTACTTGTCTTAATCCGGAAGGTGCTTTTTATGCTTTTCCTAATATTTCTGCTTTATTTGGGAAAACATCTCAAAACAATAAAACAATCAACAATTCTTTAGATTTTTGCGATGCATTGTTACAAGAAGAATTAGTTTCTGCTGTTCCAGGGTCAGGTTTCGGAGCTGAAGGTTATATACGGTTATCTTATGCTACTTCCATGGAAGAGATAAAAAAAGGGTTAGATCGTTTAGCCCATTGGGTTAGTACCTTAAAATAATTTTTTACAAAAAAAGGGATATTTATTAAGTTTTTTTTCTTATCCTACAACTACTTTTTTATGTATCCGTTGAAAAAAATTGAGTCTAGTATCAAAAAAAATTATGCTATAATTTAAAAAGTAGGATTACTATGTTAAAAAACTTAAAAATAGGAAATACTATTTTTGACTTTCATAAACCTTATATTATGGGCATACTTAATGTTACCCCAGATTCTTTCTCTGATGGTGGTAAATATTTAGAACCAGATAAAGCCTTAAAACATATAGAAAAACTCATTAAAGACGGCGCAGATATTATTGATATTGGCGCTGAATCTACCCGACCTTATTCAGAACCAGTAACTGCAGAAGAAGAAATAAAACGTTTAAAACCTATTTTAACGGTATACAAAAATTATTTTTCTATTCCGTTATCTTTAGACACCACTAAAAAAGAAGTTGCTGAATTTGGTTTAGCTAACGGTGTAGATTTAATTAATGATATTTCCGGTTTAAAATTTGATGTTAATTTAGCTGAAACTATCAAAAAATACAATGTCCCCATAGTTTTAATGCATATTAAAGGCAAACCTAAAGATATGCAACAATTTCCTTATTACGATTCTGTAGTTGAAGAAGTTTTAACTGAACTAAAAAAATCCTGCGAATTTGCTCATCAACAAGGTATTAATAAAATTATCATTGACCCTGGTATTGGGTTTGGTAAAACCTTAGAACACAATCTGCAATTATTACATCATATAAAAGCTTTTGAAGAATTAAACTATCCTATTTTAATTGGTACTTCCAAAAAAGCTTTTTTAGGAAAAATCACTAATAGTTTACAAGCAGATCGTTTACCAGAAACTATTAGTTCAGTAATTGTATCTTATTTAAGAGGCGCACATATTTTTCGAGTACATGATGTTTATAATATCAAAAAAGCACTGGATGTTGCTTGGTCCATTTTAAATATTAAAAATTAGGAATTTTTATGGAAACTGTTTTTTTAGGTTTAGGTTCAAATTTAGGCGATAGAAAAAGAAATATCAAAGAGGCAATACAATACCTTAACCAGCACGAACTAATTAAAATCAAAAAAATATCTACTTTTTTAGAAACAAAAGCCATAACCGTAACTAAGCAACCAGATTTTATTAATGCCGTAGTTTCAATAGAAACTCTGCTAGATCCGGAAGATTTGTTAGAATTTACTGAATCAATTGAAAAAAAAATGGGGCGAAAATCAAAAGGAACTTACTCCCCTCGCATTATTGATATTGATATTCTTTTATACGGGCAAGACATTATTTGTCACCAAAATTTAACTATTCCGCATCCTTTAATGCACGAAAGATCTTTTGTTTTGCGCCCTTTAAAAGAATTATCTCCGGATTTTATTCATCCTATTTTGCAAGAACCAATCTCTTCATTATATAATAGAGTGATTGGTTATTAGCATGAAAAAAAAAATTACAAATTTACAAAATTTACAAATATTTGCACATAAATTAGCTGGTATTTTAGAGCCAAATACCGTAATTCTATTTTCCGGTGAATTAGGTGCAGGCAAAACAACTTTTATTAAAGAAATTTGTCAAAGTTTAGGGGTACATAAGGACAACATAACTTCGCCTACTTTTACTTTAATTCAACAATATCAAGCTAAATTACCTATTTTCCATTTAGATTTATACCGTTTAAATTCTTCAACTGAAATTTTCAATCTAGATATAATACATTATTTAGAAAATAATAATGCCTTAGTTTTAATAGAATGGGGTGAAAAATTATTATTTATGAAAGATTTAAAATATTTAATGCTAGAATTTCACATTATCTCTGAAAATGAAAGAAAAATTGTAATTACCTATCATGGCGAAAAATATCAAAAATTAGCCAATAAACTAATAAATTAAAATGGATATTGAACAACTAATAACTCAAAATACTGATAATGATATTAAAGATTTAACTGAATTAAAACAAATTTTAGAAGATATACACCAAGAAAATGCTGATTTTCATCATAATCAAGCTTTTCAAAAACTATATCAAGAATTAAAAAAAATTTCGGATTTTAATGATCTACCATTGGTGAGAAGAAATTACTTTCTAACTTTATTCAGTCAAGGTTTAAGTAAAATGTCCGTGAAACAAAAAAATAAAATTAAGATTAATAAAGACCTTAATTTGATTATTGATTTAGAAAACAAATTAAAAAATCCGCAAGTTACAGATACAGAAAAAATCACTATTCTACAAAAATACAAAACAATAAAAGCCATACCAGAAATTGATACTTTGAATTTTTTGTTACAACAAAATAATAAAACTATCCAAAAATTAATTTTAACAGAATATGCTTCATTTATTGATTTACCTAATTTTCTTAATATTATTCATAATAGGAATAAAGAAAATGAAGATATTAGAATTTTAACTATTAAGAAAGCCGGGTTAAGGTTAGATTTAACAGATTCTTTTTACAGTGAATTAATTTTAGATCCAACAGAAGACCCTGAAATTATTCAGTTAACTATTGATTTATATCATAGTAAAATAGAACAAAAAGTCTTAATCCAATTTTTTCTTAATAAAAACAATTTATTAGAATTACGTTTACAGGTATTAAGAAAACTTCCTTTAAGAATTAGTGGTAATGAAAAATTTTTAACTGAATTACTATTAGATAATAATGAAAATATAAAAATTAAAACTAATCTCTTACTAGTCTTTAAGCATAAAATTCCTATCCAATATTTGAGAGATTATTTTTTAGCCAATAACATTACTAATGAAGAAAAATTCACACTTTTAAAACTGGTAACAGATCAATTTTTAGAAATTAATAAAAATAATACTTTAGATATGTTATTTATTTTAATGCAAGAATATCAAAAAGGTCGTAAATTATTATTAGAATCTAATAAATTAAATTCAGATTTTTTATTTAACTTACTTTTAAAAAATGAAATCAATCAAAATGTAAAAGAAGAAATTTATCATTATTATAAAGAAAAATTTAATGACGAAACTTTTCAGAATTTAGCCATTGAGCTAATTAAAAATCCGGCTACTGCTTTGAATTTAAGAAAAAAAATTTTACAAGATTTCGCGAAAATTATTTCTTTAGAAATAATAATTTTTATCATTAATAATAATGAAGATAATACAGATTTCAGAATAGAATTATTACAAGAATATATGAATTTAATTAAAAGAGAAAAATATATTTATAAATTAGAAAAACTATTTGAAAATCAGCAACAACCTCTAAAATTAATTAATTTAGTATTAAAATATTTTTATTTAGAATTAAATGAAGATCTAGTAGCTCGTTATTTATTAAATCAAGAATTGAATAATAGCTTGAAAAAACTTTTGCTTTCTTTAAAAAAAGTTGGTTTTTTGAAAGCAAACTCTTACTATTTTCAAAATATTTTACAACAAAAAAAGGCATTAGTTGAAATAATTTTTTTTAGAGAAAATTTTCTAAATTATTTTCCACCAACAGAAATTTTAATTTTATATAAAGACGATTTTCAAAAAAAAAGCGTAATAGAAGTAATAGATCACTTATCATTAAATACTAAAATAAAAATAAATTTGTTAAAATTATTATTATTTACAGATTTTATTAATTTAAATGATAAATTATTAATTTTAAAAAAAACTATTAACAATATAAATAACGATGAATTTTTAAATATTATTACTTCTAATACTTTACCTTTAGCTATTAAAGAACAGTGCCTGAAAGCACAACCAAAACGAACAGATTTAAATTTAAACGGCGCTTTAGATTTTATTGTATTAGATGAACAGGAAGATTTTAAATTACGGCAATTAATTAAAGAAGAATATGGCGAATTTTTAGTAACAATTAAACAATAATTTTCAATGCAAGAATTATTGTTTTTTAAACGATAATATTTTTTGTAAAGCAAAAATAAATAATAAGTATAAGGAGTAAGTTTATGAAATGTTTAAAATTAACCACTTTATTTTTAACAATATTTTTTGTAATTTCTATCCCCTGTTTTGCAACTAAATTCGGAGTTGTATATCATATACCAAATGGAGTTTGGAAATCAACAAGTGATCATTCAATGATCAAGTCAAATTTTATTTGGGAGTGGGATGGAAGTGGTAAAACTTCAAATCCACTAGAACCAGGTAACCCACCCCCTCCAAATAATTGGTTTGATGATAAAAATTATACCGAAAAAGATGTTAACTTTCTTAGAACAGATGAAGTTAGGGGTGGGAAAATACATGAAACTAATAACATATATCACTTTGCTATTACAAACGGAACTGGAGGGCAAATTGGTAAAACAATAAAAAGTAACTCTTTTAATGTTCCAGATGTAATAAAAGATAACGGGCTTGTTGAAATTATAGTTAATTGTGAAAAAACTAGCGATTCTACTGGTAAATGGTATGCATTATTAAAATGTGAAAAAAAAGATGGTAATACAGTTTATTATAATATTCCCATAACAGTTAATTAATAAATTAAACTAAAGGTAAATTAAAACTAGTTTTCTTTTCAATACTGGGTTCTTGCTTAATAGCAATAATCTGATACCGGGTTTTTATGCGCTCAATTAAAGAAGCAACAATATTTCCCGGTACTGAGGCTCCGGAACTAATTCCAATTTTCTTAAATTCTTTTAATAAATTAAGATCTAAATCTGCCGGAAAATCAATCAAAATAACATGAGGGTTATATTTTTGGGCAGTCTCAGCCAGCCTCACACTATTGGAGCTATTTTTTGACCCGCAAATTATAACTAAATCAACCTTTTTTGCCAATTCAATAACCGCATTTTGCCGATTTTCAGTAGCATAACAAATATCTTTTCCTTTATGCATTATTAAATTTGGAAATAAACTTTTTAAACTAGTCAAAATATCTGCGGTTTCACTTAGAGAAAGAGTTGTTTGAGTTAGATAAGCAATAGGTTGATTTCTATCTAATTTACTTAACTTTGACAAATCTTTAATTGATTCAATTAAATAGAGATTATCTTGATCTATATAACCGGAAGTGCCAATAATCTCTTGATGATTTTCATGCCCAATAAGAATTATCGGGATTTTTTGCTCATTAAACTTTTGTGCATTACGATGCAGTTTTCTAACTAAGGGACAAGTAGCATCAATAACCCTTAAATTCTTAGCTTTCGCTTCTTTAAAAACTTGCGGAGCCACCCCATGGGCACTAAAAATAACCAAAGAATCATCAGAAATATTTTCAAGATTATCAACAAAAATAATACCTTTTTTTTCTAAATCTTGAATAATTGAGGTGTTATGAACAATATGGTGTCGAATATAAATAGGGGTTCCGTATTTCGATAAAGCTTTATCAACAATTTTTAAAGCTAAAGCAACCCCTGCACAAAAACCTTGGGTATGAGCTAAATGAATTTCCATAATCAAAAAATATTAATTAAATTTAATAATTTCAATATCATTATTTGCTTCTAATTTTTCTAATAATTTCGCAATTCTTTTTTTAGCGTTTTCTATCTCGTATAACCTAACAGGGCCTAATTCTGCTAATTCTTTTCTAATAATTTTTCTTACTTTATCAGTCATATTTAAAAAAATCTTTTCTTTTAAATCTGTCGAAGCAGTTTTTAAAGAAAGAATTAAATCTTTTAAATCAACTTTAGTTAAAACCAACTTAATTTCATTATCGGTTAGAAAAAGTATATCTTCAAAAACAATCATAATATTTCTAATTTCTTTCATAATTTTAGGGGAAGAATTTTCAATCTGAGTTAATATTTTTAATCTTTCTTTTTTATCTATCTTAGTTAAAATATTAGCTAACGCATGGTATCCGTTTATTTCGGCTAGTTCTTCTGGTAAAAAAGTTTGCATTCTTTCTTTAATCAATTTTTCTATAGCCGTAATAATTTCCAATGCAGGTCTTTCCATAAATGCCATTCTACTAGCTACTTCCAATTTAACATCTTCTTTTAAATTAGCTAAAACTTTAGCCGCTTTTTCTGGCTCTAAATATGATAAAATCAAAGCCATAGTTTGCGGTTGTTCTTCTTCTAAAAGTATAGTCAGTTGCTTAGTGTTGATTTCGTTTAAAAAGGGAAAAAAATTAGGTTTATTTTCATTAATAGGCACTATTTTATCAAAAATATTTTTGGCATTTTTACTACCGACAATTTTAGTTAATAATTCTTGAGCATAAGGTAACCCTAAAACAGTGTTATTATTTAATTCCTCAGTAAGTTTACTAGTAATTCTGTTTTCTTCCTCTTGTGAAATATGGGTTATTTTGGTTATTTCAGCAATTAAAGTATTAATTTCATCTTTTGAAAATTGTCTAAGCAAATCAGCGGCATTATCTTGACCTAATAAAATCAAAGCTTTTGCAGTTTCTATTTTATCGTTAACCACCCATTGATTTAAAATAATAAAAAAATTCTTCTGGTTAGCTTGATACAGTTCAACTATCTTTTTTTCTTCTTTTTGCTTATTTTTAATAGAAACATTTTTAATAAAATTAATAGAAACTAATTTTTTTAAAAGCAAAATAAAATAGATTATTAATAAAACTATAATAATAAGAGAACAAATTAAGAGAAACATTTCTTGATAAAAAAGATTTAGTAAATTATTAATACTAGATAAATTAGAAATCATTATAATTGATAAAAAAATAGCAACTGCAATAATAACTACAGAAAAAAAGAGAAAAAAAATAATATTTCTGGAGATAAATTTACTTATTTTCATGTTAATATACAAATATTTTAGCATATATTTTTTTTTTTGTACTTTTTTTCTCAAAAAAAACTCGTTCCAAGTTATAATCTCTCTGCAATTTTGTCTCTTTAATAACGATAAATAAAGAGAATTTCATGACCCGTAGGTTTGGCGCCAAGATGGGGGACTAAATTTAATGAGTATCAGAAATAAATTAATTATTCTTCTTTTTTGTGGTTTCTTAATATTTTCAACAAAACCTGTTGTAGCAGATGTAATTTTAGGTATTGGTTTTAATTTGGGTACTGAAGGAGGAGAAATCGTTGAGCCTACTACAGGCAACATAACAGCTCCTACCATTACTAATATACCTACTACTTCTACTACACCTTTAATTCAAATTGCTGGAATAGCTTCTACCCCAGCAACTAAAGTAAAATTATATGTCAATAGTCTAGAAATTAATACGGTTGATATAATAGCAGATAGTTTTACTTTTAATGATGTTTTTTTAGATAATCCTACTAATAATATTTCTGTTGTTGCTTTAGATGAAGAAGGACATGTGAGTACACCTAATACTGCCACTGTTTATTTTAATAATTATGAACAATTACTTGCTAATTTAGATTTAATTGATTATACAATTAAAGATTGGGATTCTTGGGGTTATGTTAATGGAATTGCCTCTACAGAAGGCAGTAATAAAAATTTAATAGTAACACAAGATTTTAATTACGATCCGCCAGATCATAATAATTGGGGTGGAATTATTCATAAAACTATTCCAGATTTTCAACAAGATTTATCTCAATTTAAAAAAGTTTATTATACTATTAAAAATGACGGTCAGCATCCGGAAGTAACGGTAAAGTTAGGTTTTTACGAAGCTTCCGGAGAATTATGGCAAGAAAAAACAGCTCGTTCTTTAAGTGGTACCTGGAAAACTTTTACAGTTTATTTAAATACCGCTAATTTACAATTAATTGAAGATGATTATAATAAAAAAGTTAACGGAGTTTTAGATTTACAAAAAATAACCAGAGTTGCTATTTTCATCAACAGAAATAATGGTCAAGGTACTCATGTTTTATATTTAGATGATATTAAAGCCAGTAAAAGTATTGTTCCAGCCCCTTCTATAACAACCGATGAAATTTATACTTCTAAAAATAGCTGTATTATATCTGGAACTAAAACAAAAGAAGTTAAAGCAATCAAAATAATCAGCGATACTTCCTTAAATGCTACGGTTACCTATCATAGTGATACAAGCTGGACAGCTAATATTACTAATTTAACCGAAGGTAACAATAATTTACTTTTTAGTTCTGTTACCTTAGATGGTTCTGAATCTGAACCTACTTATTGTACTGTTATTTATGATAAAACAGCACCGGTAAAACCAACGTTATTACTTGATTCAGGGGTTACTTATGTAAAATCATTAGTTGTTAACGGTTATAGTTATGATACTGACCTAGCACAGGTTGATTTATATATTAACGACAAAAAAGTATCTAGCGTAACAGATTTTACTTTTTCAGATACTTATGGTTATTATGAATTTAACTTTACGGCTGAATTAAAAGTTACGGATAATATTATTACTGCCAAATCTATTGATAAAGCTGGTAATATTTCTGCTTTTACTGATCCCATTACCTTGAAATTATCACCTAAGCAATACGATTTCACTATTGCGGGACTTAACCAGTCTATTAAATTAGTTTTTCCAATTGGTGCGACACAATCACTGGAAGATCCACAATTTATTTTATTAAAACCGAACCCTGAAGTAACTGTCCCTGTTTTATTATTACAAAGTCTTCCTACCGGTAGAACCTTACATGATAATTACGTGCAAATTATTGATATCAATTTACCGGAAACATTATTAAAACCAATTACCATTTCTGTGCCAATAAATAAAGCGACTAATGTTGAACCATGGTATTGGGACGAAATTAGCCAAGTTTGGACTCAAAAAGGAATCCAATCATGGAAAATAGATACTGTAGAAAACACTGTAATTTCCGATGGTCATATTATTGCTGAAAAACAATATTATTTAACTTTTATTGTTTCTCATCTTTCTATATTTGGTATTTTTGAAAAAACAGATTTAGATGCGCCACAAATTAGCAATATAACTTTTGATAGCAAAGTAATAGAAGAAAACGATTACGTAAAAGCGGATAGTCTTTTTACTGCTAAATTAAGTGATAATTTAACCACTGATAGCGGAGTTGCTTCTTATAATATAAAAGTTTTAGATCCTGATACATTGATTGTTCTCAACACTTTAAAAAGTGAAATTTTTACTACCCCGAAAAAAGAATATTCAATCACCCCTTTTAGATTAAATTTAGAAAGTAATAAAAAATACAAATTACAAATTTCAGCAACTGATGCGGTTGGCAATTTAGCTACCAGTATTACGCCTAAATTTGAAGTAACTGCCAAATTTGCTATCAGTAATTGTTTAAATGGACCTAATCCGTTTAATCCTTATAAAGTCAGTACTAATTTACAATATCAACTAAGCCAGGATGCCAATGTAAAAATTCTTATTTACACAATTAGCGGCCAACAAGTATTTAAAACCGAATGTAAATTAGGGGAAACTGGTGGTACTGCAGGCTTTAACAATATTACTTGGGACGGCAAAGATAAAAATGGTGAAGTAGTGGCTAATGGTGTTTATATTGCTTATCTTATTGCGAATAATGCTAATGGTACTCAAGTAGGTAAAATTAAGATAGCGGTATTAAAATAGAGGGAAAATGATGAAAAAAATATTATTACTAATGATTTTATTAATAGTTTTAAACCCCATAGCTTTTGCTAAATCTACCACTTCTGCTTATTTAGAAATGGGCGGTAGCGCTAGAGCCGCTGGCATGGGTAAAAGCTTTTTAGCGTTAGCTGATGATAGTTCTGCTATATTTTATAACCCAGCTGGTTTAACCAGAATTAATGGAACAGAAGTTAGTGTAACAACTTACAAAGCTTATGAAGCAGAGTATCTTAACGGACAACTAGTTTTTCCGTTATTAGGGTTTAATTGGGGTATTGGTTATTTAGGTGCTAATGTTAGTGATATTAAAGAAACCTCTTTAATATCTGGTTCTACGGTTAGACGGGAAAGTGTTAATGGATTCAACTACCAAGGGCAAGCTTTTTTATTATCTATAGCTAAAAATATTATCCCTGAATTATCTGTAGGTACCACAATTAAGTATACCAGAGAAAATATGATTTATTCAGGATCTGGTTTAGGTGTAGATCTAGGTATTTTATATTCACCATGGGAAGTACTTTCTTTAGGATTTAATGCGAAAAATATTTTTTCTGTAGCAGAAACTTGGAATACAGAAGATAATACCAAAGAATTATTGCCTATTATTCTTAACGGCGGTTTTTGTATTTCCAATATTGAAAAAACTTTGAATTTTACTACAGATGTTAGTTATGAATTAAAAAATAAATTTTCTATGAATGATCTAAAAATAAAAAGCGGTATTGAATATTGGATTAGCTCCTTCCTGGCATTACGAGTTGGTTTAACCCCTCCTATAAATGGTAGTGGAATGAACCAAATCATTAATTCTGCCGGTGTTGGGGTAAGGTTTAATAACCAATTATTTTTAGATTTCTCTTGGACAAACCAAGACAGTGATTTAGATATTGATCAAATAGAAGATATTTATCGCGTATCTTTAACTATATTTTTTGAACAGCCAAAACCAATTAGAAACAAAAATACTTTTACTATTAACCAACCTAGAAACAATGAAAATAAAGAACCTATTCAATCTCCGGAAAGCGTAGCAATAGCTAATACCGGTTCAAAAATTAATACTGCAGAAACAGCCGATAATGCAATTGTTGCCCCTTTAGAAAGTAAAATAAATGTCAACGAAACAGCAACATATCCGTTAACTTTTGATTATGAATTAATTAAAGGGAAACCAGGTAGTTCTTATATTGTTGATATTTATATTAAAGATACTTTTGGTAAAACCATAAAACACTTAATCAAAGAAAAGAAAGCTTTTCAAGGTACTTACCAAGTAAATTGGGATGGTTCCGATGATAATGGTAAAAAAGTAGCAAATGGTACTTATTATATTAGGCTATATGCAACTTCACAGGAAGAAATTACTTCTAGTACAGCTAAAATTAACATTAATACCCAAATAGTAAAAGAAAATACTCTTTAAAATAATCTTAAAAAATCATCAGCATCTAGCTTATATTCAAAAGATAAGTTAAAATAATCCTATAAACCTAGATTCTTTTTAAAGGAGCCTATTCATGGATCTTAAAAAAATAAAAAATATCATTAATATTGTGGAAACAGCTAAAATTTCTTCTTTAAGTTTAGAAGAAGAAGGCTTTAAAATTGAAATCAAAAAAGAATTTACACCTACTAATTATCAAGTTAGTATCCCACAAGAAATGACAATTCAACAACCTAAAGTTACAACTACTATAGAATCATCTCCTTCCGCAAAAACAGATACTGACTCCAATAAAATACCGGATAATTTATTTGCAGTAAAATCACCAATGGTTGGAACGTTTTATAATACTCCGAATCCAGATTCTCCTCCTTATGTAAAAATTGGCGATACCGTCAAAGAAGGTCAAGTAGTTTGCATTATTGAAGCCATGAAAATTTTTAATGAAATTGAATCTGAATGTGCCGGAATAATTGAAAAGATCTGCATAGAAAACGGTACTCCAGTAGAATATGGGCAAGATCTTTTTCTAATTAGAAAACATTAATTTATATGGGTAATTTTCGTTGGCAATTATACCCGCAGAATCAGGAAATAAGCCAACAAATTGCAAATAAACTCAATTTACATCCTGTAATTGCACAAATTTTACTTAATCGTAAATTAAGATCAATTACGGATGTTTATAATTTTTTAAATCCTCAAAAACAAATCAGTAATAATTTTTCTGAAAAACTTTTAAATACAGCCGGAAATATTATTCATCAAGCTCAAAAACAACAAAAAAAAATCTTAATTTACGGAGATTATGACGTTGACGGTATTACATCAACGACACTTCTATTTAGCTATTTAAAACAAAATAATCCAAATGTTAGTTACTATATCCCACATCGGGTTAAAGAAGGCTATGGGCTTAATAAAAAATATATAGAAAAAATTATTACTAATCGAATAGATTTATTAATAACGCTCGATAACGGTATAAGTAACTTTGAAGAAATATCTTATTTAAAAGAAAAATCCCATACTGAAGTTATTATCATGGATCATCACACCATACCACCTCAATTACCTCCGGCAGATGCAATATTAAACCCAAAAATGTTAGAACCAAATAACCCTATTTATTATTTAGCGACAATAGGAATTGTCTACAAATTTTTAGAATTTTTTGTTGAATTTGAAAAAAGTGACTATTTTTTAGAAAAAAATTTAGACTTGGTTGCTTTAGGCACGATTGCCGATGTAGCCCCATTAATTCAAGAAAATAGAGTGCTTACTAAAAAAGGGCTACAAATACTCAATAACCGAAAAAGAATTGCTATAGAAGCTTTATTACAAGCTAATGGCTTTAAAAAAGATTATATCTCTCCTCGTGATGTGAGTTTTATTATTGCGCCTATGCTTAATGCTACTGGTAGATTAGAAACTGCAGATCTAGGCGTAGAATTATTACTGGAGAAAGACGAATCTTCAGCTCAAAAAAAAGCCCAGAAGTTAAAAACCCTAAATACAAATCGTCAAAAATTAGGACAATCTATTTTAAATCAGGTTGAACAGCAACTTACAGAAGAAGAATTAGCAAATAAAATTTTGATTCTTGATGGTAATTCTTGGCATCCGGGTATTATCGGAATTACAGCGGCACAATTAGTTCGCAAATATGCCAAACCGGCAGTATTGATTTCTACAAATCATGAATCCGGTAGAGGTTCTGCTCGAAGTTTTGCTGATATTAATATTTTTGAATTACTGGCTGAATTCAGGCACCTTTTTTCAGAATTTGGCGGACATAAAGAAGCCGCTGGTTTTGGGGTAAAACAAGAAAATATTGCAGATTTAAAAAAATCACTAATTGCTCTAGCTAATAGTCAAATTAAAAATGAAGACTTATTTCCATTTTTAGATATAGATTTTCATCTCTCTGCTACAGATATAAACTTAAATTTAGCAAAGGCTTTAAATGATTTAGCTCCTTTTGGATCTCATAATCCGCAACCTCTTTTTTATTGTGATCATTTAACTCCAGTTGATTTTAGATTGGTAGGTAACCAAGAACATCTTAAAGTAACTTTTGCTACTAAAGATAATAAAATTTTAGATGGTATTGGCTTTAATATGGCAGATAAGTTAAACTTATTATATAAAAAAGATATACAGGTTGTTTTTACCCTGGAAATTTCCAACTGGCGAGGTAAAAATCAAGTAGAGATTAATATTGTTGATTTGAAGTAAGAGGGTTAAGGAGCGAAGCCCCTTAGAAAACTAATCTCTCTTATATACCCATGAGACAAAGCCTCATAGGTATACATAAAAACTAAAGATGCAAAAACAAACCTTATTTGAAAAAATAAAATACCTATCTGAAGATAATCAAAAGCTAATTCAAAAAGCCTATGATTACGCTGAAAAAAAACATCAAAACCAATTTAGGTTATCCAAAGAACCGTATATTATTCATCCTTTAGCCGTTGCTCTTATCTTAGCAGATTTAAAACAAGATGCTTCAACTATTTCTGCTGGGTTACTTCACGATACTTTAGAAGATTGTGATGCTAATAAAGAAGAATTAATAGAACTTTTCGGTGACGATATTTATCACTTAGTTGAAGGTGTCACAAAATTAAATAAACTTAATTTCACTTCCGAAGAAGAACATTTAGTAGAAAATTTCAGAAAACTTTTCTTAGCTATGGCTAAAGATTTACGCGTAGTTGTGATTAAACTTGCGGATCGGCTTCATAATATGCGTACTCTAAAATACTTAACTCCAGAACGGCAAATCAGAATGGCTAAAGAAACCAAAGAAATTTTTGCTCCTTTAGCACATCGCTTAGGTATTGGGGCTATTAAATGGGAATTAGAAGATTTAGCTTTCTATTATTTACATCCGCAAGAATTCAGAGACATAAAAAAACTAGTTGCCAGTAAAAGAGAAGAAAGAGAACAATACATTAATAATTTTGTTACTTTAATTAAAGAAATTGTATTTACTGTTTGTACCAAAGCTTATGTTTCTGGTAGACCAAAACATTTTTTTAGTATTTATAAAAAAATGCAACAACAACATTGTTCTTACGAAAAAGTTTATGATACTTTAGGTGTAAGAATTATTGTTGAAAATATTAATCAATGTTACGAAATATTAGGTTTAATTCACGGTCGGTTTAAACCTATTACCGGCAGAATTAAAGATTTTATTGCAATGCCAAAATCTAATATGTACCAATCTTTACATACCACGGTTATTGGTCCGGAAGGTAAAAACGTTGAATTACAAATTCGTACTTTTGAAATGGATGCTGTAGCAGAAAACGGTATTGCCGCGCATTGGAGGTATAAAGAAGATAAAACTCAGACAAAATTCAATGCTGATTTTAGTTGGATCACGGATATAATTTCTATTTTAAAAGAAAAAGATAGTCCTGGTGAATCTATGCAAAATTTAAAACTTGATCTTTTTGAAGATGAAGTTTTTATTTTTACCCCTAAAGGGGATGTTCAGGTTCTTCCAAAAGGAGCAACCCCTTTAGACTTTGCCTATAAAGTGCATACGGAAATTGGTCATACGTGTATTGGAGCAAAAGTTCAAGGGGAAATAGTCCCGTTAGATTATGTTTTAAAAAGCGGTGATCAACTTGAAATTCTCACTAGTAAAAAATCCTCTCCAAAAATTAGTTGGCTAGATTTAGTTACTACTCATCAAGCTAAAACGAAAATAAAGCAATGGTTTAAAAAACAAAACTTTGACGAGAATTTAATTAAAGGAAAAACTGCTTTAGAACAATCTTTAATTAATGAACATTTTTCACCTAAAGAAGTATTCAATAGTGAAGATATGGAAATAATTTTAAAAAAATTTAATTTAACTAAATTAGAAGAATTATATATTAAAATTGCCCATACTGAAATTACTCCTCAAATTTTTCTTAAATATTTAAAAGAAATTGAAAATAAAAAACAAGGAAAAAAAGATCTGGATCTCAGTAAAATAATTAAAACAGAAAAAAAGATTTCCAAAGGTATTGTAAAAGTTTTAGGGGAAAGTAATATTCCTATTCAATTTGCGAAATGTTGTACCCCTATTCCCGGTGATGACATTATTGGTTTTATTACTAAAGGTTACGGCGTTACTGTTCATAGACAAAACTGTAAGAATATTATAAACATGTCTAAAGAAAATCAACCAAGATTAATTGAAGTGACATGGAGTGATACAGTAAATCAAAAAAATTATGCTTTTACTATTGTAGTTGAAGCTTTTGATCGAATGGGTTTATTAAAAGATATTATTTCCAAAATAACAGAAACAAAAACAAATATTATTGAAATAAAATCAAAAACTATTCATAAAGGTGGAAATATTCGAGCCACAATTGTCGTAGACATTCAAGATTTTTCTCACTTTGACCATCTTAAAAAATCAATTCAAAGCATTGCTGATGTTTATAATGTTTATCGGGCTTAAATAGGTTGTTGCAATTTCGACAGACTCATATTTTAGCCAACAAAATTTCTTTTTCCGTTTTTAATTTTTCGTAGTTGTTGGTTATTTTTTCCACAACCGCCTTAGGTGCTTTGGCTAAGAATTCTTTATTATTTAATTGTTTTTCCAAAATTTCTAAATCTTGATTAATTTTGGTTATTTGGGTTTCAATTCTGGCTTTTTCTTTATCAAGATCAATTAAACCTTCTAAGGGGATTTGGATTTCAATTCCTTCTACAATGGAAGAAACTGTTTTTGCGGATGGTGAAATTTGTTCGGCGGAATCGGAACAAATATATTTGTTACCTACCTTAGCCATTTTTTCGATAAATTCTTTACCTTCTTCCAAAATTTCAATTTGTTTTTGGTTATTGGTAATAAAATTTACTGCGATTTCAATTTTTGGACTTAAATTTAGTTCTTTTCGTAAATTTCTGATCTCTCTTATTACCTGTATAATTAACTCCATTTTTTCTTGGCTTTTCTTATCTATTAATTCAGGTTGATACTTGGGCCAATCTGAAATAATACATGCTCTGGCTGATTTTAATTCTTTAATGTTTTCCAATTCAAACAGATTTTGCCAAATTTCTTCTGTAATAAAAGGAATAAACGGATGTAAAATTTTAAGTAAATTAATCAGCATTTCAGTAAGCACTGGCAGGTATTTTTCTTTATCCATTTTACTAATTTCAATAAACCAATCACAATATTTATTCCAGGTAAAATCCCAAAGCTTTTCTGTTAGTAAACCATAATTAAAATCATTAAGTAAACGATCGTAATCGATTAAAAGTTCTTGGAAGCAACTCAGGAGCCAGCTTATGGCTAGGTCTTTGCAAGGGGCTTCGCCCCCTGCACCAGAAGGAAGAGATTGATTTTCTAAGGAACTCCGTCCCTTAAACCCTGATGGGGCTTCGAGCTCTGAGTTTTCCCTAGTGCCTTTTGCCTTCTGCCTTATGCATTGTTCCTCAATCCCCATCATTACAAACCTAGCGGCATTCCAAATTTTATTCATAAAATTACGGGTAGCCATTATTTTTTCTTTTGCCATTTTAATATCTTGCCCACCTAAAGTAGTAAGACTAGCTAAAGCAAAACGTAAAGCATCTGCACCAGATTCTTCAATCAATTCAATCGGATCAAGGGCATTCCCGGAAGATTTACTCATTTTTTTACCAGTAATATCACGAATTAAGCCGTGAATATAGACTTTTTCAAAAGGAATTTGATTAAGATTTTTTAAACCCATTACAATCATTCTGGAAACCCAAAAAGTTAAAATATCATAAGCAGTTACCAGCAATGATGTTGGATAAAACTTGGCTAAATCTTCGGTTTTTTGCGGCCAACCTAAAGTAGAAAACGGCCATAAAGCAGAAGAAAACCAGGTATCTAAAACATCCGGATCTTGAACTAATTCTTGATTATTACAAATTGGGCAAGCTTGAGGTTTAGTTTTACCGGCAATTGGTTTATCTGCATGGTTTGGACAATACCAAACCGGAATTTGATGCCCCCACCAAATTTGTCTAGAAATACACCAATCGCGGATATTTTCCATCCAGTCAAAATAAACCTTTTCCCAACGTTCAGGTACAAATTCAATTTGTTTATTTTTAACTACTTCAATAGCTTTTTCCGCTAAAGGCTTCATTTTAATAAACCACTGTTTAGAAATATACGGCTCAATAATGGTATGGCATCGATAACAATGAGCAATTGAAAGAGCATGATCTTCAGTTTTAACCAATAAGTTTGTCTCTGTTAATTTTTCAATTAAATGCTTTCTACAAGTAAAACGATCTAAACCCTGGAATTCTTGAGGTGCATTTTCGTTCATATGTCCGTTTTCATCAATTACAATTACTTGAGCTAAATTGTGCCTTTTACCAGCGGCAAAATCGTTAAAATCATGCGCTGGGGTAATTTTTACCGCACCAGTACCAAAACTAGTCTCCACCATTTCATCTGCAATAACAGGAATCTCAGTTTCCGTAAACGGAATTTTAACGTATTTACCGATAAATTTAGCGTAACGTTCGTCATTAGGGTTAACAGCAATAGCCGTATCACCAAACATGGTTTCGGGTCTGGTAGTAGCTACAATTATTCCAGGGTCTTTGCCCCTGTTTTTATAAAAGGGCTCCGACCCTTCAACCCCGGCGGGGCTACCGCCCCTGCACCCCGAAGAAAACGGGTATAAAATATACCATAAATGTCCATTTTTATCGTGATGATCAACTTCAATATCAGATAAAGCGGTTTTACATCTTGGGCACCAATTAATAATATAGCGATCTTGATAAATTAACCCATCATTAAATAAGTTAATAAAAGTTTCTAAGACTGCTGATGATGACCCTTCATCCATAGTAAAACGTTCATGTTGCCAATCGATAGCAGAACCCATCCTACGCATTTGGGTGGTAATTCTTGAGCCATATTCTTTTTTCCATTCCCATACTTTATCTACAAAAGCAGATCTTCCTAATTGATGTCGATTAGTACCTTCTCGTTCTAATTTTTTTTCTACTACATTTTGGGTGGCAATTCCGGCATGATCAGTTCCTGGAATCCACAATACGTTTAAACCTTTCATTTTTTGGTAACGAACAATAATATCCTGAAGAGTTAAATTTAATGCATGTCCCATATGTAACGCCCCGGTTACATTTGGCGGTGGTAAAACAAGAGAAAAAGAAGCAGAGTCTGGTTTATCAGGAGAAAAATATGCATTTTCTTCCCACATTTGATAAATTTTCTTTTCAATTTCTTGCGGCTGATAAATTGTGTTTAACATTGACTAATATTAATATAGATTGGAAATTTTTGTCAAAATACTTTTTAATAAATTAAAAAAATAGTATTATAAATATAATAAAAAATATTTTGGAGGAAATAACATGAAAAAAATTATTATTCCTGGTTTATTAGCCGGTTTATTAGTGATTATTATTAGTACTATTGTTAGCATTATATTAAATATAATTTTCCCTGTTCTTATGGTTATTTATAATGATGTGAATATTTTTAGATCTTGGTCTGACCCAAGAATGTATATTTATTATTTTGTACCTTTTATTACTGGTATTATTTTAGCTTGGACATGGGACAAAACAAAAAATCTTATGAAGGGTTCAACCTTAGAAAAAGGTATTTATTTTGGTCTAGCTTACTGGGTAATAGCAACTATCCCAGGTATGGTTATCACTTATAGTTGTTTTCAGCTTTCTTTATATATTGTATTAATGTGGACTTTAATGAACTTGCTTAATGGTCTTATTTTTGGAACAGTTTTATCTTATTTGAATAAATAACGTGTGTTATGCGATACCTGGAAAAGTTATTAAAATAGAAAAAAATATTGCTTTAATTCAATATTTTAACGAAATAAAAAAAGCTATTACAGAAATACCAAATCTAAAAATTAATGATTATGTCTATGCCCAAGGTGGTTTTGTTATTGAAAAATTACCACCAAAAACAGCTAAAGAAATTCTTTCCACCTGGGAAGAACTTTTTTACGAATTACAAGAAAAAGACGAAAAATTATCTCCTTCGCTTAAAATTAATACTAAAAATCAAGAATTAAATAAAATCCTTAATAAGTCAGTTTTTGGTAAAATATTAAACGAAAAAGAGGTCTCTTTTCTTTTTAATCTTAATAATAAACAAGAACTTTCTACAGTTTACAAAACAGCCAATTATTTAAGACACAAAAATTTAGGTAATTCTTGCTGTATTCATGGTATTATCGAAATTTCAAATATTTGTGACCAGAATTGCTATTATTGCGGTATTAGAAAACACAACAAAACAATCAAACGTTATAAATTAAACTTAACAGAAATTCTAGAATTAGTAGATTATGCCGTCAATAAATATAATTTCAAAGCAATTGTTTTACAAAGCGGAGAAAACAGTTACACCTTAACAGAATTAAAAGAAATAATTGCTAGCATAAAAAAACAGTTTAACGTGCTTATTTTTATTAGTTTTGGCGAAATTGGTAAAAAAGGGTTACAAGAATTATACCAAGCTGGTGCAAGAGGGTTACTCATGCGTTTTGAAACAGCTAATCCAACCCTTTATGAAAAGCTACATCCTGAAAGCACCCTAGATACCAGAATTAAGGAATTAGAATCTGCTTATAAATTAGGTTATTTAATTATTACTGGCAGTTTAATTGGTATCCCGGGTCAGACTAATATGGATATAATGAATGATTTATTCTTAGCCAAAAAACTGCATACAGAAATGTTTAGTTTTGGACCATTTATACCGCATCCTACAACTCCTCTTAAAAACTTCCAAAAACCTAATAAAGAGTTGATTATTAAAACTTTAGCTATTGCCAGATTAATGGCAGAAACAGAAACCAAAATTTTAATTACCACTGGTTTTGAAACTCTCTCCAAAACTGCCAGAAAAAAAGGGTTGCTGGTAGGGGCAAATTCTTTAATGCTAAATATTACTCCTAATAATTATAAAAAATTGTATCATATTTATCCTAAACGAGCTCATGGTAATGAAGATTTAGATTCACAAATTACATCAACCATTCAATTGCTACAAGATTTAGGCCGCGCACCTACTGATCTAAGTATTTCTTCTTAAAGAACTTTTCTGCTACAATGTTAAAAATATGTTAGATTTTAATAAAATAGCTACTCCTATTTATTTGCTTGATGAAAATAAATTAATAAAAAATTTAGAGCTATTAAAATCAGTTAAAGATCAAACTAATTGCAAAATTATCTTGGCTTTAAAAGCTTTTTCCATGTTTAGTGCTTTTCCGATTATCAGAGAATATTTAGATGGCACTACTGCCAGCTCTTTAAACGAAGCGAGATTAGGTTTTGAAGAATTTGGAAAAGAAGTTCACATTACTGCTCCAGCTTATTCGGAAAAAGATTTTTCCGAAATGCTTAAAATTGCAGATCATTTGGTATTTAATTCGTTTAATCAATGGGGAAAGTATAAGCAGCAAATTTTTAGCAATAAACGCAAAATAAAATGCGTCATCAGGATCAATCCGCAAGTATCTTCTTCACCAAAGGAAATTTATAATCCGGCAGGTCGTTTTTCTCGGCTCGGGGTAATTTTAGAAGACTTTAAAGAGCAAGATTTAACCGGCATTTCCGGTTTACATTTTCACGCTTTATGCCAACAAGGGGCAGATGCTTTGGAAAAAGTATTAAACGCGGTTGAAGAAAAATTTGGTGCTTACCTAACAAAAATGGAATGGCTAAACTTTGGAGGTGGGCATTATATTACTCAAGCTGGTTATGACATAAAAAAACTCGTCAGCTTAATAAAATATTTCCAAGAAAAATATAATTTGGAAGTTTATCTGGAACCTGGTGAAGCCGTGGTTTTAAATGCCGGTGTTTTAGTAGGCAGCGTGCTTGATATTGTTAAAAACGAAAAAGAAATTGTTATTTTAGATACTTCTGCCAGCTGCCATATGCCGGATGTTTTGGAAATGCCTTATCGCCCAGAAGTTTTAGGTAGTGCTGAAGCGGGTAAATTAGAATTTACGTATCGGTTAACTGGTAACACTTGTTTAGCCGGTGATATAATCGGCGATTATTCGTTCTCCAAACCACTGAAAATCGGGGATAAAATAATTTTTCAAGATATGATGCAGTATACCATGGTCAAAAATACTTTTTTTAATGGGTTAAATTTGCCGGCTATTGGTATTATTAGGGAAAATCAGCAGATCGAAGTTATCAAAGAATTCAAGTACGAAGATTTTAAATATAAACTTTCTTAATGTGACCATAGTCGCCTTTTCTATTGGAAGCATTGGCTATTAATTGGCTATTAATAGGCTGATATACTTTAACTATGCAAATCAAAGAATCATAAATTATTGAATTAAAATCCACTTGGCAAGATACTAATCTTAAGACTATTTGTGCTTTTGCTAATAGTAAAGGCGGTGAACTATATATTGGAATTGATGATAAAAATAATTTATGCGGTATTAAAGAAACAAAAAAATATTTAGAAGATATTCCGAATAAAATAATTTCAAAGCTTGGTATTATTACTAATGTTTATATTAAAGAATTAAATGCAGTTGAAATAATAATTATTAAAGTTCAACCCTCTGAAGTACCAATTTCTTATAATAGGCATTATTATATTCGAGTAGGTAGTACAACTCAAGAATTACAAGGAAAAGAGCTTTTTAGATTTTTAATTGCTAAATCAAGATCTAATTGGGATGAATATCTTCTTAGCTCAGCAAATCTAAAAGACTTATCATTAGATACTATTAATATATTCAAAAATTTAGCTTCTGACAGATTACCTTTTATTAAAAAAGATATCCAATTACAAGAACTATTAGAAAAATTAAATCTGATACAAGATAATAAATTAACAAGAGCGGCAATTCTATTATTTGGTAAAAATCCTAAAAAATATTTCACAAGTGCATTTATAAGAATAGGAAAATTTAATAATGATGGGAAAATTATTAGCTCTGACAATATTGAGGGTAATATTTTTGAACAAATTGAAAAAACAATGGATTTATTAGAAATTAAATATTTAATTTCTTATATTAGTTTTGAAGGTATATATAGAAAAGAAACCTTGGAATTACCTAAAGAAGTTTTAAGAGAAGCTATTATAAATGCTATTATTCATAGAGACTATATTGGGGCTCATACGCAACTAAAAATATATCCGGATAAAATTGTCTTGTGGAATGAAGGATCTCTTCCTGAATCATTAACTGTCAGTGATTTAAAAAGAGAGCATCCTTCTCGACCAAGGAATGAATTATTAGCCGATATTGTTTTTAAAGCAGGTTTAATTGAAACTTGGGGATGCGGCACTTTAAAAATGGTTAATCTATGTAAACAAATAGGATTACCAGAACCAGAATTTACACAAGAATTTGGTGGTTTTTCTATTACATTTTGTAAAGATATTTATAATTCTGAAAATCTGTATAAATTTAATATAAATGAACGGCAAAAAAATGCTATTGAATACATGAAAAAAAATAAAAGAATAAATAATTCTACCTATCAAAAAATAAATATTATCTCAAAACCAACTGCTACACAGGATTTAACAGATTTAATTAATAAAGGTTTAATTACTAAACTAGGTACAAGAGGGGCCGGTACTTATTATATATTAAAATAGTAACAAAAGAGGAAATCTAAGCCCCTTATTATTTTTTACCATTGATTATTTTTCCCCGGATGTCATAATTAAAAAGAACCTAAATTTTCTTTAAAAAAATGTTCGTTCTTTCACAATTACAGCGGCAAATAATCAAAGTATTGGGCAAGATTGTGTGATAACAAAATCCTTGAAAGAAATCCATGTTTATTTTGAGATAAATAACCTAAAAACAAGAACATACAGAATAACAAAAACAGAAGTTATTTATAATTAATCGGTTGAATTACAAAATAAACCCTTCATATTGCTTATTTATAGTATAGCTTCTATTCTTATAACTATAATTAGTAATAACTAAAAAGCCAGATTTTGTATATTTAGCTAAAATTAATCTTGCTGTTCTTGGTTGAATTTTTAATAACTTGGCTACTTGCAAAGAATTTATTTCTTTATATTTTTTAAATAAAGTTAAGATCTTTCTTTGCCTAATATCTAATTCTCTTAGCATTTGAGAAGTATCTATTTCTTGTCTAGATTTTGCTATTTGTGCTTGTTGTTCTACTTTTTTTAAGGCATTTAACATTCCTTGGCAAAAATAATATATCCAGTCTGTTATGTCTGTTTCTTCCCGCCCTAGATAATAATTTGTAGAAGGGCCTACAGAAATAGTTTCATAATATGCTCTTAAGTCTTGTGCATAATATTCATCTAAAGAGTAAATCCCTTTTAAACCATATCCACCTAAATGAATAAGTAAAGTAGTTAATAATCGGGCTAATCTGCCGTTGCCATCATAATATGGGTGAATTGTGGCTATTTGATAATGAGTAATAGCCGCAATAATAGGAACCGCCATTTTTTCTTTTAAGCTTTTATTTATCCATATAATTAATTCGCTCATTAGTTTTGAAACATCTTTAGCTTCTGGAGGCAGATAAACGATTTGCCCTGTCAGGCTATCTTTAATAACATTCTGCCCGTCTCTATATTCAGTTGCCTTAGGTTTTTTTGCACCCTCTCCAACAATATACCCATGTAATTGTTTTATTATGTTTTCTGTGATAACTATCTTTTTTTTTAAACATTCTTGAACATAATCAAAAGCACTATAATAGCCTAGGATTTCTTTTTCATCTCTTATTCTTTCAGGAAAATGTTTATGCCCATTTATTACTGTTGTTATTTCTTCTAAGGTTAAACGATTTCCTTCTATCATTGTTGAATAATGAATAGACTGTAACTTGGCAGTTTCTCTTAACGAAGCTAATACCTTAGGCGTAATTAGCACCTTCTCAATATTTTGTTCTGATTTAGATAGTTCGACTAGAATATTGATTAAATCAGATCTTAAAATATATCTTGGATTAAACATAATATTACCGTTATATTACCGTTAAATTACCGATAAAGCAACAGATTTTTTTATGTATACCTGGTGGGCAAAGCCCACCAGGTATACGGAAAAATTGATTTAGAAGGGGGCTAGCCCCCCTTCAACCCCCTAAAATCACAATTCAGACCTAATCCTCGGATCAATCAAACTGTAAGATAAATCTGATAAAAGATTCCCTAAAATTATGAGGATTGCGGTAAAAATAAGGATGCCCATTAAAATTGGATAATCGCGGGAAAAAACGCTGTTTACGGCAAGTTGACCCATGCCTGGCCATGCAAAAATGTATTCAATAATAAAAGCGCCGCCAATTAAACCCGGTAGTTCCAAACCAAGAATAGTTACTAAAGGAAGTGCCGCATTTTTAAAAGCATGTTTAAAAAGAATTCTTTTACTGCTGATGCCTCTGGCTTTAGCCGCGGTAATATATTCGGCATTGAGAATATTTATGGCTTGAAATCTTTGATACCTGGTTAAACCGGCAATACTTACAATAACAATAGTTAAAAGCGGTAAAACGAGATGATAACTAATGTTAATTACTTTTTGATAAAAAGGAGCATTAATTAAATCTGCATCCAAAAAACCGGAACTAGGGAATAGATTCAGTTGCAGGGAAAAAAATAGCATTAAAATTAAGCCTAACCAAAAAGTAGGAATAGCTAAGCCGACAAAAGAAGTAATGGTAATAAAATTATCTAGCCAAGAATTCTTTTTAGCGGCTGAGATTAAACCTAAAAATAAAGAACAAATAAAAATAATTACTAAACTGGCTATTGATAATATTAAAGTTGCTGGTAATTTTTCTAAAATAGAATTTAATACTGGTTTACCAGTTACAAAAGAATAGCCCATATTGCCTTTTACCAGTTCTTTTAACCAATAAAAATATTGAACTACAACAGGTTTATCTAAACCCATATTGTGTTTAAGTTGCATCATAACTTCTGGTTTTATTTTTGGGTCAATAAGAATTCCGGCTGGGTCCCCAGGCGCAAGATGCATGATGAGAAAACTAATTAAAGTTATGGCAAATAATAACGGTATAGCAAAGATAATTCTTCTAACGAGGAGTTTCATTTTCTAAATATACATCTTCTATTTTATAAAGAACACCCATTGGGCAAGGTTTTGCTAAACCTTTTACTCGATTATTTACCCCTACTACGGCTTTTGGATAATATAAAGGTAGATAGGGTAAATCTTCTGTTAAAATCTCGTAGATTTTTTGAAAAATTTGTTTTCTTTTAGCTTGATTTTGCTCTGTCCTTTCTTGAGTTAATAATTTATCCATTACAGGGTTATTATAGGCAACGTAATTGAACCCTCTAGGATATTCTCCGGAATACCAAAAATTGTAGCTATCTGGGTCTATCCCTAAAGACCAACCCAGTAAAATAGCATCAAAATTTTTCGGATCATTAGGAGAATTAACAATTTTTATAAAAGAGCTCCATTCCAAAAGCTGAATATTCATTTTAATACCTACATTTTTTAGGTACTGCTGAATAATTTGGGCAGATTTTTCTCTGTAAAAATTTCCTTTATTGGTAATTAAAGTAAATTCAAAAGGTTGGTTATTCTTTTCAAAATAACCGGTTTTTAGATTATAAATATAGCCCAAACTATTTAAAATCTCTTTACTTTTTGCTGGGTTATAAGCGTATTTATTTATTTTAGTTAAATTTGGATACGCCCAGCTAGCAGGGCTTTCGGTTACATAACTTGGTTCTGCGTATTCTTGTAATACGGCTTTTACCAGGGCTTGTTTATTGATTGCATAAGCAACTGCTTGTCTAATTTTTTTTTCTTTGAAATAAGGGTTTTTCAAATTAAACCCTATATAGGTATAGCTTAGAGGTAAATAATTAAGGATATTTATTTTATTTTGATATTGCTTTTTCAGACTAGTAATTTCGCGTACTGGAATACCGGTAAAATCCAGTTCCCCTTTTTTTAAAGCAATTAAACTGGTATTTTCATTGGGAATAATTTTTAAAAGGATTTCTTTTATCTTAGGGATTTTATCATAATATTGATCATTCCTGGTTAAAAGAACGTATTCGTTTGAAGCCCATTTCACAAATTTATAAGGACCAGTACCAACAGGATGTCGGTTAAAATCATCAAGATTAATATCTGTTTTAGCTAATAAATGTTTAGGAATAATGCCCATGGTACAATTTACTAAAAACGGGCTAAACGGTTGAGGTAAAATTGCTTTAACCGTATATTGATCAATTTTTTTAAAGATAATATTTTTTCCGTTAATTTGATAATCGCTTCTTCTTACGGTGTTAGTTTTCGGGTCAAGAATTTTTTCATAAGTAAAAATTACATCATCCGCAGTAAAGGGTTTACCATCATGCCAAAGTACATTTTTGCGTAATTCAAAAGTGTAAGTTAGCCCATCTTTAGAAACCGAATAAGCAGTAGCTAAATCAGGTACTAGAGACAAATCTGGGTTAACTTTAAGTAAACCGGTGAACACCAAACCGACCACATCGCCAGAAGCAGAATCGGTAAATAAAATAGGATTTAAATAGGTAGGTTCGGCCGAAATATTTAATTTAAAAATCGGGTCAAAAGTTATTTTTTCTTTTTGGCAACCTGTTAGAAAAAATAAAGGAAATATTAGGAATAAAATGATGAGTTTATTAATCATATTAGTTAACTTAACAGTTGAAAAAGGGAGACGGGAACCAGAATACAGGAAACAGAAACAAATGAAGTTAGTTGTCAAGTTGTTAACATAGTTTCTAGACTCCTGTCTCCTATCTCCTGTCTTCTGTATTCTTAATTTTTATTTCTTTTCAACAATAGCGCCTACTGGGCAGGAATCTACACAAGTACCGCATTCTGTACAAATATCTTGATCAATTACTCTTTTATCATCTACTTCACTAATTGCACCAGTCGGACATTCTGTTTCACAAGCCCCACAATTAATGCAATCATCGGTAATAGTATAAGCCATTATTGCAACCCTCCTTTTTTTAGTATTTCTTATCTTAATTTTATTCAGGTTTTGAAAAAAGTAAAGGGGTAAATTTTAACTCTAACTATTGCCTTAGGTCTATTCTTTTGTCACAATAAAAAAATGCTTAAGGATATGGAATATCTTAAACCCTTAAAAACATTTTTACCGATTTATTTAGATCTAAAATTCTATTTTATTATTTTTATTCTGATAATTTTATTTTTTCTTTTTTTAATTTTTATCATAAAAAAAAATAAACTACCTACAAATATAATTAATCTTAATTATTATTTAGATAAATTAACAAAAATAGAATTTGATAACCAAGAAAAAACATTATTAAAACTAAATAGATTATTAATTGAATTTTTAGGCTTCCAATTTAATTATGATTTTACCAAAAGCACTGCTAAAGAAATTCTCTCTTATTTAGAAAAAAAAATAGAAAATAGTTTAATTTTTAATCAGCTAAAAGAAATTCTAGATGTTTTTAATATTCTAAAATATACTGATAAAGAATTATCTATCTCTACTTTTTTTTCAATTAAAGAAAAACTTTTTTCTTTAATTAATGCTTATAAAATAAAAACGAAAAAATAAAAATGATATTTTTTTCAACCCCGCAATATTTAATTTTAGTACCTTTTTTATTACTATTTCTATGGATTTTTAAAAAGAAATCTAAATCAATAGTTTTTACCCGAATAACCATAATAAAAAAACAACTAAGGTATAATATTATTTACCAATTTATACCTTTTCTAAAATATTTTGCTTTATTTTTAATAATTTTAGCTTTTGCTAAACCTTTTATTTTATTGCCACAATCTGTATCTAAAAACATTATGATTGTTTTAGATACATCCCAAAGTATGGCTATTAAAGATAATCAAATTAACTCACGGTTTGAAATAGCTAAAAAAAAAATTGACCAATTAATTAAAAATGAAAAAAATAGCCAATTAGGATTACTTATTTTTGGTAGCCATGCTTTTACAATTTGTCCGTTAACGCTAGATCACGCTTATTTATTTAAAATACTTAATCATATTCCTATTGGCATAACCGGCAATGAAACTAATTTAGCAACCGCCCTTACTTTAGCTTTACAAAGGTTTCCAGATGACAAAAAACAAAACCAATATATTTTACTGATAACAGATGGAGAAAATAATGTGGAAATAAATAATCTTGAAAAAATTATTAAATCAGCAAAAGAAAAACAAATAAAAATTATTCCTTGTGGTGTTGGGTCAAAAAAAGGTACTAAAATATTAATTACTGATCATAAATTAGGCGTAATTCAGGCTAAAAAAGCAGATAATGCCCCTATAGTATCTAAACTAGAGGAAGGTTATTTACGAAATCTAGCAAACCTTGCAGGCACAAATTATTATAGTTTAAATAATAAAGACAAATTAAATAAACTGTTTGATCTAAATAAAAAAATAACTACAACAAAAATTATGAAAAAAATATTTTTAACTAAATTATTAATAATTATTGCTATCGGGTTATTATTAATAGAACTAAGTTATTATTTATTAATTAGGCAACGTTTATTCTTAAGTCTGATCTTATTTATTCTTATTCTTATCTTAATTATTCCTTTAGTTTTATCTGCCAAAATTAAACATAATAACCAAAACATTCAAAATATTATGATTGCGCTTGATTTATCTTTAAGTATGGATACTGAAGATATAAGCAAAATATCACGCTTAAATAAAGCCAAAGCAGAAATTAACTCATTAATTAACCAAATACAACATATACCTTTTGGCTTAATAGTTTTTGCCGAAGAGAGTGTTACGCTTTGTCCTTTTACTACAGATTATGAATTTTTAAAAAATCTAATTATAAATTGTCAAACTCAAGATATTTCGCCACAAGGAACTAATTTCAATAATCTATTTAATACTTTAATTCCAATTTTTACTAATTATAATAAACAAAAAGTACTTTTTCTTTTTTCTGATGGTGAAAATTTTTTAGATACTAATTTAATCTATAAAAAAATTAAAAAAAAGCAAATCAAAATTTTTTCAATTGCCCTTGGCAGTAAAACCGGTGAACAAATACCTTTATTCAATAATAACCGTATCTTTATTGGTTACAAGAAAGATTTTTTTGGTAAAACTGTAATTTCTAAACCTAATTTTATTTTTCTGAAAAAACTAAGTACTGTTAATAATGGCAAATTCTTAAAAATAGAAGATAAGACTGATTTTGTTAATTATAAAGTTATTTATGATAAACTAACAAAAAATGAAAAATAAACTATTTTTAATTATAATATTTATAATAATTTGGCAACTACCATTATTTGCCTTAGAAATTAAGCCTTTTTTATATTTTCAAAAAGGTACTTTTTATTACTATATTAATGATTTTAAAAAAGCAGAAAAAAAGTTTTTAACTGCTTATAAATTTCAACCTAATTCAATACCTATATTAATAAATTTAGCTAATACGTATCATCAACAAAAAAACTATTTTGAAGCAGAAAAATTTTACTTAATTAGTTTAAATATTTGTAAAAAACCCCAGCAAAAAAAAATAATTTTGTATAATCTAGGTAATAATTATTTTAGACAAGAAAACTATTTATCTGCAGTTAAAGCGTATCAACAAGCTTTAATTATTACAGCAAAAGATCAAGATATAAAATTCAATTTAGAATTAGCTTTAAAAAAAATAAATCAAAAACAAAAATCAAAAAATAACACGCGCAATTTTAATTCATCTTTAGCAAAAGAATTTCAAATAGATTGGTAATAGTTAGTATACTTAGGGGGCAAAGCCTCCTAAGTATACGTAAAAAGAACTAAATATCAAAATACAAAGCAAATTCCCATGGGTGCGGTCTTAAATCTACTGCCATAACTTCATTTTGCATTTTATAATTAATCCAAGTTTCTAATACATCAGCAGTAAATACATCACCTTTTAATAAGAATGCATGATCTTTTTGTAAAGCCATTAACGCTTCTCTTAATGAACCTGGTGTATGAGGCACTTTAGCTAATTCTGCTGGAGATAAATCGTAAATATTTTTATCTAATGGTTGTCCTGGATCAATTTTATTAATAATACCGTCTATTGCCGCCATTAAAATTGCAGTCATTGCTAAATAAGGGTTACAGCTTGGGTCTGGACATCTAAACTCAATTCTTTTAGAGCTTTCAGAACTATGATACATCGGAATTCTTATTGCCGCACTTCTATTTCTACTGGAATATGCTAAATTTACTGGAGCTTCATAACCTGGAACTAACCTTTTATAACTATTAGTACTTGGGTTAGTAAAGGCCAATAACGCTGGAGCATGTTTTAAAATTCCACCTATTGCATACATGGCAGTTTCACTCATGCCTGCATAACCATTACCGGCAAAAAGATTTTTTCCGCCTTTCCAAATAGATAAATGAACGTGCATACCAGATCCATTATCATTAAACAATGGTTTGGGCATAAAAGTTACGGTTTTGCCATATTTATTAGCTACATTTCTAATTACATATTTATACTTTTGAACATTGTCTGCCATTTCGAGTAACGGACCGTAACGCATATCAATTTCAGCTTGACCGGCAGTTGCTACTTCGTGATGCTGAACTTCAACTGCTACCCCAATTTTATCTAAGGTTAATAACATTTCACTTCTGATATCGTGTAATTTATCGGTTGGGGGAACCGGAAAATAACCACCTTTATTACGAATTTTATAGCCTAAATTAGGAACTTCTTCTCTACCTGTATTCCAAGAAGCTTCTTCTGAATCAATGTAATAATAACCTTCTCTTTCATTTTGATCGTATCTAACATCATCAAAAATAAAAAACTCAGCTTCTGGTCCAAAATAAGCAATATCTCCAATTCCTGAAGATTTTAAATAATTCACAGCTTTTCTGGTAATGTTTCTAGGGTCACGGGTATAATCTTCACCAGTTATCGGATCACAAATATTACAAATAAAGACCATGGTTTTATGTTGATAAAAAGGATCCATAAAAGCAGATTCTATTACCGGCTTCATTAACATGTCTGATTCATTAATAGCTTGCCAACCTCTAATTGAAGAACCATCAAAACCACGACCTTTTTCAAAATCAGATTCAACTAATTCTTTTGCCGGTATTGATGTATGTTGCCAAATACCCGGAAAATCCATAAATCTAAAATCAATTATTTCTACCCCTTCTTTTTTAATATATTCCAATGCTTCTATCGGTTTTTTAAAATCTAACATTTATGTTCACTCCTTTTCAGTTTTTTCTACATTTTTGTAAAAAATAAATTTTTATTTGCAAAAAAGTATATCATTATTTTTATAAATTTACTAGAACAAGCACCTCCCTTTTTTTTGTATATCTGTGGGGGGCGAAGCCCACCACAGGTATACATATCAAGAAAAATGCAAAAATTATGCCAAAAAATTACGCACGACTACGAACTACGAAGTTCCTGAGATTGAATTCTTCTGTGCATAGCTGGTTGTACAGACGGTGTTACAACAGCCGATCTTCTTCCGTCTCGATCTAAAACAGAACTAGCGACAGGTTGCTCCCCAGTTGGAGCTGATAATGATTCAACCCATTTAGGTATTTCCCCTATATCACCTTTATTTAATCTTTCAAAAATCTCTTGTAACCGTTCTAAAGTGCTTCTTTCATTATCTGGAACTTCAGATCTCAATCTATCTGTAACATATGTTTTAAACCTATCTAAAACTCTTCTATTTTCCAGAGTATCTTTAAACTCATTTTCACCAGAAGCACTTCTTTTTATAAATCTCCCCAAGAAAAACCCGAGAGATCTATTTTGTTCTTCTTCAGATGCCTTTTGAGAAATCATAGTTACACTGTCTGCCATTATATGTTCATAATAAGTTTCAACATCTTTTGCAAAATCAAATTTTTCTCTACTACCCGCAGTGTCAGGACCTTTGGTGTTTATTTCAACCGCCTTTAAATCTGTCGTTAAATCCTCCATCATCATTGGTAGTAATACATCAGGTGATGCGACTGGAGGTCTTGAACCTTTGCTTTCAGTTTCAGGGCTAGCTAGTATTGCTGTCATAGTCCGGAAACGTTCTTCTAACATAGGCGTAATTATTGGTATTAAATATTTTACCCCATGTGAAGTACCGGTATTAATTCCCTTACTCAAATCTTGAGTTAATTGTAAAATTTCGGCTAAATTATAACATTTTTTTCCTTCAAAAATCTCATAAATACCTATACCTTGGGTTTTTGAATCTCTACCAATCATAACTTTATTACTTCTTAATTGTGTTTCAATATATTTTGCTAAATCTGAATTACCTCTTCTTTTAGCATTAGCATAACAATTTTCCATAACTAAAAGTAATTCTGATACATTCATTTTGCTGGGGTTTAATTTAGAAAAAGCTAATTTATACAAAGATTTTTGAAAAACTTGAAAATGATAACTGGGTTTATTACTTTTTGTATCTTGAACTTCATCTCCTCCCTTAATTTTTAATTTCATTAATTTATAAAATTCACTTTTACTATCTAACATTTCATGTAACAAAACACTTTGTTCAACTTCATCATTAACACTAATTACTCTTAAAATCTGATTCAAAAAATAATCTCTTTCCTCAGAACTTATTAGCCCTTCATGTTCTAAAACAAATAATTTGGCAATTACCGGGTTTGCCAGTTCTTGGTCATCTGGTAATAAATGCTTTAATACAGGGTTAGATTCTATGGTTGCTTTTAATAGTCTTTGAGCATATATTGTACTAGATTTATCTGGGTTAGGCGGAACAGGAACCGGTTGGTGTGGTGGCATAGAACCGGTTATTTCGGGCTCTTCAGGTAATTTTGCGGTACTACCAGAACTAGATGGAGTTGGCTGTAAAGAACTAGATTGTATATGTCTATTTACTGATGATGGCGGTATTCTAGGCTCCATTTTTTCTCCTTTAACAAAAATCTATTTTTTGCTCTAAAACTGCTATACCCATTTTTAAAAAATTTGAAACATTGTTTTTTTGTACTCCCAGTGTGCAGAGCACTCTGGGAGTACAAGAGAGAGAAGTTTTTTTAGGGGACTTCGTCCCCTAAGACCCCTGGGGGAAGGGTGTTTTCTAAGGGGGTTTGCCCCTTAAACCCCGTAGGGCTATTTTGTCTGAACCTCGATTCTCAGGATTTTAGGATTTTCTTGATTAATTTCTTTCTTCTTTTTTCTTTCTTCCCTATTCCTGTAAATCATTTAATCTTGTGAATCATGGTTCAAGACAATTCTTCGTCCCCTAAGACCCCTGGTTTCGCCTGCCGGCGCAACGTTAAGGCTTTGCCTTAACAATCCAAGGGGCTCTGCCCCTTAAACCCCGAAAATCATAGTCCATCAAATAATCATTTAATCACAGTTCAAAACTTTCTTCGTCCCCTAATTCGCCTGCCGGCGCGGCATTAAGGGCTTCGCCCTTAATAATCCCTTTTTTGACTAAACCCAACTTTATGCATTTGTACCTTTGTGCATCTAAGAAAACAATTTAGAAGCAAGAACTTGTTCCATAGTCCATCGTTTATGATAATCTTGTTCTAAACAACCCATTAATACTTCAGCTAAATCAGGATTACTAGGTAAAATAGTATCTTGAATATATTGATAAGTTTTTATTAACCATTTAGTAACATTTGCAGTATTATAAAAACCAGAAAAAAATTTGGGTATACTATCTAAAACATCATAGCCTGTCCCCCTTAATAATTGGATACCAAAAGCCCAAACATCAGAGGTTCTTTTATCATAATCTGGTGGAATTACTTCTCTATTACGAATTTTACCTGCTTCAATTGGCGGATAAGTACCTCCAATCTGTCGAATTGAAATACCAATAAAACCAAGATCTGCCAAACTATAAGCAATATTAAAATCAATTAATTTTACTGTATCATCATCTTCTAGTAACAAATTTTCAAATTTCACATCATTATGGACAATACCCTGACGATGAACAAAAGCTAACGCTTCTGCTACTTGCTTCATTTTTTTAAAAAAATCACCATCTGTTAAATCAGGGGAATATGTAAATTTTTTGCTAATTTTGTCTAATACTATACTTATTTTTCTTAGTATTTTACCATCATATATGAAAACATCATGAACCCGAACAATATTAGGATGCAATCCGATTTGTAATAAAATTTCATATTCCATGAAAATTTTCAACATTTCACTAAAACTACGAATTGAAAATTTTTTATTAACCAATAAAACATCGTCACTTTCTCTTTTAATTAATCTTACCCGAGAAAAAGCTCCTTCACCAAAATCTTCTCCTGATCGTACGCCATTAATTAATATATAACTTTCATCTCCTACAGATACCTTTATCTTTCTAACCGTAACCCCTTTTCTAACTATATCTACCCTTTCTTGGCTTACTAATAAATCTTGATAAACATGGGATAAATCATACGGCATTAATGATAATTTATGTTTTTCTTTTATTTCTGATAAATAAAGTAAAATCAATAATTCTTTCCGTATGAGTTCCAAATTTTGTGTAGGTACTGCTGATTTACGTAAATTACTTAAACTTTGAAATAAAGTTTCTAAAAAAACCAAAGCTTTTTCTAATGAAAATGAAGGTTTGCTTATACTTAATATATTTTCCAAATCTTCTTTAATCTGACTTAAACAACTAAAACATCCTTTTGTTAAATCCATTCTTGCAATTAAATCTAAAGCTAGCTCTTTTGCTGGTTTTACTTCAACCTTTGCAACAGATAATGCCGGACCTTGCATAGATT
>CAZFTP010000001.1:54638-133676 GCA_964521915.1 uncultured Candidatus Marinamargulisbacteria bacterium
AACTAATTCTTCCACTTTTGCATCAGTTAAAACAGATACAACTTCTTTTAAAACTAATCTTAATAACTTTAATATTTTATCATTAATTTTGATAATTTCCTTAATAGCACTACTAACTTCCGCAGTTAGTGTTAATTGACTGAACAAAACTTTTTTTTCTTCAATTTTTGCTAATAATTCATCTTTTAAACTATTAAAATCTCTTAATAGTAATTCATTTTCCGTTAATAATCCTAAACTTACAAAAACCTCCTCCAATTTTTGTTTAATTTCAGGTAATTTAGCCTCAAAATCTTTTAAAAGGGATAATTGGAAGGTCACAGCTGAATTTAATATATTTTCTACATTAAGATAAAAATACTGAAGAAAACCTTCAAATTTTTTTGTTATTATTTCCTTTGGTTCATTTTCTCTTTTTCTTTCACATTTAAGAAATTTTTCACTATAATAAGGTTTTACAGAAGTACTTACACGTAATAAATCCATGATCCCCCCTCTATCAAGATTTATACCCTTAATTTTTAATTTTAAAACATCTAGCCTTTAATAATACTTTTTTTCATTTTTTCCATGGATTTTTTATAAATTCTCGAAATTTGCGATTCAGAAATCTGCAATTTAGACCCTATTTCCTGAAAAGTTTTATCATTATATACATGATCAATAACAATTTTTTGTTCCCTAGGGTCAAGGTTATTCAAAGCAGATTTTAAATCTATATCACCACTAACTGTGTCTTCAACATTAATACTTTGATTTTCCGTTAAATAAAACGCCGCTACTTCTGTTACCCATTCATGTAAACTAGCCGGATTAGACCTGGTAATAAAACGGATATGATCTTTCATTGCCCCGGTAATTCTTAATTGAGCTAAAGGCCAAATATCCGGACATTTATGAGGATCCCAAGTTTTAAGAGTTTCAAAAAACTCCAATTGAGCAATAGTTTTTAAATCATCGCCTTCATTTTCAGCAACAAAAGGCGGTAAATAACGAGTATAACTTCTAACTAAACCAGAAATTTTAGGATTATAGTAATGCAAAATCTGAACCGGATAATTTTTTAATAAATGTATTTTAATATTATTTAAAACCAAATTAGCTATTTCTTGCCAAATTATATTAAATTTATCTTCCATCATAACCCTAAATCTTGAAAAATTTGTTCTAAATGACCATCTTTTTTTACATTTTCAACCATTTCGTCAGGTATTAATACTTTCAAAATATTATTATCTTCTTCATTTATTCTTTCTTTTAACACATTTTTTAATAATTGATCTTTAATTTTTAATTTTGTTAATTTTAACTGAATTGCTTTACCTTGTTTTACGCTATCTCTAAATGCGGTTTGTGGCATCAAATGTGAATAATAAGATTTATTACTCATATTCCTCCGCCGAAATAATACCAATAGATTGTACTTTTACCTGTGGAACAATTTCATTATAAGAAAGTACTATTAAATTTGGGAAATTACGTTCTGTAAACCGTTTAAAATATGGTCTTAACCTAGGTGAACACAAAGAAATTGCCGGACGATCAATTTTTTGAAAATTAGCGTAATGTTCTGCAATTTGACTTAATACTACCTCTCCAAGGTTAGGATCTAAAGCTAAAAACGATCCATATTCAGATTGATGTATAGAACTAATCATTAATTCTTCAAGCTGAGGATCAATGGTAAATACTGTAATAGTATCGTCTTTATCCATATACTTAGTACAAATTTGCCGCCCTAAAGATTGCCGTACATATTCTGCCAGTAAATTAGTATCACGCGATACATGCGCATAATCAGCTAAGCGCTCTAAAATAGTGGATAAATCTCTTATTGAAACTCTTTCTCTTACCAAATACTGTAAAACTTTGTGCACCTGCCCTAAAGACAACATATCCGGAATTAATTCCCTTACAATAGCGGCATTAGTGTTTTTTACTAATTCAATTAGAGACTGCACACTTTGACGGGTCATAATTTCATCTGCATGATACTTAATTACTTCAGAAAAATGGTTAGCAATAAAATCTGTAACATTTTGTACCGAAATACCTTGTTCCTGCAACTTATCTATTTGATCTTCAGAAACCCAAGCCCCGGGTAAATTATTTGTGGGGTCAACTGATTCAATACCATTAATACCCTTTCTTTTTAATTCAGAAACTGATTTAGTAACAAAAAAATGACCGGGTAACGCTTCCCCTGAAGCTATTCTGGTACCGCGAATATCTACTTCATACTGATTAGGGGGTAAACTTAAATCATCCATAACTCTTACCCCAGGAATAACAAAACCTAATTCCTGCCCAATATGATACCTCACCAAAGTGATTCTTTCTAACAACGGACCATTTTGACTTGGATCTATTAAAGGCACTAAGTTGCGTCCGGTTTTTAAACTGATTGGATCTAAGCTTAAAGTACTTAATAGATTTTCCGGTTTCTTTAAAGCTTGTTTTGCACTTTCTTGTTGAGTTTCAGCGGCAGTTTCTTGCGCTACCCTTTTAGCTCTAATAACAAAAAAAGCTACAGCCCCCATACAAACTGACATTATAAAAAAAGCTACTGATGGTAAACCCGGCACCATAGCAAATAAAAGCAAAATAAAAGAAGTTACGGCAAAAGCTTTTGGTTGACCTAAAATCTGCATACTTAAATCTTTACCCAAATTCTCTTCTGATACTGCTTTTGTTACTACCATACCAGTTGCTATTGAAATTAATAACGCTGGTATTTGAGCTGTTAAACCATCACCAATAGTTAATTTAGCATAAGTTTCTAAAGAATCTACAATAGTTAAATGCTGTTGAAAAACCCCTATTAAAATACCACCAATAATATTAACAACTAAAATAACTATACCGGCAATAGCATCACCTTTAACAAATTTGTTAGCACCATCCATAGCACCATAAAAAGAAGATTCTCTTTCTAATTTTTTTCTTCTATTCCTAGCTTCTTCTGCATCTATTAAGCCAGAATTTAAATCTGCATCAATACTCATTTGTTTACCTGGCAAAGCATCTAAGGTAAATCTAGCCGCAACTTCCGCAACCCTCTCAGAACCTTTGGTAATAACAATAAATTGTATTAAAGTAATAATACAAAAAGCTACTGCACCTACAATAAAATTACCGCTAGTTACAAATTCAGCAAAAGCTAGTACAACTTTTCCGTCAAAATCAGGACCTAAAGACAAAATTAATCTGGTAGTACAAACGTTTAAAGAAAGCCGTAATAACGTAGTTAATAAAAGCATAGAAGGAAATGCTGAAAAATCTAAAGGATGCATTAAATACATAGCTACTAATAGAATAGTAATAGCTATGGCAATATTTAAGGAAATTAAAATATCTAAAACAAAAGTTGGTATTGGTAAAATCATCAAGCTGACTATTAAAATAAGTAAAGCCGCCATTACTAAATCAGGAACACTAAAAAGGTTACGAATAGTTTTAAGTAAAAACATTATTTATTTCTTCCTGCTGTTTTTATATTTTTTTTCATCTTTTTCCTTTTTAAATTATACACAAAGGCTAAAATCTCTGCTACCGCTTTATAATATTCAGGTATAATTACTTTACCAACAATACTAGTTTTATATAAGGCTTGAGCTAAAGGCGGATTCTCTATAACTGGCACCAAATTTTCTTCTGCAATTTTTCTAATATCTAAAGCAAATTTATTTTTACCTTTAGCAATAACCATAGGCGCTTTCATTAAATTCCGTTTATATAATATAGCTATGGCAAAATGAGTTGGGTTCGTTACTACTACATCCGCACTTGGCACAGCTTGCATTTGCCTACCCATTGCCATTTGCCTAGCCGCATCTCTTTGTCTTTGTTTAATTAGAGGATCTCCTTCTAATTTTTTGTATTCATCTTTAATTTCTTTTTTACTCATCCTCATAGTTTTCATAAATTGCCAACGCTGATAAAAATAATCTAAAATAGCAAGAAAAATATAAAATATCCCTACTCTAATTACTGTTGTCATCATAATATCTCCCACTGCTAAAACAGATTGCCATATCGGTACTTGGGTAGCATTTAAAACTAATATCATTTTTTCTTTTACAACAGTATATAAAATGTAAACTATAACTAACATTTTCGCCATTGATTTTAGTATTTCAACATATTGCTTTAGGGAAAAAAATTTCTTAAACCCAGACACCGGATTAATTTTATCGAAACTAGGTTTAAGTGGTTCGGTAGTAAAAAGAAAACCGGTTTGTAAAGCTTCTAATAATAAAGCCACCACAAAAGTTGCTAAAAAAATAGGTCCAACAGATAAAAATAAAATAGTTAATGCTTTAATTAATAAAGCACCTACTGTTGGTTCTGTAAATTCTTTGGGAATATATTCAAAAACAAAATTAGATAAACCAGTTATCTGATTCCAAATATGTACAGCTGTATACCTCAAGGTATAAAAAGAAACAAAAAAAAGCGCGGCTCCGGTAATTTCCTTGCTTTTTGCAATTTGTCCTTTTTTCCTACCCTCCCTAATTTTATGGGGGGTAGGTTCTTCGGTTTTGTCGCCTGAATCTTCTGCCATATTATTTCGGTTGTATCACTAATAACAAACGCAATATATATTCGGTAATTTGTTCGATAAGTCCGCCAAAACTTTGAATAATGCCCACAATAATTAAGCCAAAAATAAAAATACTGATTAAAGGTTTAACTTGAAATCCTAATTGAAAAACATTTATCTGCGGTGCAACTCTGCTTAACATACCAAAACAAAAATCCACCAGAAAAACAATCAATAATATAGGCGCTGAATATTGTAAAGCAATCTGAAAAATCATGGTACCCATAGACATTAATAATTCTGCCGCTTTATCTAATTGTACCGGTCCCCCTGCTGGTATCATTCTAAAACTCTGAAAAACCGAAGATAACACCATATGATGTCCATCTAACAATAAAAAAACTATTACGGCTATCCAAGTAATCCATCTTGAAATAATAGTAGTAGTTCTACCAGATGATGGGTCTAACATTGAAGCTGTACTTAAACCAGCTTGGGTATCCATTAAACTACCAGCTAGTTCTATGCCAATTAATAATAATTGTACGGTAAAACCAATACAAGCACCAATTAAAAATTCTATTACTAAAGCCAATGCTATTGTTAAAGGCGCGTTAGGTAAATTTTGAGTAATGGGTACCACAAAAAGCATGGTAGCCGCAATCCAAAAAACTAAAACTACTTTACCCAGCATAAAAATTTCCCGGCTATTAAAAACCGGGGAAAACTGAAAAAGCCCGGCAATACGGGCAAAAATTAAAAAAAACGCTAATAATTGATTAGCTGTTATAATCATTTTGAATACATTGGGATATTACCCCACAACATTTTTGCTAATTCCATAATTGTTTCAGCCATCCAAGGAAAAGTTAAAGCCACAATAAAAAATACCGCAATCATTTTAGGAACAAAAGTTAAAGTTTGTTCTTGAATTTGAGTTACAGCTTGAAAAACCGCAATAATTAAACCTACCAATAAACCTAAACCAACACTAGGTAAAGAAGTAATAATAATAATATTAATTGATTCATTTAAAATCATAGTTACAGCATCTAATGTCAAATTTAACCTCCTTTAATTCGCACTTTGAAATATTAATTTTACCGGATAATAAGAACCTGGTTCCGGCATAGTGATAATTTCGATTTTTTTATTATGCTTTGGCTCAAGGATAAAATCAAAAACTTTTTCTGGTTTCAGATAATGCTTAACATCAAAAAAACCGGTTTCTACAAATTTATCATTAATCAATAAAAAACCTCTTACTCCACCAGCGGTTGGTGAAAAATAAATATTAATTTTTTTATACCAATCGTTACGGTTAATAACATTTATTTGATATATATAAAAAACTCCATAGTTACCTTGCAAAACAATCTTACTTTTTTTATCTTTTAAAAAAGGGGTATTACCTAAAGCAAATTCTTTAACTGACTCTAAACCCTTGATCTTTTTTTTGATTATTTTATACGGATGTTCAAAAACTCCTACTTTAAATACTTTTTTTTGGTCATTAAAATCAACTAAATTCAAAAATTTATCTTCTGCTACCAGCATTTTAAATATTAACCCCTTTTTTTCTGCTCTTATTTTAATTATACCCGAAGAAATCTGATTTGGCTTAATTAATTGATTTATTAAACTAATTGTCATTTTAGGAGGAATTATTTTTTCTTCATATTGGTTATTATTTAATAAAGTCAAAAAATTTTTACTTGCCATATGCCCGGTAAATATACCTTCTATATTTGGACCGCTACAAGCTTTCATCGTTTTAATTTTAATTGCCCTATTAGTTGTATTCTTAACTAATACAGCCAAATACAAATCTGCTTTATAAACATTTTTATGATAGAATAATGTTCGTATTGGTTTATTAGTTAATTTTTTCTGAAAAACTAACCCAGGTTCAATAATCTCTTCCGGATAATTACTTACTATTAAAGTTTCTGGTTCAATAAACTGCGATATTTTATGAGATGAAGAACACGCTGTTAATAAAAAAAAAAGAAAACTAAATACAAAAACAAATCGTAACCTGTCTTTAACCACAGAATAAAAATGATTAAATATATTCATCGAAAACTAAGGATTAACCCTTTAGTAATTAAATTCCAACCATCAGTTAATACAAAAAGTAAAATTTTAAAGGGTAAAGATACCATTACCGGCGATAACATAAACATACCTAAAGAAAGTAAGATATTAGAAACAATTAAATCTATTACTACAAAAGGAATAAATAACAAAAACCCTATTTGAAAAGCTGTTCGTAATTCAGAAATAATAAAAGCCGGTATAATAACCGTAACTGGAATATCAGAAAGATTTTTAACCTCCTTCATGCCCCCAAACTCTAAAAATAAAGCCAAATCTTTTTCCCTAACAAATTTGAGCATAAAAGCCCTGAAAGGTAAAATTCCTTTTTGAATGGCTTCCCCTTGGGTTATTTGTTGTGCCACATAAGGTTTTATCGCTATTTCATTAACTTCAGTCCAAACCGGCGACATAATAAAAATAGTCATAAAAAGAGCCAAAGAAATTATAACCGCATTAGGCGGACTCTGCTGAGTTCCAATAGCATTTCTTAACATAGAAAGAACAATTACTATTCGTAAAAAAGAAGTAGTTGATAATAAAAAAAACGGTACTAAACTAATAGCTGATAAACTTAATAATAAATTAATTGAAGAACTAAAATTAATAGGTTTAAAAAAAGCATCCGGCTCAATTTTAATAGTATCCGGCATAGGAACCGCCATTATTTTAGAAGGTAAATAAATAAAAAACACGAAGAAAAACACTAACCCGCAGAAAAATTTCAAATAATAATTAAAATTTGTTTTATTCAACATAATCAATAATTTTCTCTTCTAAATTTAACTTATTTAAGCCTATTTTATCTAAAGTAAAAATAGATTTACTACTTAAACCTAAAATATATCTTTTATTAGCAATTTCTACAATTACCAAAGTTGTATTATTGTCTAAAACTAACCGATCTACTACTTTAATATCGCCTAAATATCTTTGCTTATTTATTGCTTTTACTATATTCAAAACAACAACAAAAATAGCTAGTAAAAACCCTAAAGTTGCTAATAATTGTAAATAATAAGAAATGGTCATTTCACTGCTTTACTTATTACTTCGGTTATTCGTAAACCATAATTATTATCAACACTAACAACCTCTCCGGTTGCAATAATTTGACCATTCACTACTAAATCTAAAGGTTCACCAACGTATCTGGATAATTCAATAATAGATCCTTCCGATAATTCATAAACTTCTTTAAGAGAAATTTCTGAACGTCCAAGTTCTACAGTTATAGATACTGGAATATTACTAAAAACATCTTCTTCTAGTTTTTTAGTTTCTTCTACTGGTTCAAGTTGTGGAAATTGAATTTTGTTAATATTATGACTTACTTCGTATTCTTCATCATCATTTTCATCTTCAATAGTAAAAATATCTTCCATTATCGGATCAATATGCCGTAACGGATCATCAAATTCTTTCACTTCTGTAGGCACTAGCTCCTGTTTTGGCATTATCATTTTTTTAGGTTTTGCCGGTGCAACAGCTTTCTTTTTATTGCTGATTTTTTTTTCTTTATTTTTATCTTTACCTGGTAAAATTTTTTTAACCATTTTTTAGCACCTCTTTAGTTAAATTTAGATAATCCGCAGTAGCATGTGAATGAGCATCATACTGAAAAATACTCATTTTTTGCCCTGCCGCCTCAGATAAACTGGTAGAAATCCTAATTGGTGAAGTTACTAATTTAGGAAATACCCTATTTAAACTATTTAAAATATCTTGCGATTTTCTTAATCTACGATCGTACATAGTTGGAATCACTTTTTTTACTCTTATTTTATGTTTTAATACTTTATTGATAATAGCAATATTTTTTAATAATTGCTTAATTCCATATAAAGCTAAATACTCCATGGAAGTAGGTAAAAAAATCTCATCAATATAAATTAAAACATTTTGGTTAATCAAATTTATAGAGGGTGAAGTATCAATAAAGACATAATCATATCCTTGAATTTTGTTTAAACGATCCGCTAATACTCTTTCTCTACCTTTTAATTTAGTTAATTCTAATTCTGCCGGAAAAATTCTTTCGCTAGCCATAATCAGATCTAAATATGGTTTTACCGAAACCACACATTTTCGATAATCACAGTTTTTTACAATAATATCATACAAAGTAAATTCTGATTTTTTACCAAAATAATAGCTTAAAGAACCTTGTGGATCAGTATCAATAACTAAAACTTTTTTTTTGTATAAAGAAAGTCCATAGGCTAAATTAACAACGGTTGTTGTCTTCCCTGTACCTCCTTTATAATTCATAAATCCTATTTTTTTCATATTAATTAACTTTTTGCGGTATCAATATCATCCCAGGAAAAATCATCATCATCTTCTTCTTCCCCAGGGGATTCTTTCTCGCTAATATCATTCGTACCAACAGATACTTCCGGTAATGTAGTAGTTAGATTATTACTTTGATCCTCATTTTCTTGTTCTGGCTCTTCTACCGGTTCTTCTGCTACTTCCTCTTCTTCAGGTTCTTCTGCTACTGCTTCTTCTACCGGTTCTTCTTCCACTTCCTCTTCTTCGGGTTCTTCATTTTCTTCATGGTCACTAGACTCATCCAATTCTTCCTCCGGTTCTTCTTCCGCTTCCTCTTCTTCGGGTTCTTCCTCTACTGCTTCTTCTTCGGGTTCAGACTCTTCTGCATGTTCTTCATTTTCTTCATGGTCACTAGACTCATCCAATTCTTCCTCCGGTTCTTCTTCCACTTCCTCTTCTTCGGGTTCTTCATCTACTGCTTCTTCATCATGTTCAAACTCTTCTTCATGTTCTTCATGTTCTTTATCCTCAGTAAAATTTTCAGCTGTATCAATTTCTTCCTCAATATCTTGTTCAGAGCTATTCTCATTTTCTATAGAAACTTGTTGTTCATCATTTTGAAAGGATTCTTCAGACAATAAATTTGGTTCATCACTTAAAGATTCCTCAATTTCTTCTCCTACTTTTTTTGAATATTTCATACCTATATTCTTTTTTCGGTATTCTTTAATAACTTGTTCTGAAAAATCATAATTAATAACTTGAATTGCTAATTTGTTATTAACAACTCCTGGTTGACATAAATATTTTGATTTTCCTAAATATAATTCTACAGGATCATGAAATTTATTATCTAAAGTTAAAATATCACCTTCTTGTAAATTTTTTAATTCCCCCATAGTTATATTAGTTTTACCTAAAACCGCCTTTACAGGAACTTTAATTTTCTCCATTGTTTTATAATCTATTAAAACTCTTTTTTTAATTTGATCTGATAATTTACTCTTTAAATTCAATAAAGTCTTTAATAAATAATTCGGATATCCCCAGATAATTTTAACCAAATTCTTCTCGCCAAAATAAAACCAGAAAGTATAATAAAGATAAGTTTCTCTTAAAGATACTTTTTGATCCATATTAAATCTACCGTTAAAAGCTTCATATTCAAGATCATCAACATGAAGAATATTTTTCCAGATATCCAGAAAACCCGGCATTATTTCTTTTATTTGCAAATTTAAAATCTCTAATTCTAATTCTGAAAGCGGTTTATTAAAACTTAGTTCCCCTTTTCCACCGGTCATGCGGTTAATTATCATATCCGCAAATTTAGATTCAATTAAAACATTCATTTTACCTAACTTATTTAAAAAAATATTGCCCTGAAAAAGATAATCTTTCTGATTTTCAATAAAATCTTTATATGGTAGTTGTCTGGCTTCTACCGTATGTAATTCGATTTTTATATTCAAATCATTAGACAATTTTTTAGTAATTATTTCTGCTAAACGATAATGTAAAAATAGAGAATAATGAAAATATTTTTTGGCTAAAGTATCAAAATTTATTTCTTGTAATTTAGCAATATTTAATTCTTCTAAATCTCGGTTAATCGGTTTTAAAGTTGTCCAGTCACCAATAGCCGGGGTTAATTTTATTTTACTAAGAAAGCATATTTTTTCTTTAGTCAATTATCAGTTCCTTTTTTTATAATTTCAGAGAGCTTTTTTAAGCCCCCCCATAAAAAATACTAATTCCCTACTCTTAATTCTAAATTAGAAATAAATTAAAATCTACTAAATATCACTTATTTCTTCAATTTCATCTAAAAAGCTTATTTCTTCTTGTTGTTGCCGTTGATCTTGCCTATGTTTATTTGAATCTTCTTTATCTCTTTTATACTCTTCAACCTGAATAGCAGAAAAAGCTATTCCTTTAAGTTTCAAATGTTCAATTAATTGCCCCATATTATTTAATAATTCTTGCTTTAAATCGCCGGTAGAAAAAATAACAATTTTAAATTTACCTTCTTGTTTCTGTATATTTAAACTTAAAGGACATAATTCTTTGTCTAATTTTATAATAAAAGTTGGAGAATCGTAAAAATCCGGATTATTATTTAATGCCGAAGTAATTTTTTCTTTAATAAACAATAAGATTTCTTTTAATCCCTGTAAATTATGCGGAACATTAATAGCAATTGCATTAACTAACTGATTTTCTAAATTTCCTTTGATTTGTTCTTTTTTCGTTTCAGGTTCATTCTCAGATTCAGTAGTAGTTTTTTGACTTGTTTCTGTCTTGGTATTTGATTTAGTTTTGGCAAGTTCTTTTAGAGTATTATGTTTTTCTATCAACTCTTTTATTTGTGTTAGATCTCTTTTTTCCGCGGGTAATTTTTCCACTTCTTTCAATATAGCGGTAAAATCATCTGCATTAGCATTAATATAACCACTTTCTTTGACCGGCAACAAAAAAGAGATATCCTGCAAATTAAAATCTGCTTTCATTAGTTTCCTATTTTATTTAATTCTTTTAATTTATCTTGATCTTCTTTCTTTATTTTATACCGATATGCTTCAAAAATCTGCCCCAATTTTTTTGAATATTTCCCGCTTTTAATAAACTCAAGTCCTAAAGGGAATCTTTGTTGTAAAGAAAAACCTAGATTTTGTAATTTTACTTCTAATTGTTGGAAATCATTTCCTGATAAAGAATAAAAGTATTTATTTGTCGGTTCAAAAAGACGCCCTAAATCTCTAATTCCTAATTTAATAAAATCTTCAATATTTGGGTTACATTCAAAAGGCACGTTAATTCTGATATCTGCCGGTAAAATTTCAAAAGCCCTAGCCACAGTTTTTAACATTTCTTCTTTAGAAGGCGGTTCAATATTTAAAGGTGCTTTTTGGTTAGGTTGATAATTTTGTAAAGTAACTTCAATAATATTACCGTTATTTTCATGTAGTTTAGCAATTTCCTTTAAAATATCTTCTCTAAAACTAAAAGATTCCCCTAAACCCACAATTATACCGGTAGATGTTGGTATTTGTAATTTTGCCGCCCATTCTAAACTTTTTAATCTTATTTCTAATCTTTTCCCCGGTGATTCTTTATAAATAGTTTCCCATTTATTTTGATCTACTCCATCAAGCATAATTCTAATAACAGCTGTAACTTCAGAAATTTTAATTAATTCTTCCGGAGTTAAAAAACCAACATCAACTACCGGAATTAAACCTTCTAAAAAACCTAATTCGCATACTGTGTATAAATAATCTAAAAATGATCCAAAACCCCAAAGATCTAAAATTGACCTAATATGCGGAAATAGATCCGGACGTTCCCCGGAAATATAATAAGCTTCTCTAATATTCTGTGTACGGGCTATTTTTATTTGTTTAATCGTAGAATAAGGAACAATCAAATTATCTCTTTTATTATAACCACAAAAAGCGCATCTGTTTTTACATAAAGCAGATAATGAAACAACCAAAGCCCGCGAATAAGTTATGATAGAGGGATCATCTTCACCAACAACTTTTATATCAATATCACTCATTATTTTTCCTTTTATACTTCACTATAAATAAGGTTTATAATATTATAGCATATTAGTCAATATTCCTAAAACAATATTCCTAAAAATTTTATTTTCTGATAAACTTTAATAATTAAGATGAAAAGAGCTTTTGCCGAAATAAATTTAAAAACTTATCACCAAAATTTTATTAACATACAGAAAAAACTTTCCCCTAAAACCAAAATTTTAGCTATTATCAAAGCTGATGCTTATGGATTAGGAGCTGTACCTATGGCTAAAGCGGCTAGTCGCGCTGGAGCAGTTTATTTAGGCGTAGCTTGGTTAACAGAAGCTATTGAACTGAGATTAAATAACATCACCAGCCCTATTCTTTTACTTTCTGAACCAATCAAAGATTTTACTATCGAAATTGTCGGCTTGAATATTACCCCCACAATTTATACTAAAGAATTTGCCTACCAATTAAACTCTGCTTGTCAAAAACTAAAGAAAAAAAACAAAGTACATGTAAAAATTGACACTGGTATGAACCGTATTGGTTGTAGTATGACCACTGCCATAGAATTAATTAAATATGTATTAACTTTACCCAATTTAGAAATTGAAGGTCTATATACTCATTTTGCTACTGCAGATAAATCTAATTCCGAATATTTTTATTTCCAATTCAATAATTTCCAAAAAATTCTCAATGAAATAAAAAAAGAAAAAATTCATATTCCTTTAATTCATACAGCTAATTCTGATGCCACCATTAATTATCCGGAAAGTCATTTTGACATGGTAAGGCTAGGTATTTCTTTATTTAAAAACACTTTAACCTTTAAAAGCTATGTTGGTTTTATCAAAAAAATACCGGCACAATCACAAATAAGTTATGGTGGTACTTACCAAACAGCTCAACCAACTTATCTGGCTACCATAATGGTTGGTTACGCTGATGGGTTACCAAGGAGTCTTAGTAACAAAGGAAGGGTGTTAATAAAAGGAGAAAGTTATCCGATTGTAGGCAACATCACCATGGATATGACCATGATAAATATTGGAGAAAATCCGCTTAGTATTAAAAAAGGTGATGAAGTAGTATTAATTGGCAAACAACTAACAAAAGAAATTACCATAGATGAAATTGCCTTAACTGCAAATAGAGTCAATTATGAAATTCTTACTGGCATATCTAAAAGAGTGAATCGAATTTATCATTGAATTTTGACGCTTTTTTTACCGATAATATTTATATATAATCCTATAAAGAAAGATTTATGCAAGAAAAAATTCAACCGCAAAAGCCGTATCTTTTTGTCGATATTTCTAAACCAACCGGTATAAAACCGAATGTTGAGCATAATAAAACTTTATCTGATTTATCAGCTGTTTTTGATTATTTAATTTCCGTTAATAAAACGACTTCTATCAGCCATTTAATCCAGAATATTAAAAGTCTGTTAGAAAAAAAAGAACCTGTCCCTCCTAGTGTTTACAATCGAATAACACAACAAGCAGAAATGTTTTTACACCTAATTAATACTTTACCAACAGAAATACAATATAAAAGTATTGCTAGTTTGCAATTAATTATTCAAGTCTTATCCGATATTAATAACGATCTAACTGATCATCAAAAAGAAAGCCTTACTAAATTAAAAGAACATCTTTTTAGTTTACTTTCTAAGTACGAGCCTCATTTTTATCTAAACCAAAAAGAAATAAGAAGAGCTTTTTTTAAATTAAAAAATGAATCAACTACACTTACTGAATTACTAACACAACCACCTCTTGAAAAAAATTCAAATAACCTAAAAAATAATTCTAAATTTTCTTTACCGGAATTAATTAAATTAACCAGCAAACAAAATCATCAACGTGTTGTTTTAAGACAAATTGAAACAACACCAAAAAACATTCAACAATTATTACAAAATCTCAATCTTTATTTAAACCAAATTATCAATAATCAAATTCAAAATAGTCAAATAATTATGCATAATATTACCGATACACTTAACAAATTAAGTACCCTGTTTTTATTTTCTCATTTTTTAACACCTACTTTATATCATCATTTAATTATGATTTTTGAAACGGCTGTAAACTTAATTGATAACCAAAAATATCAAACTTTGATTGATAAACAACTTACTTTTTTAACAAAAACTATCCCTAAAATGCCAATTAATTTACCAGTATTAGAAACGAATACTTTAAAATTAAATTTTTTAGATCATGGTTATTTAAAATCATTATTATCGATAACTTCACTAGAATTAAAACCAGATTTTGAAAATGTAATTGAAATAGTCAAAAATGCAATAAAGTCACCTAAAAATAATAATTTAGAAACAAATCAAATTTTTATTAAAGATCTTATTACTAAAATCATTAAAAATCGTGCCAGCAATCGAAACGACCTCTTGGTACTTCTGGCAACAATTTTACGATTAGGACAACTTTTAATCATAACTCAAAAAAATTCTCTTCAATTCCGTAATTATTTAGCTTTAATGGACACCCTGAAAAATGTTAATTACAATTTTAAAGAAACTAATCTTAATATATGGACTATTCTTAATAGAATAGATTTTAAAATTTTAACTAATATTAACTCTATTTCTAATACCGGTACCACTAAAAACACGCCAAATATAAATTTTACTACAGATCAACAACTACCAAAATTAAATTCTTATAATATTAATCATCAGCTAATTGATCCTATAATTAAACAAAAAAATGACATGCCTATTTATAAACCCAATTTTGAACATCACGAAATTTTATCGGTTTCTGATGAACCCCCAACTCTAATTGCGGAACGAATCTTATTATTAGATAATTTTAATCATCATCAGCCTGAAGAACATATTAACTCTTTTATTTCTAATTTTTTCTGGTTTGAAGACTATTTAATAACAGGTTACGGCGATGGAACTATCAAAATTTGGCTAAAAAAAGATGATAAGTACAAACTAACTGGTTTTTTTGATTCTCATCTAGACCAAATCAATGATTTAAAACTTTATAAAAACAACCTTGTTTCTGGTTCTGCAGACGCCAGCATCAGCCTTTGGGACGTTATTAACACTCGGCATCTTCTTAAGTTTAAAGAACATCGAGATCAAATTACCAAATTGCATATAGGCTGGCATAATATCGGAATTGGCGATATGGAACTAGTAATGAGCAGTTCTTTAGATGGTACCGTAAAAATTTGGGGAGCAAAATCTGGTATTTGTCTTAAAACTCTAGATATTAACAATTCCGGGGTAACAGATTTTTGTTTTCAAGGTGAAATCATTATTACCAGCTCCAAAGATCAAGTTATCAGGGTGTGGGATATCATCAATAATAATTGTTTATTAAACTTAAAAGGGCATTCTGCAGAAATTACCGGGTTAAAAATATTTGGTTCTTTATTAATAAGTGCTTCAAAAGATCATACAATCAGATTGTGGGATTTAGAAAATGGTAATTGTGTTGATGTTCTTTACGGACATCAAGGCGGTATCAATTATTTATGGATAGATTCCAACCAAAAACTTATTAGCGCCAGTGATGATAAAACTATCAGAATTTGGAATTTAAACAATAAAAAAACCAGTCGTATTTTAAAAGGGCACACAGCTGAAATAACTTGTATACAAACAAATAATAACCAATTATTAAGTAGCGGCAAGGATCATAAATTATTACTCTGGGATCTTACCACCGGCGAGTGTATTGAGCACTTTAACGGATCTTCACTAGCTAAAGATTTATTAAAATAACAACCCAAAACTAAAATAGAAATTCATTATTAGCATTAATTTTTGCTTAAATAAGATCATTTTCTGATAAAAAAAATTTTCCTAAAAGAAAATAGCGCCGCTTAAACCCCCGGCATTTTTCACATTTCAATCGTACAAGTGGCATCAATACCACCACGGGTGTTATAGATAGAAGTTACTTTAAGATAGTGTGGATTGAGAATTTTTTTAATGTCTTGAAAGATTCTATCTGTTACACCTTCTTGATAAATCCCAACGTTTCTAAAAGAAACAAAATAATATTTCAAAGATTTTAACTCTACGCATAGTTTATCTGGAATATATTCAATTTTTACATGTGCAATATCCGGTAACCCAGAAAAAGGACATACCGCAGAAAATTCTTTGGTCTCGTTAAGAATATGTTGTCTTTCTCCTTCATATGGAAAGGTTTCTAAAAAATCAGTTCTGATTTTATCTTCAGAATCAAATGTAAATTTTTTACCTTCAGCGAATATCATTGTTGCTCCTTTTTATGTATACCCGTGGGGCGAAGCCCCACGGGTATACGAGAGAAATTGTTTTGCCCTGCCGGGCGGGCTTTAAGGCTTCGCCTTAAAAATCCTTTTTTTCTAAGGGGCTGCGCCTCTTAAACCCCTTAAATATAATAGGCAAGAAAATTTTTAAGAATTTTCTTGCCTGGTTCAGTTAAAATAGATTCCGGGTGAAACTGAATTCCTTCAATCGGAAATTTTTTATGCCTAACGCCCATAATAATTTTGTCTTTGGTCCAAGCAGAAATTTCTAAATCATCAGCTAAATTGTTATTATCTATAACCAAAGAATGGTATCTGGTAGCAATAAAAGGGTCTTCTATATCTTTAAAAATCGTTTTATTATCATGAAAAATTTCTGATGTTTTCCCATGCATTAAACTTGGTGCATAAGTAATTTTTGAACCAAAAACTTGACCAATGGCTTGATGCCCCAAACAAACACCCAAAATCGGAATTTTAGGTCCTAATTTTTCTACAACTTCTTGAGATATTCCTGCATGTTCTGGTCTACCTGGCCCTGGTGAAATTACTAAATATTTTGGTTTTAATTTTTCGATTTCTTCAACGCTTAAAACGTCATTACGAATTACCTTAATATCTTGCCCAAGCTCACCAAAGTATTGGACTAGGTTATAAGTAAATGAATCATAATTATCAATAATTAATAGCATTAGTATTTCCTTGTATCTCCATTGGGCTACGCCCAATGGAGATACGAAAAAGATATTTTTCTAAGGGACTCCGTCCCTTAAACCCTGTGGGGCTTCGCCCCGAGAACTAACAAGGTTTTTCTAAGGGGGCAAGCCCCTTCAACCCCCAAAAATCATGTTAATCATTTAATCATGCGAATCCTGGTTCAGACAGTTCTCCGTCCCTTAAACCCTAGGTTTTATTTATGTATACCCGGGTGGCTCCGCCACCCGGGTATACGAATTACAAAATCGCTTGCAACAACGCGTAAGCTTTGTGGCAAGTTTCTTGATATTCCTTTTCAGGGTCAGAATCTGTTACAATTCCAGCGCCAGCTTGAACATAAAGCTTACCAGCTTTTGCTAGAATAGTCCTAATAATAATACAAAAATTTAGATTATCTTGAAAATCAAAATAACCCATGGCACCGGCATATGGTCCGCGTTCACAAGGTTCCAGTTCTTCAATAATTTCCATAGCCCTAATTTTAGGCGCACCACTTACTGTGCCAGCTGGAAAAGTTGCCTTAAAAAGATCAAAAGCATCAAATTCGAGTTTTAATTTGCCAGTAACTTTAGTAACCATATGAATTACCCGAGAATATTTTTCAATATCAAACATATTTTCGGTTTTTACTTCATCAGCTACTCGGTTTAAATCGTTTCTGGCTAAATCTACCAGCATAATGTGTTCTGCTCTTTCTTTCTCATCTTGCAATAAATCGGCTATTACTTCCGGCTCTTTTAAAAAGTCATCCGGTCTTTGACGCGTACCTGCTATTGGTCTTAATTCTGCTATTCGATTATCGGATCTTACCAAAATTTCCGGCGAAGTACCAATAATCTGAAATTCAGGAGTATTATAGTAAAACATGTATGGTGAAGGGTTAATAAAACGTAATTTCCGGTAAATATCAAACGGGTTTTCTTTGGATTCAAAACTAAATTTCTGAGATAAAACTAGCTGAAAAATATCACCCTCAAAAATATAGTTTTTAGCTTTTTCAACTGCTTTTTTAAAATCTTCTTTTTTAAAATTACTTTGAATTTTTTCAAAAGGAATATGCTTTTGAATATTAGTTAAGAGTTTATTCTCACCCTGAAGTGGTTTTAAAATTCTTTTTTCAATTTCCGCTATTTTTTGTTTTGCTTTTTGTTCATCCTCTTTTTCAGCTAAAACTAAAATTATTACTTTTCTTTTTACATGGTCAAAAATTACCAGTGAACCTGGAAAAAGAAAATGCATTAAAGGAAAATCAGTTTTTTCTTTATCTCGTTTATTGATTTTTTCAATATGATGAATTATCTCCCAACTAAAAAAACCGATTGCACCACCAAAAAAATCCGGTAATAAAGGATCTTTTTTTACATCAAATTGGTGGTTTAGATTTCTAAGAATACTAATAGGGTTCTCTTTGGATTTAGATGTTTTGTTTTCTAAAGTTATGGTTGTTTCATTATAATCATTTGTAACTTGGCAAAACGGATCAAAACCAATGAAGGAAAATCTCGCTAAATTTTCACCACCAGTTACACTTTCTAATAAAAAGCTATTAGGTACATTAAGTTTAAGATAAAGCGAAACCGGAGTTTCCAAATCATCTAAGATTTCTTTATAAAAGGGAAAAAGTAATTTTTTTTCTGTCATTTACTTCACTTCTTTAATTTCGTTAAATTTAGCTTTAAAAGCAACTACAATTTCAGGGTCAAATAATTTCGAATTTTCTATTTGTTTAAGGGCTTCTTCTGGTGTAAATCGACAGGTTTGGTGATAATATTTGTCGTTTGCTTTAGTAAGATAATAGCCAAAATTAGTTAAGGTATCGTAATGATCCGCCAAACCGATAATTTTGGCTTCTAAAGGAATTCGTTCATCACTTATACCTTCGGGGTAACCGGAACCATCAAAACGTTCGTGATGTAATTTAGCGGCATTAATGTATTTATGTAAAATAGGGAATTGCTCTAATAATTTTGCCCCTTTTTCGGCATGAGATTTTAAAAGTATGTAATCTTCAAAAGTTATTTCATTGGGTTTAAATAAAGCATTTGAATCAATCAATAATTTTCCGACATCATGAAGAATCGCACCATATTTTACCAAGTTAATTTCATCTTGGCTTAAATTTAAACCTTTAGCTATAATTTCCGCAATTTTACTTACCCTTAAATTATGCATATACAAGGATTCATTTTTTTCTTTTAATTTATAAGCAAAGGCTTTAATAGTGTTTATTTCTGAATATTTTGAGAGATTGGCTTGCTTAACTCCTTCTTGAACTTTTTGATAAGTTAGTACTCGGTTTCTTCCTAATTTTTTAGCATTATAAAGAGCTTTATCTACCATGTATAAAAGTAAATCTTCCTCATTGGTGGTTTCTAAAAACATTTGGGCTTTGGCTGAATAGGCCATATCATCCGGAAAAGAGGAAATACCAAAACTAGCAGTAACTTTTAAGGGAGTAATTTTGTAGTTATTGTTTTCGAATTCCTCATTAATTCTATTTTGTAATAACTTTTTCATATCATTAACAAAATCAGATTTTTTTATAGTCGGTTCATTAACTGGGAAAATTAATAATTCAATTCTGTTATTAACAATTTTTTCTAAAAAAATAGTTTCTATTTCTTTTTGGGTATTTTTAATTTTAACAGAATAAAACTCTAATTCTTCAATTTTCATTCTGATTTTTTCCGCAACAGTAAAAGCTTCCATACTATCTGCACCAACCAAAATACCGATTATTTCTTCACCACCGTATCTAGCGGCAATATCGGTTTTCCTGATAGTGTCCTTGAAAATTGATGCGACATGTTTTAAAACCACGTCTCCTACCGGATGTCCAAAATTATCATTAATCTTTTTAAAGAAATCGATATCTAACATCACTAAAGAAATTGGGTAGGTATGGAGTTTTGATTTTTCTATTTCATCAACTATACTTTTTTGAAAAAATCCACGGTTGAATAATTTAGTTAGCCCATCTTCTAAAGCAAGAATTTCAACTGAACTATATAATTCTGCATTTTCTATGGCAATAGAAATAAGGGAAGCCATCTCAATAATTATTCTTCTTTCTCTTTCATCGTAAGGTGTATCATCTTTTTTATCGGTAACATTAATTACCCCTATTACTTGGTCTTTGGCTAATAGCGGAACGCACATAAAAGAATTAGAGCGGTAATTGTTTCTGTTAGTAAATTCAGCTTTTAATTTATTTAGGTTATCTATATCAGGAACAAAAAAAGGAATGCCACTTTGAGCCACTTTACCAGCTATTCCTTCACCTATTTTTTGTCTTTTACCAATAATTTTTCTTTTGGGTTTAGCCGCTTTTATTACCAATTCTTCTGTATTTTGATCTAAAAGCATTACGGAAATAGTTTTAGAATTTAACATCTGGGAAATTATGTTAATAATATATTGTAAAGTTTTTTCAATATTCAATGTTGAAGTGATGATTTTAGAAGCAGTGTATAGTTTTTTGTATTCATCAAGAACAAATTTTAAATCAGTAATATTTTTTTCTAATTTTGAAGCTTTATTATTTTTTTTAGAAGAAACAAGATTAATTTTTAATGACATATTTTTGAGAATGGTATTATTTTCAACCATTTGCATGAGGGATTGAATGTTTATTTCAACCAGTTTGATAGAATCAGAATAATGAAATACTAATTTTGTTTCGTTAAGAATTGTTTGAGGCACATCATCACGATAATTTAATAATAGTGCTATTTCCGGTTTAGCTTTTTTAGTTTCCAAAAGGTAATTTTGAAGATAAATAAGAAATTCACCGTTATTTTTGAAAGGATTTAATATAATAATATCCGGTGGGTTTTTTCCAAGTTTTTTTCTAAAACCAGATAAAGAACTTTTAATTTCCAAGGAAAAATCTAATAACGGAGATAAAACATTGAGTTTATCTAGGAAATCTTTTCTTTTATCATTTATTAAAATTCTAATCATAATTATTTAATTTAAAATATTAATTTTATCTTCGGGTTGAGATAAAACTCGAAATTCAACTTTAGCTTCATTAAAAAGATCTTGATACATTTTATCCGGATATATGTTATAAGTAACTACCCTAATTATTCCGCTATTTACCATGAGTTTTGCACAGATCAAACAAGGTGAATGAGTACAATATAAAGTTGCCCCTTTGATATTGATACCATGCAATGCGGCTTGAGCAATCGCATTTTGTTCTGCATGTACAGCACGGCAGATTTCGTGCCTAGTTCCCGAGGCAATTTTGAGTTCGTCTCGCATACAACCTTTGGTGAGGCAATCTGTAACGCCTTTTACCGCACCATTGTAACCAGTAGTAAGAATTTGTTTATCTTTAACAACCACTGCACCAACGTGATGTCTTAAACAAGTACTTCTTTCGGAAACAAGCATAGCAATTTTAAGAAAATATTCATCCCAGGAAGGTCGTTTTATCATACTTAATCATTATAACAGAGTTTTAAGGGGTTTTTAAGTGGCTTTAGCCCCTATTTATATATACCCATGAGGCTTCGCCTTTTGAGTTTTTCATGTATACCAGAGTGGCTTCGCCACCCGGGATTCTTAAAGGGGGCAAGCCCCCTTAAACTCCATGAGTTTACCCTAGTGCCTTTTGCCTTGAGTTTCCAGTGTCTTTTACCTATTTTTACAAAAATAAAATAAGTTTTTTTATATTTACAAAAATAAAAAAACTAAGTATATTAGCTTTTAATAGTAAAAAATAAGAGGTGTGATAATGGGAAATGGTGTATCAAAAACAAGTGCCGGACAGAGAAAGACAACAAAATCTTCATTAGCCGGAAGTTCAGAAGACAAAAAAGCGGAAAGAATTTTAAGGCTTATAAAAGCAAATGAGAATTGTGAAGGATCAACTTTCCTTGCTTCTTTACCTCAAATGGGAATGACTCCTGTTGAAATAGCTAGATTACAGGTTGCGACCCTAGCTTTAACAAGTGGTAGTATAAGCAGAGGTAAAGCAAAAACTGGTTTAGGAGCTGAAACGTTAGAAAGGATTTCCCAAGGGCATCCTTCAGGCAGAGCTACTCCACCTAAACCCAGACCTACTTTTGCACACAGTCATTCGTATGATGATTCACCCCTTCAATTACATCCTGGTTATTCTTCTAGTTCCGAAATGGATTCTCCAAGAAAAAAATCCAGATCAACAGATGATATAGCTATACCCCCGGATAAAAAAAGAAAAACAAAATTAGAAGAAAGAAGAGGGTCAGATCAGGTTTAATCGATATTTACCAAATTCTAACTTTGAGCTAAAATAAGCTCATGGCCAAAAACACACTTTATAACAAAGTCTGGGATCTTCATAAAATTGCTACTTTACCAACAGGACAAGATCAGATTTTTATTGGTTTGCATTATATGCACGAAGTTACAAGCCCAGCCGCTTTTTCTTTTTTAAGAGAACGAAAAGAAAAAGTGTTATTACCTCACCGCAATTTTGCTACTTACGATCACGTAATCCCTACGGATGATCAATCCCGTCCATTTAAAGACCAAGAAGCAGAAATTATGGCAAGTACCATTGAAAAAAATACAAAAGAATTTGGCATTACTTTTTTTGGTTTAAATTCCGGTAAAGAAGGTGTTGTCCATATTATTGGACCGGAGCATGGAATCACTAAACCAGGTATGATTATTGCTTGTGGAGATAGTCACACCAGTACGCATGGCGCGTTTGGCTCTTTGGCATTTGGCATCGGAACTACAGAAGTAAGCATGGTTTTAGAAACTCAAACCTTAGCTTTGAATCCGTTAAAAGTACGTAAAATTCAATTTAACGGTACTATGCAAAAAGGGGTTTCTGCTAAAGATTTAATTTTAAAAGTAATTCAAGTTTTAGGTGTAAATGGTGGTTTAGGTTATGCTTATGAATTTAGCGGTGATGTAATCAGTAAAATGAACATGGATGAAAGAATGACTATCTGCAATATGAGTATTGAGGGTGGAGCAAGAATTGGGTATATTAACCCAGATCAAATTACTTTTGATTATATTAAAGATCGTGAATATGCACCAAAAGGGGCTGATTTCGATAAAGCTGTAAAATTTTGGCATTCAATAGCAAGTGATAAAGACGCAGTTTATGATGATGTAGTAGAATTTGATGTGTCAAAAATTGAACCAATGATAACTTGGGGTATTAACCCAGGTATGGTCATGGGAATTAGCGAAAAAATCCCGATGCTAAAAGATTTGTCAGAAGCAGAACAAAAACATATTAAGCATGCTTTAGATTATATGAAATTTAAAGAAGGGCAATCACTTTTAGGTTTACCAGTAGATGTAGTATTTATTGGGTCTTGTACTAACGGCCGAATGACAGACTTTAGGATTGCTGCAGAAATCATGAAAGGTAAAAAAGTTGCTGATAATGTTAAATGTTTGGTTGTACCTGGTTCTGCTGCCATTAAAAAGCAAGCAGAAGCAGAAGGCTTAGACAAAATATTTATTGATGCAGGTGCTGAGTGGCGTTATGCGGGTTGTTCGATGTGTTTGGCGATGAACCCAGATAAGTTAATCGGAGATCAAATTAGCGTTTCAACTAGTAATCGTAACTTTATTGGCAGGCAAGGTAGTTCTACAGGTAGAACTATTTTGGCTAGCCCGGCAGTTGCTGCCATCACCGCTATTAACGGTAAAATTAAGGGACCTTCGGTCCCTTAGACCCTAAGGATGAATATAGTATTCTTAGGGGACTTCGTCCCCTAAAACCCCTTGGGGAATAATGGTTTTTAAGGGACTCCGTCCCTTAAACCCTGGCGGGGCAAGCCCCTGCACCCCATGGATTTTTAAGGCGTAGCCTTAATATACCCAAAAGGGGTTTAAGGGGGCTTGCCCCCTTAGAAAACAATATTTTTCTCGTACTCTTTTTTGCGAAGCAAAAAAGAGTACATAAAAAGGTGTAAATATGATTATAAAAAAAATAATTGGCAAAGCCGTTCCCATCGATGGCGATGATATAGATACAGATCAAATATTACCTGCCAAGTTTATGAAGGAAATCACCTTCGATAACATGGGTAAGTATCTTTTTTACGATTATCGTTATGATAAAGAAGGTAAAACCAAAGGGCATATTCTTGATAAACCACAACATAAAGAAGCTGTTTTATTTTTTGCCAAAAAGAATTTTGGATGTGGTTCATCCCGCGAGCACGCACCGCAAGCTTTGAAACGCTACGGAGTAAAAGCCATTGTGGCAGAATCTTTTGCCGAAATTTTTGCCGGAAATTGTAAAGCTTTAGGTATTCCTTTAGTTACAGTTCCAAAAGAAGTTCTGGATATTATAACCTTAATCAGCCTAGAAAAACCAGATACGGAGTTTGAAATTGATTTAGAAACTCAAACTATTTCGTTTCACGAAAAGTCATTCGTAATTGAAATAAAAAAATCTCACCGAGAAGACTTTTTAGCTGGAACTTGGGATGTCCGTTCACTTCTTAAAGCTAATTTAGACAAAATTATGGCAAAAGATAAAGAACTCAAAGCACTAGGTGAATTATATTAAATAATAAAAACTAAAATTTTGATTTAACGAATTTTGTCACTAAGTTACCTTTTGAACATCTTCTGCCACCGAACTAATCGAACTTAAATTAAACTTCTCTTTAATAATCTTATAAACATTTGGCGATATAAAAGCAGGCAAAGTTGGTCCTAAAATAATATTTTTAAATCCTAGGCTTAAAAGCATTAATAATACCAATACGGCTTTTTGTTCATACCAAGCAATATCAAAGGAAATTGGTAAATCATTAAGATCACTTAAACCAAAGACTTCCTTTAATTTTAAGGCAATTACAGCAAGAGAATAACTATCGTTACATTGACCGGCATCAAGTACCCTAGGTATACCGTTAATTGTACCTAAATCCAAAAAATTATACCGATATTTAGCACAACCGGCAGTCAAAATTATTGTATCCGACGGTAATTTTTCGGCAAATTCGGTATAGTAAGTTCTTTCTTTAAATCGACCATCGCAACCAGCCATCACTATAAAACGTTTAATTGCGCCGGATTTTATAGCTTCTATAATCTTATCAGCATTAGCTAAAACGGTATCGTGAGCAAAACCAATTGTTAATTTCTTGCCTTCTTTAACCTCTAAATCGCCTAACTCTTGGGCTTTTTGTATAAGCCCGGAAAAATCTTTCGGTTGATTATTCTTCCTATCTTCAATATGTTTTACTCCCGGCCAAGCAACAAGTCCAGTAGTAAAAATGCGATCTTCATAAGTATCCAAAGGTTTTTGAATACAATTGGTGGTCATTAAAATTGCACCTTTAAATTCCGCAAACTCTTTTTGTTGATTGTACCAAGAAGACCCGAAATTCCCGATCAAATTTCCATACTGCTTGAAAAACGGGTAAGCATTTGCCGGCAACATTTCACCATGAGTATAAATATTCACGTCTGTACCTTTAGTTTGTTCTAAAAGCTCAGCTAAATCTCTTAAATCATGCCCGCTAATTAATATTCCCGGTCCTTTTATGGTGCCGGTAAAAACTTCGGTAATTTCTGGTTTGCCATAGGTACTAGTGTTTGCAGTATCTAAAAGCGCCATAGTTTCTGCTCCGAAATTACCGGTTTCAATAATTAAACCCAAATACTCTTCGGCAGTTAAATTACTCAAACCTATTTTAGCTAGACAATTTTCGATAAAATCAAAAATCTTTTCATTTGTATAACCTAAAACATAAGCATGATCTAAATAAGCCGAAATTCCTTTTAAACCATAGATAAGTAAATATCTTAAAGACCTAATATCTTCATTTTCAATACTTAAAATACCAACTTCTTTTGCTTTAGCTAAATAAGTTTGTTTTGAACTAATACTTGGTTGCCAATAGGCACTTTCTGGAACAAAGTTAAAATCAAAGGGCTGTTTGTTTTGTTCTTGGAATTTAACCAAAAACTTTTCTTTTAAACTGTCTCTTAAATCAAAAGCTTTATTAATAAGAACTATTAAACGATCATCATCAAAATTAACATTAGTGATAGTTGAAAATAAGGCTTGAATAATAAAAACCGAAATAGTTTCATTTTTTAACCCAAGTTTTTTACTTTCAACCTGCCAAAAGCTTAAACCGAACAATAAATAAATTAATAAATCCATTAAATTACTGGAATCGTCTTTTTTGCCGCAGACACCTTGGATGCTACAGCCTTGATTTTTCACGGTTTCTTGACATTGGTAGCAAAACATTGTTGTTCTCCTTTTTTCTTTTTTGAAAAGAAACAAAATTTTTTATTTTATATCTACTTTCTTTTTGTGAAAAAAGAAAGTAGCAAAGAAAATCACCCCAAAACACAGGGACCCGCTATTTGTGTGCTCAGCTCCACCCATCCCCCCGTGGGACCCCTTACGCTGTGCACAAAAACAGCGACCTATGTTTTGGGGTTTGAACTCTTTTTTTACTCCCTCTCCTTAATAAGGAGAGGGGTGAGGTTATATTCCCCCTCGTTTTTTGCTTAAAAATCTAAAAATTAACCAAAATATACCTGCCAGCAAAAAGAGAGGGGGTCAGGGGGTGAGTTATCACAAATTTTTTATCTTAGTTCCCTCCAACTTAGCAAAAAATTCCTCCTGAAATTCTTTTAAAATCTTATGCATGGGGCAACTGCCTTGTAAAAAACAATTTCCTTCAGCATTTAAGCATTCATTAAAACGGAATTTAGGATCAATAATATTAATTATATCTAAAACACTCGAATTTTTATTAATAAATCTTACTCCTCCTGTTTTACCTCTTTGCGATTCAATAATTCCTTTTTTCGCTAATTGCTGAAAAATTTTGGCTAAAAAAATTTCTGACACCTTAATATTTTTCGCAATTTGACTAATAGTTATAACATCATCCTGCGGTTGATTAGCTAAAAATATTATTGCTCTTAAAGCATAATCTAACCTTCTACTAATTAATATCTCAATCACCTCCTAAATAAAACCATTTTAGTCTTATTTAAGAGTATGACCAAAAAATTAAGCTTTGTCAACAATATTATTAATATATTTACTTTGGTACTAGTGCGCTGGAAATATTTCTCTAATCTTATATAATAAAAAATACAAAAAAAAATTTAAATATCAATAATTTAATAATCAGCGCTCCAAAAATAGCAAAATAATGTTTCAAAAAATTACTTTATTGGAAAAATATACTAGAGGATAAAAATACGTAATCTAATTACGTAATAGAGGGGGATAATATAATGGATGCAATAGGTTTACCAAAACCAATTCCAACTAATCCTGGAGTAGCTCAGGAAATAAACGCTGAACCTATAAAAGATGAAATTAAAAGAGGTATCTGTTCACCAACTAATTTACTTATAATCAAACCACCGTTAGATACTTCTCTCCTAACTATTATACCAGGTAAATTATCAGATAAACAAACCGAGATTAATGATACAAGCGCTTATTTTTCAGAACTATCTTCATCAAAAGCAAAAGCTATAGTACCTACGCCTACTCCACCGCTACCGCAAACATCGCCGTTACCATTATCATCAACATCTACATCCCCCCCAATTTCTACGCCAAGCCCAACAGTTCAAGGTTTTTTTACAGCTGATCTATTTCCTGGCTACGAAGAATCTGCTTCCGCTGAAACAAAACGAAAAATAATTACAGATAACTTTTACAATGAATATTTTAGCGATAACGAAGAATTAATTGGTAGCCTTACTAGAAATTTTTGCCAGATAAAAGAGACTTTATTAACTACAATACCTGAAAACCAACTAAAAATAGTCTCACAATTATGTACAGAAATAGAAAGATTAATTGCTCTAAATATTAATGGTGAAGAAAATAATAATCCCTACTTTAATGCTGTAAATGCCTATATAGAAAGAATTCTAAAATTATTATTTGAAACTTTATCAGGGATTGAACCCGAAATAGATGGACCTTTACACACAATATATAATACTGCATTAGAAAAATTAAAAACGGCTGATAATATTGTTTATTTCCTATTAGAAAAAACTAAAACTTTTGAAAATTTAACAGAAACAAATTATTTCATAAATACCTATAAATTTGCAGATTATTTTGATCCAAATAGCGTTGAGACAAGTCTATCTGAAGCAACTGAGGCTGAAAGTCAACCTGAACAACCAAGAATATATCCTCACGATTTCAGAGAACTATATAGAAAAAAATTAGAGTTTGAGTTAAATTATTTCCAAACTACGCTTTCAGATTTAGAAGAATACCTAAAAACTTCAATACCAGATTCTAATCCGGAACTAAATAAACTAATGGAATTGATCAATCAAAGTAGAAGCACTTTTCCTCCTGATTTAACTCCCCTAAATTTTTTGGAACTAAAAAATTTAACTGCCCATTGCAATGATCAGACAATAAAAATCATCTCTTCATTATCAGATTTATTAAGCAATATATTGTTGCCAGATTTTATTGATGTCCAAAAAGAAAAAATAAATATTTATATACACATGGGTAATCTATTACAAAAATTTAATAGTGAAGCATCTGTTATTTATTATCAAGAAGCTTTAAAAATTACAGATCAACTCCTTTTTTTATTTCCATTATCAGAAACAAACCTGGGAGAAATAAGGCAAAAGAAAATCACAATTACGGATAATATTATAAATGCTCTATCCATAGAGCTTAAAAATACGGTTTATGGTAATGATATATCCCTAATATTCTACAAAATAGCTAATTACTATTATCAATTAGGTCTTTACTCTGAAAAAATTGGCGAAATAGAAACCGCTCTTGATTATTATACCTTGGCATTATCTACATATTCAAAACAGATTTCGCATAATAATATATTTATCAGAACAAGAATAATGGAAATTAATCAACGTAAAGAAAAATTAGAAGGCACAAAAACAGATACTAATGCTGAAAATGCTTTAAGTAGAGCTAAAATTATTGTTAAGCAATCAATTGCTAGGATGAATGGCGCTACTGAAGATACGCCAGAAGTAATACCTGCACCTGTAGAACCAAGCCAAATATTAAAACAAATTCAAAGAGACGGTGAATTATTTATTTTTCCCGATATTCATGCATCTTTAGACCTTGCCAGCCAGATGTTTTATGCCGCCGGATTAACAGATGAAGATGGAAGCTGGCTAACTCCAGCTCAAAGAGCAGATCGCGGTGGAAATTCAGAACCAATTAACGTTGTAATACTTGGTGATTTTATAGATAGAGGTTTATATTCACACGAAACTCATGAATATCTAAAATATTTAAAGAAACTAGCAATAGCAACAGGCGATAACCTTGTTATTCTAGCAGGTAATCATGAGGCCGAAATATTCAGAAGCTCTTGTGGGGTAAATAATACTCCATATTTAGCAGATGAAATAAGAACTGAATTAAAAACAGATATTCTGCAAGGAACTATTCAATTAGCTTATTACAATCAAAAACATAATATTTTATTTACTCATGCTGGGTTAACTGAAAACTATTTAAAAACGTTTTATGGTCCTTTAGTTGGGAAACCCGCAACTGAAATTAGTACAATCCTAAACCTAGAATTTGTACAAAGTTTAGAAAATCCAGAAATTCTTACTAGATTATTAGTTGCTAGTACAAAAAGAGGTGGTTCTGCTGAATCTGGCAGTATGCTTTGGGCTGATGCAGAAGAATCATTTGCAGAATCAGGAGTACGCCCCTATATAAATATCTTCGGACATTCTCCTCATGCTATACCAATACAAAAACGCTCATTAATATGCTCTGATACCGGAATTTGCCCTTACTATGGCGGGCATATGTCTTTTCTAGTTAAAACCAAAAATCCGAATGAACCAATTAAATGGGTTCACTCAGAAGTTGATTATGAGGATTTACCAGAAGATCAAGATATTGAAATTTCTGGATATGATTTAAAAGAAAATCCGGTAAACTCTGCTTGGGCTGTTTTGGGTATTCCAGGTGCATAAGAAAGTGCCTAGTTTTTGGGATCACTGGTAATTATTGCAAATATGTTGTATTATAAAAAAATTGTATAGTAATAATATAAATTATTGTTAATTCTTTCTAATTACTTCTTTTATTTAAGTGTATTAAAGATTTCCAAGAACTAGCAAAATTTTCCTTCCCGTTTGGATCCATATCTTGGATATTATTAAGATACACTCTTTGTAATCGCTAATAATTAGCCTAATAAAATCTACAAAGAAAATAAATAGGAGTGTTTATGAGTTTTGATAATTTTAATTTAAATAAGGAGATCTTGAAACAAGTTGAAAAACTTGGTTATCAAGATCCCACCCCAATTCAAGAACAAACCATACCTATAATTCTTGAAGGAAAAGACTTAATGGGATTAGCCCAAACCGGAACAGGTAAAACAGCGGCTTTTGTTCTACCAATTTTACATCGCTTAATAGAAAATACGAAAAGAGGGCTTCCTCGTGCTTTGATAATTGCGCCTACCAGAGAATTAGTTGAACAAATCAATGCCAATATTAACACTTTTGGCAGATCATCAGGAATTAGAAGCTTAACTATATATGGTGGAGTTAGCGGTTATAAACAAGCAATGTCTTTAAGACGTGGTGTAGATATTATTGTTGCTTGCCCTGGCAGGTTACTAGATCATATAAATCAACGCACTATTAATCTAGCTCAAATTGAAACCTTAGTGCTAGATGAAGCAGACCAAATGTTTGATATGGGTTTTTTGCCGTCCTTAAAAAAAATCATTACTTATTTGCCAAAACAACGTCAAAACCTGATGTTTTCTGCTACTATGCCACAGGCGGTTAATCATCTGGCAGAAGAAATTTTAAATAATCCAAGTGTCATCAAAATAAACCATGAAAAATCCTTAAAAAACATTTCTCATATAGTTTTTCCAGTAAAAAAACACCTTAAAACAAATTTATTAATAGAAATTTTAAAAGAAACAGATTCAGATTCAGTTTTAATTTTCACTAAAACAAAGCATAAAGCAAGCCATTTACACGAAAAATTACAAAAAAATGGATACCCTACAACTTCTTTACAAGGAAATCTTTCTCAAGCAAAAAGAAAAACTGCCATTGAAGGTTTTCGCAGAGGTGATTATAAAATCATGGTTGCTACTGATATTGCCGCCAGAGGAATTGATATTGCTCAAATATCGCACGTTATTAATTATGACACGCCAGATACCCCTGAAGCATATATTCACCGTACCGGACGTACTGGTAGAGCAATGAATAAAGGGATTGCTTTTTCATTGGTAACAAATGAAGATAAAAGTTTCTTCAGTATTATTGAACGTAAAATTGGAACTGAACTCAAAAGTCGTTTAATCAATAATTTCAATTATAATGCTAAAATTGAAAATTTTGACCATGAAAAAAGTACCAATTCAAATAGAAGAAGATTTTCTAACAAGAGATATGCTCGAAGCTATTAAGATTTTTTAAGGGAGGATTAAAATGGATAAAACTTATATAATTTTACTTAGGAACAGTTATTTGATCTTTTGTGATAGTATTCCAATAAAAAAAGGCAATTATACTAAAGAAGTTAAACTTTTTGCTACAGATAAAAATAATAGCTGTTCAAAAATATGTGATTGGGTCAAGAATAATTATAATCTACCAGAATTTGAAGAAGTAATAGATTGGGTTTAAAAAAAATCCTAATTAAAATATTTTAGTTTATATATTCTCTAAAAATTTCTTCAAACTTAATTTCTGAAATTATTTCATTTTCTGCTAAAATTCCTTCTATTTTTAAAAATAACCGTTGAAATTTTGTTTTTAAATTTTCTAAAATACAGTTTTGTTGATCTAAATCTTTTAAACTTTTTACCAATAAATAAAATAAATCTTTTTTAGGTATTTCCTGATGAGTAGTTTTAATAATCAAATTAAAAAAATAATAAGCGAGATTGATTTTATCAAAATCTTTTCTAAGATTCTCATAATTCGCTAATATCTCAGCCTCTTTAAAAATAAAAAAACTCTTACCTTTAAATAAAAATAGCTTTATTTAAATTTTGGCGAATTAGCAGATTTAACTAATATTTTACATTTACCTAAATCTTCCGAAAAAACAGTTAATAATCTATCTTTTTCAAAAAAATTAATACTTTTAATAACAATTGCTTTAGTAACAATATTTTTCATTTATATTAAAAACAAAATTGTGCCTAAAATTAAAGAAAAATAAATTATTTGTCCAATTACATCTAAGGTTGTAGCAATAAACGGCGCACTGGCAACTGCCGGATCAATTTTTATTGCTTTAAAAATAATAGGCAAAGCAGAACCAATAATAGCCGCAGTAATAATATCAATTATCATAGCCACAAATAGAATAAATGAAAATAATAACGGATGTCCAGTAATTAAATTTACTGTCACAACAATACTTGAAATTATTACCCCTATACTTAAGCCAATAAATAATTCTCTTAATATATAATTTAAATATTTTCTTCTTACTAAACCTGTTGCTAAACCTCTAACCACAATAGTAGCAGATTGATTTGCCACATTTCCCCCTAACCCGAGTAACATAGGTAAAAAACTCAAAGAAATTGCCAAAGAAAAAAAATAATCCTTAAAATGATGCGAATAAAAATTAATTAAAAAAGAAGCTAGAAAACCACCGGTAATAGGTAATAAAATCCAAATAATTCTAGATTTTACTGCAAAAGAAATTTTACCGGATACTAATTTTTCCTCTTCAATATTACCAGTACCAGTTAATTTATAAATATCTTCGGTAGCTTCTTCTACCATAACATCCATAATGTCATCTATGGTAATAATACCAATAATATTTTCATGCTCATTTATTACCGGCAAAACAGACATGTCATATTTGCGAAATAATTTAGCTACTTCTTCCTGGTCTAAATGCTTATTAATAATAACCGGTACTTCATTTTTTATTTCTGAAATTTTTGTTTTTATCGGTTTTATCAATAACTCTTTTAAAGTAATAAAACCAGAAATTTTATTATCTTTATCATAAGTAAATAAATAAAAACTAGCTTCATTTTCTGGCAATTCCTGTTTTTTTATCCAAGCTATAGTTTCTTGAACTGTAAAAGCTTCAGGAATAGCCAAATAATCACTGGTCATTATGGCTTGTGCAGAATCTTCTTTGGAAGCTAATAATTTACCTATTTCTTCAGCAGATTCTTCAGGTAAAGAAGATAAAATTTCATGTGCTTTTTCTTCATCTTCTTCAAAAAGTTCTTCTAGCAAATCTACGGCATTATCAACTTCCATTTCTTCAATAAATTTAGTAGCAAGATCAGTTTTAAAATCAATAATTAATTGAATTTGATTACCTAAACCCATTTGTTCCAAAATTTCTACGGCAATTTCTGGTTTAGCTTTTAAAAAGAATTGATATCTTTTTTCAAATGGAATTTCTTCTAAAACCTCAGCAATATCTGCTTCATGATATTTTTGGAAAAAAATATGATACTGACGCGGAGTGCCCCGTTCAATTAAACGTTCTAGTAGTTTTTGAGATGGTTTGTTGTCTGATTCTTCCATAATTTATGTCTATCTATAAGGGTCTCCGTCCCTTAAACCCTGATTTTTTTTCTCCTGTCTCCTGACTCCGGTCTTCTGTCTCCCGAGCCCCTCTAGTACCTATTCTCCAAATACTTTCATGGCACAAAAATTCGGACCACACATAGAACAATAATTTTTACCCTTATTATTTTCTAACAAATAACCAAATTTAAGATAACTATCCGGATCTAAACTTAATTTGAATTGATCTTCCCATCTAAATTCTTTTCTTGCTATTGATAAAGCCAAATCACGCGCTATAGCTAAAGGTAATTGTTTACTTAAATCTGCGGAATGCGCCGCAATTCGATGAAAAATTATACCTTCTTTTACATCAGCCAAATCAGGTAAACCTAAATGCTCCTTAGGTGTAACATAACAAAGCATAGAAGTACCTAAGTGAGCTATTAAAGCACCTCCTATAGCAGAAGACAAATGATCATACCCCATGGCACTATCTGTTACCAAAGGACCTAAGGTATAAAAAGGTGCCGACTTTGTATATTCAATTTCTTTTTGCATATTTTCAGGGATCTTATCTAAAGTTACATGCCCTGGTCCTTCAATCATGGTTTGCACATTATATTTATAAGCTATTTCTTTTAATTGTCCTAAAACTTTTAATTCGCCAAATTGCGCTTCATCATTAGCATCAAAAATAGAACCTGGTCGTAAACCGTCACCCAAACTAAAACAAACATCATATTTAGCTAAAATCTGACAAATTTCTTCAAAATGCTCAAATAAAAAGTTTTCCTTATTAAATATCCGGCACCACTTGGCTAAAATTGCTCCTCCGCGCGATACTATACCTAACCTTCTTTTTTCTGCCAAAGGAATAAATTCCTTTAATACACCAGCATGAATAGTAAAATAATCAACTCCTTGTTCAGCTTGTTCCAAAATTACTTCTTTAAAAACTGACCAGGTTAAATCTTTTATCTCCCCACCAACTTTTTGTAAAGCTTGATAAATCGGTACAGTACCAATAGGAACAGGTGAATTTCGTAAAATTCTGTCTCGAGTTTCGGTTATATCATTTCCGGTAGAAAGATCCATAACTGTATCTGCTCCATACCAAATAGAACACACCATTTTTCCTAATTCTTTTTCAATAGAAGAACAACCGGTTGAATTACCTATATTGGAATTAATTTTTGTTTTAAATTTAGACCCAATAATCATTGGTTCTAATTCCACATGATTTACGTTAGCTGGAATAATAGCTCTACCTTCTGCAACCTCTTTTAAAACTAGTTCTATGGGAAATCCTTCCCTTAAAGCCACAAATTCCATTTCAGGAGTGATATTACCTTCTTTTGCTGATTTCAATTGAAAATTACTTTTATTCCTTAATGGTTTAAGCCCTGTATTAAAATCAGTCTGAAAATTTTCTATAGAATAAGGACCGGAAGTATCGTATAAATTAATTTTTTCTTTATTAGAAAGAATTACTTGTTGAAAAGGAATTTTTTGTTCTGGGAATTTCTCCCCTTTTTTAAAAATTTTCTCTGCACCATAGTATTTTCGGGATTCATTAAATTTCATTTTTATTCCTCGTTCAATTCATTATACCTAGATCAATAGTTTTGGAACAGAGGAATTTTTTTATGTGCTTAAATTTTTTTGCTTTGCAAAAAAATTTAAGCACTAATCGATCTATTACGGTGTAGTAGCAACTTCTACAAAATCAATACACAATTTAGTAGCATAAGCTTGCTTCATAGCTTGTTTAAAATCGCCTTGCAGTTTTATTTCTAAAACTTCATCTATTGGCTGAGACCAACCTTCATCTGGTTTTCCCCAAGTTTTTAAGGCAAAGCCTGTTGAAGAAACCGAAGTATAATTACTATCTGCTTTTAATTTCGCGTAAATCGGCAATATACTACTAGAATTATCTACACCTACAAAACCCTCACTATTTTCTAAATAAATCTTTAATTTATAATCACTATTAGAAACAGCAAGATCATTGTAAACTATATTTAGTAATATTTTTCCGCCAGCTTCTACTTTATCTAATTCTGAAACAGAAAATCTTACCGAATTATACATTTCAAAATTAGTTAAATTACCAATATCTACCGTAACATCTGTTGCATCTTTAGTTTCTAAAGAAGTAACCCCTATTTTATTAGTATTATTACTAATACTCAAATTTATCTTACCAGAAGCTAAAACTGTTTCCGTAATTTTTGGTGTTTCAACAACAGAATCTGAAGATACTGGCAAAACAGATTTAGTGGTACTACAACCAAATAAACCTAAAAACGCACAAAATATAATTAAAAATGCTATTCTTTTCACTTATCTCCTCCCTTTTTTTATAATTGCTTTTGTCGACAAAAATACAACTATATAAAAGCTTAGACAAAAAAATAGCGAAAATCAAGTACTATTTTCATTAATAAAAATTTTGTTTTTAATATTGATATATTATTTATCGCTACAAAAATAGATAAAATTATCAAGGGGGAATATAAAATCCATTTTATAAAAAGCTTTTTAATTAATATGATAATAAACAATACTTTTTATATTTATAGATAAAAATGAGTTTTAATTGTAATTATGAGTCTGTCGCAAAATGAGAAATAGCCATTTTGTAGCAGGTTTATTTTTAACGTACCCCTGGGGGACAGCCCCCCCCAGGGGTACAAAAAGAATTAATTTTATTTGACTTAAAGTAAAAGAAAAGCTTATTATATTATCAGATTAATTATTATGAATAATAAAAATTATTTATTAATTTTATTAATTATTTTTTTTATTCTTTTAGTGTTATTTATTTATAAACAATTCACTAATTGGCATAATGGTGAATTTAGTTTAAATTTAAGCAAAAAAATAATTTATCAAGTAACTCAAAAAACATGAAAAAAACATTATTCATTATTTTTTTCAGTATCATTTTTTACCATACCGCTTTTTCTATTGGTACAGACCAAAGCATTATTGAAAAAGCTGTTACTACAAACCAAGAAAACAATTTTAATCTCATTATTTATACAAAAAAACCCGCTGTTTTTATAAATGCTTATAATTGGACTATTGACCCAGATGGTAATTCGGTAATTTTTCAAAATCAACCGATTACAGATTGGTTAATTATTCCCAATTTTATCAAAAAAAAAGATCCGAATTTAACTTATATAGAAATTCCTTATACCGTTAAAATTAAAAATCCGGTACAAGCAGAATACTTAGCCAAACTGATTATTTCAGAAGCAGATGACAAAAATACCAATATTAATATTACCATGGGTTTAGGAATTCCAATTTATGTTTATTTCAAAGATAAAATCAAAATGAATAATTCTGATATTATGATCAAACAAGTCCGTTATGACCATAAAAAATCATTATTAGAAGTAATAGTTGAAAATAACAGCAACGTACATATAAGACCTGATATAAATTTTACGATTGAAAAATCAAAAACCAACCTAGGAACTGAAAATTTAACTTCAGGTTGGCCAATATTACCGACCAGCACCAGAAAATTCAGTAAAAAGATCGATCTAAAACCAGGAAAATATCAACTAATTTTTACTTCTACTTGGGGGAAACTCTATAATTTAAGCTTTTCTAAAAAAGAAGTTAAAACTTTAATTTTATAATCATATCTCATTAAAAATTTAGTCTGTCGCAAAATGAGACATTTTTTCAAAATAGTTTTGAGAAATAGCCATTTTGTAACAGACTCATCAAATTATAATTTCTAAGAATTAACAATATAAGTTATTTGCGAAATATTTTCGTTCTTTTTTATCGGAGTATCCACAAAAAAATCAAAAGTAAGTTTGGTCGCTATTTCTGGTTGTTCAATATGATACAAATGGTCAGCATTTTTTATAGTCACAAAAACTGCTTTATTAAAACTATTAGCTATTTCTTTACAATATTTTGGTTTAGTGAAAGGATCATATTCTCCTGTAAAAACTATAGCTGGCACTTTAGATTTCTTTTGTAAATCAAGAGGTGGCTGAGTCAATAAACGTTTAGTATTAAAAATATATTTTGCTTTTTGATCTTCATTTAAAGACTTACAACCACTGATTATAATCCTCTTTGCTAACTCAAATTTCTTAATTGTGTGAGATTTATTCTTACAAAGCAATATATTAAAAATTTCTTCCGCAAATTTTTCCATATCCCCATTAATAACAGACTTTATAGTATTAGCTACTTTTTTCCGCTTCTCCTTCGGGATTTTCTTCATCGTACCAGTTAAAGCCAAACGATCTACCCTTTCAGGATAAAGTTGCGCAAATCTATGCGCTATCGGGGTACCATATGATGCCGCAATAATATTTATCTTTTTAATTTTCAATTTATCTATAAGATTAATAATACAGGCTACAAAGAAATCCATATCATGTTCCTCAGAAACAGGATCTGCCTTACCCACTCCGGGTAGATCTGTTAAAACCACTTTAGTTCTTACTGAAAAGAAATCAGCGAATTTTTTCCAAGAATTCATATTTTGAAAAGCGCCGCTTAACATTAAAATAGGAGAAATTTTTCGATTTTTTTTACCAAAACAACGATAATAATATTTAAAATTTTGATAAAGAATAACTGAATCTTGACAAGCAAACGGTATTTTTACGTCTTTACTATGTGGTTGCGACATTCCCAAAAAAACGCCTCCTTCCCCATTTTTACCTATTATTGTAGCAAAAATAATAAAATAAAATTTTGTTTTTCGTAAATAGTATATACCACTTATTTTTTATTTTTAAACATTTTAATATATTTTTTGATTTATAATTATTATCGTAGTTATGTAAATTTTATTACATGGATTGTTTATAATGTATACCCAGGGTGCGGAGCACCCTGGGTATACGAGAAAAGGTAGTTTTCTAAGGGGCTTCGCCCCTTATACCCCATGGGGCTTTCGCCCCGAGAAACAAGGGAAATTATTTTCGAAGGGCTTTTTTTCATGATTCTATCTTAACCCTTAATCTTACTCCTTAACCTTATTAGCAGACCCCCTTAAACCCCCTATAAAATCATGCTAATCATTTAATCATACGAATCATGGTTCAAGACATTCCCTATTGCCTTCATTTCAATTTCCAACGAACGCCTTCTGGCGTATCTTCTAAAATAATTCCTTTAGCAAGTAAAATATTTCTGATTTCATCAGCTCTTTGAAAATCACGTTCTTTTTTAGCTAGTGTACGTTCTTCAATTAAGTTTTGATCTTCGATACTAATTTCCAAGGAATTATTATCTTCATTAAACAATCCCAATATCTGCCCAAGCTTTTTTAATAACCAAACACCTTTATTATTAACATTTATATATTTATTAAGATCAAATAATACAGCAACAGCCAACGACAAATTAAAATCATCATTCATAGCAGCAATAAAACGAGATTCGAACTCAGCTAAGTCAGGATTGATTTCTTCATCAATATCTTTATGAATTGCTAGGGTATTTTCAAACCTTTGGTAAGCATGTTTAGCTTCCTCCAAAGCATCAAAAGAAAAATTGAGCGGAGAGCGATAATGTACCCGAATTAAAAAGAACCTCAATACTTCTCCTGAATAAGATTCTAAAATTTGTTTGATAGTAAGAAAATTATTAAGCGATTTAGACATTTTTTCTTCGTTAATATTTACAAAACCGTTATGAAGCCAGTATTTTACAAAAGGTTTGCCGGTAAAACTTTCAGATTGGGCAATTTCATTTTCATGATGAGGGAAAAGTAAATCCTCACCACCGGCATGTATATCTATCGTTTCCCCTAATTCTGCCAAAGACATAGCAGTGCATTCAATATGCCAGCCTGGTCTTCCTTCGCCCCATGGGCTAGTCCAGGATGGCTCACCAGGCTTAGCTTTTTTCCATAAAGCAAAATCAAGCGGGTTTTCTTTATCAGTATCTATATCTACTCTTGCCCCAGCTACTAGATCTTCCAAATTTTTTTTCGATAATTTACCGTAATTACGAAAATTATTTACCCTAAAATACACATCCCCGTCTTTACCAATATACGCCATTTTTTTATTAATTAAACCGCTTATTATTTTTTGTATTTCTTTAATATATTCTGTTGCCTTTGGATATTTATCCGCTCGTTTCACAAAAAGACGGTCCAAATCTTCAAAATAAGATTCAATATACTGATTAGTAATTTGCTGGAAAGGCTTATTTAATGAATTAGCTTTATTAATTATTTTATCGTCAATATCAGTAAAATTTTGAATATATCTTACATAATAACCTAAATATTCCAAATAACGACGAATAGTATCAAAAACTACATACGCTCTGGCATGCCCTATATGACAGTTATCATAAACAGTAACGCCGCAAGTATAAAAAGTAACTCTTGGTTCATTTATTGGTACGAATAATTCTTTACTTTTAGTTAAAGAATTATAAAGATATAATTGTTTGTTCATTGTAACTAAAAACTATGTTCATCTGAAGGAAAAATCCCAGACTCCACTTCCTTTTTATATTCATTAACAGAATTAGTAATAATTTCCGTTAAATTAGCATATCTTTTTACAAAAGTTAATGGCTTGGTATTAGGTTCATTATAACCTAAAATATCATTGGTAACCAACACTTGCCCGTCACAAAAAGGACCAGCTCCACAACTAATGGTAGGAATATTTACTTGCTCAGTAATCTTTTTAGCCAGTTCTTTTGGCATCATCTCTAATAGTAAAGCAAAACAACCATTTTTTTCTAACTCAATTGCCAAGTCCACTAATTTTTCTGTTGCCTCTTTTTCTCTACCTTGAATTTTATACCCTCCCAATTGATATAAATATTGCGGTGTAAACCCAATGTGCCCTACTACCGGTATACCAATATCAGTAACCGCTTTTATTAGATCTATTTGTTTATCTGTAATTTCCATTTTCACTGCCGTAGCCCCGGCTTCTTTAAGCAATCGCCCAGCATTTAATCTTGCTTGATCAACCGAAATTTGATAACTCATAAAAGGCATATCCGCCAAAACCATTGCATGTTTAACAGATCTAGCTACTGCTTTTGTATGATAAAGCATATCTTCAATTGTTACTGGAAGCGTATTTTTATATCCGTTAAAAACATTACCTAAAGAATCTCCTACCAAAATTATATCTATCTCTAAATTATCCAAAAGATTAGCTAACAAATAATCATAAGCAGTTAGAGCTACTATCTTTTTTTGATTTTTAAATTTAATAATATCTATAGGTAAAATTCTTTTCATATTATCTGTGTTTTCCACCAAAAATAAGATTTAAAAAAGATTTAAAAGTATAACTATTGTCACTATAATTTTCACAATAAATACTAAAAAGTCGTGCTTCTAACGCCTCTTTAGTTAAATAACGAGTTAGATTACCGTTTTCTGCCATTGAAATTGTACCTGTTTCTTCTGAAACAACAATTACTATAGCATCTGTATCTTCAGATAACCCTATAGCCGCTCTATGTCTGGTACCTAACCTTCTATCAGTAATACGAGCATCTGTTAAAGGCAATAAACATCTAGCCGCAATAATTTTATCTTCTCTAATAATTATTGCACCATCATGTGTTGGAGTATGGGGCCAAAACAAATTAATAATCATTTCTGCGGTAACTTGTCCATTAATATTAATACCGGTTTCAACATATTCAGATAAATTAGTGGTAACTTCGATTGCTATTAATGCCCCTATTTTCTCTTTAGCTAAATAATCTACTGCTCTTAAAATATGTTTAATAATCAACATACCTTGAGTTTCAATGGATATCAAAGGGGAAAATAATTTTCCTCGGCCAATTCGTTCTAATAATCTACGTAATTCCGGCTGAAAAATAATGAGTACTAAAATAATCAATACCGGGGTAAATTTACCTAATAACCAATTTAAAACTGTTAATTTACAAAAATAACTTATTACAAAAAGAAAAAAAATAATAATTAAACCTTTTACAACATTAAAAGATCTGGTTGCTTTAATAAACAACAAAAAATAATAAACAATTAAATAAACTATAAAAACATCTAAAAACCTTAAAAATATAGCAATCATATTAAATCATTCCTAATTAAATCTTGAAGACTTTCTCTTTTAACTATCAATTTTGCTTCACCATTATTTACCAGAACCATCGCTGGTTTACAGAATCTATTATAATTACTGGACATGGCATAATTATACGCTCCGGTTGAATAAACAATTAAATAATCTCCAACTTCAACATCACACGGTAAAGCAACATGCTTAGCCAAAATATCTCCGGATTCACAAAATTTTCCAGCTATAGTAAAATAAGCATTCTTTTCCAACTCTGCTTTATTTATTATATCAAAAGAATATTCAGATTGATAAATCAAAGGACGCGGATTGTCTGCCATTCCGCCATCAATAAATAAATATGTTCTTTTTGCAGAAACTTTTTTTATAGTTCCTATTTTGTAGATCGTAATTCCAGCTCTACCAATAATTGACCTACCTGGCTCCATTATTAGTTGTAACTCTGGTAAACCGAATTTTTTCAATTCTTTTTTTAAATGATTAGCTACTTTTGCAACAGTTAAACTAATATCCGGTGGATCATCGGTTTTAAGATACTGAATTCCCAAACCACCACCAATATTAATTACTTCGGATGTTATATTTAATTCATCTTTAATCCGCTTAGTTAATTCTGCTAAAATTGAAACTAAAGCAAGGTAAGGCTCAATATCTAAAATTTGTGAACCTATATGAGCATGTAATCCTAAAAATTTTACATATTTTTGATCTTTAATCTGTGTTATTAAAGGTAACAAATCGCTGATTGCCACTCCAAATTTAGAATCTTCGTGTCCGGTTTTAATAAAATCATGTGTGTGCGCTTCTATACCTGGTCTTACTCTAATTAAACAACCTATTTCTTTCTTCAATTCTTTGGTTAATTCAATAACCCTAGTTAGCTCTGTTTGATTATCAATTACAATTTTAATCTGGTTTTCTACTGCCATTGCCAATTCTTCATCGGATTTATTATTTCCATGAAAATAAATTTTTTTTGGATCAATTTTACTTTGTAACGCTGTATATAATTCTCCACCGGAAACTACATCTACGCCTAAATTTTCTTCTGCTAAAACATTCAACACTCCAATAGTACTTAAAGCCTTACTGGCATATAATACCAATGAATTTGGATATTCATTTTTTAAACTATAGGTATATTTTTGACAATTAGATCTGAGAGTTGCTTCATCGATAACATATAACGGGGTTTGGGATTCTTGCGCGAGCTTGGTTAAATCTACCCCGCCGATACAGATATTGCCTTTTTTATTTATTTCATAAGTAATTGGTTTAAGATTCATTGTATTTATTTTTCCCTAATAATCCTATTTTTTATTTTAAAAAAGAAACAAAATTTTATATTTATGTATCCCCAGGGTGCTTCGCACCCTGGGGATACATAAAAAACTCATGAGATGAGGGTAAAAATTCACCCTCTTTAACCTCGTAGAGCTATCATATCTGAACTCCGATTTATAGAATTATAAGATTTTCTTGATTAAAGGGTATATCTTAGGCTTACTTATTTCTTTAATCATGCTAATCATTTAATCATGTAAATCATGGTTCAAGACATTTCCCTGAGCCCCACTAGTGCCTAGTGCCTTTTGCCTAGTACCTGTTCCCCATTTATTTTCCCAACAATTTATATTCGTAACTATCTACCAATGCATCCCAGGAGGCATCAATAATATTTTTAGAAACCCCAACAGTTGCCCATTCTTCATTTGGGTCATCCCAAAGAATGTGAACTCTAACAGTTGCATCTGTTCCATCTTTAGAATCTAATACTCTTACTTTATAATCTACTAGCCTGATTTTCTTAATCTCTGAATATAAAGGTTCTAAAGCTTTTCGCAAACCATGATCTAAGGCACTAACCGGACCAGTTCCATCACTAGCAATATGCACTTCACTATGATTAATTTTAGCTTTAATAGTTGCTTCAATATGGAAGTCTCTTACTTTGGTCCTTTCGCTATTAACTCTAAAAAACTCTAAATTAATTTTAGGAGTAAAATTTGTTAACATTTTACGCATCAAAATATTTAAACTTACTTCTGCTTCTTCGTATTGATACCCCATATTCTCTAATTCTTTTATTTTCTGGGTTAATTCTTTTAACTGCTCTTTATGAGACTCATCTATTTCTATACCGAATTCTTTGGCTTTATAATGCAAATTGCTTACCCCACTAAGTTCAGAAACTACTACTCTACGACAATTACCTACTTTTTCCGGCTCTATATGTTCGTAAGTACCCGGATTTTTAAGTACAGCATTAACATGAACACCTGCTTTATGAGTAAATGCGCTTCTGCCAATATAAGGGCTAAAAGCGTCATGATTTAGATTGGCTATTTCATCTAAATGATAAGAAATATTAGCTAGATTTTTCAACTGTTCATCACTAATACATTCTATTTTCTTTTTTAAAATCAAAGTTGGCATTATGGTACTTAAATTCATATTACCGGCTCTTTCACCGTAGCCGTTAAGCGTACCCTGAATATGTTCCACCCCTTCATCAATGGCAAATAAAGCATTAGCCACTGCCAAACCATTATCATTATGAGGATGAATTCCCAACCTCATTTTTGGATATTTCTTTTTTATTATGCTAATTATTTCCTGCACTTCATTAGGTAAAGTACCGCCATTGGTATCGCAAAGACACATAATATCAGCACCGGCAACTTCCGCTGTTTTTAGAACTTCTAAAGCATATTTATGATTATGTTTAAAACCATCAAAAAAATGTTCGGCATCAAAAATTACTTCTTTGCCTTTTTGTTTTAAATAATGTAGAGAATCGTAAATTAAGGCTAAATTTTCATCTAACGTAATTTTTAAAGCTTCTTCAACATGAAAATCCCAAGCTTTACCAAAAATTACGGCTACAGGAACATCGGTATTTAAGATTGCTTTTATATTTTCATCTTCATCAACTTTATTCTTAGCTCTTCTGGTACTGCTAAATGCCGCTATTTTGGCATTTTTGAGCTTTAAGTCTTTTACTGCCACAAAATATTCTAAAGCTTTGGGGTTTGAACCCGGCCAACCGCCTTCAATATAATGGATACCAAGTTGATCTAAAATTTGAGTTACCCGCAATTTATCTCTTACGGTAAAAGAAATCCCTTCTCTTTGTTCACCGTCTCTTAAAGTTGTATCTAATACTGATACTTTTTTTATCATGTTACAGCTCAACTATTTTAGGATCTAATTTTTCTTTAGCTGGATCTATCATGGCATAAGATAAAATAAAAATTTCATCTCCTATTTCACCCATTCTAGCCGCCGGACCATTTAAACAAAAATCTCTACTACCACGAGGTCCCTTTATTACATAAGTTTCAAATCTATTACCATTATTTAAGTTTACCACATGAACTTGTTCATGTTCTAATAAATTTACCTGTTCCATAATATCTTCTGCAATAGTGATACTACCTCGATATAATAAATTTTTATCCGTAATCTTGGCATAGCTAATTTTGGATTTTAAAACATTAATTAACATAAAAAACCTCTATTTTTCTTTTAATAGTAAGTTTTATTAAAGATATTGTAAAGGGTTATTTGTGCTATTTTAGGGAGGAAACATGCAAATGTGGTAGCTTTAGTAACACATATGATCCTTGATTCACCAAATTAAATAATTAAGATTATAGATTAAGTTTTATTTTGTTGTGGTTTAGGTTGTAAATAAAATAGATAACTCCCCATTGATGCGACAGTACCAACTCCATAATCATATTGAAGACTAAAATAATAATTATTATCTGTATATTTAAATGTTGTAATTATAATATTATATGCCCCACTAGGTATTAAGAATACTCCAGTCTTATAAGTATTTCCATTTGTTTTTAAAGATAACTGATAATAATTATTTGTGTCCTTATCATAAGTAGTAGTATAAACATTAGATACTACTGTTTTATTACAAAAAACACCAGGAATGACAACACAATTTTCAGGTGGTTTAACTTTTTCAATATTGAATTCTTCTATATTAATATTTGAATCAACCTTATGTATTATATTTAGATTAATTGTTTTTTCGTCCAGACCTGAAATTTTATTATTAATACAAAAAAAAGAACCACAAATAAGAATAAAAAATAGTAAAACAAAAATTTTTTCCATATTTTTCATATATTGATCTCCTTTTTTAATTACTCTCTAAAAATAAATATTAACACAAATAGGAAATCGGTATTAAATTTCACATAGTTGCATCGATATATTTTATTCTATTTTTAAACAATATTTTTTTCCATACATCATTAATTTAATTTCATGCGATAATAATTTCAGGCATTTTTAATAAAAAGGAGGTTATATTTAAAATTAAATTTTTAAAATGGAGAAATTTATGAAAAAAGCTTTTATATTATTTATAATTATTTTTATTAGTTGTACGTTTTTTATAGTAAATAAAATTAATGGCGATGAGCCTAAAACAGCAAAAATTTCTATGCAAGTTTATTTACAAAATGGTTTAGGTTGTTCTGATATTAATATTAATGTATCCTCAACTAAAGAACCATCTTGTATTTTTCAACAAAACGTTAGTGGTTTACCTTCTATAAATGATCTAAAACAGTTTACAGCCTATTCAGTAGATTCTACCCCAGGACAAGATAATTATTATTATCTATCGCTTAAATTTGGTAACAATACCTATAAAACAGGGGTATTTAAGATACCTGCTCAACCAGGACAAGTTAGAATCTATATAATGGGTGCTAACGGTGTACATTATTTTACTTTTACTCATGGAACTGATACTACAATGGGACCTATAGGAGCTTCAGCATTTAACTAAATAATTCTTTGCTATTTAAAGGGGATGAATCAAAAAAGTCACCCTGGCTGACCCAAAAGCATCACGAGCTTTTGGGCCAACCCCCTTTATTTTCAACTTGTTACAAAGTGATAATTTTTCAAACTATTGCATCAAAATCAATTTTTAAATTTCATTCATAAGACTACTAAAAAAATTTTGCTAATTCATCAAAAATATGCATTAATTATAGAATATAATTATTATTAAAAGGCAGGTTTATTCTTATGAATAAAATTAAACTTATTTTTATCCTATTAATTGTTTTTTTGCTTTATAATTATTGTCAGCTCACTTTTGCCAGTATTTATTTACCAAAATATGATTTCAATATCCTAATTCCAAATTTTTGGGAAATTACTCCTACTACTAACAATATCATTGCTCTAGAGCTAGAAAATAAAACTAGTTCTGCTAATCTTACTATCTATTATTTCCCTGATATTAGCGATTTAAAAATTATTAAAGAACAAATACAAAATAAGAATTGGCAAAAAGTAAAAGAACGTAAATTATCAGAAACAGAACTAAAAAATTCCGGAGCAAATTATGGAATTGCTGTTTTACAAAATTCACTAATACCAAATAATAACAAGTTTAAATTTGATTATTTTTATAAATATAATAATCAAATTTACGTAATTTCCCTTATTTGCGGAAAAAAACAATGGAAAAACATTGAAAAAGATATTCGTTTAATCCTAAAAAATTTTTGGTTCGGAGCATCTATAAGAGATGAACAAGCACTATTAGATCAAGAAACCGAATGGCGTATGGTTGGTAAAAATTCAAAAAACTATAACAGTTTAACAATTTCTCCTATAAATAATTTGGAATTAAATAATAATTTAACCATAGTAATACCAGATAATATTTCCGCAAGCTATAATAATTTAACTTTTTACGAAAATACAATCTATTTAAAAACCGATTACAAAATCATAGCTTATAAATTAAACGGAGAAATAGTTTGGGAACATCATAATCAAAATAAAATTCTGAAAAATATTTTACTAGAAACTAATTTGCTTTTTTTTCTTACTTTTAAAAACAAAAATCAATTAGTGTTAAATTCACTAAAAAGCTCTACCGGCGAAATTTATTTTCAAAAAGATATTAAGGGCAAAGATACAACCTATTTAGTAAGTAATGATAATATTATTTATTTAGTTATAGATAAAAAATTGACAGCAATTGAAAATGAATCAGGGTCAATTATTTGGCAAACTACGGCAAATTATAATAATAGTTTTTATCCGGTAATTAGTAATGACTATATAACAGCCATAAAACAAAAACAAAATTTAGTGGTTGCCGATAAAATAACCGGTGAAAAAATATGGGAAAAAAAACTGGAAGGCTTCCCCTTATTTTCACCAATAATTACTAACAATTTAGTTCTTGTTTTTTATAAATCAAATATTCATCAGGTTTTTAATCTTAAAGCGTATAATTTAGAAACAGGTAAAGAAATATGGAATTTTCCCAAAATACTAAGTCTCAAAAAAGTGTTAAATCGCCCGTCTATTATTAATAACCAATTAGTATTTTTAGGTATTGATAAAAATAAAACTCAAGATTTGTTGCTATTTGTAGTAAATACAGAAAATGGCGAAGAAATTAAACAATATAAATTAAATAAAAATAATTGGCTTTTAGATAATATCATGAATACCAACGAGGGTATTTTTATTTTATCAAATAATATAAATAAACCATTAGCATTAAACAGAATAAATTTTAGTAAAGGTACTTTAAAAAAATATTATCTTAAAGAAACAAATCAAATTTTAGATACCAAAATATTTTTAAATCAACTATTTCTAATTAATAATAACCATGAACTACAGATTTACTATTAGCGTAAATAATGATAAGTAAAAATAAATACTTGACGTTACTATAATTTCTGCATTATACTATATTTATCAAGCTTGAAGAAAAGCTCTATCAGCTGAGGGCTTTTCCAAAACTACCCTAAATTTGTTTAAGACACAAATTATAAAGAGAGTTTGTCGTGAAATAAATTTTTTTCAAAATAGAAGTCATAAATTAATTTTTGATTTGGAGTTTATGCTTATAAATAATTAATTTTAACGCACTAGTTTGGGAAAATAGCCATTTTGCTACAGACTCAAAGGAGAAAATAAAAAAAATAACCTAACCTTACTTTAAAAAGAGGTGTTAAAATGAGTTTCAATTATAATCATGCAGTTCTTATGGGCAGATTAACCAGAGATCCGGAAACTAAAACAATTTCGGATATTCAAAAAACTACTTTTGCAATTGCCATTGACAGACCATATAAAAAAGAAGATGGTACAAGTGATACGGATTTTTTTAATATTATTGCTTGGGGTAAACTTGCGGAAGTTTCTGCAAAATTATTACGCAAAGGGGCACCGGTTTTAGTTGACGGAAGAATACAAATTAGACCTTATGAAAAAGACGACAAAAAACATTGGTTCACAGAAATTGTAGCGGATAATTTTCAGATTTTAGAACAAATAAGCAAGAAGACTCAAGAAGCGTAATGGCTGTTATCTCCATGGTGCATAGCACCATGGAGATAACAACTAATTAAAGATTAACTATAAATCCTAAATTCGGTTCAATAGCAGAAAAAACACTAAACTCATGTGAAGTTGTATTAACTTTATATTTTAATAGAGATAAGCTTAATTCTACGGTTAAATTATCAACAATTTTATAACTAAATGATTTTTTCAAAGTAATTGAATAATTAGCTAAAAGATTTGTACTTTTTTTTGTTGTACTACTATAAGTACTATAAGCATCGCAATCAATATAAAGTCCCCATAATTTGTTAAACTTAATCCCTAATCTGGCTAAAGAAATATATGGGTCATTATCATTAATGGTTATACCCAAACCTGTTCTTAAACCTAAATCTTCATTAAGATTAAAAGCAAAGGTTTGAATACCGGTATCTTTGCCGTTAAAAGAAGTAGTAAATTTCCCTTCGAAAGCATAAGATTGAACACTAAAAACTATCGCAAAAACTAACAACACTAATATTTTTTTCACTTAAATACTCCTTAATAAAAATTATTTGCAATTTTAAAATTTTAAAACCCCCTTTTTTTTATTATTTATTAAAATAATAAAATTTTAATATTAAAAAAAAATTAAACTTTTATTAATTTTCAGTTTGATTAACACAATGTTATTATCATAAAAATAAATATACAATTAAAAAAAAATATTTTAAAATAAAAAGATGCAAAACATTGGTTTACTCCTTACTTATAACGAAGAAGATTGTATTGAAGAAGTAATGAAAGAGAATAAGAAATATTTTGATAAAATTCTAGTTTTAGATGGCTCTACTGATAAAACCGAGGAAATAATTCGTAGCTTTGATAATGTTAAATACTTTTTAAAAGAACAAGAAATTTTTCCAAAACGTAAAATAAGTGATGGTATGCGCCAATTTTTAATAGAAAAAGCTCAGGAATTGTATGGTGCCCATGGTTGGTTTACCCTATTACACGGAGATGAGATATTTGTTGATAACCCTAATAAAATTGCAGAAAGAGCTGAAAAAGCCAAAGCTGAAAAAGTAAATTGGCACGGATTGAATTTTTATTTACATACTAGCCAAATAAAAGAATATAATCCAAAAAAAAATTTTGTAGATCAAGTTGTATTTTATCAACCGGGAACTATTGAAATAAGACAATTTAGAAATAAACCAGGAATATGTTATGATCTTACCAAAAACGGAGTTGTCCCTAAAGGTATTGGCTGGCAAATTCTTTTTGATTATCCCGTTTTTAAACATTACCGGGTAAGGTACGCATTTCAAAAACGTTTCAATAAAGATCTTGGTTTTTTTGGTGTAAAAAAGGAAACTAAATATAACTTTGAAGATTATTTTTTAGATAGATTTGATCCGCAAACCAAAGAAGTATTAAAATTTGATACAGATTTTGGCGAATTCACTCCTGGTAAAAGGACTAATTTTCTCTTACAAGTATTACGCATTTCTTTAATGAATAAAAAATATAATAAACTTAAATAAAAGGAGTTATGCGCCGTCGGGGATTCGAACCCAGGGCCCACTGATTAAGAGTCAGTTGCTCTACCAACTGAGCTAACGGCGCGATATTTAATTATATGTTGAGGCTACGCCTCAACATATAATTAAGAGTTTAACTTGATTTCTATATCTACGCCTTGCGGTAAATCTAATTGCATTAAAGCATCCATAGCAGAAGCTGGTGGATCTATGATATCAATTAATCTTTTATAAATTCTGATTTCATAATGCTCCCCCCCTCTTTTGTGCACATGAGGAGATTTAAGGATACACCATACTTTTTTTTCAGTTGGTAATGGAATTGGCCCAACTACTTTAGCACCGGATTTTTCGGCAGTTTTTACTATTTTCTCAGAAGATTGGTCTACTAAGATATGTTCAAATGCTTTTAATCTGATTCTGATTTTTTGTTCTTTTTTCTTTGTTGCTGTTGTCAAAATTGTTCCCTCTCTATTTTAAAGACGCTCTTCCGAGCGTCTTTAAAAAAATAAATTATTCTATGATTTTAGTTACTACACCCGCACCTACTGTTCTACCACCTTCTCTAATAGCAAATCTCATACCATCTTCACAAGCTACTGGAATTATTAATTCTACATCAATTGCAATATTATCACCAGGCATAACCATTTCAACACCTGCTGGCAACTTAATTTCACCAGTTACGTCTGTTGTTCTAATATAAAATTGTGGTCTGTAACCAGCAAAGAAAGGAGTATGACGTCCACCTTCTTCTTTCTTTAATACATAAATATTAGCTTTAAATTTGTGGTGAGGAGTAATACTTCCAGGTTTTGCTAATACCATACCTCTTTTTAAAGTATCTTTATCAACACCTCTTAAAAGAGCACCTAAATTATCACCAGCTACACCTTCGTCTAATAATTTTCTAAACATTTCCAAACCAGTTACTGTTGTTTTAAAAACTTTTTCTGCCATACCTACTAATTCTACTTCTTCACCAACTTTTACTTTTCCTCTTTCTACTCTACCAGTACCTACAGTACCTCTTCCAGTAATACTAAATACATCTTCAATAGGCATCAAAAACGGTTTATCAATATCTCTTTTTGGTTCTGGAATATAACTATCAACTGCGGCTAATAATTCTCTAATGCATTTTTCGCCTTCTTCACCAGCTTTTGCTTCTAAAGCTTTTAAAGCTGAACCTTTGATTATTGGAATATCATCTCCAGGGAATTCGTATTTACTTAATAATTCTCTAATTTCAACTTCAACAAGTTCTAATAATTCAGGATCATCTACCATATCAACTTTGTTCATAAATACAACGATGTAAGGAACGTTTACCTGACGTGCAAGTAAAATATGTTCTCTAGTTTGAGGCATCGGACCATCCGCGGCGCTAACAACTAAAATAGCACCATCCATTTGTGCCGCACCTGTAATCATGTTCTTGATATAGTCAGCGTGACCTGGACAGTCAACGTGCGCATAATGACGATTATCTGTTTCATATTCTACGTGGGCAGTAGCAATTGTAATACCCCTGGCTTTTTCTTCTGGAGCACTATCAATTTGGTCATATGCTTTAAATTCTGCTTTACCATCTGCGGCTAAAACTTTTGTAATAGCGGCAGTTAAAGTTGTTTTACCATGGTCAACGTGACCAATAGTACCTATATTAACGTGTGGTTTTTTTCTCTCAAATTTTTCCTTTGCCATTTTTTCCTCCTAAAAATATTATTTATAATTCATATAAATTAAAATATAAAGACTGACAAATTATATAATTACTAAAAACATTTTGCAATACCAAAAAACAACTAAATTTCAATTATCAACTTTATTTTATGCAAATTAAAAAAAATACAAAGAAAAATTGCCAGCTGTTATGAAATAATAGTTGTTAAAACACTATCAAGCAAATTTAAACCTTTTTCTTTTAAAATAACTTTATTGTTATTAATTTTTATCAGTTTTAAATTTAATAATTCTTCCAAAGGTTTTTGAAATTCCTTTAAAAAATCTATCTTAACTATTTGCTTAAATTTTTTTAGAGAAAACCCTTCTAATAATCTAAAATTTGTTATCAAATAATGTTTTATAAGTTCTTTCTTATTTAAAGGTTTTTTATCCATAAAATATTTTTGAGGTAAAGAATTTTGTGAATAACTACCAAAATTTTTAGCGTTTTTAAAATACCTGTTAGCTAAAAATGAATGAGCCCCCGGACCTAAACCTAAATATTCTCTGCCCCGCCAATAATTAAGATTATGTCTAGATTCAAAGCCTGGTTTAGCAAAAGCAGAAACTTCATAATGCTTATATCCATAAGCTTTAAGATAATTCTGAATAAACTGAAAAATCATGAGTGATTCTTCTTCACTAACTATCTGTTGATTCATCTTTTTAAATTTACTTTGTTCTTCTATAGATAATGCATAGGTTGAAATATGCGTTGGTTTTAAACTAACTAGATTTTTCAAAGAAAATTCAGTTGATTTTAAACTAGATCCAGGCAAACCAAAAATATAATCCAAATTAAAATTAGTAAACCCCATATATTTTATAATTTCCACAGCTTCAATAATTTGCTGAGAATCATGAATTCTACCTAAAATTTTAAGTTCTTGATCTATAAAAGATTGAACCCCTAAACTTATTCTGTTAAATGAAAAATCTTTTAGTATTTGGATTTTTTCTTGAGTAACACTTTCAGGGTTAAGCTCAAAAGTTTTTTCAATAATTTTTGAAAAATCAATGTATTTATTTAAATAACTGAATATTTCAAATAAACCGGATACACTTAAAACAGAAGGAGTTCCTCCGCCAAAATAAAGAGTCTTAATTTGATAATCTTGAAAAACTCTCTGATAACAATCAATTTCCTTCTTTAATGCAAAAATAAATTGTTTTTCTCGTTCATAATTCCAAATTAAACTAAAAAATGCACAATAATTACATTTCTTTTTACAAAAAGGAATATGAATATAAAGCCCAATTTTTCTATTCAAATATTTTTTGTATTCTTTCTATAGAAATAGTTTTACCATTTTCCGTATCAATTTCTAAAATAATGCCATTTAAAAACTTATCTCCATAAGTTGGCGGTTCATATTTCACTGGCATTTGGGTTATAAATTTTTCAATAATTGGAGCCACTTCCATACCAATTACACTATCTCTAGCACCTACCATACCAATATCTGTAATATAACCAGTACCTTGCGGTAATATTCTTTCATCAGCTGTAATAACATGAGTATGCGTACCAAAAACCGTACTTACTTTACCATCTAAAAACCAACCTAAAGCTTGTTTTTCTGACGTGGTTTCCGCATGAAAATCAACAATAACAAGATTAGTTTCAGCTTTTATTTCCGGTAAAATCCGTGATATAGTTTGAAACGGACAATCTGATAACCCCATAAAAACTCTACCAACTAAATTAACCACTGCTATTTTATATTCATTTAACCTAAAAATTCGATAACCAACACCTGGGTTACTAAATAAATAATTTAAGGGTCGTACCATTTTTTTATATTCATTAAAATCATTGATGCTTTCTTTCTTATTATAAATATGATTTCCGCTAGTATAAGCTTGGATATTATAATTATTAAAATCCTGATAAATCTTGGTGGTAATACCATGCCCGCCAGCTACATTTTCTATATTTACAATAGTAAAATGAATATCGTTTTCTTTTTGAATTTTAGCAAGATGTTCCTTAATAACCTGACGACCAGGTTTACCAACTACATCACCTAAACATAAGATTTTTATTTTTTTCAAAATGGTTTCCATTTCATATCCATGTAGCGAAGCCACATGGATATAAGAATTAATTTTCTAATGGGCTTAGCCCCTTAAACCCTTTGGGGCTAACGCCCCAACTCCAAGGGGAGATATCTTTTCTTAAGGGGCTTCGCCCCTTAAACCCCGAGGAAGATATTTTCTCTTTTCCCAACGTTAGCACTTTAGCACGTTGAACGATTCTTGAGCCCCCCTAGTGCCTAATGCCTTCTGCCTAGTGCCTTATTTCGCTATTCCAACAGCTCTGGTTTCTCTGATAATTGCTACGCGAACTTCTCCTGGATAATCTACTTCGGTTTCAATTTTTTTAGCCATATCTAAAGCCAATTTATGAGCACTTGGGTCATCTACTTCATCTGGTTTTACCATAACCCTAATCTCTCTACCTGCTTGAATTGCAAATGCTTTTTCTACTCCTTCAAAAGTTTGGGCTAAATCTTCTAACTTTTTTAATCTCTTCACATAGTTCTCTAACGATTCTTTTCTAGCTCCCGGACGTGCGGCTGAAATTCCATCTGCTACCATAACTAAAACAGCTTCTATAGTTTCACAAGGTACGTCTTCGTGATGAGACAAGATACAATTTAATACTTCTTCTGATTCTCCGTATTTTCGTCCAATTTCTTCACCTAATTTAGCATGGGTTCCTTCTTGCTCAAAATCTACTGCTTTGCCGATATCATGTAACAAACCAGCTCTTTTTGCTAAATTATCGTTTACGCCAAGTTCACTGGCCATTACTGAAGCCAAATGCGCTACTTCAATTGAATGCTGTAACACATTTTGTCCATAACTAGTTCTATAATATAATTTACCTAAATACTCTACTAATTTAGGGTTAACTTGAACACCTAATAAATCTACGGTTTCTTGCCCTCTTTCTTTAATTATTTCTTCTAAATCTTTTTGCGTTTTTAAAATAATTTCTTCTATTCTGGCTGGGTGAATTCGACCATCTTCAACTAATCTTTCCAAAGCAATTTTAGCTACTTCTCTTCTAATCGGGTCAAAACAAGAAATAATTACCGCATTTGGGGTATCATCAATAATTACATCCACCCCAGTCATAGCTTCAAAAGAACGGATATTTCTACCTTCTCTACCAATCACTCTCCCTTTCATTTCGTCATCTGGCAACATAATTATAGTAGTAGTTGTCGGGGAAATATGATCCATAGTAGTTCTTTGTATAGCGGTAGTAATAATTTCTTTTGCTTTCCTATTAGCAATTTTTCTTGCTTGTTCTTCTACTTGTTTAATAATTAAGCCTGCTTGATTTCTGCTATCTCTTTCTACATTTTTTAAGACTATTTCTTTAGCGTCATCTTTAGAGATGCCTGCCGTTTTTAGTAGTTTCTCATTTAATTCTTCTACTAAACTCTCTTGTTTCTTTTTTAACCCTTTAACTCTATCAATTTCTTGATTTAATTGTAAATCTCTTTCTGCCAAAAGAGCTTCTTTTTCTGCAATAAATTTTTCTTTTTGTAATAATTTTTCCTCAATTTGCTCAAATTCTTTTCTATGTGTGCGCAATTCATCTTCAATTAAATTTTTAGATTTAAAAATTATTTCTTTACTATCTGTTTCAGCTTTAAATAAAATTTCATTGGCCTTTTCTTTAGCAGATTTAATTTTATTGGCAATTTCTGTCTCTGCCCATAGAATTTTTTTATCTGCAAACGCTTTTCTAGCAAAATAAAAAACTATTACTGCTGTAATTATTATAATAGCTATAATTAATACTAAAGTTACTATCAATTAAGCACCTCCTCTGTTAATACGGCTGTTTTTTCCACCGGTACCACTAAAAATTTTTCTTTAATTTTAGTTTCTATTTCAGTTACTATTTTAGGGTTATTCTTTAAAAAATTCTTCGCGGCTTCTCTACCTTGACCTATTCTTTCTTCCCCATAACTAAACCAAGCACCACTTTTTTCCACAAAACTTTGATTCACTGCTAAGTCTAATAAATCACCTAATTTGGACATACCTTCATTAAACATAATATCAATATCCACCTGTTTAAAGGGCGGTGCAACTTTATTTTTAACAACCTTAATTCTCACCCTATTACCTAAAACATCTACGCCAGATTTTATTTGTTCAGCTCTTCTTACTTCCAATCGAATTGAAGAATAAAATTTTAAAGCTCTACCTCCAGGTGTAGTTTCCGGATTACCAAACATAATACCTAATTTGTCTCGAACCTGATTAACAAAAACAACAATGGTATTAGATTTACTTACTATTGCCGTTAATTTACGTAATGCTTGCGACATTAACCTAGCTTGTAAACCCATTTGAGGATCGCCCATATCTCCTTCAATTTCTGATTTTGGAACTAAAGCGGCTACAGAATCCACAACAATTAAATCAATAGCGCCAGACCTAACTAAAGTTTCTACTATTTCTAAAGCTTGTTCACCAAAATCCGGTTGTGATAAAAGTAAATTATCAATATTAACCCCTATTTTTTCCGCGTAACTAGGGTCAAGAGCATGTTCAACGTCAATAAAAGCGCAAGTCCCGCCAATTTTCTGAGCTTCCGCCACAGCATGTAACGACAAAGTAGTCTTACCTGACGATTCCGGACCGAAAACTTCAATAATTCTACCTCTTGGATAACCGCCTACACCTAAAGCAAAATCTAAAGATAAAGCCCCTGAAGGAATTACACTAAAAGAACGTTTTGGTGAATCCCCCATTTTCATAATGGCGCCTTTACCATGGTTTTTTTCTATCTGAGCTAATGCAAAAGCTAATGCTTTAGTTTTATTATCTTCCATAATTTTCCTCCTTATTAATTATTTATGTATATTAAAGCTTCGCCTTAATATACATATAAAATACATAAAAAAAATTTTATTTATATCAATGAAAAATCTAAACAGAAGATACAGGATTACTTTGAATTAGTAATAACCAAACTAAATTTTCCAACAAAATTTATAATAAATTATTTTTTGTTAATTAACAAAAAAGATTTTTTTAATAATTTCAATTATTTACAAATATTTAAGTAATCTAACTTTAATTTTATAGATATTAAATAGCTTATTTTATATCTAACTATTTAGTATTTTTCATAATCTAACCTTACTACTAGTATTATAACAAATTATGAGTCTGTTGCAAAATGGCTATTTCGCGACAGACTCATTATTAAAATTTTATAGGCTTATTTTTATAAAAAGAGACCCTTGTATAAAAAATACACTCCAAAGCTAATTAAACCTACCAACCAAAACAACAAAACAACCTTAATTTCACTTAAGCCCATCATTTCAAAATGATGATGCAAAGGCGCCATTTTAAAAATCCGCCTTTTAAATAATTTATAACTACCAACCTGCAAAATTACAGACAAAGTTTCACAAATATAAACAAAACCAAACGGTATTAATAACCAAAAATTATTCAATATCAAACTTAAACCCACAAAAAGAGCCCCTATTGATAAAGAACCGGTATCGCCCATAAAAATTTTGGCTTTATGCTTATTGAAAATTAGAAAACATAAAATTGAAGTAATAAAAACACCAACAAATTTTATTGATTCTAAATCGTTAACCTTAAAAAAAACCAGAAAAAAACCTATTGCCGAAATTATACTTAAACCACCTAATAAACCATCTAAACCATCAGTTAAATTGGTAGCATTAGAAAACCCTACCATTAAAAACCAATAAATTAAAAAATTTATAATTCCAACTTTATTGATAAAAATAGTATATACACTTAATAAAACAAAAGTAATAATTATCTGAAGAAGAAATTTTTGTTTTGCGGAAAACCCCTTATTCTTATGACTTTTAACAGATAAAAAATCGTCCACAAAACCTAATATCACAAAACTTAAAAATACCAAATAAAGCCATAATATTATTGGCGAAAACAGCTTAAAAATAATTATGCCCAAACTTAAAATAAACAAAATACCTATGCCACCAAAAGACGGTGTTTTACTCTTTTGCTGATGACTTCCAGGACTAAGATCATAAATAGGCTGATAAATTTTTATCTGCTTTAAAAAAATGATTAACAACCAATAAAATACAACACCAACAAAAAAAAGCAAAATAAATTTAAGCATATTTTTCCTTAAGTTTTTCAACAATTTCTTCCATTTTCATACCTCTAGAACCTTTTATTAATATTACATCACCGGATTTTATTTCCGAAAAAAGTAAATTCATCAATTCTTTTTTATCTAAAAATGAAAACTTAGTAATATCTTTTGATTTTACTTGCTGATATATCTCACCAAAAGTAAAAACTAAATCTATGCCATTTTCAACAGCCGCAATATTGATAATTTTTTCGTGTTCTTTAAAAGCTTCTTTACCTAGTTCCAACATGTCGCCAAGTACTAAAATTTTTCTCCCCGGCATTTTTTTCTGAAATTCCATTGCATAACAAACTCCATCAGGATTAGCATTATAACTATCATCAATGATGGTTATATCTAATTTTGTTCCTTTAGTAACTGCCAATCTTTTTTCACTAGCGTGAAATTTTGCCATACCTTCTCTAATTTCTTCATCATTCAAACCAAAATGCTTAGCAACCAGATAACACAAATTAAAACCTTGGTCTATCTTAGTTTCACCGCTAAAATTTAAAACTTTAAAATTATTTTTCACCGCTTTTTCTTGCAGTAATTTATGATACGCTGTTTTTGAATTTAAAAAAGCATATCTTGTTTCTTTTTCCCAATTTAAAACCGGCTGGAAAATTTCTGCTTTGGCTAAAGCAATATTTCTTTGCGTTTTTAATCTTTCTACATGTGTTAACCCAATATTAGTAATTATGGCATGAGTTGGACGGCAAATTTTAGATAAAATCTTGATTTCTCCTCTTAAACGCATAGCTAATTCTACAATAATTATTTCAGTATCAAAATCTGCTTTTAAAATAGTTAATGGTACGCCTATCTCATTATTTTGATTTTGAAAAGTAGCCACAACCTTAAATTTTTGGCTTAAAATAGCATAGAGTAAATCTTTAGTAGTAGTTTTACCTGCCGAACCGGTAATAGCAATTACTTTTGCCTTTAATTTTTTTCGGTAATTTTTAGCGAATTTGGTAAGATCAACATCAAGAATTTTTCGGGCTCCTTTTTTGAGAGCTTCTTGAATAAAATCATGCCCATCAAAGTTTTCACCTTTGATTGGAATATAAATATCTCCTGGTTGTAATGTTCTGGTGTCGATAGATATTTTCACTTTTTTTCCTTTTTCTTTTTAGAAAAGAAACAAAAAATTTTATTTTTAGGAGATTTTTCTTTTTGGAAAAAAGAAAAACCCTCTAAGACCCAAAAAGAAAAACTTTATTGCGGCTCAACTCGTTTTTTTCCTAAGCTAAACTTTGTGCCTTATTTTCTAAAATCATAGTCCATCAAATAATCATTTTAATCACAGTTCAAGACCTCTCTCACTACCTCCCCGTCGTCAAAATGAATTGTTTTATCAGCAAAGATTTGATAATTTTCATGTCCTTTACCTAACAGCATTACAATATCATTTTTCTTTGCCATTTTAATTATCTTTATAATAGCTTCTTTTCTATCTAAAATAACCTGATAATTGCTAAAATCTTTTGGTAACCCTTGTAAAATATCTTGCACTATTTGGTTTTGATCTTCTGTTCTGGGATTATCATTAGTAATAATCACAAAATCGCTTAACTGAACAGCAACTTCTGCCATTAGAGGTCTTTTGGTTCTATCTCTATCACCGCCACAACCAAATAAAGTTAAAACTCTACCACCATTATTTTTTACTATTTTTCCAGCTGTTTCTAAAACTTTTTTCATCCCATCAGGGGTATGGGCATAATCTACGACTACCAAAAAATCTCGATTAGTTATAACCTGCTCAAATCTTCCTTTAGGCGCTTTAGCTTTTGATAACCCTATTTCAATTTGCTCTTTTGTTAAACCTAGTTTTTGTAAAATTAAATAACTAAGTTCTAAATTAGCCAGATTAAAATCTCCTAATAATTGATGTTTAAAATCTATCTGGACTTTTTGATAATCTTCGGGATAAATTTTTATGCTATCTCCTTCATTCATAAATTTCATTTTTGTTTTTTTATAATTAGCGAAAGTTTTATGAAAATCCAAATGATCTTGTGTAATATTAGTTAATGCTTTAATAGCAAAATTAATCCCGTAAATTCTATCTTGCGCAATTCCATGGGAAGATACCTCCATCACAAAATATTTTCCGCCTTTATTAAAATGTTTTTGCATTAAAGTTAAGATATCCCAAGATTCCGGGGTAGTAAGATTAGCAGTGATTGTTCCTAAAACAAAAGAGGATCCCGGTTCTAAATTATTTAATACCTGATTTACTAGATGAGTCACGGTTGTTTTACCATTTGTTCCTGTAACTCCAATTACCGCAAGTTTTTGAGATGGATCTTGAAAAACTTTTTGCCCTAATTCTCCTAATTCTTTTCTGTTTAATTTCAAATAATTTTGTGCGCCGCGTTTAAAAGCCTCTTCAATATATTTTTCCCCGTTAGGAAGTACGAGATAAGTATCACCTTTATTAATTTTACGAGAATCTATCTGATACATAAATATTTGAAAAACTAGTGAAAAATATGATATTATCCTAAACATAATTCCTGTTTTTGTAAACCCTAAGGGAAATTTAATTTACAAGGTGTAAACATTTGTTTTCAGATCGCGAAGAACTAGTATTACAATATTTAAAAACAAAAAATCAAAAATTACGCGAAAAAATTGTTTTGGCTTATAAACCGTTAACAGATTATATTGCCCGTAAAATGGCATATAACAGAGACGATTTAGAAGATATTATCCAAATTAGTACTATTGCCTTACTAAAATCTTTGGAAAGATATAACCCAAATAAAGAAGTCGATTTTTCTTCTTTTGCTTCACCAAACATTATTGGAGAAATAAAACATTATTATCGCGATAAAGGAAATTTAATAAAAATTCCTAGACGCATTCAAGAAACCTATTCTAAAATCAAAAACTTTATAAAAGTTTTTACCCAAGAACAAAAACGCGCTCCCACAATTAAAGAAATTTCTGCTACAATTGATGTTCCTGCAGATACTATTTTAGAAGTTCTGGAGACAATTCAATTAACAAATATCGTATCTTTAGATGCGCCTTTATACAATGAAAATGTTTCAAAAGGAACAGACCATTTAACTTTAATGAATAGTTTAGGCGTAAAACCGTCGCATAGTTTTCTTTTAACAGAAGAACATCTCAAAGAAGCTTTAAAACATATTAATGAACGAGAAAAATATATTATTTTCCTAAAATTTTATGAAGGCTATTCACAAAGAGAAATTGCGGAAAAAATTCATATGTCACAAATGCATGTATCTAGACTATTAAATAGTGCTCTTAAAGCCTTAAAAAAAGAAATTATTAAAACTAAAAAAACAGATGAAGAAGAACAAGGAGGTTAATTCATTTTTATATGAACATAATGACATCTGAACAATTATTAAACCAAGATCAAATTAAAAAATATATACCCCACCGTTTTGAAAATTTGTTATTAGATAAATTAACTGTTTATAAAACTCCAGATAAAAGTATTGGTTTTCCTGGATTATCAGAAACAGTTATTACTGAAAATGATAATTTAAACAGACATCTTTTTTACAAAAAAAATATTCATAATGAAAAAGTCATTATCAGCCCAGTTCTTTTAGAGATTTTAGCTTTAGCCGCTGTTTGTTCAACGGAAAAATTACCGCCTGGTTTTTGTGCTTTATTTGCTTCAATTTCGCACTACAAAAAACTAAACGATTCTAAATTAGGTGAAAAAATCATATGTAAAGTTACTCCCTTAAAAATAAAATCTGAAATCTTTCTTTATCATGGTGAAGTATTTAACGAAAATAATACTTTATTAGCAACAGCAGATCTTATGGCCGCCTTAGGCAGATACGATGACCTAAAAAAAAGTATTAACCAAATTACGTTAGAAAACAAGGAACAAGATGATACTACAGAAAAAACCCTAATTCCAATAAACAAATCAAATACATATAAAAATCCGGCTTTATATTTTGTTGATGCATTAATTAATCAAACTGATAATAATTGTAAAACAAAATATACTTATCCTAAAAACCATCCTTTTACAAAAGGGCACTTTGAAGGTTTCCCTATTATGATGGGGATTAGTCAAATCATTATGATAGAAGATGCCGCTAGTTTATTTGTGGAAAAAATATTGGAAAAAGATACTATCAAAAAACAAGACTTAATATTGAATTGTAATGCAGAAATTAAAAAAAATAATGGAAATATTGTTGCAAATTTAAAAAATGCCAAAATAAAAATTACTATTGACCCAAAACAACCCATAAAAATACAAAGCGATTTAATCGAATGCACCAAAATTGTTTTTAGAAATATTGTTGCTCCAGGTGAAACCCTTTTCGCAGAATTAACCGACATTTTTTTTTAAAGAACACGTTTGTGCATTGAATTCTATATTTTACTTAAAAACTTTGCATTCTTATCTTTTTCAGAAAGATTGATTGGTAATCCTTTTATCAATGGCCATTTTATGCCAATAACCGGATCATCCCATCTTACACTACCATCAGCACTGGGTTCATAATAATTAGTACATTTATAATTAACTACCGCAATATCTGAAAGAACATAGAAACCATGCAAAAAACCTGGCGGAATATACAATTGTGCTTTATTATCTTCTGAAAGTAGTTTAGCTACCCACAGCCCATAAGTTGACGAATTTTTACGTATATCAACCGCAACATCAAAAATTTCACCTACTAATACTCTTACTAATTTCCCTTGTGCATATGGTTCTTTTTGATAGTGTAAACCTCTTAAAGTACCTTTATTAGATTTACTTTGATTTTCTTGCACAAACCTTTCGTTTATACCATTTTCAATAAATTCTTTTTCACGTAAAACTTCATAAAAATACCCTCTTTCATCATTAATTACCTTAGGTAAAATATAAACAACTTCGGGTATAATTAATTTTTCAAAAATCATTTTAGGAAACTCTTTTTATAATAAGTAAAGAAATATCATCTCGCATTTCATGAATAGCTATTTTTTGTATTTTTTCTTTAATTGTTGCTATTATTTTTTCTGCCGGCAATTCCGGATCTTGAATAAAATCCGCTAATAACAAATGATCTGAAATTATATCCCCATTTTTATCTTTTTGATCAAATAAACCATCTGTATATAGTAAAAGAAAATCGCCAATATTAAGAAAAACTTCTTTTTCTTCTACATCAATATTATCAAAAACACCTAAAATAACCCCAGTTTGTTTTGGTAAAAAATCCATTTTCCTTTCTTGACTGTTATAATAGATAGGGGCTTCATGACCTGCTCTAACAAATGAAAATAAATGTTTTTTAGTATCTAATAAACCATAAATTGCAGTTAAATACATTAAACTTTCATGGTTAGAATTTGAATTAAAAATATTGAGAACTTTATTAAATTCTTTAATTACATTTTGTGGCAAAACTTTATTTAAAATAGAAAGCCATAATAAAGTTTTAGACATCATCATATATAAAGCGGCAGAAATACCTTTACCGGAAACATCTCCGATAACAACACCTAAATTATCTTGAATTTTAATAAAATCATAGAAATCTCCACCTATTTTTTTAGCTGGTAAATTAAAGGCCGCTATTTGATAGCCTAAAATATGCGGAATATTTTTAGGTAAAAAATCTTGCTGAATTTTATTGCCAATATCATAGTCTCTATTCATTAATTCTAATTGCGCATTTTTTATCTTAATATTTAAAGAAAAAATAATTAAGAGAATTAAACTACTACATATAATAATAAGTATTCCTAAAAAAGTAATTTTCAAGAAAGTGGGAAAAATTAAATTGTTAATAATCTCTTTAGGTGTAGATACTAAAATAATCCACTTTAGGTTAAAAGTTTTTATAGTATCGTAAGAAGCAATGTATTCAATATTTTGTTTTTTATATTTAACACTACCTTTTTTATTCTTTTGTATTTCACTATAACGAATATTAGGAATTAATTCAGAAAAATCCTTTTTAAAAGTAATCTCTTTATTAGTAAAAATAATTTTACCTTTATTATCTATAACATAAAATGATTGAAGAGAATTGAACCCTAATATTGAGGTTAACCTGTCAAAAATATATTTTAAACTAATATCAACTGCTAATACACCATTAAAAACATTATTATTAGTTGTAAGCGGGACACCAAGTATAATTGAAGGAATTTGATATTTTAAATCTGTATATTGTTCACCACCGGCAATTACACAATCTGTAATATAAGGCTTAAGATTCTTACAACTTTGAAAATATTCTCTGTAAGCATAATTTTTATTTAATGATTCTTTTTGATAATTTGGATAAATATATTTGAGAAAGCCTAATGTATCTTCGATATAAATTCCAGTAATCTTATTTTTCTGAAGATTATAAAGTGGTAAAATTTTTTGCTGAAATTCAGAATCATTCTCAGGAATTTTCTTGAAGCTCTTAGATAAAAACAATAATTGAAATTCTAAATCATCAAAAAAATCTTGTAGATTAAAACTTAATTCTTGCAATAATTGCTGTTCTTGATTAAAAAGCTCATCTTCAATATTAATTTTAGTAGTATGATAAGCAGTAAAACTAAAATAAGAAAAAAAAGCTAGTAATAAAGCAATGCAAAAAGTAGAAAAAAGAATATATTTATTCATAATTTAATATATAAATTATATTAAACTTTTTTTAATAAAGATACTAGATTTTTTTTCGATCCTTTGATCCCTTGAACTTACTGTACCCTGTGGTCTACTTTGTAGCTTTTAAACTACTATTTAAAGCTTTCATTAAACGAGCTTTTTGTCTTGCGGCTGTTTTTTTCTTTAATACCCCTTTAGCAGCGGTTTTATCGATAACTTGTAAAGCTTTTCTTACAATTTCTTCTTTATTTTCAACTTTTGCTTCTATTGCTTTTACTGCTTTTTTAACAAACGTTTTCAATCTATTTTTATAATAAAGATTCTTTTCTCTATTTCTTTCTGCTATTAGAATACCTTTTTTAGAACTTTTTAAATTTGCCATTTTTTATAAACCTCAAAAATAATAAATTTGACAGTTAAACCTAAATTTAGCTATCATAAGAAAAACATTAACAAATAGTATCATGAAATGGTAAAAAAATGTCAATACTAGATTGGTTCAATAATAATCAAAAAGAAAAAATTACTAGCCAAAAATTAGATCTACCTACGGATCTTTGGGTAAAATGCTATAACTGTAATGAGATATTATATTTAAAAGAATTGATGTCAAACTATAAAGTTTGCACCAAATGTAATTATCATTTTCGTTTAAATATTTCAGAGCGTATTTCTTTTACCTTTGATGAAAATTCTTTTGAAGAAACTAACAAAGATCTAAAACCAACTGATTTTCTCGAATTTTCTGATACCGTCAGTTATCAAAACAGAATAAAAAACGCTCAGATGAAAACCAAACAAAATGATGCTGTTATTACTGGTATCGGCAAAATTAATGGAGTCCCCGTTAATGCTGGTATTATGAATTTTGAATTTATGGGCGGTAGTATGGGTTCTGTGGTTGGCGAAAAATTAACCAGATTATTTGAATCTGCTATAGAAAACAAATTACCTGTAGTTGTAATAACCTCTTCCGGTGGTGCCAGAATGCAAGAAGGTATTATTTCTCTAATGCAAATGGCAAAAACAAGTGCGGCTCTAGCAAAATTAGATACTGAAAAAATACCTTATATTGTAATTTTAACTGACCCCACTACAGGTGGTACCAGTGCTAGTTTTGCCATGTTAGGAGATATTATTTTAGCAGAACCGGACGCGCTTATTTCCTTTGCCGGACCCAGAGTTATTGAACAAACTATCAGACAAAAACTACCAAAAGGGTTTCAAAAATCAGAATTTTTGGTTAGTCACGGTTTTGTTGATAGTGTTGTAGAAAGAAAAAATTTAAAAAATATACTTTCAAAATTGATAATGATTTTGAGTACAAAAAAAAATTCTGAACCACAGATTAAAGAAACAGATACAAACCCACAAAAAGTAAAGGATGCCAGTAGTTCGTCCGTACTTGGACTCAAAGAAAAAAATGGAATTATTAAAAGCAAAACCAGAGTTAAAAGGGACAAAGTACCCCTAGAAAAAAAGGGGAATAAAAACAAATGAAAATTCTAGATTTTGAAAAACCTATTCATGAACTATACGATAAAATCAATGAATTAAAAAAGCTTTCCGGAGAAGGTCAAATAGATATTGTAGAAGAAATCAGTAAAATTGAAAAACGTGCTGAATTCATGGAACAACAAATTTATCAAAATCTTACAGCAAATCAAATTGTACAAATTGCTAGACATCCTAGTCGTTTAGATAGTTTGAATTTAATCAACTTAATTTGTGAAGACTTTTTTGAAATTCATGGTGACAGATTATTTCGAGATGATCCTTCAATAATTGGTGGTTTAGGTACAATTCAAAATCATAAAGTAGTATTTATTGGACAAGTTAAAGGTCATGATACCAAGGAAAATTTATACCGCAATTTTGGCATGCCAAACCCAGAAGGCTATCGTAAAGCCTTGCGATTAATGAAATTAGCCGAAAAATTCAATCTGCCAATTATTACTTTTGTAGATACACCCGGCGCCTACCCTGGTCTAGAAGCAGAAGAAAGAGGACAAGCCGAAGCCATTGCTAAAAATCTTAAAGAAATGACGAATATAAAAGTACCAATTCTATCCGTAGTAATAGGCGAAGGTGGTTCTGGCGGTGCTTTAGGTTTGGCTGTTGCTAATAAAGTTTATATCTTAAAATATGCTATTTATTCTGTTATCACCCCTGAAGGTTGTGCTTCTATTCTTTTTAGAGATGCCAGTAAATCAGCTTTAGCGGCAGAAAAATTAAAACTAACTGCAAAGGATTTATTAAAACTTAAAATTGCCGATGAAATCATTGATGAACCATTAAAAGGCGCACACTATAATTGGAATGAAACTGCAAATAATATTAAAAAAGCTTTAGTTAAAGATTTAACTATATTTTCCAAAATTTCAGAAAAACAAATTTTAGATCAAAGATATAAAAAATTTCGTTCTTACGGTAAATTTGAAGAATAAAAGCTTGACTTACTAATTTCACTAATTAAAAACTTTATACTCTAGTCTCTGATTGACTTCTATGCTTAATTGTTCGTACAATATATAATAGAATAGAATAACTATATAAGAAGTCTGTCGCGAAATGAGAAATTTTTTCAAAATAGCCATTTTGCAACAGATTCATAAGGATAAATTATGATCGATACTATCGGTAATAGCATGGCTGATATTAGAAGTGTGCCTGTAATTTGGCCTACTTCTAAAGAAAAAGTTAAAGAGACTAAACAAACAGAAGAAAGCCAACAATCTTCCAGACAAGTTTCTACTAAATCGCCTACCAGTAGTCCGGCTACTGAATCAGCTACTGCCAGCCAAACAGCTCAAGCCGCTCAAAAAGCACAAACTGCCCCGCCGCCGCCTGCTACCAGAAATATGTCAATGGCAGATGTCGTTGATTATTTATTTCAAGCAAAAATTGCTAATACAGAAGAAAACAAATTACTAGCCAGCTTTATGATGCAACACGGAATTGAACTTTCAGAAGCAAATTTTAATTCCCTTTTTAAACTTACTAAAGGTGAAAAAAATGCTAATATGCTCGAATCTGCTGTAATAAACTTAGGTAAAGGTCTTAATGATGCGCCTAAAGGAGCAGATATTCTTAGCAATTTTTTACAAGAAAACCCGCAATTACAACAACAAATGGTTACTGCCAGTCAAAACATTGCTAATTTACAATCTGCTTTAAACTCAACCCAACAATTAATGAATCCTGGTTTAATGTCAGGCTTACTTTCTTTGTTAAGTGAAATGGATAACAATTTTAAAAAATTATTGAAATCAGCTCAAGAAGGAAAAACCGCTATTAATGAAATTAATCGCGGTGAAATGATTAAAAACATCAAATCTTTCTCACAATTATTACAAGGTTTAGAACAAAAATTAGCTGAAACTAATCAATTAGACAGCCCAGAAGCCAAAGCGTTACAAGAAAAAATCATGCTCCTCAAAAAAAGTTTAAACGAAGTTCAAGAAAATTTAATTTCACAGACCATTATATCAAAAGACTCTAATAGATCAATTTCTTCAATAAATGATAGATTTGCTTATTGGCAATTACCAAACCCTTTTGACAAAAACAATCAAATTGAAATTGCTATCAGAAAAGACCCCCATAAAAACAAAGGAGAAATTGACTCTTCAAAAACCAGAATTGTATTAAAAGTAAATACTCCGGAAATCGGGGAAATAAGTATTATTATTGATATTTTAGATAAAAAAATCTGGTATATTTTTAATACAGAATCTGAAGAAACAAATCATTTTATAAAAAAAATGCACGCTGATTTAATAAAACAAATGGAAGCTTTAAATTATCACGTTGCCGGTTTCCAAGCAATAAAAAAGAAAATTGATTTTAAAAAATTTATTTTACCAACTGTAAATTTAGATAATATGATAAGGATAAGTACAGAAGTATGAGTGAACCAAGCACAAAGCCTAAAAAAGTAAAAAAACATTTAGACGAATTAGATATTAAAGATCCGAAAAAATTAATGGCTGTTGCAGTAAAATACGATGTTAATACTGACAAAGCTCCTAAAATTATTGCTAGCGGAAAATCTACTTTTGCAGAAGAAATACTTAAACTGGCAGAGGAAAATAATATTCCGCTTTATGAAGATCCTACCTTAGCTAACTTATTGGCAAAATTAGATGTTGATTCCGAAATACCGCCGGAATTATATACTTTAGTGGCTGAAGTCTTAGCGTTTGTTTATCAGCTAGATAAAATGATCAAGAAAAAAGAATCATTAAGAAAAAAACTAATAAAATGAGAAAATTATTTTTTTTATTCATAATAGTAAGCTTAATTTCCGAAAACCTATTTGCAACACAATTAAATAACCGGAATACTTATATTTCTGACCCTGCTTTATATTATTCTGTTAATGGAATGAATATGTATCAAAAAAATTTTGAGGCTTTAATGCAAAATTCGGTTAATAGTAATACACCAGGTTATAAAGAAATCAATGTTTCTAATATTGCTAAAGGAAAATCTTTTGGTAATGTTGTTTATTACAAATTTTATCAAGGTACCGCAATACAAAGCGGCGGCAGTTTAGATTTCTTAATTCAAGGTCCAGCTTTTTTTGTTTTATCTTGTCCATGGGGTTTAGGATATACCAGAGATGGTCGGTTTACGATTGATGCTAACGGAAAACTAGTAACTTATGGAACTAACTTACCTGTATTAGGTGAACAAGGTGAAATTTTTATTGGAAAAGGAAAAATTAAAATCAATGAAAAAGGCGGTATTTATGTTGATAATACTTTAATGGATTCTTTTCTTTTAATCGACTTTAAAGATGTTTCCCAATTAAAATCTATTAATGGCAGTGTTTTTTATTTGAATGACCCTAATTTAGCTCCCAAAATCACAGAAATCGATACCCTTTCCAGTTTAAAACAAGGTTATTACGAGGCAAGTAATGTCAGTATTACTAACCAAGTAAGTCAATTACCGATTGTAAAAAACATCTATGATGCTAACAGTAAAACTGTTAAAATTATATTAAAAAGCATGAGTTCCGGAATACAAATGGGCTCTGCACAATAAAAAGGAGAAAAAAATGACTTTACAACAATTTTATATTGGTGCTACCGGAATGGAATCATTCCAAACAGATTTAATGAATATTACAAACAATGTTTCTAACGCACAAACAGTTGGTTTTAAAAGCTCAAGAGTTGAATACGAAAACTTATTCCCGCAAATTTTAGATCAAGTTGAAAACCAAGTTCAAGCTTATTATGATGAAAAATATAACAATGGTAATAATGCTAACCAAGAAATTGGCTCTGGGGTAAAAATATCTGGTGTTACCAAAGATTTTAAACAAGGCTCCATTCAAGTTACTGGTAAACAATTAGATTTAGCGATTGAAGGAGACGGTTTTTTTCAATTTAGATTAATTGATGGTACAACAGTCTATTCTCGAGCAGGTAATTTACGAAAAAATACTGAAGGTTATTTAACAGACCCTAACGGACATTTATTAGATCCAGCTATTAATATTCCTAATAACGTAACAAATCTTACTATTGATGCAGAAGGTAAAGTTTATAACAGCTCTGATAAAACCGAATTAGGTCAAATAACGCTTGCTACTTTTTCCAATCCATCAGAATTAAAAGCAATTGGTCAAAACCTCTTTTTGAAAACTGTTGGATCCGGTGAAGCTATAGTTAGTATACCAAGCCATGATAATGTAGGCGCTATTGCACAAGGATCTTTAGAATTTTCTAATGTTGATGTAGTAAGCGAAATGATGCGTATGGTAATTACCCAAAGAGCATTTGAAGTAGTTAGTAAAATGGTTCAATCCGGCGAATCAATGCTTAGATCTGCCACTGATATTGCTAGAAGTTAATGAATTTAAAAAATAACCCCTATATTTTTTAAATAATTATTATTAAACTATAAAATATCATAGAAAGAGCTCTTTTAAGAGACCTACTTATTTAGAAAAATTCCTCAATTCGCTCACCATTAATTTTACGAGGTATGCGCCTAATAGGGAAATAGTTATAGAATTTGGGGGGAAATACTTTAAGCATCTATGCCTAGTAAACCCCCGTTTCTGACCCGCCGTGCGTCTTTACATGGGCAAACACGTAGGTTTGCCCGTACGTTTCTAGTTTCTGATCCCTCACTTTATTCCCCCCATCAAATAGCTTATAATTAATAAATGTTATCTAATAAAAAAATGAAATCTTTTTTAAAAATTATTTTTTTTAGCCTAATTTTATTATTAACAACTCCTTTTTTTTGTTTTTGCTTAACTGCAAACGAAATAGTCAATTACATTAATAATGAAATTACCAAAAAAATTATTATTGATTATCCAAATTACGAAAATCTCTCTGTAAGTACAAATATTAAAAATAACCACTTATTAAAAAAAATACCGGAAAAAACTAATTTTTGCAGTCTTAGTTTGAATAAAAAACCAATACCAATTGGAATTTCTATCATTAATGTGAATTTACTTGATAAAGAAAATAAAATACTAGAAACAAAACCCTTAATTATTTATATTACGGCAAATGCAGATTTTGTTGTAACAACTAGATTAATTAATGCAAAAGAAATAATAAAAGAAGCTGATTTAGAAATAATTAATTTAGAAATAAACAATAAACCGCAAAATATCATTTTAAAAAAATCAGCTATCATTAATAAAGAAACAAAAGTAGGAATACCAAAAGGATCTATTATTACGAATTCTATGATTCAAGAAGTGCCAATTATTAGAAAAGGTGAGAAAATTACTATGATTTATCTAAATAATAATATACAATTAGTATTAAGGGCAACTGCGCTTGAAGATGGATGCTTAGGTTCTAAAATAAATGTTAAATTATCTGATTCTGCCCAAGTTTTTAAAGGAGAAATAATTGAAGCAAGAAAAGTTTTGGTTATTAGTAATAATTAGTTTATTTTTTTTAGCTGGTTTTTCTTCTTTTTTATCAGCGGATTCTCTTTGGAATAAAAAAAACGCATCTCTTTTTAGCACCACAAAACCGCTACATATTGGAGATATTTTAACCATTATTATTTCAGAATCATCTACAGCAGTACAAGAAGCTGGCACTAAAACCAGCAAAGCATCAAATATTAATTCGAATTTATTTAGTAATTGGCAACAAGTAGCTCAAGTTTTAGGACAAAGTGAAATGATGCGGAAAAATCAAGACATAAAACTTGGCGGCGGAGATAGTTATTCTGGTACTGGGCAAACTTCCCGAAAACACAAAGTGGAAGCTATTATCACAGCTATTGTTAAAGAAATTTATGATAATGGTACCGTATTAATTGCCGGCGAACATAATGTTAAGGTTAATGACGAAGTTGAAACAATCTGTATTTCCGGTATTATCAGAATTGAAGATGTTACTAGTGATAATACTATTTTTTCTTATCAAATGGCAAAAGCTGATATTTCCGTAAAAGGTCAGGGAGTAGTAGCATCTAAACAAACTCCAGGTATTTTAACTCAATTATTTAACTGGTTATTTTAATGCTAACTATAAAAAAAATGAAAAAAATAACTATTTTAACTTTAATTATCACTATCATTTTTAATTTCTTTTTTATGCTTAATAAAATTAATTCTTCAGCAACTGTAAGATTAAAAGATGTTTCTAAAATTGTTGAAGTAAGAGAAAACCAAATTTATGGTTTTGGTTTGGTTATGGGGTTACAGAATTCAGGAGATTCCAAAGCCATGCTTTTTACCAATAAAGCTTTAACTAATTTATTGAAAAAAATGGGAATCCCTCAAGATGGTAGAGAATATACTTCCAGAAACATTGCCGCAGTTATGGTAACTGCTACTTTGCCCCCATTTATAAAAAAAGGACAAAAAATTGATGTTATTGTTTCTTCTATTGGTGATGCTAATAGTCTTGCTGGCGGTACTTTATTGCTGACTCCTTTAGAAGGTCCTGATAAAAAAATATACGCATTAGCACAAGGAGCTATTATTGTTGGCGGTTTAGCTGAAGCTTCTACTTATTCACGCATGATTAAAAACCAAGCAACCGTTGGTAGAATACAAGGCGGTGGGATTGTTGAAGAAGAAGTACCTGTAACTTTATCTGATAATAAAAATATCACTATTGCTCTAAATAAACCGAATTTTATTACAGCTTCTAGGGTAGAACAAGCATTAATAAAAGCTGGTTTTACTAATGCTATGGCTATTGATGCTTCTACTATTACAGTTCCTTTAGCGAATGCATCTTTAGTTAATACCATTGCCAAAATTGAATCAGTTAGTCTTACACCTGATGCTTCTAATAAAGTGGTCATTAATGCTAAAACTGGAACTGTTGCTATTGGTGAAATGGTTAGACTTTCCCCGGTTGCTATAACTCATGGTAATATTTCAATTAAAATTCTAGATGAAAAAGAATATAATGATTATTTTGGTTATTATGACCCGGTTAGAGAACGCAACCCTATTACCATCACAGAATCAAAAGCAAAATTTATTTATTTAAAACCTGACGACAATTTATCTAGCTTAGTAAATGCATTAAACAAAGTTGGAACTACGCCAAGAGATATGATTTCTATTTTGCAAGCTTTAAAAGAATCTGGTTCTTTAATTGGAGATATTGAAATAATATGATAAATTCTATTGATACATCTTATTTTATCGAAAAAAATTTAGAATCAGCTGATTACCAACGTCGTATTCAAGCTAATAACAAAAAACAAAATATTGAAGAATTTGAAAAAATTCTCCTCAAAAAAGTTTATTTAGAATCTTTAATTGATAAAGATGAAGAAGAAGACGAAGAAAACGATAGAGGTATATTATCCAGCGATAATTCATTATATAATGAAATGTTACTTGATCTTTATGCTCAACAATTAGCAAAACAAGATATTTTTAATTTGCAAAAAATTTATAATAAAAATGAACAAACAAAAAGTACCGAACCAAACAATTAATATCACAGAACTCCAGCAAAAAGAAATTACCTCCAAAAAAAGGGAGACGAAAATTTCTGAAGAGTTTATTAAAGAACATATGTCTACAGTTGAATCTATTGCTTCTGTAATTATGTCTGGCAGTAAAACGCCTCCCGGCATTTTTTATAATGATTTAATTAGTTGGGGGGTTGAAGGCTTAATTAAAGCTAAAAATAATTTTAAAGCTGATAAAGGGTCTCAGTTTAAAACATATGCTTATTACCGTATTAGAGGTGAAATTTTAGATAAGTTGCGTCAGGAATGGTATTATCGAAACCCGACAGATTACAAATTACAGCAAGAAAAAATACAAAAAAGAATTGCCGAAGTTACTGAACAAGCTATTGATAATTCAGATAAAACCTCAGATAAAAGTATTAATGATAAAGTCAACGATTTAATTGCTAATTCTGCAGTAGTATATTTATTATCTTTAGATGACATTGAATCAATTACTAAAATTGAAGGCACGGGCGGCGACCCTGCAATTGAAATTATCGAAGAAGTAGACAGAAAAGAAAGTCATTCTTTATTATGGGAAGAAATTAATTTTTTAAATAAAGATGAAAAAAGATTAATTGAACTTTTTTATGTAAAAGACCAAAAACAAAAAGAAATAGCGGAAATAATGCATTTATCCAGAAGCAAAGTATGCCGTATGCACATGAAAATATTAGACAAATTAAGAAGAAGGCTTGAAAAAAAACTTAATGCAGATGAATAATATTATTATATAATATTAGGAGATAACATGGAGAATAAAACAATTAATTCTATTGTCTATGATAAGCCAATGCAAGGTTTAGCTAGTGCTATAAAAATAGCCACTAGAAAACAAGCCATTTATTCTTATAATATTTCTAATGCTTCTACCCCAGGGTTTAGACCAATTCGTTTTGAAGATGAATTAGAAGATGCAGAAACTAAAATTGAGAATCAAGAATTTAATATTGAAGAAGAAATGGCCAGAATGAATGAAAACAGATTGCAACACAGTGCTTTAGTCAGAATTTTATATACTAAAGCTCAATTAATGAGAAAAGTTGTAACTTTAGGTAAAGGAGGATAAAAATGACTAAATCAGTTTATTTTTTTCTATTGATATTTACCATGATTTTAATGTTTAGTCTTATTTGTTTGGCAGAGGATCTCTCTAAATTCAAAACTGATAATGATGATGATATTTTATCTAGAAAAGATTTAGGCACCGATGATGCTTTAAAATTAAGTACTAGCGGGGTTTTAGCTCAAAAATTACAATTAAGGGTAAGTGCGGAAAATATTGCTAATGCAACAACCATAAAAACAGAAAATGGCATACCCTATCAGAAAAAATATTTGATTTTAAAAACTTCTCAAAAAGGAGTAAAAGTTGCCGGCATTAGAAAAAGTACAGAACCTTTCAAAGAAGTTTATGATCCGGCTAACCCATTATCAGATAAAAACGGTTTTATTTATTTACCTAACGTTGATGTCTCCCAAGAAATGGTCCAAATAAGTTTAACGAATGTTTTATATGAAGCTAATACTACTGCTTATAAATCTGCTAAAGCTATGTATCAGCAATCTTTAGATTTATTAAAATAAGGAGAGAAAAATGAATATTAACCCGATTCAAGCAATTAATTTAGAAAAAGAAAAAAACGACGAAATTTTCAACACTCAAAATATTAGTGTAATTAACCCGATAATAAACCCTATAGAATCAATTAGTCGGGCGCCCTTTCAAATTATGTTAGAAAATGCGGTTGATGCTTTACAAAATGTTAGTAATACGGAACAAGAAAATAACAAATTAATCGATGAATTTATCCAAGGGAAAAGATCTGTTGATGAAGTTTTAATTTCTACCAATCAATTAAATTTAGAAATGTCTTTATTAACTACAGTAGTAAATACAACTGTACAAACTTTTAAAGAAATTCAACAAATGCAGGTATAATTTAATTTATAAAAAAGGTTAAATATGGCAGAAGAAATAAATAATAATGATGATTTAGATTTAGGTTCCCCGATTGTTCCTGAAACAAAAAAACGTAAGCATTTACCTTTTTGGTTTTCAGCCGGATTATTTTCTTTAATCATAATAGTCATTATTGTGGGGTTAATTTTCATTCTTTTTAAAGGACATTCTTCACCTCATTCTAAAAAACAGTTAAGTTTAGATAACGTTAGTACTAGTTTAGACGACAGAAATTCTTCTGCAGAATCATCGACAAAACAAAAACAACTTGAAAAAGAAATTGAACAGCTTAAAAAAAATTTAAAAGCTCAAGAAGAAGCAAAAAAGAAAAAAGAAAAACCTACAAAAATAGATTATGTATTACTCTATGTAAATTTGGATGCTAATCAAACTGCCGCTGTTATAAAAGAACTAAGTATTGCGGAAGTCTCTTTTGATTTAAAACAAAAAGGGAAATATTATGACCTCTGGGTAGATAGAAATAAACAAGAAGAATCAAAAAACATTCTTGCTGTTAGAGGCTTACCAAGCGGCGGCATTAAAGGATACGAGTTATTTGATCAATCTGATAACCTAGGAGTAACGGAATTTGATAAAAAAATTCGTTTTGTTAGAGCTATTTCCGGTGAATTAGAAAAAGCGATAATGCAATTTGATCAAATAGAGTATTGCCAAGTTCAAATTGTTATGCCAGATCAAAATTTATTCTCTACAAAACAACCACCTACAACAGCTTCTATTTTAGTAAGGAAAAAAACCGGTTTGACAAAAATAAAAACCGAAACCGTAATAGCAATAATAAAATTAGTAGCTAATTCAGTAGAAGATTTACAACCAGAAAATATTAATGTGGTAGATACAGAAGGTAATGTTTTATCTAAAAATCTTTTCAAACAAGTTACTATGGATGACACTAACGTGTCATATCAAAATCTGGCTGAAGCAACAACTTCTGAACCTGTTATTTCTTCTACCACCTCTACAGCTATATCTACTACCAATAATGTCACCGTACCAACTAATGTTCAATCAACCCCAAATATTACTGAGCCTCAACCCAAAGAATCAAAAACAACTATTTCAGAACCTGCTTTACCTGTTGCAGAGAGTAAAATTTCAACAGAAACCAAAACACCAATTAATCAGATAACACCTAGCACTAAAATTTCTGCTGAAACTGCTCCTGCAGAAACAAATATTCCGGAAATACAAAAAAATCTGGCTAATATTTTAGAATTAAAACTAACAAATGTTTTAAATACTTTATTACCTATCAATAGTTACCATATTTCTGTAAATGTTGTAATTAACAAAATGAATAAAAATTCCTTACCGGATATTAAAGAAATTTCAACTAATTTAGTATTAAACAAAAATAACCCTGAAATTAATCTAACTAAAACATTTAAAAAAGAACTTTTTACTGTTATAGGAAAAACAATTAATTATCAAAAAAATAGAGATAAAATGATTATTTCTTTTGATGAAAACTTTGTTCCGTTAATAACTGATGAAGTAACACCATCAGAATCTGATATTTCTTCGGGTATGCTTTCAATTAATAAAAATAAAATTCAAAAACAACCTCTTTTTTTATACCAATACTATCGTTTTCAAGATAAATACCCTTTTATTGGAGTTTTAATTATTATTGTTCCTCTCCTTTTATTTACAATAATGGGTGCTGTAATAGTTCTTTTTTGGAAAAAAATAAACCGGAAAATCAAAAAAAAGAAACAAACTAAAACGCCTATTACAGAGATAAAGTCATCTGATGAAACTTTAACGGAATCTCTATCAAATGAAATAAATCAAGAAAAACAAGAGTTTGATAATAAAGCCCAAATAATTTATCAGCTTTTAGAAAATAATCCAGAAGTACTAAGCAAAATTATTGAAGATTATATTACCGAATATCTAGAAAACAATAGCGAAGAACATAATGGGAATGGGAATAACGGAATAACAAAAGAACCTCAAAAAGAGGAGGCAACTATAAATTCATGATTTTAAATGGTAAAGAAAAAGTTCAAGTATTACTAAAACTTTTAGGAAATCATTCTCAAAAAATTTTAGAATTAGTTAATCCGGAAAAAGCACAAATTCTTCGTTTAAATGTAGAAAATGCTCCATTAATTTCTATTACTGAAATCAACCAATTATTAGATGAAATTATTTTAAAATCACACTCTGTTTTAAACCCTGAAAATATTACTGAATCCGTTAAATCAGAAAATATTTCAGCTACTGCTGTATCTAAGGAAAAAAAAGAAACGGAAAATATTACCTCAGAATTACCAAAAAATGAAAATAAACCTATTTCTATAAACTATAATTTTAACAAAATTGCGGAACTATTATTAAAAGAAAAACCGCAAACTATTGCTTTTGTATTTTCAAAATTAAGTGAAGAAGAAAAAAACAATCTTATTCCTTTTTTACCTGAAAACATAATAAATGATTTAACTAAATTAGACGTAGAAAATATTCCTTTAGCTGATAAAATCTACCAAGTTTTATACCAAAAAATATTTCAGAACCAAAATTAATGAATGAAGAAACTATTAATTCCAATTATATTTATAAGGGGCGTATTCTTAATTTACGAAAAGATTTAATAA
>CAZFTP010000001.1:133686-262883 GCA_964521915.1 uncultured Candidatus Marinamargulisbacteria bacterium
TGTTGCTTATAGAGAAATCATTGAACACCTAAAAGCAGTTGTTATTATTCCGGTTTTAAATAATAAACAAATTATTTTCATTAAACAATTCAGAAAAGCTGTTGAATCTACCATTTTAGAATTGCCTGCTGGTATTTTAAATAAAAATGAAGCTCCCTTATCTGCCGGTAAAAGAGAATTAGAAGAGGAAACCGGTTACAAAAGTGATAATCTAATTTTACTTAATACTTGTTATACCAGCCCAGGTTTTACTAATGAAATATTATATTTTTATCTAGCGCTTGATTTAGTAAAAACCGCAACTAATTTTGATCATGATGAATACCTGGAAAACGAAATTATTAGTTTTAAAGAAATAGAAAAATTAATAATTGAAGATAAAATTAAAGATACTAAAACTATTCTCGGCTATTTACTTTTTAAAAATTATCATGAAAAACTATTTAGCTGATTTTCTCCGTTATTTAAAATATGAAAAAGGTCTTTCAGAAAATACCATAAAAAATTACGAACAGGATATTTCTCAATTTTTTTCTATTACCGAAAATGTCTCATTAACTGAAGATAACCTTACTATTTTCAATAATTTCCTTACCAAAAATCATTATCAAGTAAGCAGTATAGAAAGAAAAATATCTGCTATTAAAAGTTACGCACAATACTTATTTCAAGAAAAAAAAATCAAACATCTCTTACAAAATTATTTTTCTTTACCAAAAAAAAACCTAAGGCTACCCAAATCTATTTCCGAAACAGAAATGTTAACTCTCATAAATTCTCCGAACTCAAGACTAGATTTTTATCCATTGAGGGATAAAGCCATTTTTGAATTATTCTATGCTTGCGGATTAAGAGTTTCAGAATTAAATACTATTACCATACATCAATTTAATGCTAGTTCGGAGATTATTAGGGTCACCGGAAAAGGTCAAAAAGAACGGATTATCCCTATTAACCAAAAAGCGATTACTGCTGTTAATAATTATCTTCATTACGAAAGGGAAAAAATTAATAAAAAACAAGAAGACTATTTATTTCTTAGCCATTTAGGAACAAAATTAACCAGACAAGGTATTTTTTATATTCTAAAAAAATATTTAATCCGATTAGACTTGCCAAAACATATTTCTCCTCATACACTAAGACATACATTTGCTACTCATTTACTAGAAGGAGGGGCAGATTTAAGAATAATTCAAGAATTATTAGGACATGCAGATATTGCAACCACGCAAATTTATACTAGTTTATCGAGAAAAAAATTAAAAGAAATCTATTTTAAAACACATCCAAGGGCTTAAAAAATGATTATTATTTTAATTCAAATTTTTATTCTTATTTATTCTATCATTGCTCACGAAATAGCACATGGTTATGTTGCTTATTTATTAGGTGACCCTACGGCTAAAAATGAAGGGAGATTAACCTTAAACCCTTTACCTCACATTGATTTTATCGGATCTATTCTATTACCGGCTATTTTTATTGTTTCTGGCAGTGGATTAATCTTTGGTTGGGCTAAACCAGTACCGATAGATAACCGTTATTTTAAAAATTTTAGTAAGGATATTTTAATTACGGCATTATCAGGTCCATTATGTAATATTACTATTGCCATTATTTTTAGTTTATTATTAAAACTATCTACTATCATTGGGTTAGCAAATATTAGTTTAATCAATTTTGTTTTAATTATGACTATTCAAATTAACTTAGTTTTAGCCATCTTTAATTTAATTCCTATACCGCCGCTAGACGGATCACATATTTTAGAACACTTTTTACCCTATAGAGCAAGAATACAATATGAACAAATTGCTCCGTACGGTATATTAATAATTTTTCTCTTGGCTTACTTAGGAATTTTAAGTTGGTTTTTGAATCTCTTTTTAATGCCGATTTATAGGTTGTTGTTATAAATATTTTGGTTAATATTATTTCCATTTTCAGCGTCTTTACAGAGCAAACACTTAGGTTTTCCCGTACGGTTTTGGGTTCTCCTAAGGGACTCCGTCCTTTAAATCCCCGAAGGGTTTTTCTGAGTTTCCCTAATACCCCGAGCCCTACTTATTAATTTCTTTCAATTTATTTATTGTTAACTTATTCGCTATAATTAAATACAGTCTAGAGAGGAGGACCTAATGCTAAAATTAATCCAAAAAAGAGATAAATCCGTTGTCAAATTTCAGAAAGAAAAAATTACTAATGCTATTGAAAAATCACTATTAGCAACAAATCAAAATAGTAATTTAGCAAAAAGTTTAACGGATCAAACCATCAGAATTGCAGAAGTTGTTTATAAAGAAAACCAAATCCCCTCTGTAGAAAACATTCAAGACTTAGTTGAACAAGTATTAATTAATAACCAACTTTTAGATACTGCCAGAGCCTACATTTTATACCGCGAAAAACATGCTGAATTAAGATCAACTAAAGATCTTTTTCAAAATGCAATTAATCTAGTTGATAATTATATTGGTGAATCTGATTGGAAAGTAAAAGAAAACAGTAACATGGGTTATTCCTTACAAGGTTTAAATAACTATATTTCATCACATATAACATCCAGCTATTGGTTACATAAAATTTACGATCAAAATGTAAAAGATGCCCATGAAAAAGGCGAAATTCATTTACATGATTTGGGTTTACTTAGCGTATATTGTTGTGGTTGGGATTTAATGGATTTATTAGAACAAGGTTTATGTGGTGTAGAAGGAAAAGTAGAAAGCGGACCGCCGAAACATTTAAGGTCTGCTTTAGGACAAATTGTTAACTTTTTCTATACTTTACAGGGTGAAGCCGCTGGTGCTCAAGCTTTTGCTAATTTCGATACTTTACTAGCCCCGTTTATTCGTTACGATAACTTAAATTATAAAGAAGTTAAACAAGCAATGCAGGAATTTATTTTTAATATCAATATTCCTACCAGAGTTGGTTTTCAAACTCCTTTTACCAATATAACACTAGATTTACAACCAGCATCTACTTTAGCTAATTTACCGGTAATGATTGGCGGAAAACCACAAAAGGAAACTTATCAAGAATTTCAAACTGAAATGAACATGATCAATAAAGCTTTTTGTGAAATTATGATGGAGGGTGATGCCAAAGGAAGAATTTTCACTTTCCCTATTCCAACGTATAACATTACCAAAGATTTTAATTGGGATAACCCAGATTTAGACCCTCTTTGGTTAATGACTTCCAAATACGGAGTTCCTTATTTTTCTAATTTTATCAATTCGGATATGAGCCCAGAAGATGCTCGTTCAATGTGTTGCAGATTAAGATTAGATAACCGTGAATTAAGAAAACGTGGTGGCGGTTTATTTGCCTCAAACCCTATGACTGGTAGTATTGGTGTAGTAACTATCAATTTACCTCGGTTAGCTTATGAATCTAAAGGAGATGAAAACAAATTCTTTGGAAAATTAGAAAGATTACTTGATGTTTCAAGATTAAGCCTTCTTACAAAACGAAAAATGTTAGAACGTTTTACCGAAGAAGGATTATATCCTTATTCTAAACATTACCTTACAAAAATCAAAAAAAGCCGCGGGCAATACTGGGGCAACCATTTTAATACTATTGGTATATTAGGCATGAACGAAGCAATGTTAAATATGTTTAATGAAGATATAGCAAGTAAAAAAGGAAAAGAATTTGCCGTAAAAACTTTAAAATTTATTCGTGAAAAACTGGTAGTATTTCAGGAAGAAGATAATACTTTATATAATTTGGAAGCAACCCCAGGCGAAGGTACTAGTTATCGTTTTGCTAAAATAGATAAAGAACAATACCCTGATATTATTACTTCAGGCACAAACAATCCGTATTATACTAATTCTACTCATCTACCGGTAGATTACACTGAAGATATTTTCACAGCACTTGAACACCAAGATGCTTTACAGACTCTTTATACAGGGGGGACAGTTTTACACGGCTTTTTAGGTGAAAGTATTGATGATATAAATATATGCAAAAAACTAGTAAAAAAAATAGCTGAAAATTTTCATTTACCATATTTCACTTTAACACCTACTTTTAGCGTTTGTCCAATTCATGGTTATATTAAAGGGGAACATCATACCTGCCCGGTAAAAAAAAAGTTAATAAAGGCAGAAAACACTAGTTTTGATGTTAAACAAACACAAGAATCTTTATTTCAAGAAGCTATTTTAAAATAAATAAAACAAAAAAGGGAGGAGATAACATGGAAAGTATAACAGAAGAAAAAAAGATACAAGACGAAACCTGCAATCAAGAAACAGAAGTGTATTCCAGAGTAGTTGGTTTTTATAGACCAATTAAACAATGGAACAAAGGTAAAAAAGAAGAATTTACAGATAGAAAAACATATCAGGTTAAGAAATAATTTTAATTAATATGCGAGGCTTTGCCTCGCATATTAAAGATATATGAAAATTAAAGATATTCAACCTACTACTTTAATAGATTATCCTGGTTTAATAGCCACTAACATTTTTTGCCAAGGATGTAACTTTAACTGCAAATACTGTTATAACCAAACTTTAATTCCACTTAATAATGAACCATATTTAGAAATAAAAGATATTTTTGATTTCTTAGAGCAACGAAAAAATATTTTAGAAGGAATTGTCATTACTGGCGGAGAACCTACTATTCAGCCGGAATTGCCGGTATTTATTAAGGAATTAACTAAATTTAACCTCAAAATCAAACTTGATACCAATGGCTACAATCCTAAAATAATAGAAAAACTAATCGAAGACAAATCAATTGATTATTTTGCTATGGATATTAAAGCCCCTCTAAATAAATACGCTAATATTACCCAAAAAACCATTGACCAAGAAAAAATAAAAACAAGTATTAATTTAATAAAATCAAGCGGTATTGATCACGAATTCAGAACTACCATCTGGCAAGAAGATTTTTCTATAAAAGATTTAGATGAAATCTTAAAACTGATAGCCGGAGCCCAAAACTTTTACTTACAAAACTTTTCCTCACAAAATCAAGATATTCCTAAATTAACCCCTTTCACTAAAGAAATGTTAAGAGACTTTTTTTCCAAAAGGAGTCTGTCTCAAAATGAAAATTTTTTTCAGTTAAGAGGAGAATTTGTCGCGAAATGAGAAATTTCTTCATAATAGAAGGCATAAATTAATTTTAACGCACTAGTTTGGAAAAATAGCCATTTTGCAACAGACTCGAGGAAATTGATAAACTATTTTTTAGTGAGATATTCTGTAATAGTTTGAGCTAAATCTAAATCTGCTGGTATTATTTTTTTTAGTTTTATTTCTATTTTTTGTGGCATAAAAAAACTAGCAAAAATGGCATTTTCACTACCTAGAATTTCTACTAAAGCTATTGGTATTTTCTTTTTTATACCTAACATCAGGCTAAAAGGAATTTGTTCTTTTTCCGCATTTTGCCAATTAATACATTCCCCAAGATTAAAACCATAATCTAGATATTCTTCACAATAAAAAATTTGTTTTTTATAATTATCATAAGAAAAACTTTCTTTGGGGAAAAACCCATTACTAAATAAAACTCGGTTAATAATATTTTTCAGATTATACCCTTTTTTATTTTGAAGAAAAAAATCTTCAGGCATAACCAAAATAATTTTAGAAAAAATCAAAAAAAGAATAACGGAATTAATATTGATATTATTATCTGCAATAATAATACCTTGAATTTTTTTTATTTTCGGATCTATTTTAAGATGAATCCCATTTAGAAAAAAATAAATTCTAATTAAAAACTTCGTATTAAAAATAAGTAGTTTATTATTTCTAAAAACCAAAAAAAATAAATACGAAAAACTAATAGTAACTATCACAAAAATAATAAAAGGTAACCGTTGTAAGAAAGTTAAAATTTTTAAGAAAAAAATTAAAATAAAATCCATCATATTATTTTTATGATTAAGTATAATAAAACTACTATAAGAACAACAATAACAGGTATAACCCTAATATAGCCGTAAATTAATATTTTTTTATCTCGATTCTTATGTTGCTCAATATCTTGTTTATAAGTTAAATCAGAGTTCAACCTGCATTTCTCCTTTATGTTGATCTTTTTCAATATAAGATTGGATCCGTTCAAAACGCTCTTCTTTTAATACTGTTTTTTCTTGCTGTTTTTCTTTGTCTATTTTACTAGTTTTATCAGGCCCTTTTTTAACTTCTACATCAACTGGGGCTGTCCCAAAAGTCCGTGATGCTTCGTTGCTTTTCGCACTCGCGTGCTCAAGACGCCTCGCCTGACGAACTTTTGAGTCAGCCCCTATCTCTGGTTCATTAACTAATTGAGACATATTTTCTTCTTGTTCTTTTATTGGAGCTTCAACTTTTTTAATAATACTATCCGTACCTAAATTTTTATCAAAAACAACTGTTTCTTTTTCAAATAAATTATCAATTTTAATTTCTGCTGAAACTTTTTTATTTTGTTCTTCTTTAATAATTTCTTCAGTAATCATTGGTTTATCTTCTTTAATAAAGTTTTCCATAATTTTAGTTTCTTTGCTTTCTTTTTTGACAATTTTAACAGATTCTTTTGGTAAAGCGGAAACAACCCTTTTATTTTTTGGCAAAGGATAAAATTTTAAAGGATTGAATTTTTCTTTATTAACTACCCCATAAACTGATTGTGCAGATGTTACATTTAGCTTTTTTTGTTCTTGATTAATAATCTCCGAACATTGAGAAAAAGTATTTGCTAAATCATTTTCTAATTTTAAAACTAATTCATTTTGTAATTGATTTTCAGTTTTAAACATCTTTTTAAAATTTTTTAAAGACATCTTTTCAAAATCATTAAAAATATTATTAATTAAAAGTTGTAAACCTTTAGTATCCGCTCGTTTCAAAAAATCTTCTTTAATAGAGACTAATTTTTCTCGGTAAGCTTTATCTAAATTAACATTGTTTTTAGGAGTTGTCTTAGACTTCATTATTTTGAAGACTTCTGGTTATTATTAATTTCTTTTGATTTATTTTCATTCAAGTCTTTTTCTGTTTTTGGTGAGTTTTCTTTAATAACTTTTTCCAAATCCGCTATTTCTTTATCTTTATTTGTCAAATACTCAGCATATTCTTTTCGTACTAATTCATACCCTTTTAATAATTGTTCTGATTCTTTCTGATAGTTTTCGCGCCAAAAATTTAACCCTGCATTAGATTCATCTGCAATTTTGCGTAGACCTTTATAGATTTTTCGGTTTAAATAATAACGGATAGAAGCAATCAAAATATTAATAACTAATAAACAAATAACTATTATTAATAAAATATTCATTAAATTACTAATCATCTCGCCTCCATGTTTTAATCATATAATAATTTTTAACAAAAAACAAAAGAATCTATTTTTCGGCTTTAATTAATCGCAGAATTTTGATAGCTTTATTTCTGATTTCCATCTTTTTAACACGAGTTTCTTTTTCGATTAAATCTAAAATTTCTTTAGTTACTATTTCAGGTAATTGTTTTAAAATCAGATTAATAGCTTGGCTACTGTTAAAAGTATAAAGGCTAGCTTTAATTCGTAATAATAAATTTTGGTATTTTTCTTTATTTTTATAGATTAAACTTTTATCAATAGCAAAAAAATAAGCTGTTTTTACTACCTTAGCAAACTCTTCTTGCGAAGTTATTAAGGCATTTTGATTTAATAAATCAATATTATTATCAATAAGCTCTTTAAATATTTTTTTGAGTTCTAAGGGATTTGATCTATAAATACTATCTAAAAATTGATAATAAAAATCAATAGCAATTTCAGCATTATTAAATAATTTCATGAACTGTTCTTTATTACTTAATTTGCTGGTATTTTTAGAAATGTCTTTAACTATAATTCCTTCCACTATTCCATATTTAACATCAAGATCTGACTCAATATTATAAAATTTTTCTATCTCAAATTCATGAAAATAATTAATTATTGCTTTTCTCTTTTCTACTGGTATTTTTTTTAAAATCTCTAAAACTTTTGTTCTGGTAAATTGTTCGTCTAAAAAAGCTGATTTCAAATACTGCTCATTAATTATTCCTTGTTCAAAAAAATTTACGATAGAATTGACATCCATTTTAAGTAACAACATCACTATTATGTCCGGATTTGTTTCTAAATCTTGCAACAAACTCTGTAAAGCATTTTTAGTTAAATGCTCTTTAGGTATTAATTTTAAAGTTTCATCTGCTAAATCTATTAAAATATCAACTTTTTCTTCAATAATAGTTGCCATTTATTACCTCGGGCTTGGCTCATTCAAAAGATAATCTTGAGTTCTTGATATTCTACTAAAATAATGCTTAAAGTTATCAATTTGATTATGATATATTTCAATCTGTTCTTCAACACTGCGATGCGATAATGTTAAACGAAACTGTCTTAATCTATCTTTTAAAGTCAATTTTTGTTCTATCTCTATTTTATCTCTTTTTACTGTTACCGAAGCTTTATCCATTTTTTCACTGATTTGTTCTAACAATTTTTGCTTAGTTATTTCTTGACCTTTATCATCAATCATAGTATCTGGTATTGGTAAAGAAGCTAAAAAGCTATCAATATTTTCCAAACCATTTACTTTCTTATATTTTTCTATAACTTTCTCAAGATATTCAGTAATTAAAACTGCATCATGAGGCATTTCCTTTAATGTTTTACTAACTAAATTATGTTCAATTGAAGCATTCAGTTTTTCTAATTCAATTTCTAATTGGGTTATTTCAGCTTCTAATTGTCGTTTTGAAGGGGCTGTTATGGTTGGATCTGTTAAAGCTGTATTTTTTTGTTTTATTTCTGTTTCTTTTTTTCTTATTTCTTTTAAAATGGCTATTTCTGATTTTTTAAAAGCTTTGAAATCTATTAAACTAGTTTCCTCTAATACTTTTTTAATTTCCTCTGCAATTTCTTCATATTCTGTCTCAAGCTGATCAATGCTTCTTTCCACTTCTGTTATTGGATTTGTTTTATCTGTTAACTTATCTTTTATTGCAGTAATTTGTGGTTGTAAAGCAGTAATATCTTGATTAATTTTAGCTAATTCTTCTTCTGCTGTTTTATAAGCGGGAGTAGCTTCTTCATGACGAGCTTTCATTTTTGTCAATTCGTCTTCTTTATCTTTTTTGGCTTTTAATAAAGCTGTCTCTTGTTGTAATACAGACAAAGCTTTTTTAAATAATTGTAATCTTTCAAAAGTATCTTTCCCTTTAGGGATTAATTCTATATTTTCACTGCGATAATGTTCTAGCAAAGGAAAAACTAACTCAAAAAACTTTTTAGTTCCCAAAACTTTTTCTGTTTGTAATAAATAATCCACAAATTTTGATTTTCCTAATAATCCTGCTAATTCTTTATAATTAAAACGTAAAGTATTATCATCTACATCTACTAAAAGATAAGCAATATATTTACTGGTTTTACTATCTGCCTTCATTTTATCTATTAAAGCTTTATATTGAGTTTTTCTCTGATGAAAAAATTTATCGTCAACTTTACCAAATAATCCGCCTTGGAATAACCTGTTAACCATTAAAAATAAATCCTGTTTAAATTTTTCCGATTTCTCCATATCAGTATAATCATCTAAAGAATTAACTAAATCTAGAAACATATCCGGACCTACTTCTACCAAAGCTTTAATTAAATCTTGTCGATAAAAAATTTCTTCCCTAGTACCGCTTTGTAATGTATATCCCGTAACTAAAGGTTTAAGGAAATTATCTGTTAATTGTTTTTTGAATTCATCAAATTCTTTACTTTTACCAGCGGTTTTCCGTTGCTGATAACTTTGATTAAGCCCAGCTAAAACTCTTCTAAAACTAGAACGCATGGAATCACCTAATGGACTACGCCATTTACCTGTACCATCGGACATTGTTCTAAACTGTTGACCAAAAAACATTCTTGGAATATCCAGATTAACCGCTGAATTTGAAAATAAAATTTCAGGGCAAAAAGCCGCTAAAAATACATATCCTTCTTTAAGATCACTAATAAAAGTAGAAGGCTTTGCTTTCGGTTTACCATATTTACTTTCTAATTTTATGCTACTTTTTCTACCCTTTCCAATTTTTTTTATTATTTTTTGTCTTAGTTGTTGTAAATTTAATACTTCAAGCCTACTAAAAACTTGTGATAATAAAACAGATAAATGAATTTCCCCTTCATATAAATAATGATATTTCCGAAAAAACTGTTCTTCAAAAGTAGATCTTTTATCGTCATTAATATTACTAACCCTTTCACTAAAAAAATCAGTAACTAATTCTAAACACTTATCATTATGATTCATAAATTTAATTAATTTATCTACTTGTCCGTTAGTTGCAGAATACGAAAGAAAAAAGCAAGCTTTTAGATCAGGACTTATTCTTTTTAAAAATTCTGCTAATTGTTCTGGGGATCTATCTAAAATCATTCTTAATAACTCTATTTTTACACCCTGATCAATTCTATCATCTGCCAAATAATTATTCATTTTTGCTATTATTTCTTGTTTACGGATCTCTAATTTTTCCTTCTCTGCTTCACTTAATTTTGTATATTTTGCCCCTTTTAGGTTACTTTCAATTTGATATAATTCTCTCATTAATTCATTGATTCTTCTTTCATGTAAAGAAACTTCTTTTATAAAACCGGAGCCTAATAACTCACGTTTTTTTTCATTTTGAATTTTTTTAAGTTCTTTTGCCATACTGGGGTTAAGCTTAGCCACTTCTGCAAATAAGGAATCAAAATTACGAAAACCTAACTGATTAATTAAAATTGACAAATAATCATTATCCCTAAAACTAGGGTTAATTTGCGCAATTATTTTAGCCAAAGTTTTAATGCTCATACTATCTTTTGGTAAATACTCCTTTTTAGTTTTAGCTAATTCCAGATATTCCTTAAAAAAACCAGCCAAAATTTCGTTATATTCTTTTTGTTCTTCCTTACTTAAACTGGGTAATTGAGCTAAAAGTAAATCCATTCTAGAAAATACAATCATTAAATTTTTTTCGGAAAAATTTGTTCTTCCTTTTTTTGCTTCATTATTCAATTTTTTTATATAAGTCATTATTTCAGATAAATACTCTTTACCGAACATTAATAAATCTTCTCTATTCAAAGTTTTAAGATATTTCAATAATTCGTCATTCTCACTAATAATTTTTAAAGATAATTCTTTTTCTGAAGTTAAAGTAAATTTTTCTTCAAAATCTTTCCCCTTTAATCTTTCTAAAAACTTACTTAGTTTTATTCTGGTTTTAAATTCTTTTACTAAATCACGAACTTCTAAAACTTCTGAACCTTGCAAAGCACTAATTATTTTCTCGTCTAACCCAGGATTTGAATGTTTTAAAATTTCCAAAATAGTAAATTTAATTCTAGCTATAGCATCTTTTCTTGCGGGTTGATCTAAAGGTACAGATTTAAAAATATTTGGTAAATCAGCTGTTAACGCTTTTTCAATATCTTCTTTCAACTTACTAACAAAAGCATCGGCACTAAAACTGTCTGTTTTACTTAATTCATCAAGAATACTTAATTCTAAAGATAAAGCCGTTAATTTTTGTTCTGGCTTTTCAGCTATTCTTTTTACAGTTTCATCTATTTTTTCTAAAATATCTCTTGCTCCAACACGGTCTTTATCGGCTAACTCTTTTAACCTACTAATTAATCCATCAATTTTTTCATCGACAGCACTTCTTTTTGCTTTATTTTCCTCGCTAAAACCAGCTGTTACCTTTTCATCTATTAAGACTGCCAAATATTTTTCAATTACTAATTTTTGATAACCAGCAAAAACATCGGTTTTAGTATCTTCATAAACACTGGTAAGAATAGTTGCTAATTTTTTTTCCGGCTTATCTCCAGATTTTAATAAAGCCGGTTTTTTAGCTTCATCAAGAAATTTAGCAGTTAAATCATCTATTGTTTTTATACTACTTTCCGGACCAAAAAAAGCAAATCTTTCTTTTAATAAATCCGGCGGAATATCTTCTAACTTTAAACCTAAACCCTTAGTTAAAACTCTCAAATTAAAAAGATGATCTAAATGCGCTTTTCTTTCTTCATTAACCGCAGTTTTAAAAATAGTTTGATCTACAGAAGGAGCTTTAGCTTTTATTGCCGTAAAAATTGAATCTATATCTTGAGCCGTAAAACCAAAAGGAAAAACTAAAGTTCTAAATTTTTCATTAACCTGAAATAATTCCGCAATAATTCCTTTAGCAAGTGTAGGGTCTACGCCTAAACGCATACAAATGTTTTCCAAAATATTGGTATTTAGTAGTTTTATTTCTGCGGGAATTAATTCTATTTCTTTTGTAATATTAAGTGCTTCTTCTTGATCTACAGCTAAAGATTCAGGATCTATCCCTTCACTAACTAATAATTGATTTAAGTCTGCAATTCCTTGTTTATAAAACTTACTCAATACTAAAATATTATTATCAAATTGAGATTTTTTAGTCATATCTTTTAAAGATATACTGCTACTTAACATTTTTTTTACTAATTCATCATAAGCAGTTTTTAATTCTTTACGCATAGCTAATTTTTGTTCAGTACTTAAATTTCGATAAAAAGCTAATTTTTCATCATCACTCAAACCTTGTGGCGGCACCATAGTTGGAATAATACCTGTAAGGGAAAAAATATTTGTATATAAACTACGGATATCTACCTCTTCAGGAATATTTTCCCCTTTGCTAATTAATTCTTGCGACATTATAAATGCTTTTAAAGAAAAAATACTTACTAAAGTACGCATACTTTCTTTCCTAACACTGATAGTGCCTTTTTTAACCATAATTCCCGCTTCTAATTGACTTAATCTAGAACAAATATTATTTAATTCCATTAATGTTGTAGAGGTATTATTTAATATAGTTAAATCAATTTCACCTATTAAATCAGCTAACTCACCTTGTTTTAAAAAATAAAAAGCATTATATGTTTCCTGTGAAACATTTTCACCTTCATCTGCTAATAATTGAGTTAAAGCTAAAAGTTCTTTTGCTTGCTGATGCTCCAATGAATTAACTAAAAACATGGAAGGGGCAGTATCTTTACCATCTACTTCTAAACCTAAAACAGTTCTTAAGTTATCTCTAATTTCTTTTAGTTTAGCTTTATTGCCTATATTTTGCATAATAGTTTTAGCAAATTGATCTTTAAAAATTTTTCTTATATCTGCATCAGTTTTAGTTTTTTGTACTTTATGTGGTGGCATACCAATTAACAACGCTAGAAATTTAATTTTATCTTCTTTTTTTATAGCTCTTGAGGTATCTAATTTCTTAAAATTATCAATAACCGCGGTTTTATCTTCCTGATCCAAACTTTCATAAATAATTGTTAAAAGTTCATTTTTATTTAAAATAAAATCTTTAATTAAAGAATTATAAAGATCTTGAGCAATAGTAGTTAATTCCGGGTTTATCCATAAAGCTTTTAAATTTAATAACATTTGTTTCATTTGATCTGGACTTTCTAAAAATTTAGACATTTTTTTAACAATATCACCAGCTAGAGATTCACTTTTCATGATTTTAGTTAATAAAGCTAGAGTTAAAGGTGTTTTATCTGTTACTTCAGAAAGTATTAATAATAAATGCGGGTTTTCAGCATAAATTTTTTCTATTTCTGCTTGTATTATTGGGTTACTACTAAATTGTGTTAAAACCATTTCTAAAGTTCTGGCTGATTTTATCCCAGTAATAACTTTGAAACGCTCTTTTTCGTTTAAACTACTTATTAACTTGGTTAAATTTGGTAATGCTTCCGGATGATATTGCGGATAATTACGAGCTAAAACTTCAGCTTTTGCAACATCTCCTTCTTTTTCCGGTTTTTCCTTAGCCTCGTTATAAGCAACTCTCTCTTTTACAGATAAAGCTTGTACCAGAACTTGACGAAACATTTCCGGGTTACTTAAATAATCTAACCATTCATTCACTGATTCAGAACTTTCTAGAATTAATGTTTTAAAAAGCTTTGCCCCTAATAGTTCTTGTATTGGGGTATCTGGTTTAGCTGTAATTTTAGCTTGATCTGCCATTAAATTTTCACAAATAATTCTTTTTAATAAATAATCTGGTAAACGGGTTTCCATCTCTCTATTTGCTAATAATTGAGAAATTAAATCTACTATTTCCGGATATTGATATTCTGCTTTTTCATTTTTTTCAAAAAGAGTTTCTAAAATTCTGGTACGGTTATTAATAATACTGTTAAGAATTTTTTTCGCCATTACTGAATGTTCTTTAGCTAAGAAAGACAAAAATTGTTTAATTTCTTGTTCATTACTATTAACTACTAATTGTTCCATTTCTTCTTTACTTAAAGCTAAACCAGCCAAAACTTCTTTATTTTGACTTGCTAAAAAATTCAAAAACTTCAAATTCAAATTATATTCAGCACTACTTTTGCTTATTTGTAAATTTTTCTCAAAAGCTCGCTTAACAGAAGCTCGAGAATTTTGAATTAAAATTTTTAACTCAGCTTGATCTTCGGGGCTACTATTAAGGCAAAAATCTCTGAAAACAGTGAAATCTTGTTCAATCATTGTTTCTATCATACCTAGTTTTAATTGCGCTTCTTCCGTATTACCTGGTTGTAATTTTACTAACTGACTTAATAATTCTTGTTTTTCTTCTCTAGTTAATTGAGATAAAGAATCTTGATAAATAGCTTTTAATAATTCAGGGCTTTTATTGGTAGTTAAATCAATTAAATTTTCAATAGTCATTTTAATATTTGCTTTTCTGAGATCAGCAGAATTTAGTAATTCTTTTAAGTCTGCTACTACTTGGCGATAGTTTTCTCTATCTTGAAATAAATCAGTATCAAAAAAGCCTGGTAAAACATCTTTTATAGATTCTAATTCTGGTATTTTTTGAATTATTTTTTCAATTGTTGCTAATATTAATTTTTGTTTATCTATTTCTTTTTGTTGTCTTGTTTTTGAGCTATCTTGATTTATTTTCCTAATTTCAGTAAAAACTCCATCTAATTGTGTTTGAATCTCTTTAGTGGCAATATCTATATTAAATACACTTCCATCTGCACGTGCCGGTAATGCCCCCCCAGCTTTTATTCTGTTTAATTGATCTGTAAATTTACGTAAAACCTTTTCCGGTTTATCTAAATTAATAGTTTGAAAAATTCTAGTTAAAGCTTCTAAAGGTACACTGGGTATTCTTTTACGAATATCTTCAATAGCCTTTGTAACAGCCATTTGTTTTTCTTGCAATTTTTGAACTAAACTTTTTGCTGAATCCGGTTGCGCATCAATACCAATAAAAGCCTGTTCCAATTTATTTAATTCTTGTAATAAAACTTTATTAACCTGATCAGCATTTAAAGAGGTTTCCCTAGCTTTTTTCACAGCAATTGCTTTAATAATTAAATCTTTTATTTCTTTTAGTGGATCTAAGTAAGCAGATTGCATAATTAAATCTGGGTTTTGTTTTAAATCATTTAACATTTTTGTGTCAAAACCCGGTTTTACTAATTTAACCAAATCACTTACTTGATCAATAAACTCTTCAAAACTAGAATTACCAGATAAATATTGCTGATAAAAATCAGCTGTTCTGGCAATATATGCCTGTTCCAAATTCAAGCTTTGATCAGCAATAAAAGCAGTAAAATCAATTTCGTCATTCTCAGTTTCTTCTAAACCTTTTATTTGCAATAACAGATCTCCCATGACTTTTTTCATAGCTGGATTGCCTGTTTTATTCAGTAAATCGAACAATTTAGTAAAACCTGCAATTAAAGGTTCACCATCACCAATTAATTTTTTATATTGGTCACTTAAATGACCATCTTGAAAAAATAAATCAAAAATTTCACTGGCAAATTGAGGTTGATTTCCTGCCATTTCAATTAAAGCTTTTAAAGTTAATTCCTTACTATAACCAATATTTTGTCTAAAAATATCCATAGCTTCATTTCTAATAATTACGCTTAAAGATTCATCCAAACTAATTAATTTAGACTGGCTAGCCTGATTCAATAAACCTGCTGAATTTCTTAATTTACTCAAAACTTTTCTTACATCAGGGTTTAAGCTTTGAATTTCCTTTCTTAAACCAACTAATAGTTTTAATGCTTCGGTTTTTTCCTTAGAATCCGGAGATAATTGAATTAAGGAATTTAATGAACTAAGTATTTTATTTAAACTGGCTTTTTTTCGTTCTGGAGATAAACTATTTTGAATTAAATCTGTTAATTCTTTTCTAATTAAACTTAAAGATAATTTTTCTGCCTGATAATTTTCATCTATAACTTGTTCACTTAAAGCAGATTGATAGAAAATTAATAAATCTTTCATTTCGGCTTGGTCTTTTGAATTTAATACCGTATTAGCTAATTGACTATTAATACCATCTAATACTTTCTTTATTTGTAATCTGGTATCTTTACTGGTTAATAACCCTAAACTAAATAATTGATAAGAAAAAACATCTAAATAGGCTTTAAGTTTAGCTTTATTTTCTGGTGTATTTGCAGAAGCGTCTAATCTAGCTGTTAATTTACTCATTAAAATTTTAACATTTCCCGGGTCTAATAAATTCTGTATTAACCCTTGAACATCTTGCTGATTTTCCGCATTTAAAATAGCAGGCACTAACTGAGTTAATTGCGCAAATGTTTCCGGTTTATTTACATCTAAAAATTGAAATAAATCAGTAACCGTTTTTATTCCTTGAGGAAATTTAAATCGGGCAATTCCAAGTCTTTGTTCTGCAATATCGGCAAATAAAATATTATATAAAATATATTGTGTTTGAGTATTTCCAGGTAAAGATTCTAACATCTTTTGTTTTAATTCCGGTTTTAAAGAAGCCATTAATTTTGGACAAATTTCCGCAGTAAAAGCTTGACTTAAAATAGCAAAATTAGCCGGGTCACTAGCAAGATAGTTTTGAATTATCCCCATTGTTTCATTAAGACTTCTAGTATCACCAGTTAAATCTAATTCTGATTCTAAATTTCTTAATAATCCGGCTAATAATCGTGTTTTCGCATTATGATCACTCATCTTATTAATTAAAGAAAAAACAAAATTAGGATCTATTTTTAATGAAGGGTCATTGACAATATCTTGAACAATTTTTTTCTCTCTAAACATCATGGTATCACGGGTAATTGCTTTAGCTTTTTCTTCAAAAGATAACGGTAGCATTCTACGATCAGAAATTTTTTTCAATAATTCTTCTTCTTCTTTTGAAGTTAAAACTACTTCATTATATTTTCTTAACTCTTTTTGAACATCTGTGACAATATCCGAAGAACTTTTATTTTCAGTTAATCCTTTTTCTATAACGCTATTTATGTGATCACGTAAAAAACCGCTAAAAACATGCTTTTCTAACATAGTTTGAGCTGAAACCCATAAACCTTTTTCTTCTAAATCAACTTTAATTAGACTTTCGATAGCTGTTGCTTCTGTTTCTAATTTATCTACTGGTTTAGGTAATCCTTCAGGGGTACGTTCTTTTAAAATCATTTGATAAACACTATCAGCAAGCATTTTTTTGGTATCATAAGAAATATTTGGCTGATCTGCTAGCATCATACTCATAGTTAATTTAGAATTTAACATAATAGCTTTTGTATATTCTGTTTCAATATGTTTTTTTATTGCATCGCGTAAACTTTTTGAATCAGGCACATTTAAAGTTTTAAAAATATCTGTGAACATTTCTTCACTTAAAAGTTCTTTTTTCATTTCATCTGCCAACTCTGTTTCAATTTTTGCCAATTTCTCTTCAAAAGCTTGTCTTTCTTTAATAATTAATTCTTTTTTGTCAGCCAGCTTATGCTTTTTTAAAACACTATCTAATTTATCAGCCGGGGTTGTAACTAAAATTGTAAATAAATCGCTTTGACTATCTGATAACTCCATTTTTTTCATGGCGGATTTTATCAAATCATCTACTTGCGGTTTATAAGTATCTAAAACTATACCGGCATTTGAATTCTGACGTAAATTCATAAGGTCGTCTTTAACTTTTTGGCTGATATTAAGAGTTTTGACTTCTTCTTGAAAATCTTTTTCATCTGCAGTTAATAAAGTTTTCAATTTAGCTGTACGCCAATTTTCTATAGCCTCACTTAACTCTGTTTTTTTCGCATCATCTTGAATATTCAAACTAGTACAAATATTGTTAAATTCGGTTTCGTCTTTTGCGGATACTAAAGATTGAATTTGATCATCAGTGAGTTTACCAAACGCTTGAACATCCGCTTTTCTGATTGTGTCAATTAAATCTTTACCTGCAAATGTTTTTTTAATTAAATCTTTAATTCTGTCTTTATCTGCTTGATCTGTTAAACCTAAAGATTCACAAACTTCAATAAATTTTTCATTTGTTGGGGCTAATAATAAAGATCTAACGTGAGTTTCATTTAAAGCTTTTATTTTAGGTGAGCTATCTTGTTGTATTACATTTTGCATAAATTCAGCAATAGTTGTATCATCTTTTTCTTTTTTAAAAAGATCTGCAAAAAATTCAGGCAACATTTTCTTAACTCTGTCATAAACAGCTCTTTGTTTTGATTCAAATGCCGGATCGGTTTTTGATAATAATTCTTTTAATTTTTTCTCGCCATTACTTCTGATTTGATTTAAAAAAGCTTCCCAAAATTGAGCGATTATTTGCTTGGTTTGATCTTCTCTAATAGCTCTTGCTTCTAAATCTCTACTCGCTTTATTCATTAATCTTTGTAATAATTTACCAGAATTTTCCGGATCCATTTTACTTAGAAGCTGACTTAAAAACTGACTTTTACCACGATTTCCACTATCATTAATAATGCCAGATAAATTATCTAAATGCTGTTGTTGTTGATCTGTTTTTTTGGTTTCGTCATTAGCTTCTCTTATTTCATCTGCAAGTTGATAAGAGTCATGAACAAAATGTTCTATCGGACTATTTTCCTTAGTGGTTGTTGGTTTTATTCCTTTAGCGGTTTCATCACAATATTTTGCTAAATCTTCTTTTTTTACTAAATCTAACTCAACTAAATCATGAAAAACTTCTTCTAATTGGGGGGCGGTAATTTTTTTACCCTGCTCAATTAATGTAGCTAATTTATCGGAAAAAGATAATTTTTGAAATAATTGCGCATCTATTTTAGGTTTATCCCCATTTTGTCCAAGAAACAAATCTTTTAATTTATCGTGTTGTTTTAATTCTTCAAATAAACTGGTATCTATAGATGTAGTATTTAACCTTACTACTGCTTTTTGCCGAACTGATATATCAGTACTAGCTAAATCGGAAGTGATTTCCGCTAAATCAAAGGTTGCAGAAGTTACTTCCAATAAATTCCGCATAAATAATTTTTGAGCCGGGGTTAAAGTTTTTAGATTATCTGAATGTAAAAAATCTTTAATTAATTCTGCTCGTTTACCAGGGTCTTTCTCATTTAATATCTTTTTAATATTTGCTACATTTTCTGCTGTTGGCGGAAGATTAAACTTAGCTAATAAGCCTTTGATTTTTTCACTAGCCGCAGTTTTAGCACTGGTGATTGTTGTTGAATCTGTTGGTGATATTAAATCAATAGTTTTACTAATTTCAGCTAAATCTTTTTTAATGGCTACCGCTTCTTCTGGTTGTGCTATAGAATCTGCCATTTCTGACAATTCAGTAAAATTCTTAGCCATTTTACCATCAGTAATTCTGTCACAAGTATCGTAAAGACTTTGAACATCTGCCCCAATTAAACTAGTTAGGTTTTCACCAGTTAAATTTTGAACAATATTATCTAATCTCTTCACTTTTTGCCCAATTTCAGAAGCTTTAGTTGGATCGTCAGTTATCCCTGTTTGTAAACTAGTAAAAAGAGATTGAAGTTCTCTTTTAAAATTAGAATCTGTTTTTAATTGTTGTGCGGTTAATTCTGAATTCTTATTAATCATACTAATAATACTTTCCTGATAATTATCAGCAAAACCCAAAGCAACATTAATATCAGAAACAAATCTGCTCCTAACTGCCATGTCTTCAAATTGTTCTTCAACGGCAGATTCTAAAACCTGAGCTTGTTTATCAGCAGTAAAATAATGTTGTGTAGTAGCATGAGGTGCTTGCATAAACTGAGTAAAATTCTGCCACTGACTTGCAATTGTTTTTTGACTCATTATTTGCGGGTTAAATTCTAAACCCTGATCTTCTAATTCTTTTTTAAGATTTTCTTCTAATTGGCTTTTAAATTTTTCTTCAGTACGTTCAAGCTCAGGTAATGCTTCCATTTGTTGAAAAGTTTTATCTAAGGCTTTAACCATTGCCTTTTGTTCTTTTAAAGTTTGATTTACTATTTCCCCCATATCTTGCCCAATTTCTGCTCTTCTAATGCCATAATCTTCTAATAATTTCGCGGTTGAAGCAGTATTTGTTCTAGTACTAATAGGACCTTCTTTTTGTGATAAAGCTAAATAATCTTTTTTAAAACCAGTTCTTTCAGCTTGAAGATCTCTTTTTCGAAAAGTTCGATCTGGCAAATCGGCTTCTGAAGTACCAAAACCGAAAGAAAGCCACCTTGATGAACGATGAATTCTGGCACCTAACCCACCGGCATTAAGAGTTTGTTCTGCAAAGGTTCTTAATCCGATATTTTGTCCTGGCAATAACATTGCTCGAAGTAAATTCACCATACCATGAACATGTCTCATACCAACAGCACTAGTTACCCCACCAGGTGTTTGCCCTTGAGCTATTTGATTTCGCATATCAATTTCTCTGCTACGAGATTCACTAGTTACAGAAGTCATTAAACTACTATAAGAATCGGAATGATTAGCAATCATTAATTGAGTTGCTAAATCGGAACATTTTCGCAATTCTGACCCTTCACTTCCAAAACCTTTTTTAATACCACCCATATTGACAATATCATATACTTTTCTAACTCCTTCAGCTTCACCAAAACCTTCTAAACCTAATTCATTCATTCTGGTTTCAAGTTCAAGTAATTTACCTGCTCGTTTAACTCTTTCTGCTTGAGATAACTGAGCTATACCTTCACTATTATTTAAACCTGCACCTCTTAACAAAAGTTTTAAACATGTTCTTGGTCCGATATCTTTAGTACCTAACATTACTTTCAAAGCCATATCTTGTACTTGTCTATTACCATCATGCAACATATTTTCCATTACTTTTGAAAAAGCTTCGGGATCTTGTTCAGACAACAAAGACAATTCATGTCCAATTTCTGATAAAATATGACGGCTTTGCTGAGATTCCCCAACTAAACGATTAAAACTACCTGCTAAACTTGCTTTAACATCACCAGCCAATTCAGTTGGACCAGCCGCCATAAAAATACTGGATATAGTAGTAGCGTATCCGGTAGCTAAATTTTTCTTTAAATCTCTTAAATACGATGGATTATTAAATAGACTTAACGGACCCGGCGTAATTAAACCTTTAAAAAACTGTTTAAATTTAGATGGAGATTCTGTTTCAGCCGCAACTTTTTGCATTTCGCCAATTGTATCCACAATATCCGTAGCTGTTTCAAAATATTTAGCTAATTGTTCTTGTTCGACATTTTCACCTAAAGTTTGCAACCTTCCCATTTCAGTAATACTTGCATTTAAAGCTGTTAACTTTGATTTTAATTCCGCAATTTCATGAGTAGTTTCTGCATCTAAAGGAGCTGTTACCTGAGCCGGTACAACTGTAGAGCTAGCAGGAGCAGGCGTCCCGCTTGGAATTCCAGGTGTACTTTTTGATACTGGTACAGTAGGTAACGCCCCTTGTGCTACAACTGCTGGCGGCGGTTGCATTTCTAAAGCTTTTATTCTACTTTCTACTTGTGCTATTTCCCTATCTAATCTGGCTATTTCTGCGTGAAAATCACCACTTTCTAAATTTTGTAAGGTTTGTATCCGTGTTTCTAAATCAGCTGATAATTCATTAAATTTTAACAGAGTTGCCGGATCTTTTATTCTAGCCCTGGCTTCTTCAATACCAGCCCGAAAAGTACCGCTGATAAGTTCTTTACTAATACCTACCCTAGAAGCCGCATCACTACGATTTAAAAAGCTTTGTGAAAGAGCCGCTCCTACTGTTCTACCCATATTAGCAATTGATGGAGTTTTAGTGGAAACATTATCCCAACCTGCGGTTAGTTTTGATAAACCAGATTTAATATCTGGCATAAAAGTTTTTAAACTAGTAGCTTTGCTAGCTTTTTTCATCATTTCTTGTCCTACATTTTTAGCAAAAGTTCCATCTTTTTTTCTTAAACTTTTTATATTTTTTAATACTGATTTTGCTATTTCTTGAATCATCTGACCTATCATTTGTGCCACTTCCGCGTTAACTTGAGCCGCTATACTAAAAAAATTAGAAGATAATTGAAAATTTGCCGCTTGATATTTAGAGGCATACATATCTGCTTCTGTTTTGGTATAAGCTTTTTGTCCCTGATCTGCCATTTGTACTTTTTTACTGGCATACCTATCCTCTTTATCTCCCATACTTGCTACTTTATCAGCATACATACTTAAAATAATGGCATTTAAAATTTTATCTAAATTTTCTCTTAATTTATCTCCAAGAAAATATAAAATTTTTCTAGCCGTAGTTCTTGCTGTGCCTTTCTTTTCCGATGTTTTTTCTGTTTTGGGAGAAGTTTCTTGAGGTGTAGTTTTAGCTCCTTCAGTTACAGAAGGAGCAGTTTTAGGGGCTGTTTCAGCAACTGGTTCCCCTTCAGCTGTTGAAGGAGATGGTTCTGATACACTTTCACCTGGTACCGAGGTTTCTACAGGTTCTGAAACTGGAGGACCACTTTCTACAGGAACTTGCACCGGACGTTGAGCTACATTAGCAGTATCTTCAACACTCTGCATCATCATTCTAGATACATCTGCCTGAACACCGGGCGTTGTAACAGTAGCAACAGGCGGCGGCGGTGCATTTAAAGGCAAAACTTCAGTTTTAGGTTCTTCCGCCGGCGGCTTAGCCGCAGAACCAGCTTCACTTGCACCACTTGCCGTAGCTTCAGCTTCTGCCGCGGCCATTTCTCCTAAACCAGCCGCCGCCGCACCACCTGTTAAAACTACGGCAACAATAGCCGCTATTTCAACTGCTAAACTAATAGTATCTGTCAATAAAGCTCTTCTAAACTGCATTAAACTCATATCCCTGGAAACTTTAGCTTGAGCTAAACTCATAATAGAATTAATAATAGCTTCAGTATTAGACTTTTGTAATTGCGCGGTATCTTTTATTCCTTTTAAACTAGATCTAGTACTCATCCCGCCTAATTCTTGTGCAACATCTTCATAAGTATCTTGAACTGCTTCAAATACATTAGCTAACGCATTTCTTTTATTAAATAAAAAATTAGTCTTAATTAAAGCATCTATCTCTAAAGACCAATCTACATAACTACCACCACAACCAAAAGCATCTGCGGCATTACCCCAAAAATCATCATCATTAAAAGAATGAGTCATTTTGCTTATTATTAAATTATAAAGAATTTCATCGTCTTCAGACCATTTTCCTTCTTGTTTTAATTTTTGAATATAATCTCGTAAATTTTTAATTTGATCATCATACTTATTACCAGAATTACCTTGAATACCGTTATAAATCATATCTGTCATAGGAGTGAAAAGAGCTAAAGCGGCAATCAAAGGTCCATAGCCAGGAATAATAAGCGCACAGGCAATTACAACTAATTTAAAAATATCTTTATCCGCTTTAACCGCGGCTTGAAATTTCATACTAGATAAAGTTGCCTCTGTTTGCTTTAAAGTAAATATTGTTGATAAAGCATCAAAATCATTTTGGGAAATTCTATCTGCAATATCTACCATATATTCAGAAAAAACATTAGCCGCGGCTTCGCGTCCTTTTAAATAAGCTATCATGGCACTTAAAGTACTATAAATAAATTGTTCTGCCATGGCTAACATCATTCTTCTAATCATTATTTGATTTAATCTTTGCGCCGCTTTGAAAAAAGCTTTATAATCAACCCCTTTTTCACTTACTCCCATAAACCAAGTGCTACCGCCAGTGTCTGTTAAATCAGAATTATAAAAATCTTGTAATTCACTCTCAGCTTGCGCATTCCAAAATGTTTCTGATTTCCAAGCTTGCCAAGTTTGTCCGGTAGGTAAAGGTTCCCCAGGATGTTGTTTAGCCCATTGTTCTCTTGCCCATTGTTCAACTTCCGGATCATTTGGATTTTTATCTTTTAAATGGGGAGGTAAAGCATCTGAGCCGGTATAGTTATATTTTGCTTCTTGTAATTTCTTTTCATCAATATTACCGGCACTATAAGGGTTAGCATAATAACTAATAATATTTGAAACTAATCTACCTGGTAAACCTAAAAAAGACATCCCAAAACTGAACCAAGCGTTCCAACGGTTTTCATCTACTTGAGCATTTAAAAAATAAGCCCATTGCGTCATTTGTAATTGAAATTTCAAAACATCTAAAACCATTTGCGTTAATTGAAATTGACTTTCCAAAAACTGATCTAATTGTTTATAAAGATGTTGTTTAGGTTTTTCCGCTAAATCAGCGGCCGCTGTTTCTATACTATCTAAAGCCGCTTGAATTGCTTTAAAAATAGCCCTTTGCGCTTCTTGAATTCTTTTTAATTGATTCTGTAATTGCGCATATAAACCCCAATTTACTGCTTTTCTGCCCCCCCCAACATTAACTAAATTACTTTGTAAAGAATACATTTGCATTAATAATTCTCTTTCTTGTTCGTGTAATCTATTTAAAGCTTTAACCCCTGGTGCTTGAGAAGAATCACTGGAAGTTTGAAAAAACATATTTAACCAATCATATACATCGCTAAATTGAGTTTGGTTAGTATTAGCTTTTTGAGGGGTATTTTGTTCTATTAAAGCATTATTTAAATTATCAATAGGGGCTAAAATACCCAAAGTAAAAGTACTTAATATAGCTGACCACTGCCTTTTAGCAAGTTTTTCTTCATTAATTTTATGTTGAATATATTCATTATAATAACTAATTTTTGCTTGAGTTAAACTAAATACACGTAACATAGTTTGTGTAACCAAGTTCATTCTAACTTCTAAAAAATTATTAGCAGAATCAACTACATCTCCGGAAGAACCGGCATAATCTGTTAATTGTTGTGCGGCTTGTCTAATAGAATTTAATTGAGCTTGTTTTGCCATCATTATTGCCCGCATTACAGCAAATAATTTTTGCAAAGCTGTATAACCTGCTACAAATACTTTATCGTTTAAAGAAATATATCCGGCATCACTAGTTACTCTAGTAAGATCAGTAGTAAAAACTTTTCTGATATCTTCTTCAAATTGCTTTTGTAAATCTTTAAATTTAGCAGGGTCACCTAAACCTGTTGAACTTAGATCAAGCAACGTATTTTGCATTAACATAGCTTGTACTTGCGCGTAACTCTTTATCATTTCGTCATGAATATCAGACATTTTTTTAGCTAACTCTTTTAATTCTTTTTCTTTCTGCTTTTCATATGCATTACCACTAAAAAAATTACCAACTGCTTTCCAAAAACCAGAAGCATCTTTTTCTATCTTTTTTTTCTTTTTTTCATAAATTTCTTTATTTTTAGCATCTATCCACTGATAAAACATATTAATAAAAGTTTGACAAGCTTCAATAGCTTTTTGCGATAATTTATTCCAATTATCCGCTAATTTTTGACGATCTTTTGCAGTGGAAAACTCATTAGGATCTAATTCTAATAGTTGCAAAGCCGCATTTTCAATCGCATCCACACACATATTAGCTAAATTTACCATTGCGGCTAAAACCTGAAAGGCATTAATTAAACCTTGTAAATCGGACATTAATCTTTTTGTATCTGTAACATAAAAATCATTTTCTTTATGAGTATAATACTCCGGATTTTCAGATAATCTTTTTAAAAAAATATCCAGATTTTTATCAATGTAATCTCCGGCATTATCGATATTTTGAATTATCCCGCCAAAAACTAAATTAACATTGTCAAAATTATAAACTGGTTTTGAAGGATTAGTTTTACCAGGAGCCATAGTTACCGGTGGTGTAGCCGTTGTTACTACCGGAGGCGTAGCTGTTACTACCGGAGGCGTAGCTGTTACTACCGGGGGCGTAGCTGTTACTACCGGAGGCGTAGTTGTTACTACCGGAGGCGTAGCTGTTACTATCGGGGGCGAGCCAATAGTCTCATCTTCATCTTGTTTAACTTTTACTGGCGAAGAAAATTGAAATGGCATAGGTCCGGCATAAATACCTAAAGAAGTTAAATCTGTTTTACGTTCAGCTACAATTTTTGTGTTTGTACTATCTTGAATATCTGAAAAATCATTAAAAACTGAACAAGTTATTTCTTTATCTGGTAATTTATAATTGATTAAATAATTTGTCTCATTAAAAACATTTTTGGTTACGACTAAAGAAAAATCACGACTTACCGACTCTATATTTTGACCTTGTTGCACTAAAGCCCCAGCCATACAATAAGATGAAAATTGAGCAAAAGCATCTGTATTTATTTTAGAAATATCGAAACCGCTTTCTGAGTTTCCAATAATATTTTTAAAATATAAATTTATTTTATTAATTACTTCTTCCGGCTGTATTCCCTGAACAAGAATACCTTCCTGGTATAATGAAGCCAAAGAATGTTGCACTAACGGAGCATCAACAGAAAAATTTAAACCATGTAATTGCAAGAAAGCTTCTATATGCTTACTAATAGAAGAATTATTTTGAGAACTTACCAAAACTTCATCGGGAGAAGAAACGGAAACCAATTTTATGGCATCAAGAAACTGTTCTTCTGGTATTTTAGTTGGTTCTAAATCTTCATTTAAAAGATAACCTCCATCATCAGATGCATGATAAATACCTTTTAAAACGTCTAATTGTTCTTGAATAAGTTGATCTTTAATTTCTACAGCCAATTATTGTCACCTTTTTTCTTTGTTAATCGAAAAAAAAGCGTATTAAATATGCACCCAAATTTTCCGTTTTTTAAAATTTAAAATATTACAAAAATGAGCCTTTCGCAAAATGAATCTATTGCAAAATGGTTATTTTTCCAAAATAGGCATTACTTTTCTTTCAAAGAATCAGGACCAATAATTTCATGGTATTCTTCATAAATTAAAAAACCAAGTTTTTCGTATAAATTTTTAGCTTTTTTATTAGAAACAGTAACCGATAATCCTATCATCGGGTAATTTAAGGAAAAAGTTTTTTCCAACATTTGTTGCATTAAAATTTTTCCAAACCCGTATCCATGGTATTCCGGCAATAAAATAACATCAAAAACCCAACTCATACATTCTAAACCCCAATACTTAATTTCTATTGAAACTACTGCACCTATGGGTTTATCAAAATAAGTTAATAATAAACTTGCATCAGGAATAAATTTACCAAATTCATTTTGAAATAATCTGGTTTTATGGTTGATACAATAATCTAAAGTTGAATAATCAATATAACCTTCTAGATCATTTCTTTCTTTATGAGCAATATAACTAATTTCACTGATAGTCTCTATATCTTTTTCTGTAATTGATTTCACCGCCAACCCTTTTGGCATTGGATCAACTCCTAAAAACTCTTCTTTTTTCAAGCCCATCCTGTACCGAAATTTTTCCTTATAACCTAAAGCTAAAAACGTTTCTAAATATTTTTTAGGATCTCTAAAAGTAATGATTTCTACAACCCTAGATAACAATAATTGAGATCGTATTAATTTAGCGGCTAAAAGAGGCTCATATTCAGTTAAAATAGTATGAAGTAAAATACTACCGTATCTTTCACTAGAAGGATCTAACCAACAAATACCTATTATTTCATTTTCTTTAAAAGCCGCAAACCCTGTAATTTTTCCAACTCTAGCATCATCAAATTTTTCTTGTAAATACGGCAAAATTTCATTTGATTGCTTTTCTTTCCAAATTTTATCTATATGTCGAAAAATAGAATCCGCTAAAAAATCAGCTTGATACAAAGACTTAAAGGTAACTTTAAAAGAATCTAAATACTTTAGAAATTGTTTTTTCTCCTTCTTCGACATGTGTTCAATTATAGTATATTAAACATATTTTTTCTATGTTTAAAAAATCAATTTTATGGGAATTATGTTATAAGACCAGCTAAGGGGGAGGAGTTAAAATGTCCAGGAAAAAACACATTTCAATTAATCTTGATTCACAAATAAATCTTGCCTTTCCTGAAATTTTTGCCGATTTAATTTTAACAGAAGAAAAACTAAATAACAAAAAAGAAACCACCAAAAAAAGCCTTAGCGATTATGCTGTAAATCCGAATATTATTACCAAAAACTTACTTGATGAAGAAGAAGTAAGTTTTCCTGTATAATTATCTAGTTATATATATGGAATTTAGACTTCGTCAACCAGATATACAAACAAAAAAAATATTGGTATTCTAAATATTATGAACAAAAAAATCATTATTATTGGTGCCGGGCCAACCGGTTTAGGAGCGGGATATCGTTTAAAAGAATTAGGTTACACTAATTTTCAAATTTTCGAAAAAAATAGTTATGCTGGTGGTTTATCCGCTAGTTTTACTGACAAAAATTTTACGTACGATATTGGCGGACATGTTATTTTTTCTCATTACCCATATTTTGACCAAATTGTAGACAAATTTTTAGATAATAAATACCAGATTAATAATCGTAATGCCAGTATTTGGATTCAAAATCGCTTTATTCCTTATCCTTTTCAAAACAATATCCAGTTTTTAGAAAAAGACGCTATTAAAGAATGTTTATTTGGTTTAATTGATGTTCAAGGCGAAAAAAATTTAAAGCTAGCTAAAAAAGCAAAAAATTTTCAAGAATGGGTTACAGCTGTTTTTGGTAAAGGAATAGCTAAATATTTTATGAACCCTTATAATTTTAAAGTTTGGGCTCATCCGCTTCATTTACTTTCTAAAAAATGGATCAGCGAAAGAGTTTCCGTGATAGACATTAAAAAAATTTTAGAAAACTACATTTTTATGAACAACGATAGCGCATGGGGACCTAATAATGTATTTAAATATCCTTTAAATGGAGGCACTGGCGGTTTATTTACTAATTTTGCTAATTCTATTCATAACCATATTAATTATAATACTGAAATTACCGGAATTAATTTAGAAACTAAAACTATTGAAATTAATAATCAACAAAAAGAACACTATGAGCTTATTATTAACACCTCTCCCTTAGATTTGTTAATAAAAAAATGCGCCCCTAAAAACAATTATTTAATTAATGAAACTAAAAAATTATTACATAACGGTGTATTAACTGTTGGAATTGGTTTAAAGAAAAAAATAATTACAGATAGATCTTGGGTTTATTTCCCTGAAGATAATACCCCCTTTTACCGTTTAACTTATTTATCAAATTACTCTCCGAACATGATGCCAAACAATGATTATACCAACTTATTATTAGAAGTATCATACTCAAAATTCAAAAAAGAAGATAAAAATAAAGCAATTGAAGAAGTAATAAAAGGGTTAATTAATACTAAAATTATTGAATCAGCGGATGTAGAAAAAATAAAATCAAAAGTACTTTTTGATGCAAATTATGCTTACCCAATCCCTAGTATTAAAAGAGATCAAGCATTAGAAAAAATATTACCATTTTTAGAACAAAATCAGATTTATTCCCGCGGCAGATTTGGTTTATGGAAATACGAAGCTGGAAATATGGATCATTCTGTTATGCAAGGGGTAGAAATTGTAGACTTTCTTTTAAATAATAAAACAGAAACGACTATCCATTTTAAATAGACGTTATTATTGAATTATTCTTCGCCCACTACTTTCTTATACACCCAAATCAATAAACTATTTGAATTTATAATAAAAATTTAGTTATAATTAAATATATATTTTAAAAAAGGAGGTAAATAATGGCAAAATTAGATATAAAAGCCTTTGGCTTAACTGCCGGTATTTTATGGGGCGTAGCTATGATTATAATAGGCGTAGCTGATATCTATACCAGTTGGGCAGATAGTTTTGGAGCAATCATGTCTTCTGCTTATATTGGTTATAGCCCTACTTGGGTTGGTAGTTTAATCGGCGGTGTTTGGGGTTTTATTGATGCCTTTATCGGTGGTATAATTTTTGCTTGGTTATATAATGCAATAGCAAAATAATTTTTTTGTAGAGACGCACAGCTGTGCGTCTCTACAAAATTTGACAATTCGGACAAAAACGAGTATTTCTTCCGTTAATTTTTTCCTTTATAATAATAGTCTTGCAATTTTTACAAAATGTTTTCTCTTTTTTATATACATTTAATTTATATTGAAAACCACCGGTTTTACCATCCGCATCAATATAATCTGAAATACTAGTACCTTTTGCTAAAATTGCTGAATTTAATACTTTTTTAATTAATAACAATAAATCTTTTACCTGCTCTATAGTTAATGTATTTGCTAATTTTTTAGGATTTATTTTTGCTCTAAATAAAACTTCATCAGCATAGATATTCCCTATACCGGCAATAATTTTCTGATTTAATAAAGCTGTTTTGATGGGAACACTAATTTTTGTTAAATTTTCTATAAATTCATCTTCCGAAATTAACAAAGCATCTGTAGCTAAATTCTTTTTTATTAAATAATTCTGAAAATCTTCCTGCTTAATAATCTCCATAATACCAAATTGCCGTAAATCACGATAAATTAATTTATTAGGATTATCATAAAAATAAAATTCTTGATGAGTATGCTTATCTGGCAATAAATTTTTATTTACCCATAAAAGCTGTCCAGTCATTCTTAAATGAATTACTAAAAAATTATCATTGTCTAAATAAAAAAATAAATATTTGCCTATTCTTTTTATCTCAATTATTTTTTGTCCGATTAATAATTTTTTAAAGTTATTTATAGGTAATTTTATTATTTTCTCTAAGTGAATATCTATTTTTTCAATTCTCTGTTTTAAAATTTTCGGCAATAAACTATTTTTAATGGTTTCTACTTCTGGTAATTCCGGCATGATAAATGCTATATTATCATAGAAATAGTCGTTATAATATGGGCTGGCTCAAAAAATTATGACAATATTAATTACCGGAATAAATGGATTTATTGGCAACAATATTGCCAAGGCTTTACTTAGTAACCATCAAAAAATCATTGGTATTTCACTTGAAGATAAATCAATTATTCAAGATAAAAACTTAGATTATAAAAGAATAGATATAAAAAACTCGGAGCAAATCTCCAAACTATTTCTTGAAAATAAAATAACAACAGTAATTCATTTAGCGGCTATTGTACATAAAAAAGGCAATGATTTATCTTATGACGCTTATTACGAAAATAATTATTTTGCCAGTAAACAGCTCTTTGAAATTAGTACAAAATACAAAGTTAAAAACATTATGTTTGCCAGTTCAATTGAAGTATATGGTAATTCCGAAGAAAAAATAATTACAGAAAATCATAAAACTAACCCTATTTCATTTTATGCAAAAACAAAATTATTAGCAGAAGAAGAATTAATGAAATTAGCAAAAATTCATCAGTTTAATTGGGCTATTTTACGTTTTGCACCTGTTTACGGTCAAAACTTCAAATTAAATCTAAACAAAAGAATTTATTTAAAACCCCAAAAAATCGCTTATTATTTTAAAAATGGCGATTATTTCTTTAATTTTTGTTCTATTAATAATATTACTGATTTTATTTTAGCTTATCTAAAAAAACCTGTTCCCGGCATCTACAATATAAGTGACAGTACTAATTATCAGGTAAAAAAAATTATATTAGCTGAAAAAAAATATCAAGACTATCGATTAATAATTATAAAAATGCCTTATTATTTGTGTTTTTTATTGATATTTCTTTATGAAAAAATAGCTAATTTATTTTCTAAAAAAGAAAAATCTATTTCTATTTATAATTTTAGAAAACTTTTTAAATCAACAATTTATGCTAACGAAAAAGCAAAAAAAATTACTAGTTTTGATTGGGATTTATTAAACACCCTTTATTTAGTATGATTTTGTATACTTTTTTGTAAAATAATGTTACTATTTTTTTAGTTAAAATATATCTTATTGAGGGTAAATTTTGAAACGTATTTTTGATCTAATAATAGCCTTAATTCTTTTAATTACGTTAGCGCCTTTATTTGTTTTAATTTGTATTATTATTAAAGCAACTTCAAAAGGTCCAATTATTTTTAAACAAAAAAGAATAGGAAAAAACAATAAAGAATTCTATATTCTAAAATTTAGAACCATGTATACTGAAACTCCACATAATATCCCTACCCATTTATTAGAAAATCCTCAACAATTTATTACACCTATCGGTAAACTATTAAGAAAAACCAGTTTAGATGAATTACCTCAATTAATTAATATTTTAAAAGGAGAAATGAGTTTTGTCGGACCTAGACCATCGCTTTATAATCAAAAGGATTTAATAGAATTAAGAACAGAACATGCTATTCATAAATTAATTCCTGGAATCACAGGTTGGGCACAAGTAAATGGTAGAGATGAATTAAGCGTTGAAGCTAAAGTTAAATTTGATAAATATTATTTAGAAAATTATTCGTTTTTATTTGATTTAAATATTCTTGGAAAAACTTTTTTTTATTCTTTAACTTCAAAAGGAATAGTAGAAGGAAAAAAGGAATTTATTAAAAACTAAAATGGAATTATTGTTTAAAATTTACCTAAGAAAATTAATTCTGGTTGTTATTGATCTATTTTTGATCAATCTAGCTTTTTATTTAACTCTTGCCTTTAGATTTGAATGGCATATTCCCCTGACTTACTATACCCTTTTTTTACACTACGCCTTTTTTTTCAGTTTAATTAACATTTTAATTTATTATTTTTTTGGTTTATATACTAGTTTATGGAGATATGCTAGTTTAAGAGAAATTGTGAATATTGTTTTAGCTGTATTTACTAGTTCTATTATCAATTTTATTATTAGTTACTATATTTTTACTCCATTTCCTCTTTCTATTTATTTAATTTCTTTTCTTTTTACTTTTATTTTAATTGGCGGTGTAAGACTTGGTTATAAAATGCTTCGGAGAGTAAGAAATTTTTCTCTAAAAATACATACCGTACAAAAAAGAATTATGATTATTGGTGCAGGAACTGCTGGTTCTATGATTATTAAGGAATTAAAAAATCACGAAAATCTACCTTATTTACCCGTTGTGGTTATTGATGAAGATAAATGGAAACAAAATACAAAATTGCATGGCGTACCGGTAAAAGGCAATAAAAGTAAAATTATCTCTTTAGCCGAAAAGTATAAAATTGATGAAATAATCTTAAGTATACCTTCAGCTACAAAACAAGAACTAGCAGAAATTCTTAAAATTTGTAAACAGACGAAATGCAAACTAAAAACCTTGCCGGGAATATATGAATTAATCAACAATACCGTAACTATAAAGGAAATTAGAGATGTAAAAATTGAAGATTTATTAGGTAGAGATGAAATAAAATTAAACACACATGAAATATCACATTACATTAAAAATAAAACTGTTTTGGTTACCGGCGGAGGTGGCTCTATAGGCTCAGAATTATGCCGTCAAATAGCTAAATTTCATCCCAAAAAAATACTAATTCTTGATATTTATGAAAATTCCGCTTCAGATCTTGAATACGAATTAAAGCATTATTTTCCTCATTTAAAAATCGAATTATTAATTGCTTCAGTGCGAGATTATTCTAGATTAGACTATCTATTTAAAACTTATCAACCAGAAATAGTTTTTCATGCCGCGGCACATAAACATGTTCCGATTATGGAAAATAATCCTTTGGAAGCTATTAAAAATAATATTTACGGCACTATAAATTTAGCAGAATTAGCTAATAAATATCATGTTTTAAAATTTGTATTAATTTCAACAGATAAAGCTGTTAACCCTACTAATATTATGGGCGCGACTAAAAGAGTAGCGGAAAAAATCATTCAATCTATGGATAAAAAAAGCGAAACAGAATTTGTAGCTGTAAGATTTGGTAATGTTTTAGGTAGTAACGGAAGTGTAATTCCAATTTTTAAAAATCAAATTGCTATGGGAGGGCCAGTAACCGTAACACATCCGGAAGTAACCAGATTTTTTATGACTATTCCCGAAGCTGTACAATTAGTAATACAAGCCGGAGCAATTGCTAAAGGGGGTGAAATATTCATTCTGGATATGGGAGAATCTGTAAAAATTGTGGATTTAGCCAGAGATTTAATTAGGTTATCTGGTTTTGAACCTGATGTTGATATAAAAATTGAATTTTCCGGTTTACGCCCTGGTGAAAAACTTTATGAAGAACTACTTTTAGCAGAAGAAGGCGTCAAAGCTACTAAATATCCGCATATTTTTGTTGGTAATCCTTTAGATTTTAATACCAGTGAATTTCTACAAAAAATTAAATTTTTAGAAAAAAAATTAACTGAAGAAAATATTTTAGAAATCAAACAAATTATTTCGCAATTAGTACCAACTTACCGTTTCTCAAATTTTAAAATTTGAAATTTATTTATAAAACTTAATTAATCCGTATTTTTCTTTTAACTTCTCGAAAACTATTTTTATGTCTTTATATCCAAATTCATAACCAAGTTTTTTCATTTCAGAAATACTTTCCGGGAAATCTGCTTTCATTACGTGTTTTTCAATATCCTGTTTTTCATGAGGGCTAAGATTAGTCCAATGCCGTTCACAAAGATGTTTCCAGCGCAATAAATATTGCTCTCTGGTTTCATGTTCATTTAGAAAAGTATCAAACAAGAAAAAATATCCGCCTGGCTTTAAAGCTTGATAAATTTTTTTCAATACAATTTTTTTCTGTTTTAATAAAAGATGATGTAAAGATAAACCCATCCAGATAATATCAAATTTACATTGACGGTTTTCAAAAAAATTAAAAAAATCTTCTTCATAAAACTGCTTATCACATTCTATTTTCTTTAAATTTTCCTTTGCTAGCTTTAATGAAAATGATGACAAATCAACCCCAATATAAGACTTAATACTAGTAAAGTTTAAAGCTTTTGCCATAAAATCTGCACCACCACACCCTAAATCTAATAAGTTAAAATTTTTAAAAGGAGTTTTTAAGATAAAATCATGAAAATAACTATAAATTTCTTTATGTCCCGCATAATCATTCTCTAATAATTTTTCATAAACCTTACATTGATCAAAAAAAGCTTTTACCTCATCTGTATTTTCTAAACCATTAAAAAATTCATTAATATTTTGTTTCATTTACATTATTACCACTTATTTTAAAAATGTCCCTAACTGAATCTTTTCAGAATAGCTATTTCAAAATATATTAGCATCACAATAGCCTAAATAACCATACTGAATAAATAATAAATTTGCGATAAACTCATAATGATATTTACTTAGAACCATATTAATGATACTTTGATAAAAAGTATATAGTGTTTACAAAAAGAGTCTGTAGCGAAATGAGGGATTTTTTAAAAATAGAAAGCATAAATTAATTTTAACTCCCTATTTTGGAAAAACAGCCATTTTGCAACAGACTTAAAAATAATTATTAAAGGAGTTAAATTATGTTTGACATAAAAAAAATTTTTTCTTGGCAATATATTTTAATTGCAATAGTTGTTATTTTACTTGGTTTAGTTTTTTGGTATTTTGGTACTAGAAATTATTTAATTACTTTACAAGAAACTACCTTAGCCAGTTGGGCTCAAGTAGAAAATCAATTACAAAGACGCTACGAGCTTATTCCAAACTTAGTTAATACGGTTAAAGGTTATGCTAAACAAGAAAAAACTATTTTTACAGATATTGCTAATGCCAGAGCAAAATTAGCCGGAGCTAGTACCCTATCTGGGAAAATTCAAGCATCGCAAGGTTTAGAATCTGCTATTTCTCGGCTACTAATGATAGTTGAAAATTACCCACAATTAAAATCTAATGAAAACTTTATTCGTTTAATGGATGAGCTTAGCGGTACAGAAAATCGTATTGCCGTTGAAAGACGTAGATTTAATGAGAATGTTCGTTTATATAATCTAAAAATCAAAACCGTTCCTAATAATATTGTAGCCAAAATGGCTGGGTTCAAAAAAATGGATTATTTCAAGATGGACGAAAAAGCAGAAAAAACACCAGAAGTTACTTTTGACTAACTAGATGAATCATAAAATTGGCTTTATTGGTATGGGGAAAATGGGGCAAGCCATTTGGCAGGGTTTGGAAAAAATTAATTTCCTACCCAAAAGTCAAATATTTTTTAATGAGCAAATTCCCGAAATTGAAGCTGAAGTAATTAATAAATTTGGTATAAAAGAACTAAATTTAGCTAATTTAGTAGAAAAAACTGATGTGATATTTTTTTGCGTAAAACCGCAAAATTTAGTACATCTATGCCAAAATTTTCCTAAAATTAATTTGAATAACAAAATATTCGTTTCTATCTTAGCTGGTACTCCGATAAAAAAATTTGAAACTTTGTTGGGTAAAGATATTCGGCTTATTCGTACAATGCCTAATAATCCTTTATTAATAAATTATGGTATGACAGCTATTTGTTATAACAAAAATGTTAAAGAAGCAGATAAAGAAATTATCAAAAAAATTTTTGGTAGTTTAGGTGAAATAATAGAAACAGAAGAAGAACACCTTAATGTAGTAACAGGTATAAGCGGTAGTGGTCCGGCATTCTTATACCGTATTGCGGATGATCTTGCTAAATTAGGAGTTGAACACGGTTTAACTTACCAAAACGCATTATTACTAATTGCTCAAACTATGGTTGGAAGCGGAAAAATGCTTCTTTTAGGAAAACACTCTCCGGAAGAATTAATTCAAATTGTTAAATCTCCTAAAGGAACAACTGAAGCTGGTTTAAATTATTTTGACACTACAGATATTGACAATGAGATCAAGAATGTAGTAAAAAGAACCATAGAAAGGGCAAGGGAACTATCGCGAGGTGATTAAACCATGTTAGGTTCATTCATTGATTTAATTTTCAATATCATTTTTATTGTTTTAATTTTACGAGTATTAATTTCTTGGATTCCGCATAATCCATATCATCCTATAGTACAATATTTATATATGATTACGGATCCATTTTTAAAACCGTTTCAAAAAATTATTCCGCCGTTTAAATTTGGTATAGATTTTTCTCCTATCTTTGCTTTTATTGCCATAGCAGTTTTAAGAGAAATTATTTTCAAGTTTTTTTTGTGATTTCAAGGCACTAGGAAATGTCTTGAATTGTGATTAAAATGATTATTTGATGGACTATGGTTTTCTTTGATACTTTCTTTTTTCACAAAAAGAAAGTAGGTATATAAAAATTTTGGTTTTTTCAAAAAAATAAAAAACCGGATTGTTAAGGCGAAGCCTTAAAAATTATGAATACCAATACTACTATTAACATTTTCGTAAAACCGCAATCTAAAGAAGACAAAATTATTGAATTAAAAAGTAATGTTTTAGTAGTTGCAGTAAAAGCACCGGCTATTGAAAATAAAGCAAATAAAGCCGTAGTAGAATTATTGGCAAAAGAATTAAACTTACCCAAAAAAGAAATTAATATAAAAGTCGGTTTCAAATCCAAATACAAAAGCGTAATTATAAATAATATTTCTAATTCAGAAATGGCTACTTTCTTGCAAAAATTCCTTGACAAGTAAAATTATCAGGATAAACTAAATTAGTTCATCAACTTATCCAAAACAATATTCATATGTTAATAAATAAATTTAATAGTCTTATCCGTTATAACTTAATTATTCTTATTACGATTTCTTTTTTGGCTGGATTATTATTAGCAAATTATCAACCAATTTTTATCTTTTTAATTATTTGTTTATTTATTTTGTTATTGATCACCCTTATCAAAAAAAACTTTCTGCTGAATTTAACTATTTTTATTGTAATAATAGTAAGCAGTTTCAGTTTTTTTTATACCAATTATTTTTGGCAAAAAAACACCCCAATTGTTATACCTCAAAAAGTAAAAATAGAATTAACCATTATATCTCCTTTTGAAATTAAAGGTGAAAATAAAACAGCTCTGGCAAAAACTAATACCAGGCATAAACTATTACTAACACTAAAAAGTAATAAAACCCCAACAATAAATGAAGTAATTATGGCTGAAGGTAAATTTAATAATACGCCCAAAAAATATTTAGCTTTACAAGGAATTAGCGGAACTTTTTATGCTAATAATTATACTATAATTAAAAAAATATCTGGTAACCCGCTAATAAATTTAGCTTATTATGTTAAAAACAGAATTATTGAATTTAACCGGAAAACCCTACCTTACCCGTATTCAGATTTATTAACTTCTTTAACCTTTGGTAAAAGTAACGTTCCCTTACCTTATGATTTAGAAAATGATTTTAGAAAATCTGGTTTAATGCATGTTTTAGTAGTATCCGGGGCACAAACGGCTTTATTAATTGCGGTTTTTATTGGTATTTTTTCTTATTTTGGTTTTTCTGCAAGTTTGAATTTAATTTTAATTACGATTATTAATATTTTTTTCTATTTTACTTCTGGCGGAGGTCCCGCAGTTTTAAGAGCAATCTTGATGGCAGAGATTTTATTATTATTTAAGTTATTAAAAAGAAATGTAGATATTTACCATGTTTTTAGTTTTGTATTATTAACTATGCTGTTAATTAATCCTCTCTCTTTTTTTGATTTAGGTTTCCAACTGTCTTTTATTGCTTTTTTCAGCCTTATTTATGGAACAGAAAAGTTATTTAATTTATTACCACAAAAAATACCAGAATATTTTAGAAAAATTTTAGCCGCTAACTTAAGCCCTTATATTTTTATTATGCCCATTACTTGGTATTATTTTCAACAAATTTCTTTAAGTTCTATTATTAGTAATCTACTAATTTTTAATTTAGTGGAATTAATTATGCCTTTAGGTTTTTTTGCTTCTGTTATTGGTATTATTTTTTATCCTTTAGGTTTAATTCTTAATAATTTTAATTTTTTAATTCTTTGGTTAATTTTAAAAATTGTTTTTTTAGTAAATCTATTACCGATTAATCAAATATTTTTAGTTAAACCATCAATAATTATAGTTTTAATTATATATATACTGATTTTATGTTCATTAACTTATTTTACTAAACAAATAAAAGTTAAAAAAATCAAAATTATTAGTAAACTTTCATTAATTTTTATTTGGGTCTTTCTTTTCTTTTATTTACTAGCTATTCCGCTTTTAGCCCCGTTTCCTTATTTAAAAGTAATATTTTTTGATGTTGGGCAAGGTGATGCAATTTTAATACAAACGCCTCAGAAAAAAAACATTTTGATAGATACCGGTCCCAAAGAATATTCTTATTCTCAAAAAAAATTTCTAGATCAACCTGGCATAATAAAATCAAAACTCATTGAAAACGGCATTAATAAATTAGATTTAATTATTCTTACCCATTTTCATAATGACCATACCGGAGGGTTAACTGATATTCTAAAAACATTTCGTTGTAAATATGTTTTTGATAACGGAAATTTGATAAAAACAACTGAACCACAAAATTGGTTAATTTATCAAAATTACTTACATAAAATTAAAACTAAAAAAATCATAAGAAGTACAGCTTATATTAATCATGAAATAAATCTGGAAAAAAATGTTAAATTAAGAATTCTTTTGGCACCTATAAACAATAATTTTTCAGATAATGAAAATAACAATTCGATTATTTGCCGATTAAGTTATAATAAAATTGATTTTCTTTTTATGGCCGATTTAGAAAAAGACCAAGAAGATGAATTAATTAATTTAAACCAAAATGAAATAGCTTCAGAAATTATTAAAATTGGACATCATGGTAGCAAAACCGCAACCAGTGAAGAGTTAATAATGGCAGTTAAACCTCAAATTGCGGTAATAAGTGTTGGAAGAAATAATTTTGGGCATCCATCAAACGTAATTTTACAATTAATACAAAATTACCATTTAAAATTATTTAGAACAGATAGAGATAAAGATATCTGTATTCTTACGGATGGAAAAAGAATTTTTCTAAAAAATGGATATTGAGTCTGTTGAAAAATGGCTGTTTTTCCAAACTAGTGCGTTAAAATTAATTTTGGGTACCGTCTCCACTAACATTTGAAATTCCAAACAATCTTTTTTCATAAGCTTTTAACCCTGCAATAAAATTATCTCTAGGTCTAACGGTTGATCTTTTCTGATATAAAAAACTATAAGCTTGTTCAAAAGTCACCTTATAACGATACATTAAATAAGCAATTATAGTAGTAGCACTTCTGGATATTCCCATACCGCAAGAGACTAATACTCGTTTATTTTGTGCTAAGGTTGCATCAATTTCTTTGAATATATTAACAAATTTTTCAGACAACTTATACCAAGATTGTTCAGAATTATCATCCGGAATATCATAACCCAATTCCAAAAATCTAGTATTAGCAAAAGGAACAAATTTCAATTTTTCTTGATTTACCCTTATAGCCAAATCAATATTATGAGGATTTCTTTTTAATGCTTTTTTAAAAGAAGCAAAATCACCTATAAAAAGATTAGGGATAACTTCATTATGATGTTGGATTGGGTCAAAATACTCATCTTCAATTTCACCCATTTTTGAAAGTAAAACAGTTGGTGTAAATTTTATAAAAAGCGTTTCTTCCAGATTAATTTTATCATATGATTGTATTATTCTTTGCTGAACCTTATCTTGCTCTGTCATAGGTTTATCGTTAATTGGGATGAAGTCTGCTCTAACTTTAAACTGAATATAGTCCGATAACTCTTTGGCTTTAATAGCTATAATTTTTCTGGGCATTTTTGATCCTTTCTAATTAATTGAGATATTTATTATCGATTAAAACGAAAATTTTTTGCATGACCGGACAAAAGCTCAACACATTAATAAGTTCTATAATTGAAGTTTTTCTTCAACAGTACCGATAAATATATTTGTAGCCTCAAGATTATTTGCCGATAAACTGCTACTATTATTAGTTAATTCTGCTTTAATTTCTTCTAAACATTTACCAATAACTGAATAAATACCGGGTTTTGCTAATACTTTTGTTTCTGGTCGCAATTGTGATAATAACAAAAATAATTTATCAATAATTGATTTCCATAAATCAATTTTTCCCATTACGGTTTCTTCCCCTTCATATAATTCAAAAGTTATTAATAATTTATTGATACATTTTTCAAAATTATCTTTACAAACAGACTGTTGTTCCTCATTTGCATAACTATAAGCTTGAAGAAAATTCGTTATGGCTTCAATCAAATAAGCTATTTTCTTTCTTTTACCTATTAATGGCAGTGTTAATAAAAAAATTTCTGCTATTTTATTAAAAAACTCCACTGAAGGACTCTTTTCTGCCATTCTTTCCAAAAATGCAATTTGGTCTGTTCTTATAGAAATAATCCTTTGTTTTAAATCTTTTTTCATGTCAGGGCTAGGTTCTTTTTCACAAAGCATTTCTAATGCCCCGATTACTTTACCTAGTAATTCTACTTTTTCGGAATATGATAATTGGATTTTGGTACTGGAAATATTATAATTTTTAAAAACTTCTCTTAAATCACTAAGATATTCTTTTTGTTCCTTAGGTTCAAGTTCTAAAAAAGAGTCGTACATTTCTAGTTTTTCTTCTAAAAGAACTGCTTTTTCATAATATGAAAATGTTTCATCAATAATATCTTGTAAAACCCTTCTCGCTCGCCTTTGAAATTCTTTAGCATCCGCTAATATTTTTTTCTTATCGCTTGGATTACTTATATAAGCTGAAGCCATAATAAGATAAAAACTCATTTCTTGATAACATTTCATTTTATCTGTTTTATTCTCTGAAAAATCAATGAGTAATTCTAAACATTTTATTGCTTGCATAATAACTATTTTTTTTTCTTCTTGTTCAATAGGAGTAGCAAAAGGCATTGCTGAAATATTTTCAAATAACAAGTCGTTAGCTAATTTCAAATAAACTTTTATAGTTTTATTTAAGTTATTATTTCCATTTTTTTCCCTTAAAGCTAGTACCCTCATAGCTGAATCTAAATAAAATTGTGGATTATTATTGCTTTGTATTACTAAATTTTCTCTTGTTGAATTTCCTTCAATTCTAATAGAATCAGAAGAGTTTTTTCTTAATAACAGCGGTTCAGATCTAAAAAAATCTGAATATCCTTTTTTTAATTTTATCTCCATATTACCCCCTAACTAATAAACTACCATCTAAAATATTTATTTCCCTAAATAACGTTAATTTAAACATTTTCACAAAATCGTCACAAAAATGTGGATAAACATATTCATCTACACATTTTTGTTGTGAAAATGGCACTAAAAAAGGGGTTAAAAGGAAAAAAAACTGTCTGAACCAGGATTTACAGGATTAAATGATTAGCATGATTTTTAGGGGTTTAAGGGGCTTGCCCCTTAGAAAATTAATCTTTTCCCCAGGGGTCTTAGGGGACGCAGTCCCCTAAAAACTAATCTCTCTCGTATACCCAGGTTGCTGAGCCACCTGGGTATACCAAACAAATTGGCATAAAAATTGCATCTTTTCTAATCAAAGAAAAACTATAAGGAGGAAAAAATGAAAAAAATTTGGTATTGGCTATTTTTAATAGGGGGATTCTTAATTGTACCGATAAATGCTTTTGCGGCAGAAACAGCTAAAATAGACACCGGAAACACCGCTTGGTTAATTACAGCAAGCGCACTGGTTTTACTTATGACTTTACCAGGGTTAGCTTTATTTTACGGCGGTATGGTAAGAAAGAAAAATATCATATCTACTATGTACTATAGTTTAATTTCAGTAATTATTATCAGTATTTTATGGGTTATGTTTGGTTATTCATTTGCTTTTAGTGGAGATTTAGGTGGCTTAATTGGTAATATGCAAAAAATATTTTTAGATGGTGTTAGTATTAATCAACTTTTTGGTGCTACCAATATACCGGAAACAGTCTTTATTCTATTTCAATTAATGTTTGCCATTATTACCGTTGGTCTAATTTCCGGTTCTATTGTTGAAAGAATGAATTTTAGTGCTTGGGTAATATTTATTATTCTCTGGTCTACCATTGTTTATCTACCACTAGCTCATTGGATTTGGGGAGGCGGCTGGTTAAGTAACGGAGCTGTAATAGGGAAACTTTTTGGTAATACTAATTTAAACGCTTTGGATTTTGCCGGCGGTTTAGTTGTACACATATCTTCTGGTATTTCTGCACTAGTACTAGCGCTAGTTTTAGGACCTAGAGTACGTTATGGTAAAGATGCCATTATTCCAGGCAATATTGCTTTAACCTTTATTGGTGCCGGTTTACTTTGGGTTGGCTGGATTGGTTTTAACGCTGGTAGTGCCCTAGGAGCTAATGGTTCTGCCGGATATGCTTTTCTAGTAACCAATACTTGTGCTGCTATAGCTGGTTTAACCTGGGTAGCCTTAGAAAAAATATTCCATAAAAAACCTACTTTAATTGGCGGTTGTACCGGTTTTGTAGCAGGTTTAGTTGCTATTACTCCTGCATCTGGTTTCGTAGATGTAAAAGGAGCCATGGCAATTGGTATTATTGCCAGTTTAATCTGCTATTTATTTGTAGCTTACATGAAAAAACTCTTAAAATACGATGATTCCCTGGATGCATTCGGCATTCACGGCGTAGCAGGAATTTGGGGTGCTTTAGCTACTGGATTATTTGCTTCGCCTTTAATAGGTTGTTATATAAGCGGAACACCTGCTAGTGGTTTATTTTACGGAAACCCTATTCAATTTTTAATTCAAATAATTTCTATAATTGCAGCAGTACTAATTGCTATAATTGGTACATTAATAGCATTATTTATAACTAGTTTAATTACAAAACTACGAGTAGATCCACAAGAAGAAATTTCAGGACTAGATATTGCTCTACACGGAGAACAAATTTTTAGTTAATTATTATTAATATTTTGGAGGTTTAAAAATGAAAAAAATAGAAGCAATTGTAAGACCAGAAAAATTAGACGATATATTAGATAATCTGGAAAGTTTAAACTATTCAGGCCTTACCATGACTACTGTTGAAGGGCATGGCAGGCAAAAAGGAATCGTAGAACAATTTAGAGGTAAAGAATACAAACTCCGCTTTTTACCAAAAATGAAACTGGAAATTGTGGTAAAAGATCAAGATTTAAAAGAAATTGTAAATAAAATAGTTGAAAGCGCTTATACCGGTGAGGTTGGCGATGGTAAATTATTCATCTATGACGTTGAAGATGCCATCAGAGTTAGAACCAAAGAATCTGGAGATGAGGTAATCTAGTAATTCGCGCCTGAAGGGATTCGAACCCCCGACCTTTGGAACCGGAATCCAACGCTCTATCCAGCTGAGCTACAGGCGCATTTTTGAAGACATACTGTTGTTACTACTTGATGACCCTCTTGGTCTTTTCTAATAAAGAGAGATTCTTTTTTTACCTCTTAAATAATATTAGCATGGTTTTCTGTTTTATAAAAAAATTTTTAACTTAAGATTTTTTTGACTAAGATAAAAAATCATGCAATAATTCAAAATATTTTTAACTAACTAATAAGGATTAGAAGAATGAAAAAATTTTCAAGCCTTAACCCCCAACAACAATCTGCGGTATCATATTTTGATTCACCTTTATTAATTATTGCCGGCGCCGGATCTGGTAAAACAACTGTTATTACCTACAAAGTAGCTTATCTAATTGAAAATAAAATTGTTAAACCAGAAAATATTTTAGCCATTACTTTCACCAATAAAGCCGCTAGAGAAATGAAAGAACGCATTACAAATTTAATTGATGTCAACCAAGCTCAGCCGTATATTGGTACTTTTCATGCTTTTTGCAGTTTTATTTTAAGGAAAGAAATATCACATTTTAACCGCGCACAAGATTTCATTATTTATGATACTAATGATCAAAAACAAATTATGAATCAAGTTTTTGAAAAACTGAATTTTAATCAAGATCGAATTCATCCTAAAAAAGCTTTAACTATTATCTCTATTTTAAAAAATGATTTAATCACACCACAAGCTTTTAAAAATAATCCGGAACAATTTTATTATGAAGAAGATTTGGCAAAAATTTATGAAGTTTATCAAAATTTACTAATTCAAAATAATGCCATTGATTTTGATGATATGCTTTTTTATACAGTTCAACTATTTAAGGAAAGACAGGATATTTTAGAAAAATATCAAAATCAATTTCAACATATTTTAATTGATGAATATCAAGATACGAATTTCGCGCAATACCAATTAACTAAACTTTTGGCAGAAAAAAACAAGAAAATAGCCGTGGTAGGAGATTTTGACCAAAATATTTATACTTGGCGTGGTGCCAATGTCCAAAATATTCTAAATTTTGAAAAAGATTATCCAACATCAAAAGTGATTTTGTTGGAACAAAACTATCGTTCTACTAAAAAAATTCTTAAATCAGCTAACCATTTAATTAAGAATAATCTGCAAAGAAAAGAAAAAAATTTATGGACCGAAAACCATGATGGCAAAGATCTTACTTATTTTATTTGTTATAACGAATTTGAAGAAGTTGAATTTGTCTGTCAACAAATTAAAAAATTATGTAAAGAAGAACACATTACTTTAAATGATTGTGTGGTTTTGTATCGTACTAATGCACAAAGCCGGATGGTAGAAGATATTTTTAATCGAAATAAAATAAATTATCGGTTAGTTGGCGGCATCAGCTTTTATCAACGAAAAGAAATTAAAGACGTTTTAGCATATTTAAGATTAATTGCGAATATTCATGATAACAATGCTTTTTTTAGAGTACTAAGTTTATTTACTAATGGTATTGGCACAACTTCTATTAAAAAAATTCAGCAAAAATCTAATGAAAATAATGAATCCGTTTATAGTTTATCTGAAAAAAAAGTCTTGCCCGTAACAAAAGAACAAAGTAAAAAAATTGAACATTTATTTGAAGTAATAAAAAATTTAAAACAAGCATATGAAAATTGCCAAGAAGAAAAATTAGCATTTATTGTTAAAGAAGTTTTAGAAAAAACTAAATATAAACACAAGCTAGAAACAGAAAACACTTTGGAATCTTTAGAACGGTTAGAAAATGTTCAAGAATTAATTACGATTGGAAAAGAAGATGATATTTCTTTATTAGATTTTCTTAATAATGTTGCTTTATTAAGTGATTTAGATGAAACTTCAGAAAAAGGAAATGCCGTTACTTTAATGACTTTACATAATGCAAAAGGGTTAGAATTTGATGTCGTTTTTTTAATAGGTATGGAAGAAGGTTTATTACCTCATTATAAATCTTTATTTGATAATTCTGCGGTAGAAGAAGAAAGACGTCTTTGCTATGTCGGTATAACGCGAGCTAGAAAATTTTTATACTTATCTTCTGCAACCAGAAGGTCAATTTTTGGCGAAACATGGTATAATGATATTTCACGTTTTATCAAAGAATTACCCAAAGAAACTGTAGTTTGCGAAATTTCTAACCAACTAATTAAACTAGAACCTAATATTATGAACAAACTAAAAGAAGCGGGTATTCATTATGAAATTATTTCTGATGTTTCCGAAAAAAAAGCTGAACAAATTGTAACAAATTTAAAAAAAGGCGATATTGTTGAACACAAAGCCTGGGGTAGAGGCGAAGTTACTAATGTAAAAGGGATTGGACCAGATTCTCAAGTAACCGTACGTTTTGATGATGAAGTAAAAACTTTATTATTAAAATATGCCCCGTTATTAAAAATCACTTAATGCGTATTCAAGATCTTTTTTTTTCGTTTCAAGGTGAAGGACTTTTAATTGGATTACCACAAATCTTTTTAAGATTCTGGGGCTGTAATTTAGCTTGTGATTATTGCGATGAAAACTCAGATCAGTTTCAAGAACTTTCAATAGAACAAGTTTTAAATCAAATTCAAGAATTACAAATAAAAAAACCGCATTCTTTATCTTTAACCGGAGGGGAACCTTTATTACAAATAGATGCTTTAAAAAAATTAATGCCTCAAATAAAATTACCTTTATATTTAGAAACAAATGGTACTTTACCCGAATATTTAAAAGAGATTATTGATTATTTAACTTATTTATCTATAGATTATAAAATCGGATATGAAAAAGAATTTATTGATTTTTTATTTTTAGCAAATTCTTATCAAGATAAAACTAGTTTTGTTAAATATGTTTTATATCGAGATTTTCACATCCAAGAATTACAAAAATTAGTAAAAATAATTTCCAATATAAATAAAAATATTCCCTTAGTTTTACAACCGCTAACACCTATTAAAAAAGGACAGCTAATACCGAAATCTGATGATTTATTCAGAGCTTATAATTTAGCTAAAAACAATTTAACCGAAGTACGGATTATTCCCCAAACACATAAGGTTTTAAATTTGTATCCTTAAAAAGGATGTTTTTCGATAACTTTCAAATATAAAATTAATATATTATAATATAAATATACTTAATTAATTAGAGGTTTAAATATGGTTTTAGATTTAAAAATTACTGTTGAATCAAAAAACGACTATGTTATTGTTAACCCTAAAGGAGAGTTAGATGATTATCATGCTCCTGATCTAAATGACATTCTAACAGACTTAATCAACCAAAAAAAATATACAAAAATTATTATTAACTTAGAAAATACTTCTTATGTTGATAGTGTTGGTTTAGGGGTTATTGTATTAGCCGGAAAAAAAATTGCTAACATTAAAGGAATGTTTGGCGTAGTTTGTAATAAACCTCAAGTAGTTAAATTGTTAGATAGTTCCGGCTTAATGAGTATGATTAAAAGAAATATTAAATTATTTAATGATCTTAACACTGCCATTAAAGAAATTTCTTAAAAGGTCGCTTAAAAATAGCGCCTAGTTTCGTTGCTTTTCGCACTCGCGATGCTTATATTAAACTCCGCTCGCTCGTGCTCAAGACGCCTTACTATGCATCTATTTTTAAGCGCCCTGAAATACCGTTTCCGAATATTTTTTAAATTTAACTTATGAAAAAATTTCTTAGTATTAGCGAAATTAACCTTTACATAAAAAATTTATTAGAATCGGATGTCATTTTAAATGACATTTGGGTGATAGGTGAAATTTCCAATGTAAAATTCTACCCCAAAGGCGGACAAGTCTATTTCACGCTTTCCGATGGATTCTCCCAAATTAATGCTGTGATGTATGAATCTAACCTGCAACAATTAAAATTTAAGCTAACTGACGGTTTACAAGTTATGGGTAAAGGGAAATTAAAGGTTTTCCATAAAAAAGGGAGTTACAATTTACAAATAGCGTTTTTAACTTTAAAAGGTGAAGGTATGGAAGCAAATAACCTAGACGCCCTAAAACAAAAACTATTAGCAGAAGGGCTTTTCGCTCCGGAACATAAAAAAATAATTCCCAAATATCCTGAACATGTTGTGTTAATTACGGCTTTTGATTCTGCCGCTATGTGGGATTTTATCAGTATTGCCAAAAAGGCTTTACCTTTTCTGAAAATTACGGTTGTTCCCGCAATTATGCAAGGGGAAAAATCATCCGATTCTGTAATTTCTGCTTTAAATAAAATAGGCACTAGGGGTTGGGACGAAGCCCCTCGAGGTTTAAGGTGGCAAGCCCCCTTAACAAAAAATACTTCTTCCCCTGTTTCCCGGGGCGAAAGCCCCTCGGGGGTTAAGGGGCGAAGCCCCTTAGAAAATAATCTCTCCCCAGGGGTTGAAGGGGACGAGTTTTATTCAGGGTTTAAGGGACGAAGTCCCTTAGAAAAAAACATCTCTCCCTCAGGGGTTGAAGGGGACGTAGTCCCCTTCGATTTAATAATCCTAATGCGTGGAGGCGGTGCTAGCGAAGATTTAAGTAGTTTCAATGATGAAAAACTAGTACGAAAAATTTTTGAAAGCCAAATACCCATTATCTCAGCTATTGGACACGAGGTTGATTTTACCTTAACAGACTTTGTAAGTGATTTACGTTTACCAACACCATCTGCCGCCGCCAATTATCTGGTTGCTCCTTTTCTAGAATTTAAAACTAACCTAAATAAAACATTACCTCAAATATGCCAAAATCTAATACAAAAACTAACTGATACAAAAGAAAGTCTTAAAAAAGAAATCTTTTATTTGCAAAAAAACCTAATATCAAAAGCGAAATTTATCAAAGAAAAAACCAATCAATTATTCTTACGTTTACAAAGTACCAATCCCTTGCACAAAATGTTACAAGGTTATAGTATAACTAGGCTTTATAAAAGTAAAAAAATCATCAAATCAACTAAACAAGTTCAGATTGATGATTTAATAATTTCAGAAGTTTCTGATGGAAAATTCTATTCAAAAATAAGTGAGGTTATCAATGAAACTGACAAATAAAATCGATAATCTGCAAAAATTAATAGAAGAATTAGAAAGTGAAAATCTTGATCTTGATTTAGCAGTAGAAAAATTTCAAAAAACACTTGAAGAAGCCAAAGAAATTTTTAAAATTATTAATACCAAAGAGAAAGAAATTCTCGTTTTGGAAAAAGAAACTGAAAAATTGTTGGAAATTTAGACACCTCTAGGGAAAAAACCAGGGGTTTAAGGGGACTTCGTCCCCTTAAAAAATAACATATGATATGCAAAATTTTACCAAATACTTAAATCTTATTGAAGAAACTATAAAAAGCGAAGTTAATCGTTTCAATTTTCTCGATCAAAGGCACATCTTAATACAAGCTTGCAAACATAGTTTATCTGCTAAAGCTAAAAGAATTAGACCCCTTTTAGTAATTCTTAGCTTTTTATTATTTAGAGAAGAAAAAGACCTTCCCCAAATCTTACCTTTGGCTCTAGCCATTGAACTTATTCATACTTATTCTTTAATTCACGACGATTTACCTAGTATGGATAATGACGATTTTAGACGCGGACAACTAACTTGTCATAAAAAATTTAACGAAGCCATAGCTATTTTAACCGGCGATATGCTTAATACATATGCTTTTGAAATTTTAGCTGATGATTTAAGTAAACATTTTACTGCTAAAAAAGTTCTCGAAACAATCAAATTACTAAGTCAGGCTATTGGTTGTAATGGTATGATTGGCGGTCAAGTTCTAGATATGGAAACGCAAAATAACATAAAATCAGAAAAACATTTAATTTTAATACATAGTTTGAAAACCGGCGCATTATTGCAATCTAGCATTGTTTTACCTGCCATCTTATGCGGAGCAAAAAAATCAGAAATTAATCTATTAAAAAAATTTGGTAATTCTTTAGGTTTGTTATTTCAAATAATTGATGATATTTTAGATACTACGCAAGAAACAACAGTTTTAGGAAAAAGTGCTGGTAAAGATGTTGTTCAAAATAAGCTAACCTATGTAACATTATTAGGTTTAAAAAAAGCAAAAATTAAAGCCGAAAAAACATATCAAAAAGCAAATATTTATTTAAATAAATTATCTAATTTAAAAACAACAAAACTAAAAAATTTATTAGAATATGTTTATAACAGGGATTATTAAATAATGCTGATAATAATTGATAAAATGATAATTGCATCTCATGAATTATATCCGCTTTTTGCCGGTATTATCAGTATGTTTATTGCTCAATTTTTAAAAGTTATTATTAATATTTTAGTTGAAAAAAAAATTAATATCAGACGTTTTTTTAGTGCCGGGGGTATGCCAAGTTCACATTCGGCTTTGGTTTGTGGTTTAACTACTGCTATTGGCTTAAAAACCGGTTTTACTTCCAGTTTTTTTTGTATTAGTTTTGTTTTCACTATGGTCGTATTATATGACGCCGCGGGAATCAGAAGGGCTGTTGGTAAACAAGCCGTAGTTTTGAATCAAATTATAGATGATTTTATTGAAAGAGGAGAAATTAAACCTGTAAAACTAACCGAATTATTAGGTCATACTCCTCTTGAAGTTATTATGGGTTCAATTTTAGGCGTAATAATTGCTTTAATTATGTTTTTATAATATTATGCAAGATTTTAATATTAACCAATTAAATTTGCCATATGATATTAAAAATTTTTCTACCCAACAGCTAGAAAAATTAGCAGAAAAAATAAGAGCTATCCTAATAAAAATTGGTGACGAATGTGGTGGTCATTTAGCTTCAAATTTAGGAGTAGTTGAATTATCAATTGCTTTACATGCTGTTTTAGATAGTCCTAAAGATAAAATTATCTGGGATGTTTCACATCAAAGTTATATTCATAAAATACTTACTGGTCGATTAAATCAAATTTTTTCTATTCGTAAATTTGGCGGTCTTTCTGGTTTTACTAAAATTAGTGAAAGTGATCACGATGCTTTTGGTGCAGGTCATTCTTCTACGGCACTTTCCGCGGCTTTAGGTTTAGCACATGCGAGGGAAATTAATCAAGAAAATTATGCAGTTACGGCAATTGTTGGGGACGGTTCTTTATCTGGCGGTATGGCTTTTGAAGCTCTAAATAATATCAGCAAATTAAAATCTAATTTTATCTGTATTCTCAATGATAATGATATGTCTATTTCCAAACCAATCGGCAGTATGGCAACTTATATGACAAAACTAAGAACTTCTACGGTTTATACTTCTGCCAAAAAAAAACTAGAAAAGCTTTTCAGCAGTATACCTAGAATAGGGGTTCCCCTAAAAAACAAAATAGAAAGAATAATCGATCGTTTACGTAGTTTTGTTCTTGATTTTAAATTTGGCGTACTATTTGAAGAGTTTGGCTTTTTATATTTAGGGCCTTTAGATGGGCATGATTTACCTATACTTATGGGCGCTTTAAAATATGCAAAGCATTATCCTGGACCAATTATGATACATGTTATAACCAAAAAAGGTAAGGGATACTTACCAGCAGAAGAAGACCCAATTAAATATCACGGGATTTCACCCAAAAATCCGAAAAAATCTAACCAAAAAACTTTTACCGAAATTTTTGGTGAAACAGTTTTAAATCTGGCTAAAAAAGACTCGAAAATTACGGTAATTACACCTGCCATGATAGAAGGGAGTGGTTTAAGAGAATTCTCCCAAGAACTACCGCAACAACTTTTTGATGTTGGTATTGCTGAAGAACACGCCATTACCTTTGCCGGCGGGTTAGCCAGAGGCGGCGTAAAACCAATAGTAGCAATTTACTCTTCTTTTTTACAACGCGGTTATGATCAACTTATTCATGATATTGCTTTACAAAATCTACCTGTAATTTTTGCTATTGATAGAGCTGGTTTGGTAGGTGAAGATGGACCTACTCATCATGGTACATTTGATGTAAATTTTTTATTACCGATTCCAAATTTAATAATAATTTCGCCTAAAGATATTTATGAATTAAAATCTGCTTTAAAATGGGCAGTTGATTATCAAAAAGCACCAATTGCCATTAGATTCCCTCGCGGTATTACCCCCGGCAAAATTGAAACAAATAATGAATTTCAACCGTTTAAAGCAGAAATAATTACGGATTTTGCTATTGATGTTAACCAAATAGATTATCTTTTTATTTCTTATGGTACAACTGTTTTTACTTGTTACGAAGCGGCTAAAACTTTATTTAATAAAGAAAAGAAAACCAGTATAGTTGTTGATCTAAAATTTTTAAAACCTTTTGATTTTAATGCTATTAAATTATACTTAAAACAATCTAAAAAAGTAATAGTAGTAGAAGAAACAACTAAAATTGGCTCTTTTTATGCTTATTTGCTAGAAGAATTAAAAGAAGAAAAAAATTTACCTGAATTTATGCATTTAGCATTACCAGATCAATTCATAGAACATGGTGAAAAAGAAAAACTTTTAGATAAATATGGGCTTAGTGTTAGGGGAATAGTGAATAAATGTCTTGAACTGTGATTAAATGATTATTTGATGACCTATGATTTTTAGGGCAAAAGCTCTATGGGGTTTAAGGGGCGTAGCCCCTTAGAAAAACAATCTTTTTCCCAGGGGTCTTAGGGGACGAAGTCCCCTAAAAAACTAATCTCTCTCGTATCTCCATGTGGCTCTGCCACATGGAGATACATAAAAAAATTTTGTTTCTTTTTTAAAAGAAAAAAAAATGAAAATACACATTTTAGGTAAAGAAGGTATAACAGGTAAAGCAGTAGCTGAAAAAGCAAAAGAACTAGGTATATCTATTACCAATATAGATAATGCAGATTTAATTATTACCAGTCCAGGAATACCGCAAGAACAATTTCCTGAAACCAAGCAAGAAATAATTTCGGAAATTGAATTTGCCTGGCGTCTTTTTAACCGCAAAGAAAGTAAATTTAAACCAAAAATTATTGCAGTTACCGGCACTAACGGCAAAACCACCGTAACCAGTTTAATTGCGCATATTCTTGATGCCCCATATTGCGGTAATATAGGCTTACCGATGATTTCTCTAGTTGATACTAAACAAAAATCCGAAGTAATTATAGCTGAAGTAAGCAGTTACCAATTAGAATTTTGTAAAGAATTTAAACCAGATATTGCAATTTGGTTAAATCTGACTCCCGATCACTTAGAACGACACAAAACTATGGAAAATTATGCCAAATGTAAAGCAAAAGTTTTTCAGAATTTTACTACAAATGATTATCTTATTTATCCGCCTAATGATAAATACTTAGAACCATTAATAAAAAATACTAATTTCAAAAAATTACATTTTGATTTAACCAATCCTTTAATTAAAGAATTTAGTGATCTTAAAATTAAAGGTAATCATAATAAATTAAATGCTTTAGCCAGCTATCTAGCTACCGAAGCGTTATTAAAAGAAACAACTAAAATGGCAACCCAAGAAATTAAAGATAAAATTCTAACAAAAATAAAATCTTTTGAACCAGTAGAACACCGTATTGAGCTGGTAACAATTTATAATAACCGCGAATTTTATAATGATTCTAAAGCCACTAACCCAGATTCTACTGAAGTTGCCGTAGATGCTTTCACCAAGCCGATTAACCTGATTATTTGTGGGAAAGATAAAATGTTACCCTTAGAAGATTTTATCTTAAAACTGCATAAAAAAGTAAAAAACATCATTATTTTTGGCGCCATAAGCGATAGATTTACCGCAGTTTCGCAAAAACTTAATCCAAATTATCTTTTACATAGAGTAGAAAACATTGATTCTGCTATTGAAAAAAGTTATGCTTTATCAGAACCAGGAGACGTGATTTTATTTTCTCCGGCTTGTTCTAGTTTTGATCAATTTAAAAATTTTGAAGAACGCGGTAAAATCTTCAAAAATATTGTCAAAAATAAATATGAAAATTGATAAACCTTTATTAATAATTACTTTGGCACTATTAACTTTTGGTCTAATTATGATTTTCTCTACCAGTTCAGTAGTAGGTTTAGAAAATTATAATGATAGTTTTTATTTCATAAAAAAATATTTTATTTATCTTTTTTTAGGGGCCTTCTTTTTTTGGTTAGGCTTAAAAATTCCTTATGAAAGTTATAAAAAAATTGCTTTTCAAGGGCTTATTTTTTCAATTTTTCTTTTATTTTTAACCTTAATACCCGGGTTCAGTATTAAAGCACTTGGCGCAAAACGTTGGCTAGCTATTGGTTTCTTTCAAATTCAGCCAGTTGAAATTACCAAATTTTTTATTGCCGTATTTTTAGCGGTTTCTTTGGAAAACAAAAAATACGCCATTGAATCATTTAAAAAGGGGTTATTACCTATTTTGGTCTTAATTATAATTCCGCTTGGGATAGTTGCTAAACAACCAGATCTAGGTAATATTATTTTAATTTCCAGCATTACATTTATTCTCTTCTTTTTAGCTAATGCCAGAATGAAACATCTGGTAATTATGGCTATGCTAGGTTTTGTATGCTTTTTATTTAGTATTTTTACTAACCATTATCAAATGCTAAGGGTAAAAGCTTTTCTATTCCCTTGGGCAGACCCTTTAGGTAAAAACTACCACGTAATTCAATCTATGATTGCTATTGGTTCAGGTGGTTTAATTGGTAATGGCATTGGGCAAAGCAAATTAAAATATTATTACTTACCCATGCAATATACTGATTTTATTTTTGCCATTATTTGCGAAGAAGGTGGCTTTATTTTTGCGGTAATTACGGTATTATTATTCGGAGCATTGTTATTTCGGGGCAGTAAACTGGCTTTTCAAGCAAAAAATGATTATGCAAAATATTTAATGATTGCCCTAGTTTTATTTTTAGTGCTTCAAGGCTTAATTAATATTGGAGTAGTAATAGGAGTTTTACCGGTTACCGGTATACCATTAACTTTTATCAGTTTTGGCGGAACTTCTTTAATTACTTCCCTTTTTTACATGGGGGTAGTTTTAAACATTTCTAAGAGGGCATGTACATGATTTGCTTTACTTTTAGCCCTACTGGCGGACATATTTACCCTACAGTTGCTTTAGCCGAAGAGCTTAATAAAGACCAATCTTTCTTTTTTGTTTCTACCAATAAAAAAGATAAACAAATTATTAAAGAATATAATTATCAATTCTTTCCGCTAAAAACCAATATTAAAAACCCCTGGCAATTTCTAAAAAATTTTATTAAATCATATTTTATTCTCAAAAAACAAAAGACAAAAATAGTTATTAGTGCTGGAGGATATTTTACTTTTCCAATTGCTTTAGCGGCTTATTTGCAAAAAATCCCAGTCTTTCTATTGGAACAAAACATTATTGCCGGTAGAACAAACAGAATTCTTGCTTTACTGGCAAAAAAAATATTCCTGAGTTTTGAAGAAGCAAAAAAATACTTTCCTAAAAATAAAATCATTGTTAGTGGGAACCCCATCAGAAATTTTACTCGCCAAGATAGTATTTATTTAACCCTAAAAACAATTGAAATGCCAAAATCTCCCTTAATTTTGGTTTTTGGCGGTAGCCAAGGCGCTTTGAAAATTAACCAGCATTTTTATGATAATTACGATTATTTTTTAACCTCTTCCCTTTCAATTATTCATGTAACCGGAGAAAATTTCTATTCCCAAAACTTTTCTGAACCAAATATAACCATATTAAAAAACAATGATAATAAAAATAAAATCATAGTATTGCCATATTTTGAAAAAATGGATTTTCTTTATCGAAATGCTGATTTAGTTATTAGCCGTTCAGGAGCTACCACCTTAGCAGAATTAATGTTTTTTCATAAAAAAGCTATTTTAATTCCTTATCCCTATGCTAAAGATAATCATCAAATGGCAAATGCCAAATATTATGAGAACACTAAAATGGGGATTACCTTAGAAGAAAAAAACATCTCGTTTGAAGAATTATTAGTAAAAATCAATCAATTATTAACAGAAAAAACAACTGTAGCTAAAATTCAAAATAAGGCAAAAGAAATTATCTTGCAAGAAATTAATAATCTAAAAACGATTATGACTAATTAATTGTAAAGGTTTTAATAGTAAGGGGCTACTTTATGCTCAAAATTTTTTGCTCTGCAAAAAATTTTGAGCATAAAAAAATTTCTTTAGTCTAACGTTGCTTTATTTGCATTAAGGGCGGCGCCGTCAGATTGTATACTACCTGCGGAATTTCCGGAAATATCTTTATTTTTTGTTTGCGTACTTAATAGATCCATTCCCAATATATCCTGTGAAAATTTACTAGCACCTGCTAATTTACTCATATCATAATCAGTGGCTGTTTTTTCAGTATTAGTATTTAAGCCTAATGATTCTGGAGTAACATCGGTTTGCGGTGTTTTTGGAGTTGTAGGTGAATTTGGCGCATTTACGCCTGGTGTACCGGCCATAATTTTTCCTCCTTAAGTTTTATTTAATTAAAAATCGGTATATTAATAATTTATCTTGCATGGAAATTTTTTGGTATCTTCTAAATTTATATCCACTAGTGTCCGGTCTTTGAATAAATAATTGAGAAAACAAGATAATGCCTTATCCTCCATAATAAAAACAATTTTATTAAGGTGAATCTTCTATTTTTCCATTTTCTACTGTAACAATATAACCACCATTTATTTTATCACTTTTAATAGATATGCTAGAAAGAGTTGGTGAAGAAAGATAAATATTCTTGTTTATTACATATTGTGTTTTTATGTTATTATTTTTTTTAGTAAATAGAATCTGCATAGTTATTTTTGTATTCGTAGTTAATCCTGGTGGGTTTGATATTATTATATTTTTCCCAGACTTCTTAAGCTCAATTTGGTTTAGAGTATCTTTTCCATTAAGGCTAACGTTATCTATTGTAAATATAAATGTCTGATATAAATTAGGATCAAGATAAAAATCATATGTATAAGTTCCAATATTATTATAAGTTAACTTTGTAATCGGCTCAAAATTTTCAGCATATAACATGGTTATATTTGTAAATAATAAATTTAAAATTACAAATAGTACTAAAGAAATTGTTTTTTTCATAATAATTATTTTCTAATTTTTTATATCATCAAAATCTTTCTAAAATAATTATACCTTGTTTATTTTTATCTATCAAAATTATATTTTATTAGTCGACTAATTTCTTAGATTTAATGTAGGGATAATTTTTGTTTTTTTATAAAGACCGGACTCTAGGGAAAGACACCAGTGTTAAAAAGAAAAACCTTCCTCAATTTTCTTTAATTCCTCTTCCGTAGGGACATAATTAACTCTAATAGAAGGTAAAACATGATATTCCATATTTCTAAATTCTTCTTCGATTATATCTATACTTCTTGACGCCCAACCATAAGAACCAAAAGCTAAAACGGTTTTATTTCTAGGCTTTAAACCTTTTAAATATGTTAAAAAACCACCAACTGTTGGTAAAATTTGCATATTTAAAGTAGGTGAACCTAAACAAATATATTTAGCGGTCATTACTTGGGTGATAATATCTGATATATGATTAAAGCGTAGATTAAATAAAGCAGTTTTAATCCTTTTTTCATTAAAAGCAGCTTCGATAGTTTTAGCGATTTTTTCTGTTGAACCCCACATAGTATCGTAAATTATTAATGCATATTCTTCTGCTTCATATTTCGACCATTTATCATACTCTTTAATAATAGTATCAAGATTATCTTGCCAGATTAAGCCATGACTGGGCGCAATTATTTTAATATCAAAATTTTGTAATACAGAAAGAGCTCTTTGAACTTGTTCACCATAAGGCAAAACTATATTGGCATAGTATTTTTTTGCTTCATGAAGTACAAAACCTAGTACTTTTTCGGTATTAAATCTTTCCGAACTGGCAATATGCTGACCAAAAGCATCATTAGAAAAAAGAATTTTTTCTTCTTCCAAATAAGTAACCATATTATCCGGCCAATGGATCATAGGGGTTTGTATAAATTTAAAATTAAATTTGCCGGTATTTAAGGTATCTCCGCTCTTTACTGGGTTTGTTTGCCAATTTGGGTGAAAATGAATATTTAATCCTTTTGCACCTGCTGGGTTTGATGTATAAAGGACCGCGTTTTTAGCAATAGCCATAATTTCCGGTAAAGCTCCAGAATGATCCATTTCTACGTGATTCGAAATTACATAATCAATTTTTTCAGGGTCAATTATTGAGGAAATTCTAGCTAATAGCTCGTGTGAAAATTCTTTTTTTACGGCATCAATAAGGGTTATTTTTTTATCAATAATTAAATATGCGTTATAAGTAGTGCCGTTTTGGGTAGAATAGCCATGAAAATTTCTAATATTCCAATCTATAGCACCTACCCAATAAATATTATCTCTAATTTGTACAGCTTTCATTGTTCACCTCTGATTAAGTATTTTATTTTAAAAGTTTAAATTATTATAGTATGATTAAGTAAAAAGTTGGAGATAAAAATGAAAAAAATTAGTATTTTTATTATTTTTAGTATTGTTTATCTTTTACCGATATATGCATTTTCGCCATCACCTAAAATGGGGGTTTCAATATATACTTATAATTCAGGTATGCTGGGTTTATATTCATCTACCTATGATTTAGAATTAGGTTTTAAAGCAACAGCTTCAAATGAAGATTGTACACTTTCACGATATATTATTAATTTTCAATTAAAAAATGAAATTGTCTCAAAACTATATTTTGTTTATGGTTTTAATTTTTCAATTACCAATGGTCATAGTTCCTCTGTTACCTATAATTATCGATATGAATTAGGTTTACTGGCAGGACTTCAATATATCTTTTCCCCTCATTTCGTTTTATCAGCCAGAATAATGCCAATAGATATGATGATTTACAAAACCGTGAGTTCTTCAAATGCAAAAACATTATATTATTTTAATAATTACCTAGATTTGGGATTAACGTACTTGTTTTAAACTAATGCTTTTTTAGTTTTTTTTATGTTAAAATAATAACATACTTAAATAATTAAGGAGAAAAAATGAAAAAAATACTGTTTGCTGTTTTAGCTGTGTTAATAATGGGAATACATGGACACGCTTTTTATCTTTATCCTCAAATAGGTATTTCTTTATATTCTTTTAATACTGGTATGGTTGGGTTATATTCTGCTTTATACGATTTAGAAGGTGGTTTGAAGTTTAATAGCGGAAATACTAATTATCTTATTTCGGATTACTTTTTAAATTTTCAAATGAAAAATGAGGTAATTCCTACCGTGTTTTTTACTTATGGTCTAGGTTATTCATTTGTAAATGGTTTTGATTCTTTGGGTCAATTTGAATACAATCATGAAATAGATCTATTATGTGGTTTACAATATAGAGTTCTTCCCAAATTTATTATTTCAGCTCGATTGGCACCTGTAGCATTTAATACATATAAATATTCAGGGGTAAGCCCAGCTGTAACAACTTTTGTTTTTAATTCTTATGTTGATTTAGGAATTACTTATTTATTCTAGTTGGTTTGAAATTGGTCCATAGAAACCAGGAATAATTTTAAGAATTTTGTGGTTTATTAGATTAATAATGGCTAAGCCTGAATTAGTAGGGGAACTAGATTCAAAACTACAATATAATTTATTTTTTAATTTAGTCATATATGAAATTTTTAAAGGGAAAGTTTTAATTATCTTTTGTTTTTCGATATCATAAACCATTAAATTTGTTCCGGTATTTATAAAGAAATTAGGTTTTTGATAAATTATATCTAAACAAATTGCTTCAACAGGTATTTTTTTTATTAATTCAAAGGAAGGAAAAGAAAAAACCATAATAGCTGTATTAGATTTTCGATTTTTTCCTGACCCTTCTGCTAAACTTGCTAAATACACTATTTTATTTTTTTTATCGAAACTCAAAGCTATTCCGCCACCGCAATAATTACCTAAATCAATTTTTTCTATTAGTTGATAATTAATTAAATCGAATATATAAATATAGGGAGTGTCTTCTCTGTTAATATCCGCAAAACTATTAGCTAAAAGGTATAATTTATGGTCATTAATAAAAAAAGTACCTGGGGTAAAAAGACAGTTTGTATCTATTTTTATTATTTTTAATAATTTTTTTTGATTATTATAAACTTCAATAAATAAACCATTTGGGTTCGAAACAACAAAATAGTTTTTGTTATATTGCAATAAAAAACAGGGTCTTTTCTTTTGTGTAAAAATAAAATTTTGAATTATTTTTTTTTGATCATCATAAATATCTATTTCATTTTTTCCTTCGCCATAACTTTTCATCCACCCTAATAATAAATTATTTTTATGGTCAACAAATAAAAAATCATAAGGTTTTGTAACTATAAATTGATTTGTAATTAAATCTGTTTCAACCGAAATTTGCGAAATAACATATCTATCAACTGCAATTTGATGAATCGCATAAATGTAGGCAGAAGAATTTGATTGAGTATAATCTATTTGAAAAAAAAATGAGTTTACAGTTAAAAAAAGAGAAAAAATAATTTTAATCAGCACTCAAATTTTGCTCGTTTAAACTTTGTTCGCTTAAATAAGGTTTTTCTAAATATTTTTTACCATAAATATATAGATCCTGACCTAAATGTTTTGAATAGTAAATATCATCACCAGTAACCCCGATAAATGCCCGATTATTATAAGTACCCGCATCAGTTATATCTTTTTGATAAAAACCATCACCAAAACAACTGGCAAATTGAGTAAGTGTAGTTCTATTTGAATCTAAATTAATATTAATCAACATAAAAGTATGATAAGCTAATTTAAAACAATACATGGAAGTAAACGTATTTTTATCTGCCCATTCTTTGAACCATTCTTTAAATAATTCAACATAATTTGTACTTTTACAATTTTTGGTAGTTTTAGGCCAATAAGGCATTGGTGTATAGCCATTTGTAGTATTCCATTTTTTTCGTGCTAAATCCACCGCATAACTAATTTTATTTTGATCTGCTTTAATTCTTTTTACTGACCAAGCTATATTAGGTTCCCAATCTTTTAATGGTCTATAAATATTTACCCCGCCATCGCAAGCCTCCAAAGTTAAAATGTTTTTAGGATCATATATAATAGCAACGTGTGACCAACTGGAAATATTATTAATAGCAGAAGCTAAAAAATTATTACCTTTGGAAAAAATTAAGTCCCCTTTTTTTAATATAGAGGCTGTTTCTGCCCAAGGAAATTTTTTTTGAGGAGCAAAAAGAATATATTTTGCACTTAAACTAGGGGTTGAACCTAATTTAACTAAAGCATTTTCCGGTAAATCTTGGTTATTAAACTCTATTTGATCTTGTAACTCATTTAACCCTTGGCTTAAATCTTCTAAACCATAATAATTATCACTTTCATTAGTAGTTTGATTTGTAATTGGTTCTATAATACCGGTTTTACTACTGCAAGAATAGAAAAACAAAGTCATAAAACAACAAAAGAATAAAAAAAATATTTTTTTTCTCATAAAAATTTATGTTGATATATGAGTCATTTCTTTAATTATCAAATCAACAGTATTTTTTGTTGGCTTAATTAGAGTTAGTTGGCTTTTAAGCTTTTTTAATTCTGTTTCAGAATAATAAATTTTTATAATTTGGTCTACTACATCTTTAATTTTTAAATCTCCTTTAAGTTCCGGGACTATTTCTTTTTTCGCCATGATATTAGGAAGTGCTAATAATGGATTTTTTCTTTTTAAAAACCAAATTATAAGCTTTTTTATCAGAATACCAAGAATAGGTGCATTACCAATTAAACCAAATAAACCGTCAAAAATAATTAAATCCGGTCTATTTGTAGGTACTACAACTAACATTGGTAATTGCATATAACCAGCCTCTGCTGTACTGGTACTTGGGATAGTAATTAAAAGATCACTTATCGCCATTAGTTCAACCGATTCACCTCTTAAAACAATAAATTCTTGTTCTAATTTTAAATTTTGATTTATTTTTTCAAAAAAATTTTCAGTGATAAAAGGTGATATTTGCAAGATTGCTTGAAAATCTGGTTTAATTTCCTTGATTTTTCTTACAATTTCTTGATAATTTGGTATTAATGCTTGAAAATGTTGGGGTCTGGAACCAGCAAAAAAAAGAGCATATCTATTTTTATTAAGCCTGTATTTTTCTCTAATTCTTTCTTGATTAAAACCCGTTTGAAATTGATTAATTCTTTCAGACATTAAATCGCCATATTCGTATTTACTAAAAACTCTTTTTACCAAAAAACTTTTATATGGTTTCCTTTCCGTATAAACAAATACCGGAAAATGATATTTAAAGCCTAATAATTTACTGTAAAAAGGGTCGCCCCCTAAACATAAAACAGCCCCTTTTCTTGCTTTTTTTTGAAAAAAAGGTAACGAGAATATTTTTTTGATACTTTCGTTAGGTGAAAATACTTGCGAAAATAATTGAGTTTTTATAGCAGTTTCAGCTTCCTGCCCCGAAGCATATTGGCAAGGGGTAATAAACAAACTGATTTCACTTTGCGGTAATTTTTCAATAAATTTTTTAGCAAAAGGTATTGCCCAATTAGAAATTTCTCCCGGAGAATTTGCCTGAAGAATTAAATGAAATTTATTTGAATTTTTGAGGGAGTTTTTCATAAAGTTCTTTAATTCTCTGATCACTCTTTTTTGGCATAATTAAAATAGCATCTTCAGAATCTACAACTATTAAATCTTCAACATCCACAAGTGCAATTAATCTTTTTTGAGAATAAATAAGATTATTTTTACTATTTAAACTAATAATTTGATTGGAAAAAGCATTTTGATTATCGTCTTTAATTAAAAATTCTTCTAAAGAGCTCCAGTTACCTAAATCAGACCAATCAAAATTGGATTTTATGAGGTAAGTTTCGTTAACTGCTTTTTCCATAATACCGTAATCTATTGATATTGACGGCATATTTTGAAAAACCAAATTTAATACGGGCTGATAGTTTTTATCTTGATAATTCAATCTTTCAAGTTTTGTTAGCTCTAACGCTAAATCAGGTAAATTTAATTTTATTAAATCTAAGATTTTTTTTACAGACCAAATAAAAATACCGGAATTCCAAAAAAACTTCCCTGTTTTAAGATAATCTTCTGCTGTTGTTAGATCGGGTTTTTCTTTGAAAGCTGTAACTTTGTTTATTTCTTCATCTTTGTTAGCTATTTCTATGTACCCATAACCAGTATGAGCAAAAGTCGGCTTAATACCAATAGTAACTAAAGCTTGGTTTTGTTGTGCAAAAACAACAGCTTTATTAAGAGTTTCTTGAAATGATATATGGTCTTGAATTAAATGATCTGCCGGTAACACTATCATCATAGCAGATGAATCTTTCTTCTGAATTTCAACACCAGCCCAACCAATACAAGGTGCCGTGTTTTTACCGATTGGTTCATAAAGAATTTGATCTTCCGGAACATCTAGTTTATTTAAAAGAAGATATTCTTTTTGATCTTTATTTCCTACTATCCAAATGTTTTCAGATTTAATAAATGGCTTTAACCGTTTAATAGTAAGAGTTAATAAAGATTCATCTCCTACTACATCAATAAATTGTTTTGATCTAATTGCCCGAGAAACCGGCCAAAACCTGGTACCTTTACCACCAGCCATAATTACTGCATGAATCATTATTTTAGTATAATATAAATAAAAATTTTCTTAAACCCTATCTAAAATGGGTATACATAAAAACAAACTTTTGCTATATTAACTATGATTATGCATAAAACCGGCGCTGAAATTGTTTTAGATGTTCTAGAAAAACAAGGAGTAGATCAAATATTTGGTTTACCTGGTGGTACTATGTTGCCGCTTTATGATGCTTTATATTCCAGTAATATTAAACATCATTTAGTACGGCACGAACAAGGCGCCGTACATATGGCAGATGGTTATGCCAGAGCCAGCGGTAAACTTGGTGTAGCTTTTGTAACCTCCGGACCTGGTGCAACTAATACGGTTACGGGTTTAGCTAATGCTAAATTAGATTCCATCCCTTTACTAGTTATTTCTGCTCAAGTTACCCAAGCGTTAATTGGTACCGATGGATTTCAAGAAGCAGATATTGTGGGTATTACCATTTCAGCTACTAAACACAATGATTTAATTCGTGATATCGAAGATGTTGAAAAAGCGGTTTTAGATGCTATTAGAATAGCTTTAAGTGATCGCCCTGGCCCAGTACTTTTAGATATTCCCAAGGATGTTTTGGTAGCAAAAACTGATTATCCTAAATATTCTCAGAATAAGTTGGTAATTGAAAAAGAAATACAAAGCGGTGATTTTGCTGATGCGGCTCGTGCTCTTTGTGAAGCTAAACAACCGGTTTGTTATTTTGGCGGCGGAATTATTAATGCAGAGGCTCACGAAGAATTACAAAAAATTGTTAATTTACTTAATTTACCTGCTACTCCAACCTTAATGGGCTTAGGTGGAATTTCTGGCTATGATGAACATAATCTTGGTATGCTTGGTATGCACGGTACTTATTCTGCCAATATGGCTGTACACGAGAGTGATTGTCTCTTTGCCGTTGGTGTTAGGTTTGATGACAGGGTTACTGGTAAACTTAGTGAATTTGCCGCTAATGCTAAAATTATTCATATTGATGTAGACCCAGCAGAAATAGATAAAATCCGTAAAGCAGATTACGATCTAATAGGTGATGCGAAGCTTTGCTTAGCAAAACTTTATGATGAGATAAAAGAATATTTAAAAGAAAAACCCGATTTTAGAAAACCTCATTTAGATTTATGGTGGGAAAAAATTAATCATTGGCAAAAACGGCATCCGGTACATTACAAAAAAGATGAAAAGTTAATTAAACCGCAAGATATTTTAACCATGGTGGCAGAAAAAACTAAAGGAAATGTTATAGCGGTTACTGATGTTGGCCAGCACCAAATGTGGACCGCCCAATTTTTCCCAATTGTTAAACCTAGAGCCTGGCTTACTTCCGGTGGTTTAGGTACGATGGGCTTTGGCTTACCAGCCGCCATTGGTGCTAAATTTGCTAAACCTAATGAAGAAGTAATTGCCTTTCTTGGTGATGGCTCTTTTCAAATGAATTTGCAAGAATTAAGTTCTTTAATGCATGGTAAACATGCGGTAAAAATTGTTATCTTTAATAATCACTTTTTAGGTATGGTAAGGCAATGGCAAGAATTATTTTATCATTCCAGATTTTCTGCTACAAATATGGAAAACAACTCACCGGATTTTGTGAAATTAGCAGATGCTTACGGCATTCAAAGTAAAAGAGTTAATAAAATCACTGAACTTTCTACTGCTATAGATGAAATGCTTTCAGTAAAAGGCTCTTATTTGTTAGATGTAATTGTTGATGAAAAAGAGCTCGTTTACCCAATGGTACCGGCAGGTGCATCTAATAAAGAGATGCTATTATTAATGAAGGATTAAAATACAATGGCTATGACAACCTTTTCTGTTTTAGTTGAAAATAAATTCTGGGTATTAGCAAAAATATCGCGTTTATTTTCAAGGCATACTTTTAATATTCAAAGTTTAACCGTTGCACCTACTCAAAACGAAAAAGTCTCACTTATGACCATTGATGTGGAAGAAGATGAATATCGGATTAAAAGAATGAAGGTAGAATTACAAAAAATGATTAATGTTTTAAAAGTAGATATTTGCGATAATGAAAATTATATAGAAACAGAATTAGTTTTAGTAAAATTAGATGAAAAAGCCGAAGATCATAAAAAATTATTGGAAAAGCTAGAAGCTTTTGAAATCAGGGTTTTATTTCAGCATGAAGATATAGAAATTATTGAATTTTCAGGCGATAAAACTGAAATAATCCATTTTTTAAATGTTGTGCAAAAATTTAAAGTGTTAGAGATTTTTAGAACCGGCACTTTGGCGATTGGAAAATAATGACCGGCAATACCTTTGGAAAAAATTTTAAAATAACAACTTTCGGAGAAAGTCATGGTCCTGGCTTGGGAGTGATTATTGAAGGTGTACCAAGCCAAATTTTACTTTCTCAAGAAGATATTCAAAACGAACTAAATAAACGTAAACCCGGACAAAGTTCCGTAACCACACCTAGAAAAGAACAAGATGAAGTAGAAATACTTTCCGGTATTTTTGAAGGTAAAACACTGGGAACTCCGATTGCCTTATTAATTAAAAACCATGATGCTGATGCTAAAAACTACGAAAAAATTAAAGATATCTTTCGTCCTGGTCACGCAGATTTAGGCTATTTTCTAAAATACGGATTTAGAGATTACCGAGGTGGCGGACGTTCTTCAGGCAGAGAAACCGTAGCCAGAGTTGCCGCCGGTGCAGTAGCCAAAAAAATTTTAACCAAGTATAAAGTAGAAACAATAGCTTATACTTCCAGTATTGGTAACATTATTGCCGCAAAATTAGATTTTTCAGAAATTGAAAAAAATATTGTCCGTTGTCCGGATGCTGAAAAAGCCAAAGAAATGATCTCGCTAATAGAAACAACTGCTCAAGCCGGAGATTCCCTTGGCGGTACAATTTCGGTAATTATCAAAAACATGCCAATAGGAATCGGCGAACCGGTATTTGATAAATTAGAAGCAGTTTTAGGACATGCTTTACTTTCCATTGGGGCAATTAAAGGTGTAGAATTTGGTCAAGGTTTTAAAGTAGCAGAACAAAAAGGTTCAGAAAATAATGACGAATATTTTGTTAAAGATAATAAAATAAAATCAAAAAAGAATCTTGCCGGCGGTATTCTTGGCGGTATTTCTACCGGAGAAGATATTACAATTCTTTTAGCCGTAAAACCCACTCCATCTATTAAAAAAGCTCAAAAAACCGTAAACGAAAAACTGGAATCCGTAGAAATTGCTATTGAAGGCAGACACGACCCTTGCCTTTGCCCTCGCTTAGTACCAGTGGTTGAAGCAATGATTAATATTGCGGTTTTAGATTTGATTTTTTGAAGGGGGCAAGCCCCTTTCCTCTTTAGCGCCACCATTATTATTTCGTATACCCCAGGGGGCTCCGCCCCCTGGGGTATACATAAAAAAATCACGACGATTGAAAACGAGTTTGGCGCGTTAGTTTTCTTTTGGGGTTTACCCCGTTTTCTTTTTCAAAAGAAAATGGAGTAAAAAATAATTATAAATTAAAAAGATTTAAAAAATGAAAAAAATAAAATTAAATTCAGTTTTTGAGACTTGATTCTCACTTTATTCTTACTATAAAATAATTTATAATTAAAAAATGCTATCAAATAAAAAATTAGAAACTGTACTTGAAGGTTTAAGTTCACTACATTTTCATTTAGGTAATTTGAACCTTGAAAATCAAAACTTGGCAGAAGCAGAAAGTTGTTATCAAGAAGCAAAAAAAATAAATAAAAATAATGAAATTATTTTAAATTTAGCAAAAGTATTAATTGCTGAGAAAAAATACGAAGAAGCTTTAATTAATTTAGCAGAAATAGAAAAAAAAGAAACTCTCCCTGAAATAGGCTTATTTTATCAAGGGCAAAGCCTTTATTTTTTAAACAGACTTAATGAAGCAAAAATAATTTTCTTAGATTTAATGCAAAAATATCCTAATAATATTAAAGCAATTTATTATTACGCTGATATTTTTTTTATTAACAAAGATTACACTAAAGCTAAAAAATATTTTAAAAAAATTTTAGAGTTAGAGCCAGATCATATAAACGCCAATTTTAAACTAGGTTTAATTTATCTTAAAGAAAAAAAGCTAGATAAAGCATATGTTTTTTTTCATAATCTAATTAAAATAGACTCAGAAAATGCCCAAAACTATTACTATTTAGCTTTCATTAATTTTTATCAGCAAGATTATATTAAAGCAAAAGAAGAAATAAAAATCAGCTTAAAATTAGACCCCACTAATATCCCCAGTTTATTATTAAACGGTAAAATTGCTATTGTTGAAGAACATTTATCAAAAGCTATTACCCAATTTCAGGAAATACTTAATCTGGAACCTAATAATCTTGAAGCAAATTATTTACTTGCGAAAACATTTCTTGAGGAACAAAAATATCAACCAGCGGAAAAAAATTTAAAGACTTTGTTAAGTATTGACCCAAGTAACCAAAATGCTAAATTTTTATTAGCTTTCACTTATTATCTATTAAATGAATATAAACCTTGTTTAGAAACATTAGATGAACTGCTTAAAAAAGAAAAAAATGAGCTTTATTTAAGCTTAAAAGCCAAAGCTTTATACTCAAAATATAATTACAAAGAAGCCTGTGAAATATTTGAAATTTTAGATCAAGAATATCCAAGTATTATTTATAAAATAAGTAAAGCTATTGCTTTAAAATACCAAAAATATCCTGAAGAAGAACTCAATAAAATTTATCATTTACCGCAGATTTTTTTAAATCAAATATCTTATGAAGATGATTTATTTAATCTTGCTACCGGATTCTATAATAATGCTCAATATAATGAAGCCGAAATTTGCTGGGCAGAAACAGTAGAGGTAACCCCAAAACCAGAAAATTTTTACAACTTAGGGTTAGTTAATTATACCCAAAATAAATTTAACAAAGCAGAATTTTACTATAAAAAAACAGTTGCTATTAACCCGGAATGGGTAGAAGCTTTCTATTATTTAGCAATGAGTTTACATAATCAACAAAAACATGAAGAAGCAGAAAAATACTTTTTAAAAATAATTAAATTAAAAACCGATAATTACGACTATTATTTTTATACTGGTTCAAATTATTTTTTTCTTAAAAAATATGAAGAAGCTATTAACGCTTATCTTAGTGCTTTAAATTTAAGGAATAATTGTGTTAATACGCTTTATAATATTGGTTTATGTTATTTTAGTTTGGAAAAACTAGCAGAATCAGAAAAATATTTTAATCAAGTTATTGCAATTAACCCAAACTACGAAAATGCCAATCTTAATTTAGCCAAGATTTATCATAAAACCAAAGAATACCAAAAAGCTAATTTATTATTAAAAAAAGTCTTAGATATTTCCCCTTTAAATCAAGAAGCCGGCAATTTATTAGCCCAAATTTATGATACTAAAGAAAAGGAATGTAATTGGGAAAATAGAGATGAAGAATTAAAATTTTTGTTGGAAGTTAGTGATAGGTTTATAGAAAATAAATTAGAAAGTGTTATAAAAGTCTTTGATTGTTCTCATTTGACAATTTCAAGTTTTCAAAAAAATCGCATTATTTCGAATACTAGCATCAAACTAAAAAAATTTATGTTAGAAAAATGTTCAGAACCTATTATTGATACTAATATTTATAAAAACAGTGCCAAAAGAAGAATCAAAGTTGGGTTCATTTCTGGTTGTTTTCAAAATCATGTAGTTGGCATAGTATTAAACAATTTTTTTGAATATTTTGATCGGAAAAATATTGAACTTTTCGTACTTTCTTATGGCAATAAAGATTTTGTCACTAAAAGAATAAGTAATAATGTTGAACATTTTATTGATTTCAGTACAACTGACTATGTAAAAATGATTAATAAAATAGTTAATTTTAAAATTGATATTCTTATTGATATTAATATGTTTTCAAATTATACCATGCCTCAAAATGAAGTTTATAAAAATAGTCCAGCTATATTTCGTTTAGCCCCCATACAAATGCATTACTTAGAATTAACGGCATCTTATCAAACAAAAAGTATGGATTATGTCGTAACGGACAAAACTGTTACCCCGATTGAAACAGAAAATGACTACAATGAAAAATTTTTATATTTACCAAATACATATTTACCATATAGTTGTAATGTTTTTTTAAATAATAGATATAAAAAGAAGGATGTTGAAATACCAGAAGAGTCTTTCGTATTTTGCAGTTTTAATAATTCTTTTAAAATAGACCCTCTTATATTTGATACTTGGTTAGAAATACTGAAAGCTGTTCCAAACAGCATATTGTGGTTATCAAATAAAAATATTGATATGATTAACAATCTTAAAAATTATGTAGCAAATAATAATGTAGACCCAAACAGGTTGCTATTTAGAGGAAATTATAATAATCATCTTGATTTGTACCAAATAGCTGATTTAGCTCTAGATCCTTATTGTTTTAACGGTCACACTACAACAATGGAAGTCGTTTATGCAAATTTACCTATAGTAACCTGTCTAGGGAATTATTGGGGGAACCGAGTTTCAGCAAGTATATTATTTACAAATAATTTACCTGAATTAGTAACCTATTCATTACAAGAATATAAAGATTTGTGTATTGAATTAGCTACAAATAAAGAAAAATTACTAAATATTAAAAATAAGCTTATAAAAAATAACAAAAATTCTCCTTTATTTAACACTAAATTATATGTAAAGAATTTTGAAAATGGTTTAAATCTAGCATGGGAAAATTTTTTACAAAACAATGCCCCTAAACATATTTATGTTGAGAATTAAATTATGAAGATTGCTATTCTGGGTGCTGGTATTTCAGGGCTTTCATTATTTGATATATTGAAAAGATATTATAATATTAATTGTGATATTTATGAAAAAGATACTATAGGTGGTCTATGTAAAAGTAAGGTTATTGATGATTATGTTTTTGATCTAAGTGGAGGGCATGTTTTTAATTCTAAAAAAGAAGAAGTACTAAATTATGTATTTTCATTATTAGAAAAAGATTATTGGCAATTTTCAAAACGTAATTCTAAAATATTATTTAACAATTCAATTGTTGATTATCCCTTTGAATTATCTTTATCTCAAGTAGATCCAAAAATAAGTATTTATTGTATAGAAGAATTATACAAAAGGAATAAATATAAAAATATTACAAATTTTAAAGATTTTTTGATTAAAAAATTTGGGTTGGGTATATTTCGTTATTACTTAGAACCATATAATCAAAAAATCTGGAAGTTTCCATTGACAAATATGGATTATGATTGGGTAAAAAGCAAATTACCTACACCAGATTCAAAAGAAATATTATCTAATATTTTCTACAATAAACAAGAGGCGGAGATGGTACATTCTTCATATTTTTATCCTCTGCATAATGGTATATATACATTAATTCAAGCTATGAGTAAAAATATAACAACTATACATATTGGAGAAAGAATAAGCAAAATTGAATTTATTAATAAAAAAATCCTAGTAAATGGTTCTAGATATGATTTAGTAATAAATACAATGCCTTTGCCAGAATTACTTAATATTATTTCATTTCCTCCATCTATCGAAAATAGAATTAACTCTCTAAAATATAATTCTGTTCTAACTATTCTATATGAAGGTGAAAAAGAATTTGTAAAAGATTATTCTTGGTTATATATCCCCAATAAAACAATAATTCCACATAGAGTAGTTTTTCAAGGAAACTTTTCTAAATTCAATTGTCCTAAAAATAAATATAGTTTTACTTTGGAAATAACCAAACCAGAAATTTATTCAAGAACTGAGATTAATAATAACATTAAGAATAAACTAAAAATTAATAAAAAAGCTATATCTGAATTTTTCACAAAATATGCTTACGTTATTTTTGATAAAAACAGAAGAATAAACTTGAACAGGATCTTCTCTTTTTTCCAGAGTAATAATTTCATACAGCATGGGAGATTTGCAGAATGGACATACCCAAACATGGACGATTGTATATATAATTCATTAATATTAGCTAAAAATATTAATGAAATTATGTTAAAATAAAACCCAGCTAAAAATAGTATACAAAACCCAAAAATTTGTTATAATAAATTTACATTTATCTTAAGGTGATATATTTAATGCCACAAATTTTTAATAATAAAAAACTTCGTATTACTGTTATTTTAGCTACCTTAATAATTGCTGTTTTTGTCTTTTTTAAATTTCCTATTAATCTAGGGTTAGATTTAAAAGGCGGTACCAGAGTCATTTTGGAAGCCAAAGATACTCCTAAAATCCAAGTAAATGACGATACCATGGCAGGCTTAGAAGAAGTTATTCGTAATAGAATTGATGCGCTTGGTATCAGCGAACCGATTATTCAACGAAAAGGGAGAAATCAATTAATTGTTGAACTTGCCGGTATTAAAGATTCCAAAAGAGCCATGAAAGTAATCGGTGATACAGCCCAACTTGAATTTGTTACTGCTGATTGGGCACCTGCTAATATTGAAACATTATCTCCAGAGAAATTAGCAGTTCTAGCAGGTAAAGACGCAAAAATTGGCAAATTATATCAATATGATGAAAAAGGAAATATTACTAATCAAGTCCCTTTAATTTTAAAAAAGACTGTTTGTACCGGTGCTGATTTAAAAGGTACTTTTCCAGGAACTGACCAATATGGTAAACCGGCTGTAAATATCGAGTTCACCAATGAAGGCGCGAAAAAATTTGCTAGTGCTACTGAAAGTTCTATTGGTAGACCATTAGCAATTCTTTTGGATGGGAAAATTATTTCCGCACCAAAAGTTAATTCCGCAATTTATGACGGACGTGCCCAAATTACCGGTGGATTCACCATTAACGAAATGAGAGACTTAGTCGTAAAACTAAAAGCCGGTGCCTTACCTGCTCCGGTTGAAATCGTATATTTAAAAGAAGTTGGTCCGATGCTGGGGAAAGACTCAATTGAAGCCAGTAAAAAAGCCGGTATAATCGGTATTATTTTAGTTATTATTTTTATGATTTTGGTTTATCGTATGGCAGGTGTAGTTGCCAGCATTTCCTTGTTGTTATACATTCTATTGCTTTTTGCCGCATTACAGCTTATTCATGCTACGCTTACTCTACCCGGTATTGCCGGTTTTATTCTAAGTATTGGCATGGCGGTTGATGCTAATGTCTTAATTTTTGAAAGAATCAAAGAAGAAAGACGAAATGGGCAACCTCTATTAACAGCTATAGATCTTGGTTTTAACCGAGCTTTTAGAACAATTCTGGATACTAATGTAACCACTTTGATTTCAGCTTTATTTTTATTTTGGTTAGGTAGTGGATCTATTAAAGGGTTTGCCGTAACTTTGAGTTTAGGTATTATTATTAGCATGTTCACTGCTATTTTTGTATCAAAACTATTATTAGAAGGCGTATCTGGTTTATCCTTAAAAAGTAAATTTTTAGGTGGTAGTACAGAAAAGAAAACAGAAGAAAAGGTGGAAAAATGATCGCATTACATAATTTATATTTAAAAATTATTGAAAAAACTTATTTATGGTTTACTATTTCACTTATTTTCATTGTTATTGGCTTTGGGTTAATGGGTATAAGATTTTTAAATCAACAACCAATCTTAAATTTTGGTATAGATTTCACTGGTGGTACAAATATTCTTTTGAAAATTAATTCTTTAAGTAATGAATTTACTATTGCTAAAGAAAAAAAACAAAGTATTGAACAAATAAATATTATAACTATAAAAAATATTCGTAAAATTTTAGATGAAAAAGGGTTTACTAAAAATAGTATTCAAATTACCGGAGATAAAGAAGTAGTAATTAGAACAACTTCACTAACTAAAGCAGATCGAGATAAAATTATTGAAGCTTTAACCGAAAAAATGGGTACATTGGAATTATTAGAAGCAGATACGATTGGACCAAGTTTTGGCTCGGAATTGAGAGAAAAATCTCTTTGGATTATTCTTTTAGTCTTTGCTTGTTTAATGATTTATATTACCTGGCGGTTTGAATTTTCTTTTGGTGTAGGCGCATTAATTTCTTTAATTCACGATGCTTTAGCGGTAATGAGTTTTGCTTCTATTTTTTATCTGGAAATAGATACCAGTTTTGTAGCCGCTATTTTAACTATTTTAGGATATTCAATTAATGATACTATTGTAATTTTTGATAGAATTAGAGAAAATTTTAAAAACATCAATAAAGAAGGTTTTGTTTATTTAATTAACAGTTCAATTTGTCAAACATTTTCCAGAACTATCAATACCGTAATAACTGTTTTATTAGTTTTATTTGCTTTAATTTTATTTGGAGGAACAACTATAAAGGGTTTTATTATTGTTTTATTTTTTGGAGTTATTATTGGTACTTATTCTTCTATTTTTATTGCTCCTTCCGCTATGTTTTTAAGTTCTAGTTTTACTGAACAAATAAATAAAAAAAACCAACAACCGCAATCAAAATACAAAAAAAATAAAAAATAGGGTTATTTCATGACTTTAAGCAAAAAAGATTTAGACCATGTTCTAGAATTAGCGCATTTGGAATTAGTAGAAACCGAAAAAGAAGCTTATTTAGGGCAATTAGATAAAATTTTAGATTTCATGAAAATTTTAAATAAAGCAGATGTTTCCAATGTCAAAGTACATGATCTATTTAATGAAAACCCTTTACCGCTAAGAGAAGATAAAGTAATTAATAATGGGCAAATTGATTTAAATCTTAATAGTAAACATATACGTGATAATAGCTTTTACGTCCCAAAAATTTTGGGGGAATAAAAAACATGAATATCTTAAACAAATCTATTACCGAATTAGCTCAAGATTTACAAGAACAAAAAATTACCAGTTCTGAGCTGGTTACTGCTTATTTAAAGCAAATAAAAAATAAAGAAAACGATATTAAAGCTTTTCTAACCTTACCTAATGAAGAGAGAGTTCTTGAAGAAGCCAATCAAATTGATACGCAATATAAACAAGGAAATAAATTACCGTATCTTGCAGGAATTCCTATTGCCATTAAAGATAATATTAATATTAAAGGTCAGAAAACTACTTGTGCATCTAAGATCTTAGAAAGTTATATTTCACCTTATAACGCTACGGTAATTGAAAAATTACAAATGAATAAAATGATTTTATTTGGCAAAACTAATCTTGACGAATTTGCTATGGGTTCTTCTACCGAAAATTCGGCTTTTCAAATTACTAAAAATCCGCATAACTTAGATTATGTTCCGGGCGGTTCTTCGGGTGGTTCTGCGGCTGTAGTTGCAGGGAAAGAAGCCCCTTGCGCGCTTGGTTCTGATACCGGCGGTTCCATAAGGCAACCCGCCAGTTATTGCGGAGTAGTTGGGTTAAAACCAACTTACGGTCGAGTTTCTCGTTACGGGCTAGTGGCTTTTGGCTCGTCATTAGATCAGATTGGACCAATCACCAAAACCGTTTCCGATGCCGCACAATTACTAAACGCTATTACTGGACCTGACCCTAAAGAAGCCACGTCCAGCAATCAATTGGCAGAAGATTTCACTAAAGCTCTAAATCAAGATATAAAAGGGTTAAAAATTGGTGTGCCGGCAGAACTATTTAACGATAATCTAGATTCTGACGTAAAAAATTCTTTAGAATCGGCTCTAGCTTTTTTCAGTAAAGCTGGTGCTACTTGGGAAATAATCCATTTAAATACTTTTGACTATGCTCTAGCCACTTATTATATTATTGCGCCTTGTGAAGCATCGGCTAATTTAGCCAGATTTGATGGTGTAAGATACGGATTTAGAGCAGATAACCCTGAAAATTTAAGAGATATGTACAAAAAAACCAGGGGTCAAGGTTTTGGCGCGGAAGTAAAAAGAAGAATTATTTTAGGTACATTTGCCTTAAGTGCCGGCTATTATGATGCCTATTATTTAAAAGCCCAAAAAGTTAGGCAATTAATTATTGAAGATTTTAACCAAGCTTTTACCAAATTTGATGTTATTATTTCACCTACAGCACCAACCCCAGCGTTTAAAATTGGCGAAAATGTTAATGATCCGTTAGCTATGTATTTAGCAGATATTGCTACTATACCGGTAAATTTAGCAGGGTTGCCAGCAATTTCTATACCTTGCGGTTTTGCTAAAAATGGCTTACCTTTAGGCCTACAAATTATTGGTAAACGGTTTGATGAAATGAATGTTTTAAAAGTTGCGGATTATTTTGAAAGAATGAGACAGGGATGATAGATAAACTTCTAAAGCAAAAAATAAACTATTGGATTGATTTGGCTGAATATGATTTAGAAACTGCAAAAACTATGCTTAAAGGTAAACGTTACCTTTATGTCGGTTTTATGTGTCATCAAACTATTGAAAAAAGTTTAAAAGCATATTTTGTCTTCTCTAAAGCCAAGATTCCCCCTTATACTCATTCTTTAGCTCGGATATCTGAACAAAGTGAAATGATGAATTTATTAACTGAATCTCAAAAAGAATTTTTAGATATTCTTGAACCGTTAAATATTGAAGCAAGATATTCAACTTATAAAGAAAACTTATTAAAAACGCTTACAAATGAACGTTGTAAAGAAATTGTACAAAAAACCGAGGAATTATTTTTATGGATCAAAAGCAAGTTATAAAGTTACTAAATTTATTTACTGATAAAATCACAAAGCTTTATAAAGTTGAAAAAATAGTATTGTTTGGTTCATATGCAAATGGATACTCGTCTGAAAATAGTGATATTGATGTAGCTGTATTTGTTAATGACCTAGAAGATGATTTTCTAACAGCAGAAAGCAAATTATTTCGTATACGAAGAGAAGTTAATAATCACATAGAGCCCATTTTAATTACTCAAGAACCGGATTATAGTGGTTTTAAAGAAGAAATTTTAAAAACAGGAAAAACTATTTATTCTAAAATAAAAAAAGGATAACCATGAAATATCAACCAGTAATCGGAATCGAAGTTCATGCTCAATTAAAAACCAAATCAAAAGCTTTTTGTGGCTGTTCAATTGATTTTGGTGCAGAACCAAACAGCAACACCTGCCCGGTTTGTTTGGCTTTACCAGGTGCTTTACCAGTTTTAAATAAACGGGTAGTTGAATTTGCTATTATGGCGGGTTTAGCTATGAATTGTGAAATTCAAGAAACTTCGGTTTTTGCCAGAAAAAATTATTTTTATCCGGATTTACCCAAAGCCTATCAAATAAGTCAATTTGATCTGCCAATTTGCAAAAATGGATTTTTAAAAATCGGGGTGCAAGGGGCGGATCCCCTAGATAAAAAAGATCTTTCCACGGATGCAGGAGCGCAAACCCCTGGAATGAAAACAATCCGTATCAACCGAATTCATATCGAAGAAGACGCTGGTAAATTAGTGCATCTTGGTTCTAATGCCATAGCTGGTTCTACTGGTAGTTTATCTGACCTTAACCGAGCCGGAACTCCTTTAATCGAAATTGTAACAGAGCCTGATATTTATTCTGCCGAAGATGCCAAAATTTATATGGAAACTTTAACGCAAATTCTCAAATTTTTAGGAATTTGTGATGGAAATCTAGAAGAAGGCAGTTTAAGAGCAGATGCCAATATTTCGCTAAGACCAATTGGCTCTACAGAATTAGGCACAAAAACCGAAGTGAAAAATCTAAATTCATTTAGAAGCGTTGAAAGAGCTATTGAGTTAGAAATAAAACGTCAAACCGAAATCCTGGAAAACGGAGGAAAAATTAAACAAGAAACACGTCATTACGACGAAAAAAAAGAAAACACTATCTCTTTACGCAGTAAAGAAGAATCTCACGATTACCGTTACTTCCCAGAACCTGATCTATTGCCTTTAAAAATTACGGCTGAAATGGTTGAATCAATTCGCCAAAATTTACCGGAACTACCGGCAATTAAGATAAAACGCTACCAAGAATTTGGCTTAACCGAATTTGAGATTAGCGTTTTAATGAGTGATATTTTCATGAATCAATTTTTCGAAAATTGTTTAAATCTTAAAAGTCAAATTTCACCAAAAGAAATAGTAAAATGGCTAATCGGAGATTTTAATTTCCTAATGAAAGAAGCTAAATTAAATTATGAAAAATCGCCTATAAACCCGAAAAATTTGATTCAATTACTAGTTTATTTACAGGAAGGTAAAATTTCAGGCAAAATGGCTAAGGATGTATTAATCCAGATGTTTAAAGAAGGCAAAACCGCTGAAGAAATCATAAAAACCAGCGGAGCACAACAAATTTCAGATTCAAATGAATTAAAAACGATTGTTGAAAAAGTAATTTCCGAAAATCAAGATGTTTTTAATAAAATTAAAGATGGCAAATTAAGTTCAGTTAATTTTTTAATGGGTTTAGTAATGAAGGAAACTAGAGGTCAAGCTAAACCGGATTTGGTGAAAGAGTTGATCTTAAATTTGGCAAAATAGGGTGTAAGAAAAAATCATGACAAAATTATTAGTAGTATTATTTATTGGGTTTATTGCCGGTATTATTGATATTATTCCGATGATCATCCAAAAATTAGATAAATATGCTATTATTTCTGCTTTTGTTCATTGGATAGTTTTAGCGTTTTTAATTTCATATATAGTTTTACCAATGCCGGCTTGGTTAAAAGGTTTGATTATTGCGGAATTAGCCGCTTTACCAATTTTGGTATTAGTTTGGAAAGATGACCCTAAAAGCGTTATTCCGATTGTGATTATGTCCGCGATTCTTGGGTTATTGGTTGGTATAGTAACAGCTAGGTTGTGTTAATAGCTTCAAGAGTTTATTTAAGTTTTCAATAAAAATTGTTATACTAATTAAAAATTTAATTCATAGGAGTTTATGTTATGAAAAAAGTATTAATCGTATTTCTTTTTACTCTTTTTGTTTGTTCTTCAACTGCCTTTGCCGGTAAAGATGATGTAATTGCTACAGTAGAAAAACAAAAAATTACCAATGAGGATTTACAAAACAGAATTGCTAATTATCCGACAGAATATCGTAATGTATTTAATGATAAAAACAATAAACTAAAGCTTTTAAATCAAATGATTGAAGAATTAGTATTAGTTGAATATGCCAAAGATCTTGGTTATGAAAAAAAAGAAGATTATAAAAACTATATTGAAAATGCCCAAAAACAAATATTATTAGCCTTATTTTTAAAAGACAAGGTTGAAAGTAATATTAATATTCCGGAAACAGAAATAAAAAATTATTACCAAAGTAACCCTGAAGAATTTCAGGCTGTAGAACAAAGGAAAGTTAGCCAAATCGTGGTTAAAAACGATAAAACCGCAAAACAAGTTATGGCTGAGCTTAAAAAAGGAAAAGCTTTTGCCGTAGTTGCTAAGGAAAAATCAATTGATCCAAATGCAGTAAGAGGCGGTTTTATAGGTTGGATACCTAAAAATAGTCCGGCAGTATTACCAGATCTAGAAAAAGTGATTTTTAGCACCCCAAAAGGTAAATATTCAAATCCTGTCAAAACCCAATTTGGCTACCATATTGTTTATGTTGCAGATATTGCCGTTAAAAAAAAAGTTACTTATGACGAAGTAAAAGATAAAATAGAAAATTTTTTGAAATTACAAAAACAAAAACAAATTTTAGACCAAATTCTCTCTAATTTAGACAACAAGTATAAAATAACCAGAAATATTGGTAGGATTGATTAAGATTGACTTCCTTCATGGTTAAAGTTACTACTTATGCTAAGATTAATCTTTCGTTAGTAGTATATCCGCCAAGACAAGATGGGTATCATCCACTATGTTCGGTATTTCAAAACATTAGTTTAGCTGATGAAATGTTTATTACATCTAGCTTTAATAAAGGTTTAGATATTATTTCTGATAATAATAATTTACCTACTAATGAAAACAATATTTTATTTAAAGTTTATAACAAGATTAAAGATAAGCTAGACTTCGGTTTAAAAATTAAGATAAATAAAAATATCCCTATTGGGGCAGGGCTAGGCGGCGGAAGCTCAAATGCGGCTGGTTTTATTGCTTTTTTGCAAGAAGTACTTCGGTTAAATTTTACTAATCAAGAATTATTAAATTTAGCTTTATCTATTGGGGCAGATGTCCCCTTTTTTTTATTTGGTTATGGAACTAGTTTTGTTACCGGAATAGGTGAAATTATTGAACCAATAAAAAAAAGTAGCTTTGATTATTTTTTACTACTAAAACCACCTATTGCTATACCAACAAAATTAATTTATCAAAATTTCGATAATTATCTAACAACTGAATTAAAAAATGAATTAGCTAGTATTAAGGAAGAAGAAATAAAAAAAATACAACTTAGTAAAAACTATTTAGAACCAGTTGTCTATAAATTATTTCCTGAAATCAAAAATATACATGAAAAACTAGAATCTTTAGGTTTAAAAATACATTTATCCGGATCTGGGGCAACTAGTTTTATTCCTTTTACAGAAGAACATACAGCATTAATTTGGGAACAAAAGCTAAAAGAATTATTGCCGAATTTATTTATTAAGCTAGTAAAAACTAAAAAAGAAGGACACATAATTTCATTTTTATGATTACAATAATTGATTATGGTTTAGGTAATTTAAAAAATATTGAAAAAACAATTCAAACTTTAGGTCATGAAGTCCAAATTACTTCAAAATATTCAGAAATTAAAGCCAGTCAATTAATTATTTTGCCAGGGGTAGGCGCCTTTGAAACAGCCATAAAAAATCTAACTAAATGCGGTTTAAATAATTTTTTAAAAGACTATATTTTAGCCAAAAAACCGTTTTTAGGAATTTGTTTAGGATTTCAATTATTATTTCAGTTTTCAGAAGAAAATGGCGGGCAGGAAGGTTTGAATATTTTTCCTGGAAAAGTAAAATTATTTCAAACTAAAAACATCAAAGTACCGCATATGGGCTGGAATACCGTTGAAATTCAAAATGATAAATTAAACCTTTTTCAAAAACAAAACAAAGATTATTTCTATTTTGTACACTCTTATTATGTTGCCGAAACTTTACCAGATTTAGTTGCCAGTACGACAAATTATGGCATAGAATTTATTTCTAGTATTGAACAAGAAAACTTATTTGCCAGCCAATTTCATCCGGAAAAAAGCGGTGCAAAAGGACTAATCTTATTAAAAAATTTTCTAAAAAATATAAAATAAAAAATTAAAAAAACTCAAAAACTTATGCTATATTTAAATAAAAAAAAATGGGAAAAATTGTATCTATAAAAATAATCTGCTTAATTTGTTTGTTTTTATTTATGAATAATATATTATCTTATGAAAACCCTGTTGTTTCATCTGACCAAAATAAAACAGACTACTTTCAGGAATTAGTTTTAAAAATTGGTTCTAAAAACATTATTTCTGACAAAACAAAACTGGAGAAATATAAATCAGATTATTATAAAGAATTCACTAAAATACCAACTCTTGCTGTAACACCAGAAAATGATGAACAAATTAAAGCCATCTTAGAAATAGCTAACAAATATAAAATACCTATAATAGTACGCGGAGCCGGCACTTCAACAACAGGGGCAGTTACTCCGGTTGAAGATGGCACTATTATTGTATTAACGAAAAAACTTAATAAAATTTTAGAAATTGATAAAGAAAATTATATTGCAGTTGTTGAACCGGGTGTAGTTCTTAGAGATTTACAAAAATCTGTTGAAAAACAAGGTTTATTTTATCCACCGGATCCTAATAGTTTATCTGTTTGTACTATTGGAGGGAATATAGCTCAGAATGCCGCTGGTCCCAGAACTATAAAATATGGTGTTACCAGAGATTATATATTAGGTTTGGAAGGCTATTGGGCTAATGGGAATAAATTTGTATTAGGCGGAAAAATCCGAAAAGGTAGATATGGTTATGATTTAATGCAATTATTAATTGGGAGTGAAGGTACATTAGGAATTATTACTAAAATTTATTTAAAACTACTTGTTAAACCCAAATATACTCGTTGTGCGTTACTTGAATTTAACAATTATAAAGATGCAATACAAGCATTAAACGATATTCTAAAATCTGATATTGAACCAGCCGCATGTGAATTTTTAAATAAAGATTGTTTTATTGCAGGTAATAAACATATTAAACTAAAAACAGATAAAAATGCTTATATCCTTTTAGAACTAAATAGTTCTTATCTTTCAGATTTAAACACCAATTTCAAAAAAATACATCATATTGTAATTGAAAATCATGGGACAATAAAAGAACCTAAGAATAAGCAAGAAAGTGATCAAATTTGGGCAATCAGAAGAGATTTAGGAATAATTTTAGGTAAACATGAATACATTACTCAAGATATAGTGATTCCAAGGAACAAAATTCCAGAATACATGGAATTTTTAGAAAAATTAGATGCATCAACTAAGGTTAAAATTTTTGGCTTTGGTCATTTGGGTGACGGCAATATACATGTATTCATTGATAAATCTGGAGTTTCAGATGAAATTTGGCAAAGTAAAAAATATGCATTAGAATTAAAAGTAATCCAAAAAGCAATTAAATTAGGAGGCACTATTACTGCCGAACATGGTTTTGGTCTTTCAAAGAAAAATTATTTACCCTTGATTTATGATCAACAGCATATTGACTATTTTAGAAGAATCAAACAAATTTTTGATCCTAATAATATATTAAATCCCGATAAAATTTTTTGATTATATAAAAGCGTTGAGCACCCAAAAACCGAACTAAGAATTAACTATTAGCGTCAATTTTTGGGTGTCGCAATTTTCATAAACTATTTTTTCTTATATGGATCTGGCTGATCTGTATCAATCCAACCTTTAGATTTACTATGAAAACCAGTCTTAGATAACATATCATCAAATGCTTCTTTTAAAGGATTAACAATAATTTTCTTTTCTATTTTATAATCTTTATCATATTTAGTTGCATAAACTCTTAAACAATAACCGCCAGAACCAGTACCTGAAAATCTGGCTTTTAATACATTGCCATTTGAAAAAGTGAATACCCAAGTTTTTGGATCTTCTTCTTTTTTACTAAGTGGATTAAGATATTTTGGTTTTTCAATTTTTTCTAAAGTTAATTGTCCAAATTTTTGCCCTATCATTTTAGGTACTTTTTCATCAAAAATATTAGTTAGTACTTTTACATCTTCGGTTTTTACTGGGTCAGAAACTTCTCCACGGGTAAAATATACTCTACCGTATTTTTTCCATAAATCTTCGATCAATTGTGGGACGGTTTTTCCGGTTTTTAGCATAATTTTTAAAAGCATTAAGGTTGCGGATATACCATCTTTTTCACCGTGTAATAAATTACCAAGCCCATTACTTTCTTCAACGCCCCAGTTTCCTAGTTCTGAAATATATTTAAACCCGGTAGGGGTTTCCGCTATTTCAGTTTTAAAACCTCTGCTTTTATATTTTTTATCTAAATCTGCTTTCATTAAATCAATAGCATTAGCAGTTACTAAAGATCTCCCCAAATAAATAGGTTTAAGTTGCTTTTTGTCTTTAGCTTTTCCTTTTTCTGCTGGAGTATCAAAAAAAGTATGAATTTTAAATAAATCAGCGTATTTCATAATTAAGGCAAATTCATCTGCAGATTCGATCCAAAAATTTTTACCACCATCTAAACGTCTGTCTACGTCTGAATCATATGCCGCTAATAAATCATAAAAATTTGTATTATTTAATCTGATTAAATCCGGAATATAACTATAATCCGGTTCAGGATGTTTTGGATGACCATCTTGACCTAAACCACCTAAATATTTATCGGGTAAACAACCAATAAAGGTTAAGTTTTTACCTTCGGTTAAACCTAAACGATTTAAAAATATTTCTTTAATAAAAGGACCTGCCGCACCACTCATGCCATCTAAAGCAATATGCATATTTTTACCGGCTAAATCTTTCTTCATTTTTTTGAAATCAAAAATTTTATCTAAAGTATCAGCATATAATTTAGGGGCATCAATATATTCTAGTGATTTTTTATCTATTGCTTCTTTAAGTGTTAAATTTGAAATTTTATATTGATTAGATTTATTTTGAAAATTCCAAATTTCTTTCGTACCTTTTTCGAGCATACCGCCACCGCGTGAATCATTAACTTTTATACCAACATCTGTATAAGGGTTATGGCTGGCAGTAAGAATTATACCGCCAATAGTACCAAGTTTTTTAATGATAGCTGAAATAGCCGGTGTACTAATTATACCATCTTCCGCGGTTATTACTTTAAAGCCATTGGCAATTAAAATTTTAGCGGTTTTTTCTAATCTTTCTTTGTTACCTAAACGGGGATCACCGCCAATTAAAATAGTATTATTATTTAATTGAGAACTTATAGGTTTAAAATAATCAGCAATACCTTGTACAAATTGTTCTAGAAAATCTGGTTTATCAAATTCTGTTTGTTTTAATCTTAATCCGGAAGTTCCCATTTCTTTTATTTTATATGGGTTAGCTAATTTCACGGTTCTTATATGACCTTCTAATAATTCCTCAGATTTGGTGCTGATTATTTTTAATAACATAATGCCTCCTTAAAAAAATAGAGTTTTTAAAATTATTTTGATATTAACTAGTTAATTTTCGCGAAAATAAAAAAAAAATTTCATTAAATATTCCATTGACATTAACCTTAAATTTCGTTACTTTTTCAATATATTGAATTTTCAATTTGGTGATATATGATTTTAGTTCAAAAATATGGCGGAACTTCTGTTGGTTCAACCGAAAAAATAAAAAATGTTGCTAAACGAGTATTAAAAGCCCAAAAACAATATGGACAAGTAGTAGTTGTTGTTTCTGCTATGGGTGATACTACTGATGAATTAATTAAATTAATTAAAGAGATTAATCCTAATCCGGATCCTCGTGAATATGATGCCGCAATTTCTACCGGAGAAAATATTTCTGCCGCATTGTTAGCTATTGCTATTCATACTTTAGGTGGTCAAGCAATTTCTTTAACCGGATTTCAAGCTGGTATTTATACAGAGAATATTTATTCTCGTGCAAAAATTATTGATCTTAATACTAAAAGAATTAAACACGAACTTAATCACGGTAAAATAGTAGTTGTTACTGGTTTTCAAGGTATTAATGATTATAATGATATAACAACAATTGGTAGAGGAGGGTCAGATACATCTGCGGTAGTTTTAGCAGGCGCTTTAAAAGCCAATGCTTGTGAAATATATACAGATGTTGATGGAGTTTATACTACTGATCCGAGAATTGTGACATCAGCCAAGAAATTAAAAACAATTTCTTATGATGAAATGTTAGAATTAGCTTCTTTAGGGGCTAAAGTATTGCATCCCCGTTCAGTAGAAATTGCTAAAGAATATAAAATAAAATTATACGTAAAATCATCTTTCACTGAAGATGAAGGAACATTAGTTAAGGAGGTAGAACAAATGGAAATTACGAAACCAGTAACAGGTGTAACCGTAAATAAAGAAGAAGCTATTATTTCTATATTTGGCATAAAAGATCAACCGGGAATTGCCGGAAAGCTTTTTAATGAATTAGCAAAAGTTAACATAAATGTGGATATGATTATTCAAAGTTCTCAAGAACATGATGTCAATAGAATTGCTTTTACCATAAACAGGGATGATTTAAACCAAGCCAAAAAAATTACTGAAAAAGTCGCTCAAGAATTAGGCGCTGAAAGTGTAGAAATAGATGATAAAATAGCAAAAATTTCAATTGTTGGAGTAGGTATGATTTCTAAACCCGGTGTTGCGGCAGAAATGTTTACCACTTTAGGTGAGAATAATATTAATATTAAACTTATTTCTACTTCTGAAATAAAAATTTCTTGTGCTATAGATGAAAAATCTGCTGATACAGCGTTAAAACTTTTGCATGAGGTTTTCAAACTAAATAAAGAATAAAACAAATGGAAATCATCTTAATTTTATTAATTATCTTTTTTGTTGTTTCTATCCCTTTTAACAGAGTTTTCAAATTTCTTTATTTAGGTATTGACTCAATAAAAAATAAAATGTATTTAAACCCTAACACATTATATATTTCTAAAGCACCTATAATTTATTTCTTATTATTATTAATTGATTTTTTAAAAGGTTTTTTACCTTTATTAATTATTACTTTTTTTATTTATAACCCTTTACTTCTTTTTATGGTTGCGTTTATTAGTGTTTTATTAAATATCTGGAATCCTTGGACTAATTTTAGGAGACAAGGTAAATTAAGTTTCATTTTGTGGGGTATTTTTAGTTATTTTTCTTGGCCTTTATTTTTTGTTTATATATTTAGTTATTTAATTTTTATTTTTCTAACTAATTCCTTATATTTTGCAATTTTATTTAATACTATTTTAATGTTTATTATTATGTGGCTAATAGATGCCGGTACAATTGGGCTTTATTTTAGTTTAACAATTTTTTTCTTATTGTTATTTGCTTTAAGAGAAGATATTTACAAACATTTTTTAGATCAACGCTTAACCTTAAAAAAACTTTTTAATGAGCGCTTATGAAATTATCAGTTAGTTTTTGCGATAATCTATTGTTAAATGGAATAAATACAAAAAAACATTAATCATGAAAAAAATCATTTTAATATTATTCATTTTATTTTTATTGCCTAACTTTGTTTTTGCTTATTCTATTACTGTTTCACCTAATGCTACAGTATTAGATTTTGGTTCGCATACTCCGATTTATAATTACGGTAATCTTATTACCGATTCAAACTGGGCAAATGCGCCTTATGTTGATATTGAATTAAGAATTGGACCTTGGTCGCCAAGTGAAATTACGGATGGCAAAAATGTTAAAATTTATTGTTATTTTCAGAACAAAAATCATCCTAATTTCCCTACCAGTGGGGAAAAAGCAACTATTTTAAATACAATTGCAAATAGTAGAGAATCTGGTTTAGCCGGATTCATTAATTTTGATACTGTAAATTTAGAGAATATTGAAGATTCTTTTTTGCCGGTTAGGGCTAAAATATGGCATTATTCTTATTTAGGCGGTAATGATTGGTATACCGGACAATATGCTACTACTGAAGAAGACAAATGGATTTGGTTGCAAGATTATGATGTTGCTTCAAAAGTTTTAAATAAAAAAGATTATGCAAAAATTTTAGAATTAAATGCACATTTATCTTCAGAAGTTGATAAATTTTTTATTCGTTTAAAAACTTCTATTTCAATAGATGCAAACAGCGGTAAAAGAGCCGGTACTTATTATAGCCGATTATTTTTTCTGTCTGATTTACAATAAATTATATTTTTTTTAGGAGGACTTAATTATTATGGAATCAAAAGGACTTACTTCATCAACAGAGGCTATGATAGCATACGGAAATCTAATGGCACAAAAAGAAACTATAGGAAAAAGACAAGCGGAATTAATAGCTCAATTAAGAGCAGAGGCGGCTGACGCAAAAAAAGGAACAACCCAAATAATAAAAAGTCCAGTTACACCGGCATCGTTACACAAAAAAAGCTAAATTTTAACTTAACGCCAATTTAAGTGCAATTTTAGCAGTATTGCCATTTGAAATAGGAAGAAGTTTATTTTCTACACAATCTAAAAAATGAATTAATTCATTTTTCAAAGGTTCTTCTTTGGGAATTTCGATTAGCTCTTTTTCTGCTACATTAAATTGAATACTAGGAATACCAAAATTATTTCTTACTGTTTCATATTCACTTGGATAAAAAATTAATTCCTGTGTCATATAATTTGCTTCAAGATAACCTTTGGTGCCGGTAATATTAATACCCCGAATACGTATAGGCGTAAGCCAATTAACTTTGATAAACCCACTAGCTTTTTTATATTGCAAAAAAATTTCTGCATGGTCTTCTTTATCATTTACTAAAGTTTTACCCTTATTTACTTGAACTTTTAGAGGTTCTTCATCAAGTAAGTAATTTAATAAATCTAAATCATGAATAGCTAAATCCATTAATACATTGGTATCTCGAATTTGGGTAGGGAAAGGGCTTATCCTGGTGCCAATAATACTGAAAACCTCTCCAAGCTTACCTGAAATAATTAGTTCTTTAATTTTTTTTATCACCGGGTTAAACCGTTCAACATGCCCAACCATTAAAGTAATATTTTCCACTTTAGCTAAGGCTATTAATTCATCAGCTTGTTCAAGAGAAGCAGCAAATGGTTTTTCAATTAAAACATGCTTTTTAGCTTTAATTAATTCTTTGGCAATCTGATAATGAAAAACAGTTGGAACTACAATGCTTACAGCAGAAAAATCTTCTTTTGCTATTAATTCATTAACATCTGTATAAGCCGGTATATTCGGATAATTTTCTCTAAAATTGTTTAAAATCTGTTGGTTTGGTTCGCAAACAGCGACAAGTTCCGCATTTTCGATTTCTAAATATTTTCTAACATGGTGCATTCCCATGTTGCCAATGCCTATTACTGCTACTTTCATTATTGTTTCCTTTTTTTGTATACCCATGAGGCTTCGCCTCATGGGTATACGAGAGAAATTGTTTTGCCCTGCCGGGCTGGCTTTAAGGCAGAGCCTTAAAAATCCGTTTTCTTGTTCCTCCACGTTAGCACGTTTTTGAGCCCCACTAGTGCCTAGTGCCTAGTGCCTTTTGCCTTATGCCTGTCCCCCAAACAATTCAATGCAGAACCTGCTTTAAACCAATTAATTTGCTTAACTTCATAACTATGAGTTAATTCAATTTCTTCTACTTTACCACTTTCATGCTTAATTTTTAAGATTAGGTTTTTATGAGGTTGGAAATCAGTTAAGCCTAAAATTTCAAAAGTATCATTTTCTTGAATTTTATCGTAATTATCCTTATTTTTAAAGGTAAGAGCTAGAACACCTTGCTTTTTTAAATTTGTTTCATGAATTCTAGCAAAAGATTTTACAATAATCGCTCTAACTCCTAAATAACGCGGTTCCATAGCCGCATGTTCCCTGGAAGACCCTTCTCCGTAATTTTCCTCTGCAACTACAATGCTCCCAAATCCCTGATTTTGATAAAACCTAGCTAATTTAGGGACTTCTTCATATTCTTGAGAAATAGAATTTAATACTGAATTAGTCTGACAATTAAAATCATTTACCGCTCCTATAAGTAAATTATCTGCTATTTTATCCAAATGACCACGATATTTTAACCATGGTCCTGCCATAGAAATATGATCTGTAGTACATTTTCCTTTAACTTTTATCAATAATTTTAAATTAGTTAAATCTGTGCCTTCCCAAGCCTGAAAAGGTTGTAGAAGCGCTAATCTTTCCGAATCTGATTTAATGTTAACTTGTATCTGTGAATTAAAAACTGATACGACATCTTTATTATCACTAAGTTTTTTTGGTAAAACCGCCTTTATTTTTGGCAACTCAAACTTAACTTTTTCACCAAGATCATTAACTAAATAATCTGTTAAAGGGTTAAAATCAAGTTCATTACTAAATGCTTTGGCAGTAATAATTTCTGGCGAAGTAATAAAAGCAAAAGTTTCCGGGTTGCCATCATTTCGTTTAGCAAAATTACGATTAAACGAAATTAAGATAGAATTAGGTCCTTTAGTAAAATCTGTTCTTTCCCATTGCCCGATACATGGTCCGCAAGCATTAGCTAAAATAATTGCACCCATAGATTTAAAAATATCCAAAATCCCTTCTTTTTCTAAAGTATCTTTTAATCTGGCAGAACCAAGCGAAATATATAACGGCATTTTTAAACTTATTCTTTTATCCTTAGCTTGCTTTAAAATATCAGCAGATTTTACAAAATCTTCGTAACTGGAATTAGTACAAGAACCAATTAATCCGGCTGTTAAATTATTAGGATAATTATTAATCTTAATAGCCTTTTTAAATTCACTAATAGGATGTGCGGCATCGGGTGTAAAAGGTCCATTTAAATAAGGTTCAAGTTTATCCAGATCAATTTCTATGATTTGATCAAAATATTTTTCCGGATTTTGATACACTTCAGGATCTGCTGTTAAATCTTGCTTTACTATTTTAGCCGCCTGATTAACCTCATCACGCCCAACCACTTTTAAATATTCCTCAGTAATTTCATCGTAAGGAAAAATGGAACTGGTAGCACCTAATTCTGCCCCCATATTGGTAATAGTAGCTCTTCCGGTAGCAGATAAAGATTTTACTCCCTCACCAAAATACTCCAGAACGTAACCAGTACCTCCCTTTACGGTTAATTGACCAAGAATTTTCAAGATTATATCTTTAGCGTTGATCCAGGAGTTAAGTATACCCGGGGAGGCTCCGCCTCCCCGGGTATACTTCAATAAAACCCCAATAACTTTTGGAAATTTTAGTTCCCAGCCTAAGCCTACCATCGCATCAACAGCATCAGCGCCGCCAACGCCTACTGCCATCATTCCTAAACCACCAGCAGTTGGCGTATGTGAATCTGTACCTATTAATAAACCACCAGGGAAAGCATAATTCTCCAATACTATTTGATGAATAATACCAGAGCCAGCCGGCCAAAAATCAAACCCAAATCTTGCTGATGCAGTACGTAAAAAATCATATACCTCCGCATTAATTTTATTTGCATTTGCCAAATCTTCTTTTTCGCCAGATTTTGCTTTTATTAAATGATCAAGATGAACAGAAACCGGCAAATTAGGTTTTTCACAATTAGCAGAAAGACACTGCAAAATTGCCATTTGAGCTGTAGCATCTTGCATTGCTACTCTGTCTGGGACAAATTCAAGGTATTTACCCCATGGTGTGAGATTTGTTTCAAAGGGGACTTCGTCCCCTTTAACCCCTATCTGATGAACTAACAGTATTTTCTCCGTTAAGGTTAAAGGTTTTTGAAAATGGTTACGAATAGCTTTCATTTTATCAGCATATTTCTGATAAAAATTTGGGTAAGCAATTATCATTTTATTTACTGTTTTTTTGTTTTTGAATTAATTTAATCGTCTTTACCAATCTATCCAATTCTATTGGTTTTTGTAATAAAGGTATATCTTTTAAAAAAGATTGATCTCTTTCTACAATATTCCAATCTGCATAAGCCGTAATAATTATTGATGGTAAATCAACAATGGTTTTCATTTCTTTTAAAGCATCGATACCGCTTTTTTTAGTACCTAACATAATATCCATTATTACAAAGCTTATATCTTCACCTTTATTTTTATGTAAATAATTAAGAAATTCATCTGGATTATTAAAAGTTACAGCTTCATAATTAATACCTTCTACTACCATTTTTAAGGCATTAGTAATGTTTTCTTCATCATCTACAATAATTATTTTTTCTTTTTTATTCATGCGAGTATTATAATATATTTTCAAAAATTACCATAGTCAAAAATTTTATTAAAATACACCTATAGAAAACGTATGGGTAGCTTCTTGACTCATAGGATACGGGTTTTGTGTATAAGCATAATCAAATTTTAGATTAATAAAATTATTCATAAAGCCATAAACACGATAAAAAGCAATACCTACCCCACAATTAAAAGTGTTAAAATCTGATGAACCTCTAACCGCAATATTATAAGGCAAGCGATATTCCAAAGCATAAGTAAATCGGTTATCAATATTATTGAAAACCGAAAGATTAATATCTCTATTTAAAATATCACAACCAACCCCAAAAATAATATTATTACCTAATGTACTAGTTTCATTATATTTAGCCCAAGTTAAATTGGTACCATAAAAATTAATCATGCTTAAACCAAAATACAATTTTTTTATGACATCATCTTGGTAAAAATCTGTGATTGCTATTACACCGGCATCAAAGCCAAACCCATAACGTAAATCCTGATCAATAACTTGATCATAAAGCTTACCATTTAGACCAACCATTAAATCCCATTTCGGCAATATCTGTTTAAACGCTTTTGCTACTGATAATTGATAAATTCGCTGACCAGCAGAATAGGCATCTCCTGTTTCGCGAACACGATCATTTTCTCTTACCGTCTTCCCAATCCCCCCAAGCATCTGATACCCTACTGAAGCCCCAATAGTAAAATCAAATACACTAATACAAGAATTAAACATTAAACCATCTATAACACCATATACATTTTTATTACTACCGGCTAATTGAAAATTATTGATATCTGCAATAGAAGCAGGGTTAACAAATACAGATTGTAAATCCCTAGTAATAGTAGGATTTAACCCACCTAAAGCTGTAGCCCTTGCTCCCATAAAAACTAATTGAGAGTTTTGTACAGTAGAAGCTGTAAAGCATAATGAAGAAAAATATATAAAAAAAGAAATAATAATAAATGTTTTTTTTAACATATTAATAAACCGCCAATTTAGTAGCTGAATAAGCTACATGCCCATTTTGATCTTTAGCTACAATCTTAGCAATATAAATACCTGAGCTTAAAAATTTCCCGCGGGAATAACCATCCCAGGTTATTTCTTTATAACCGATTGAATCATAATCAACCTCATTACTCCAAACTAATTGACCTAAAGCATTAAATAAATAAAGTTTAACATTAGCAGGCTGAGTAATATTAAAACCAAAATAAAATGTATTATTAATATGTCCAGGGTTTGGATAAACTAAAAATCCATTAACTTGAACTTGACTATTAATATAAAAATACATAGTAGTTGAAGTTAAAACGTTTGCATTCAGATCTGAAATTTTTAAATCTAATTTACCTGATGTTGTTCCCATATCTACTACTTTTATATAGCCATCATCAGGATAATATTCATAAGTAGGAATATTAAAACTAGTCTGCCCTTGGGGCGTAATAGTTACTTCAATTTGAGAACGGTCTAAAAATTTTCCCTGATCTTTTAAATAAATATAAAGACTGCTACTAACCGGAATAGCATCATAGTTTTGAAAATCTTTTTTATATCCGCCATAATCTACTTTAATATTGTCAATATAATCTGAAATATTCCAAGAATAAACTTTTCTGGTAGATGAAACCGTAATATTTTTATATTTAGTATTAGTTAAATGCCAATAACCATCATCACCTAAATAACGATTAACCGAAGCATAATTAGTACCTGTGATTTTATAATAAACATAACCATCAACATAAACATTACCACTTGCGGTTAATTTATCAGGATCCACGGTATAAGAAACAGTTTTAGAAGAACCTGAAGTTAAAGTAAAAGGAAATGTTTGCGTAGAAGAAATTGAAAATTGATAAGAAATATCTTCTCCATTTTCACCGCTTAAATAAAATCGCGGACTTAAAGTAGTTATTTCAATATCTCCGGTACTGACATTAGAAATCTTAACTGTTACGGTAAATGGATCAGACGTATTAGTAATAGTAGTTTTATCAACCGTTATTTCATTAACTTTAATATATTTTTCTTCAACAGAAAGCGTTGCCGGAACTCTTGGCTGAGGTTTTTCTCCACCAAACACTAAAGAAGAACTAGGGTTAGAAATATTATATACCTGTGCGCCAATTTTATTGGAAACAGACATAACTTGCCCTATATCATAATAAACCAATAAATTATTATCTCCGTTAATTAACCTGACATTTTCAATAATTGCTTCTCTCGGAGATTTAAAACTTGTTACAGATGATAAAAAAGTATCTCCGCTATCTAAAATCGTATCTGCATTTTCATCTCGATACATCCAAACTTTGGTAATACCAGTATCATTAGAATAAAAAGTATCCTGACTATTCTTAATAGTAAAAGAACTAGAGGCAACGTCACTATCACAAAATACTTTCATTGTCAGCATCGGATATTTCCGTTGACCCTGTACCGCAGAAGCAGAAGTTAATTCTGAAATACTTTTTATATAAGCAGTAATAGAAATAATACTTACTTCTGCTACCGGTGAAGGGGTCACTGGCAAAGCCCCGCCTAATTTAAGTGTTTGAGTTGAAACAGACGATAAACCATAAACATTAGCTAAATAAGCATTAGATTTACTTTGTATATTACCAGAAACATCTTTGCTCGTATTAATGCCCACACCTAAATCATAAATAACGAAAAAAGTTTTTTCCGTACTTTTAGGCAACAAATAACCATGAGATGGGGTTTCGTAACTTATAGTAACAGAAGCAGATGCCGCTGTTTGTCCAGCACCATAACCTAAATTAAGATACCCTACTTTAGTATCGCCGTAATCTGCCCCGTCATAAGTTTCATTTCCATTGGTATCTTCGTAAATAGAAATTTTGGTGATTCCATCTGTTCTATTTGGGTTAGTAATATACCCCACTTTACCGGTGTTATGTAAAATTACCGTATTCATGGTTACATCTGTATTTTGTGCTTGCAATTTAAACTTTAAAATAGGTACATCACTAATACCTGGTCCAAAAGTTGTATCCGGTACTATATTCCCTACCCCAGAATAAGAGATCCCCGCAACATTAGCAGAAGCAATAGTTGTAGGTAATGATTGTGTCAGAAAAAAAGGTAAAGAAGAACTAACCCCAGTACCATTAAAGTTAGTACATTGTGCTTTTATAGTAGTTCCGGTAGTAACTTGAATATCTTCTCCAATATCATAATAAATAATTAAATTTTCTGTTACACCTTGACTAAAATTAAAAGTATCATCTAAATATGGCGCCGCAAAAACAGCCTTAGTATTAGAAGTAAAACTAGTGTCAGAAATAGACTTTAACAATATATAATTGGCTGTTACTCCGTCATTATTTTTATCCCAATATAAAGAAACTTTGGTAACACCTACTTCACTACCTTGAGTAGTGCAAAAATTACCACCATCATTTTGAATAGTTAAGCCAAAAGAATCTTTAACCATATCTTCACCGGAAAGTTTTAAAGTGAGTTTAAACATTGGTACGTTAGTATCACCGGGAACCACTACGCCGGTATTAATAACTGTACCTGTTTGAACACTTAAACCAGTAACTGTCGCGGTATTCGCTGTAACTGTTAAAGAAGAAGTTGGAACATAAGAAGTACCGGAAGCATCTAATACAGAAATGGTAGATACATTTACGGTTGCCCCAACCTGAGCATTATTAGCTAAATCATAAACTAAGAAAAAACCTCTGGTTTGATTTGTCCCCCCCACTGCATCCATGGTAATTCCATTTGCATAAGTTAAGGTGACAGTATTACCATAAGTAGTTGTAAATGCTTGCTGAGCATAAGGCGTACTAGCAGGGTCAAATACCTGCGATCCGGTAGAATCCGGATACCAATAAACAGTTTTTACACCTGTAGGACTAAATTTAACATTAGCAGAAATATTAGAAAATTGTACTGATTTAAGAGTTACTGCCGCAGTTCCGGTGTTTTTTAATTGGAAATAAATCATATTAACTTGAGAGCTGTTATTTGCTTTAGAAGCACCTTGAGGAGCATAAGTTTTACCAGCAATAATATTATTAAAAACTATATCGGCATGAAGATTAACAGAAAAAAAAGCCAGAAAAAAACTGATAAGTAAAAATATTTGAAGATTAATTATTTTTTTTGATAACTTCATTACAATAATTATATCCTACCATAGCCACTTAGACCATAATATTTCTTAAATCATCAGCTAAAAAATTTATCGCTAAAACGGTTAAAGTAATAAATAATCCGGGTACAATCGCTAACCAAGGCGCCACAAACATAAAGTTCATACTATTTTCTAACATATTACCCCAGGATGCATTTGGCGGCTGTACCCCTAAACCTAAAAAACTAAGAACAGATTCTATCAAAATAGCCGAACCTATACCCAAAATAGCATTTACTATTACCGGTGTCAAAGTATGAGGTAAAACATGCTTAAAAAGGATTATTGGTTCAGCAATACCTCTAGCTCTAGCCGCAGTAATAAATAAACGCTCTTTAACAGATAAAACTTCTGCCCTAACTAACCTAGCCATACCCATCCAACTCGTTAAACCAATAACAACTATTACATTAAAAATACTAGGTTGAAAAAAACTTTGAATAATCAAAATTAAAAATAAACTTGGTATTGCCATTACCAATTCTGTTGCCCGCATAATAATTTCGTCCCAAATACCTCCTAAAAAACCAGAAATAACCCCTACCAAAACGCCAATAAAAACAGAAAAACTCACGGCAATAAATCCTACTAATAAAGAAATTCTTGCGCCATAAATAACTCTCAAAAAAACATCTCTGCCTAAATCATCGGTGCCAAAAATATGTTGCCAACTAGGAGCTAATGGTTGCGTAATATTATCAGGATTAAAACTATTCGGATTCAATGGTAAAAAAATAATAAATACAGCTGAAACTATTAGTATTATTAAAAAAAATAAACTCAACTTGGCTTTAAAACTCATTGAAACTCTTTAAAACGTATTTATTATTTTTCTTTTCGATATACCAATTAAGTTGTAACTCAGCTTGGTCTAAATAATTAATTTTAATATGATCATTAGTTAAAACAATTTCTGTATTCTCTAACTTAACATCTCCATAAATTTCTAACGGTAAATCTAAGCTCTTAATTATTACTTCACCAGTTAATTCAATGTTTCCTGAATTCAAAAAAAAGATTTCCCCTTCTAAATAAAGTTTCTCAATATTTATTAAAGAAGGTATTACTTGAAAATATTTTTCAAAATCAATTAAATCATGATAATTATTACTCAATTTAATCTCCGGTACTAAATCAACTTTTTTTCTTAATAAATTAATTTTATGATCTTTTAAATAATCAGATCTCATTAATAATAATTCATTATTAGTTTTTACTGCTAAAAATCTTTCTCTAGGTACTTTAATTATTTTTGAACTCGGAAAAAATCTAATAATTGAACCCATTGCGCTTTCTAATTGAATAACATCTCTTTTATTTATTGTCTTTGGGTTAATTATTAAAGGAATTTCAAATTTGTTTTTCAAAATTTCTAATAAAGCTGGTAAATAAAACCATAAAGAATTAGTATTAAAAAAACAATATTTATTGATATTTTCAAAATCTGTGATATTTTTTTTAGGCACTTCAACAGATTCTACTAATCTAATTTCATTTTGATATTCAACAATAATACCGCCTTTACGGTCTAAAGGTGTTTTTTGACATACTTCCATTAAAAAAGGCAAATTTTCTTTTAAGAAATAACCGAAAATCATTAAATCAATATTCGCGCCCAAATTATCACTATTAGATACAAAAAGAAATTTTTTACCTTGTTTTAACCAAGATTCTATTATTTTATTAATATGAAAAACGCGATATATATCTCCATGTCCAGGCGGATACCATTCTTGTTCATAATTTTCAGAATAAGAAAAAGGGAGATAATTAATCTCATTATCAATTAATTGCGTTTCAATACGCGGGAATTTATTCTGTATAATTTCATGATAAACTAAATTTTTTATTTTTTTCTGATAAAAAAAAGCTCTGGTATCTTTTTGGGTGTTAAAACTATTAAAAAACCATAAATCTACGTTTTTTTGATATTTTTCATTAATCTCAACGATTTGATCAATAATAATATCTAAAAAAGTTTTTTCATTTTTAACATCAAACATAATTTTAGATTTAGCATATTTTAACCCCATACTGGTTCCTAAGCCGCCATTAAGTTTTAAAACCACTAATTGATCTAAATGTTGAACCGCAATTTCACATAAATCTTGTTGTTGATTTGCTAATAAATTTTGGTACTTAATGACTTTATCTTCAGAAATTTCTTTGATTTCTGACCAGTTTATTGATTCTATTTTTCCGGAAACATATTTCTGATAAGCTGTAGCAAAATCACGAATACAAATTTCCGGGATTTTTTGATTATTTTCATCAATATGATCTTGCATTTTTTTGATAAATAAATCCATTGTTTTAATAAAGAGCCTTCTTTTTTCTTTTTTGTTTCATTAATTATTATAATTTAGTAGAATAATAAATACCAGTTTTTAGGGAATTAGATAGATATACATGTAAAAAAAAATTAGCTATAATCAAAAAATATGATTAATTATTTACGTTTATTATTGCCGATTGGGTTACTTTCATTCTTAATAACTTTTTTAATTACTCCTTATATAAAAAAAATAGCTATTAAATTTAAAGTTATAGATGCCCCTTCTGCTAGAAAAGTTCATAAAATACCAATCCCCAAAATGGGCGGGTTAAGCTTTTTTTTAGGTTTTTCTATTAGTGTCTTAACCTTAGTACCTTTAGATAAAACTATTTTTGCTTTGTTATTAGGGTCAACACTCATTATTATTTTAGGTATTTTAGATGACCGTTATTGTCTTAACCCATGGGTAAAATTATCTGGTCAAATAGTTATTGCTTTAATTACGATTTATTTCGGCATTTCTATTAGATATATCACTAACCCTATTAATGGCGGTATTTTTGTCTTAGGGTGGTTAAGTATCCCGATTACCATTCTTTGGATTATTGGTTTAATTAATGCTATTAATCTAATAGACGGTTTAGACGGTTTAGCCGCTGGTGTATCTGGTATTTCTGCCTTTGTTATTATTATTATTGCAATTAGTATGGGGCAATATCAAATTGCTCTTTTAATGACTGCTCTACTAGGCGGCATTTTAGGTTTTTTAAGATATAATTTTGCGCCTGCAAAAATTTTTATGGGCGATACAGGATCCATGTTTTTAGGTTTTCTGTTAGCTAACATTACTATTATGGGTGTATTAAAAAGTGCTATTACTTTAGCGTTATTTATCCCTTTATTAATTTTCGGCATTCCAATTTTTGATACTCTTTTTGCCATATTACGGCGAATAAAAAACAAAAAAAGTATTATGGAAGCAGATAGAAAACATTTGCATCATCAATTATTAGATAAAGGTTTATCACAAAAACAAGTTGTTATTTTTATTTATTTCGCAACTTTTTTCTTAGGTCTGCTTGCTTTTTTAATTAGTATGCTTTACCGCAATTTTGTTTTATAATAGTTTTAATGTTCTAGTTTTAAAAACTAACCATTCTGCAACAAAATCATAATGAGATCGATAAATAAATAAATTATTTAAGTCTATTACGAAATGAGAAACATATATTTTATTTTTTTACTTTCTTTAATATTAATTATAGGTATCTCTTCATTGGGGCATGCCAATGCTGTTGCCTTAAAAATTACAGCGCAAGTAAATTCATTAGCTAGCATCAACCTAGTTAGTTGCACTGTAGGCAGTACTACTTATACCCCGCCTAATATTAATATTAATTTAGGAACAATTATTCCCAACTATGATTATATAGATACACCTAATGTTGCGGCTAATGACCCCTGGCAAATTGCTCCGCCCATTAAAATTACTTTAAATATTCAAAATAATACCCAAACCAATAATTTATATGTTTATACTGAACACCGTAACAGTAATTATTGGAATCAAACTATTGAAGATAGAATAACTCCATCAACCAGTATTACCGGGTTAATAAATACTGCTCAAATTAATGCGGAAAACTATTACCGTGCTACTGCACCTATTTTGGCTTGGGCTGATGTTGATAATGTCGGCACTATAACCACTGACCCAAATGCTCACTGGGTTTGGGTTCTAGATAAAACTATGCCTAATACTTCTGCTCAAAAATTGCTTTATTCATATCAAAAAATACTAAATAAAAATATTGATATTTACCTTAGAACTTGTTGGAATGCGCCTAAACTAGGTGGTACTTATCAAGGACAAATAAAACTTATTTTAGATGCGGAATAAAAAATGAAAAAAATAAAATTATTATTAATAACATTGATTCCTATTTTTATTATTATAAATACGCTTCTAGCTACAGAAACATCGCCTCGATATTTGAATATGCAAATCGTCATTAACCCCATTACCAGTATAAGTTTATTATCAGCCAGCGATATTTCGCTTAATGCGGCTACACCTAGTTTTGATTATACAGATAAACCTGGTTTGGTTCCTTTAAACAATGACCCCTGGTTTATTATTGAACCCTCTAAAATTAGATTACATATTGAAAATAATACTCAAGCTAATATTTATATTTTTACAGATCATCAAAGACAGTATGATTATTGGAATATCACTTCATTACAAATTGATGCTAACCGTAAAATTACTTCTACTACTGATATAAATGGTCTAATTAATACCGCTTCTTTAAATGAGAACTCTTATCTTTCAACAATTCAAATGCAAGCCTGGGCAGATTGGTACAATGAAGGTAGAGTAACTAAAAATGCAGAAGCAAAATGGGTTTATGTTTTAGATACTATGGGTCAACCACTATTTACTAAAGGTAACCAACCGCTGGCCTTATTAGATTCTTGGCAAACAGTTTTAAAAAGAGATTTAGATGTTTACCTAGCCTATTGCTTTAATAGCCCAAAATTCAGCGGACAATATTATGCCAGAATTATTATCAGTTTAGATTCACAATAATATAGTACTACATGTTGACATGATAGATAAAAATAGAGTACTATTTTTATATGTATTACGAAAGGGATATCCTAAAAAAAATTGAAACAGAAATAAATAAACCTGAAATTTTAATTCTTCTTGGTAGCCGCCAAGTAGGTAAAACCACTATTCTTAAATTAATTCAAGAAAAGGAAAAAAAATTTCAAATAATATTTTTAGACTTAGATTTAGAAATCAATTTAGAATACTTTGATTCATATGAAAGCATCTTAGATTATATAAAAATTCAAGGTTTTGACCCTTATAAAGATAAAATCCTGTTATTATTAGATGAATTTCAACGAGTAACAAATTGTGCAAAAACTCTTAAAAATTTATATGACCATCATAAAAATATTAAAATTATCGCAACTGGGTCATCAAGCTTTGAGATAAATAAAAGAATAACAGAATCATTAGCAGGCAGAAAAAAAATTCTCAGAATTTATCCCCTTAGCTTCAGAGAATATTTACTATTTAAAGAACAGCAAAATCTACTAAAATTATATGATCAATTTAAAATTAATGATAATTACTCTGAAATCATAGAAAAAGAATATCAATTTTTTTTAACCAACAATCTAATTTTTGGTTCTTACCCTCAAATGATCCTTGAACAAAACCCTATAGCAAAGGGAGAAAAAATTTTTGACCTTTTAAATTCTTACTTACGAAAAGACATCCGTGAACAAATGGGTATTGAAGATACAATTCTTTTTAAAAAAGTATTAGAGTTTTTAGGTATAACCATTGGTAATTTATTAAATATAGCTTCAATAGCCAGAGAATTTGGTAGTAATTATAACAAAATCAAAAACTATATTGATATTGCCGGTGAAACATATATTCTTGATTTTATACGTCCGTATTTTAAAAATAGAATTAAAGAAATTATTAAAAATCCAAAAATATATTTTGAAGATAATGGCATACGTAATTTTTTAATTAAAAATATGAATACGGAATTAAATTTGCGTACAGATTTTGGTTCATTAGTTGAAAATTTTGTTTATAATGAAATAAAAAAACAACTTGATATATATAGTGAAATAAAATTCTGGCGTAATAAAAACGATACAGAGATAGATTTTATTATTATTAAAAATAAAAAATTACTACCAATTGAAGTAAAAAGCGGCTCTTTTTCAAATATTCCGTTAGGTTTATTGAATTTTTGCGAAGAAGAAAAACTTGATCAAGCCATAATTCTAAATAAAAATATATCACAAACCATTCAAAAAAAGGGGATTAACTTTATTTTTGTGCCCTATATTTTTAGTTCTAAATTAGTAAATTTACTAGCATAAGAGACACCTAGGGGTCTACCCCCCGAAAAGGGTATTACAACTTAAAATAATATGTAATAATATTACCGTTAAAAACCATGAAAAAGCTATTATTAATAATATTTTTTGTTATTTTTCTTACTTGTCATCTTTATGCTAAAGAAGAGATTATTTCATCAGCAAACATAATACCAACCAACAATAATTCTACTTTAGTTAATAACGCATTAGGTTTTGGTTATGAACAAGTTTCTGATTTCTACCAATATGTAATATCCCCGTTTAACTGGAAAACAGATCAATGGCTTACTTTTGCCGCTATATCAGGAATAACAGTAGGGATTATATTTTGTGATAAAAGCATTTATAATTGGGCACCCAAAAATGTCCCACAACCAATTAAGGATGTTTTTAATTTTTTCTATCCGCTAGGTTCTTGGACTAATATGGCTTATGGCTTAAGCGCTCTTTATGCTGGTAGTACCATAATTCAAGATAAAAAATTACAAAAAACCAGTTACCTAGCAATGAAAAGTTTTATATTTACAGCAGGTACAACTCAAGCCTTAAAAACATTATTTCATAGACATTTTGATGCCACTAATGACCCTTATATTTGGGATGGTCCGAAATGGGATCTTAATACCGACCAAAGAGCTTTTCCGGGTGGGCATTCTGCTACGATTTGGTCTGTTTGTACAATTTTTGCAGATATGTATTCAGATGTTTGGTGGCTAAATTATTTATCGTATATTGCGGCAACTTGTGGTAGTTTAGCTAGTATTACTAGAAACGAACATTGGGCATCAGATGTATTCTTTGGTGCGGCTATTGGTTTTTTTACAGCAAAATCGGTTGTTTATTTAGAAAGCCAACCTCAAATTTTTGCCTTACCTTTTCTCACTTACGAAGCATTAGGTATTCAATGTAATTATCGCTTTTAAATATAATATTCAAAAATTAAAATAGAAAACTTAAGGAGTATAAAAATGCATAAAAAAATTCATTTTCTTTTTTTTCTAATTTGAGTCTGTCGCGAATTTTTCAAAATAGCCATTTTGTAACAAACTCAATTTTGTTATAATCTAATTTTAAAATAATATAGACTTAATTTATTAATATTAAATGAATATATTAAAATCATATATATTTTTAACTATACTTTGTTTTTATTTAACCATATTTAATACTTCAATATTTGGGGGTAATCTATCTATTGGTTATTTTTCTTCTAAAGACACCAATATTCAAACTTTAAATTTTTCCGGAGAAATTTTATCAAACCGATTAAACTGTCTTAATTATTTTTTAAATGTTCAATATCAAAATCAATTAAACCAAAACACAAAAAATTTATATTTTGATACAAATTTTTCAATTAACGATAATTTATCGGAAGATTTTGAATTATTCTATAATTTGGAATTTTTACGTGATGATTCTTTATCAATTTATAATCGTGTTTCTAACTCTTTAGGCGCAGGTTTATATCTTTTTCGAAATCAAACTACCGGAAAACATTATATTAATTATTCTTTTATTTATATTACTTCCAGCCTAAATTATTGTTTACAATATAATTATGAATATAATAATGCCTTATTTAAATTTAAAAGTTTATCTAAATATACTATCCCTATTAATGAATTTTTAAATAGAGAAAATATCATGTTTTACATTATGCAAAATATTTTGATAGGTTATCAGGTTGAATACAGAGCTAATACTATCAGTAATGATTTTGTTAATCAGTTTCAATTACAATATGAATTCTAGATCTTCCGGTAATTCGTAGTTAGCATGAACAGCTTGAACATCATCGTCTTCTTCCAGCTTTTCAATTAACCGAGTGATTTTTTCTGTTTGGTCATTATCGAGTTTAATAGTATTTTGCGCAATAAAAGTTAATTCACTTGATGCATAAACAATCTTATTCCTATCGAAAGCATTTTTAACTTTTTCATAATTTGCCGGACTGGTAATAACTTCGACAGAATTATCTTCATCGGTTGTTACATCTTCAGCATCTGCTTCTAAAGCTAACTCCATAATTTTTTCTTCATCAGAACCTGGTTCAAAAATAATTAAGCCTTTTTGATCAAACATATAACTTACCGCACCTTTGGTAGCCATAGACCCATTCCATTTATTTAAAACACTTTTAATATTTGGGATGGTTCTATTTCTATTATCCGTAACAACTGAGATTAATAAAGCTATACCATAAGGACCATAAGCCTCAAACATTATTTCTTCTAAATTTGCTGATTCACTAGTTGCGGCACCTTTTTGTACAGCTCTTTTGATATTATCATTAGGCATATTACTAGCTTTTGCTTTATCTATAGCTAACCTTAAACGGGCATTTGAATCTGAATCTGCGCCGCCAATTTTAGCCGCCATCATGATTTCTCTAATAAGCTTGGAAAATATCTTACCGCGTTCTTGATCTATTTTTCCTTTTTTTCTCTTAATTGTAGACCATTTGCTGTGTCCAGACATTGTTGTCCTCCTTTTGCCCTGCCGGGCGGGCGTTAAGGCTACGCCTAAGTTTTTTTATGTATACCCGGTGGGCTTTGCCCACCGGGTATACGAGAAAAATTAATTTCTTAGGGGACTCTAAGACCCCTGTTTTGGCTCTAAGGGTAAACCCTTGCTTTGTTTCAAAGAAACGCCCTCTCCCATTCGTGGGAGAGGGTTGGGGTGAGGGTTAAAAATTGCCTCCCTATTTATATTGTAAATTATACAACTTACTGTATTTTCCTTTATTTTCTAATAATTCCTTATGAGTACCAATTTCTTGAATTTGCCCATTTTCTAAAACCACAATTTTATGTGCATACATAATAGTAGATAATCTATGCGCAATTACTACAGTTGTTTTATCTTTCATTAAAGTTTTTAAAGCGGCTTGAATTAGTTTTTCTGATTCAGAATCTAACGCCGAAGTTGCTTCATCTAAAATCAAAATTTTAGGATCTCTTAAAATTGCTCTTGCTAAAGACAATCTTTGCTTTTGTCCACCGGATAACTTTTGCCCCCTATCCCCTACTTTGGTTAATAATTTATCCGGCAATTTTTCTATAAACTCCCAAGCATTAGCTTTTACAGCGGCTTGTTGAACTTCTTCTTCATTAGCGTCTTGATTACCATAACGAATATTTTCCAAAATTGTACCTCTAAAAAGCACGGTATCTTGAGTAACAATCCCGATATGACTTCTTAGAGAATTCAAATCGATTTTCTTCAAATCCAAACCATCTAATAATACTGCCCCTTCCGTAGGATCATAAAATCGCGGAATTAAGTTTACTAACGTAGTTTTGCCCGCTCCGGATAACCCCACCAAAGCAACAACTTCACCTTCATTTATTTTTAAATTTATATCTTTTAATACTTTACCTCGATGACTATCATAAGCAAAACCAACATTTTTGAACTGAAGTTCGCCTCTAATATGAGGGACCTTCTTAGCATCCGGATAATTTACTACGGTTGGTTTTTCCGCAAGCATAATAAATACCCTGGTTAAAGCGGAAAAAGATTGTTGAGTAATAGTATAAACTCGAGATAACGCTAAAATAGGTTCAATTAATAAAAAGACACCAGTATAAAAAGCAATTAACTGATAACTATTCATACTGCCGTTTACAACTTCATAACCGCTAAACCAGATAATAGCCGCAAAAATTAAAAACTGTAAAAAACCAATAAACGGCTCAATGGTAGTTTGTACTTTAGTTGATTTCATATTCGCCACAAAACTGCGATTATTTTCTTTTTGAAAGCGATTCTCTTCATACGTTTCCATGCCAAAAGCTTTAACAATTTGAATATTAGATAAAACTTCTTGAACAATATGAGCAATATCAGCGGTTTTTTGCTGAATCTGAGTAGATACTTTTTTTAATTTATTAGCAAATTTAGAAAGTAAAAAAGTAAATAATGGTATTCCAATAATAGAAAATAAAGTAAGTTTCCAATTTAAATAAAATAAATATCCGGTTACTCCAATCAGTTTAAGTGTTTGAGGTAAAACTTCTTGAAAATTAATCATTACTGCTTCTTTAATTCTATCTATATCTGCAAAAAAGCGAGATAAAATATCGCCGGTTTTATTTTTTTGGTAAAAATCTAAAGAAAGAGAATGCATTTTTTTATATAACAACATTCTTAAATCAACTATTAAATGATTACTCACGTTTGCCATTATATACATGAATAAATATTTGGTAATTAAAAAAATAGCATATAGTACAATTGCTAAAACAATATAAAAATTTAAGGCCCCAATATTTTTATTTGATATAACTTCAAATAATTCTTTCAGAAGAGGCATCATTAAAACATTTGCAACAGCAAAAATAACGGAAAGTAATAAAGCAAAAATTAATCTGCCGGTATAAGGTTTTAAATTTTTGATTAAATTTAAATAATTATTCATTGTTTTATTTTTACTCGCGCCTTCTAGTTTCTTGTTTCTAGATTACCGAGAGCCGGGATCGAACCGGCATGAATTATGCATTCACTGGTGTTTGAGACCAGCGCGTCTACCAATTCCGCCATCTCGGCTTAAGTTTTTAGTATAACTATGTGGCTCCGCAACATAGGTATACTATAACATATAATCTAGTATCTTAGAATATTCCTGAGCAGTTTTTTCAATAATCTCCTGGGGTAAATCTGGTATCGGAGGTTGTTTATCCCAATTCAAACTTTCCAAATAATCTCGTACTATTTGTTTATCAAAACTTTTCGGGCTAACGCCAACGCTATAACTCTCTTTTGACCAAAACCGAGATGAATCTGGTGTTAAGACTTCATCAATTAAAATAATTTCATTATTTAAAACACCAAATTCAAATTTAGTATCGGCTATAATTATCCCTTTTTGATCTGCATATTTTTGCGCTTTATTATATATTTGCAGACTTAATTTTCTTAATTTTTCCGATATATCTTTACCCACTAAATCTATCATTTTGTTAAAAGAAATATTCTCATCATGCCCTTCATCATTTTTACTAGCAGGCGTAAATATAGCTTCGGGTAATTTTTCCGCTAACTGCAACCCCAAAGGTAATTTAATACCACAAACTTCTCCGTTAGTTTGATATTCTTTCCAACCTGAACCAATAATATAACCGCGTACAACACACTCAATTGGTATTAACTCTGTCTTTTTAACCAAAAGCGATCTGCCTTCCAATTCGTTTCTGTATTTATGGGTTATTTCAGGGAATTGATTAATATCGGCTGTTATCAAATGATTTTTTACAACATCTTGCAAAAATTCAAACCAAAATAAAGAAATTTGAGTTAAGACTCTCCCTTTATTGGGGATTCCTTGATTTAAGATATAATCAAAAGCAGAGATTCTATCTGTTGCTACAAAAAGTAATTTATCTTGAAAATCGTAAACATCTCTTACTTTTCCTTTTTTAAAAAGTTTTAAATCAGAAAAATTGGTAGTTGTGGCTATCATTTATTCCCTCCCTGACTAAATAATCACAAAAATTTCTTTGTATTTTATTAATGATTTAATATATAATAAAAGTAATAATTATGCTAATAAAAAAATCAACTAATCTCTTTGTCAACCTCATTTATACCGTTTGTCTAATTTTATGGGCAATAATTACTGGTACAATTATCGGGATAATCGGTAAAACCATAAGCCATTTTGAAGACTTCCGACAATTAATTCGTGAAGAGTACTGGTTCTGGAAAAGATACCCAAAATATAGTTACAATAAATATATTAGAGTATTGCTTGACCCCATTCTTTTTGCTAAAAACGAAAAACTAAAAGATTATTGGGAGACCATTACTTATGAACAAAATTTTCGTCTTGAAAACCCAAATACCCCGTTAATTACCATAAAAGTATTTTTTATTATTCTGACAGCAATAATCTTACTACCAATAAGATGGTTTATTGGTATTCTAGAAGGTATTGCAATAGTAATACAAAACAATAAAAAATATATGGGTTTTAAATTTAACAATAAAGAGGAAACAAATTTTCAAGAAATTTTGGAGGATTTTAAAAATAATAAAAAAACAGGTTTTTGCTTGTTTAATTATTATTTTTAAATAAATATTATGAATAAAAAACCGCTTATTTTAATAATTGATAATGATCCTGAAAGTATTAAAAATTTACAATTTTTTTTAAAAGATAGATATAAAATTATTGGAGCAGATAGCATTATAAACGGCCTAAAAATTTTAGAACAAAATAAACGATTTTGGGGTTTTGCCAGCAATAAAATTAAATGTATTGTTATTAATTTAGAATTAAATGTAGATGATGTATTAAATTTTATTGAATTCCTTAAAAACGAAGAAAATAAAAAAACCTTTATTAATTTTATTCCTATTATAGTTACGTTATCAACTTTTAAACAAGAAAACACCAGAAATATTATTAACATTTGTAAAGGAAAAACCGTTGGTTTTATTTTGAACCCCATTAATGAAAAAGAAATTTCAGATCTATTCATTAGAGCTATTGATAAAAAAGAAACTACTATTATGCTTGAATCTATGGCAGAAAATATCTATGACCTCTTTAGTTTGAGTTAGTTCCCATGAATATTATTTTTTTAATTATCGGTTTTATAGTTGGTGCTGTATTTGTTTATCTTATACTTGGATTTCAATTAAATTCCACAAGTAAAAATTTACAAAATCAAACAGCTGAATTAAACAATATTAAAAACTTATATGATGAAGAAAAACTTAAAAGAGTTTCTTTAGAAACAAAAGTTCAGGAAAGTGAAAAAAATTTTCAGGAACAAAAAAACCTTCTTGAGGAAGAAAGAAAAAAAATTACCGATACCTTTGGCTCTCTTTCCAAAGAGGCTTTGGTAAGTAACAACAAATTATTTTTGGATTTAGCTAAATCTACCTTTGAAAAACTTTTTCAAGATGCTAAAAGTGATCTTTCCCAAAAAGAAACTGCCATTGGCAACTTATTTAAACCGTTACATGAATCTTTAACCAAATACGATCTGGAAATGAAACGTCTAGAAGAAAACAGACAAAAAGCCTACGGAAATTTAGAAAATTATTTGAACAGCTTAGTTGAAGCTAATAAACAGTTACAAAAAGAAACCGGCAATTTAGTTATGGCGTTAAGAACACCTCAAGTTAGAGGAAGATGGGGAGAAATTACTTTAAAAAGAGTAGTAGAATTAGCCGGACTTTCCGAACATATTGATTTTACAGAACAAAATAATATAGATACCGAAGAAGGCCGTTTAAGACCGGATATGGTTGTTCATTTACCAAGTAACCGCTTAATAGTAGTTGATTCTAAAGTTTCTCTTCATGCATACATGGAAGCATTAAATGCAGAGACAGAAGAACAACGTATAGTTCTTTTTAAAAAACACGCTCACCAAGTTTTAGATCATCTAAAAAAACTAAGTAAAAAAGCTTATTGGGATCAATTTGATACTACCCCTGAATTTGTAGTAATGTTTATTCCTGGTGAATCTTTCTTCAGTGTTGCGGTAGATTTTGATAAAACCTTAATTGAGGAAGGAATTCAAAATAAAGTTATTCTCGCCACTCCAACAACCCTGGTTGCTCTTTTAAAAGCGGTTTCTTATGGTTGGAGGCAAGAACTATTAAATCAAAATGCTCTGGAAATTAGAGAGTTAGGTACCACAATTTATGAAAGAATCAGTAGTTTTATAGAAAACTTTTCAAAAGTAGGTAAAAATTTAGATCATGCAGTAGAAGCTTACAATAAATCCGTGGGGAGTTTAGAATCACGGGTTTTAGTAACAGCACGTAAATTAAAAGAACTTGGTTGTACTAATAAAGAAAATTTAGAAGAAATTGAGCAAATTGAGAAAACTACGAGAGTTTTACCTATTTAGACTTTCCTTTTATTCGTCTGACTAATCGTAATGGGCTTGCAGGTGATGATGGTGAAATAGGATGCATTCTTGTTCTTACGCCTAATACCGTTCCGGGAGATCTAGTACTAAAAATACGACTAACTTCTTCATTGGTATCTGAAAGGGCATCTCCTCCTCCCAAGCTAGAGGGGGATTCTCTTCTTTCATAGGCAGAAAAACTATGGACAGACCTAAAACCTGAACCTTTCTTACCTGCAAAATAATAGGTGCCTTTTTCAACTGGATCTTCTAACTCATACTTATTCGGTGTTTTTTTTAAGAACTTAAAAATATGAATCGGATCTTCATCTGTTAATTTTACATAAACGCTATCTCCCCTTCTTTTATAATGAGGTATCCCTGTAATTGCTCTAGGTATTCCTTCTGCTTTAAAATGTCTTACAGATACTAAATCTTTTAAATAATAATCTTGATGAGCGTCTATACCAAACTCATAAAGAGGTAGTTGAAGAAATCCTTGTTGTTCCCCTTTTCTGGTTTTAGCCACAACAATAATAATATTGTCTCCAACCTGTTTCTTAAAAGCAAATAAATGCCGATTTGCAGGTAATCCACCTTGATCAATACTATGAAGTTTAAAATAGTTTGGTTGTCTTAAAGCTGGGTTAGAACTTCTAATTTGATTTAACATGGTAACAAATGACTGAAGTCTTCTTTGTGATAAATCTCTTACAATTAACCTATATTTCTCAGAATCTGCTGGTTCTTCTTTAAAAATATTAGCTGTGCGTTCTATTAATTCCAAACCACTAGGAATACCCCAATTAGGTGACATCATAGCGGCTAATGCCATTCTAACTTTAAAAGCGGGCATTCCGTGTTTAACGAGATCCTTAACTAAAATATCCGGAGTAGCAGGCCAGTAATTAGATCGAAGATAATCTTTTTCCATCATTTGCCTTTCTGCAACACCGTGTAGACCTGTTCTCATTTTTCGTGGTTGATCATAACCATGTTTTGACCAAGGGAAATAAGAATCATAGGTTTGATCAAATCCAGCTACAGATAACTTTCTCCTAATAGCATCATCAGCAAAAGCTTCTGCTAGAAATACTACCTCAGGATGCTCTCTTTTAATTTCTGGTATTATCCAATTCCAAAAAGCTAAAGGCTTTTTATGTGGATTATCTACTCTAATTAGTTTTACACCTTGATTAATCCAATGAACAATATCTCCCTTTAAAGAATCCCATAATTCTCTTCTAGATGCTTCATTTTGAATTTTATTTTGTTCTAAAACTTGTCTCATTGAAACAGATATATCTCTAAAAATCTCTGGTTTTTTTCTGTATTCTCTTATTACTTTTTCTGCAATTATTCTTGCTTTAGTAACCTCTGATGGATTTGAGGACCTTAATAATCTAGCTAAATCACTAAAATTGTTAATATCCAAATGTGAAAAAGGAATGTTTCCTGATATGCCAGCACTCCTAGTTAATGAAACAATAAATTTATCTAAATTAGTTGGATAAAATTCTAATAAATAGACATCTTCATATCTTTTTGGTGGATTCTCTGCACATAAAAATGTACCATCAGGTCTTTTCTTTAAAAACTCTGGATGCTCTGTTACCCAAGGATGATCAGGAGAATAATTCAAAGCCCAATCATAAGCAACTTTCAAACCTCTTGTTTGAGCTTTTTTGACAAAAAATCTAAATTGTTTTAAAGTACCTAATTGAGGGTTAATTGCGCGGTGTCCTCCACTTTCACTTCTAGCTACTTGAAATATTTCGATTAGTTTTGCCGTTTCTTTTGGACCTAAGCCTAAAGCTCTTATTCTTTCTTCTGTGGTTTCAGATTTAAATTTCAAAAATACTTGATCTTTATAAGCATTGTTTAAAACATTAAATAACCTTTGAGCAAAATCTAAATCTCTATTAAACCCTTCTTTTATTCTTTTTAAAGCTAAATTACTGTTGTGATCTCCTTCTTTTGCAATTGATGTACGTCCTTGTTGAAAAAATAAGTCCGTAGTAACTAAGCCTTTTGCAGAAGTTCTTAGATAGCCTATATCTATTAAGCCACCAAGGTAGCTTAGAGCTTCTTCAGATGTAATATCTTTAAAAAAAGTTTGAATATTTTCAGCGTTCACCACTCCATCATTAAAAGAGGTAAACAATGATCTTACATTTGGTCGAACTAATAAACTTTCATATTCACCAGCAAAACTTGATCTGGGTACCACCAAGTGACTGCCGATAGCATAAGGACATCCAGGGTCAGTAGGATCAGCAATCAAAGCATCATCAGGACCTTTCCTATTAGTTCTACCTATTGGATGAAAAGGGGTAAGGTATAATACCGATTCTCCAGCTTTTCTTCCCGATAATTTTTTAATATAAGATAAGTTGTGTGTTAAATCATCAAAAGTACCATGTATACCCTTTTGAGAAGAAATACTTCGTGGAAAAATACCATACCAGAATGACCTTTCGGCATATGGTGGGGCAACTATTATTTTTTGCCAATTAGGTTCACCCTCTATTTTAAATTCATAAATACCTGGTAATGAAAATCTTATAGCCCCATGCCATTGATTTTTTACCTCTGGATGCCATCTATCTGGTTTTTGTTGCATGTCAAGAGAATAGACAGATGTTTCCCCCTGCTTTCTAAACATTATTCTAGGCGCACCATACTCTCCGGTACTTTTTACATATATATCAAAAGGTCTATTAGTTGCTCCTTTAAAATAAATATTTTCTATTCTTTCACTTTCATCAGTAGGTGTAATATCTGGCAAACCACGAAATTGAGGTGCAATTAATGTTAATCCTGGAAGAGGTCTACTTTCTGTAGATTCAGAACTACTAAATATCCATCTATTTAACGATTTCAATAATCTTTGTTTTATTGGTAGAGGCGGTCCACTTTTTAGTGAAGTAATTCTTGTTCTAATATCTGCATCCGTTGGTAATGAGCTACCAGGAATAGGTAATGTTCTTACAAAATCTCGTAAAAAAGCTATTTCATCCCCACTTGTTCTTGTCCTTTGATAGCTTAAACCTTGATCTGGAGAAGATAAATAGGTATGGCGTCTATCTCTTGGTCTTACCAAACTTTCTTCTGGCAAAGCTACTCCTTCAGCAGGTATAATAACTTTCTTTAAACCAAGTATTTCTCTAATAACCGAAGCATTATTTCTTATAATAGAGGAATTAAATGTCTTTGGTAAACGTCGCTCAAGACCACTAACAGGAGCAAAAACAGTAGCTCTTTCCATATTTTCTTATTTCTCCAATCCTTGTAAAAAAATATTACAAATTTAGTTCTATTTTATTCTCACTTAGTAATTTAGCTTGCATTAATCCGCCAAATTTTTCTCGAAATTCTTCTGTATTTACTTTCAATTTTACCACACCTTGTGCTTTTAAATCTGCTATTTTAATTTCAAATTTTTCTTGTTCTTTTTTCATAATTTCTGTAAAAAATAGTTGAAAAGTTTCAGTTGCGGTATTTTTTCTAATATCAAAATGATCTGCAAAATACTTAAAAGAAGTTGCTCTAACTTGATCTAATTCTGTTTTATTAGCCACTAACCGATCTAAAATTTTCGCATAACCGACAGTATCCTTTTGTTTAGCTAAAAACCCATTAACCCCTTCTTTAATTATTTCATCAGGTCCACCCGCATCTTTAAATGCAACTACCGGCATATTGGCTTTATTTGCTTCAACCAGAACAAAACCAAACGGTTCATTTACTGAAGGGCAACAAAAAATATCTGCTCCGGTCCAAATTAAATCTAATTTTTTGGGGTCTTTAATAAACTCAGGGATCCAAAAAATTTTGGGGTGCTTTGGCAACAATTTTTCTGCTAATTCTTTCATATCAGGGTTATCAGGATCGGTTGCAACAGCAACTAAAATTGCTGGCTCTTTCATTTTATCTATTGCATCAACTAATAAATCTAATCCTTTTTGTCCAGCTAATCTACCTACAAATAATAATATTTTTTTATTTTTTAAATCAGTTAGAATTTTTTCGTTTAAAACTTTATTTTCTTCAGCTGTTAACGCAGGATCTTTTTTAGGATATCTTTTCAAATATTCTTGCATTAAAGCTAAAAATTCTGTTTTATCTGATTTTGGTATTTTATTAACATGTATACCATGAAGAATTTTCTGTACTTTTTTTTCAATTATATTTATATCTAAATCAGGATAAAACTTTTTATATTCGGAAACAATCTCCTTTTTATTTCCTTCTGAAATTGTAATAATAGCATCAGCATCAAGATAATTTTTTTCCATATCACAGCTTTCTTTAAAACCAATTTCACCACCTAGATCTTTAGCTTTAAATGGCTTTGCTGGCTGTACACTATGAAAAATAGAAAAAACAGGAATAGTTGGGTGTTTTCTTTTAAAATCGGGTACTGCACCGCTATTATACCAAACATTAAAAAACACCGCTTTTAAATCTTCCTCTTTTTGTAAATAATCTATCATTTCTAAACTTGTTTTTTTTGCTTGTTTTACAGTTTCATAGCCTTTTGGCTTTGGCCAGAAAAAACCTTTTAATCTTAATGTTTTACCATAGTTTTTTTCTTGTCCAACTAATTTATTTAAAGGATCCCAACCTAGAAGTAAAACATTACAATATTCCGATAATAAAGGTGTAATATCAGTAATATATTTCCCAACACCTCCATAACTAAAAATACCATGACCTATCTCTGTAGTTATTACACTTATTGTAAAATCTAACCCTTTAAAAATTTTTTTATTAATAGGATTTGCACTAATAAATAATACTTTATTAGCATTATTATCTGTTGCTAAATATGTTGCCAAACCTATTTTATTAATTAAATCAGTTTCAAAAGCATTAAAATTCATAGTCCCAGGCTTTTTTAAATTAATTTCAGAGGCTATTTCAGACATTTTTTTAATCAATTCAGGATATTTAGCTAATATTTTTTTTGCTTCTTCATCTATTAAAACTTTTTTTATTGCCGTATTTTTACTAATAATAATTTCGTTAAAATCCGCTGTATTAAACTTGTTCTTTATTTTATTTAAAAAATCAATAGTAAAATCGTCTTTTTTTATTTCATTTAAAAATAAAGGGCTACAATAAATTGGAATAACTTTTTTATTAATATTAAACATAAAAAGCTCCTTATTATTTATAATTTTATTATATTAAAAACTAATTTGGATATTGATTATCGAAATATATTAAAAAAAATTCTATTTATTTTTTAGTGCCCTAACATAATACCAATTCAAATAAATACCTAAAACTTTTTTAGCTAAAGTGTTTTTCTTTTTCTTAATCAAAAATTTTAAAATAGGTTCTAAGGTTTTGTCATTAATTAGTCCGTTTAAAGTTTGAATATTTCTAAGAATCTTATGGAATAAATTATTCTGAACTAATAATCTTATCTGTAAACTCGGGTATTTCTTACAAAAAATTAAAGCCATTTTAGCTTTTTGTTCTTCTACTTTCTTCATATTTGGTATGTCTGATAAAGTAAAATCCGGATGATAATGAAACCCTACTGCTTTGTCTGCTTTTATCCCTTTAACTTTGATCTTATTTAATCTTATTCCTATTTCAATATCTTCATATCCATAAAGATTGAAATCTTCATCAAACCCCCCACATTCTTCTAATAAAGTTTTAGGAATAGAAGCATTACAAGTAATAAATAGATCAGAAAAAGGCGCTATTTTGTAGTCTTTCTGTACCGGATTTTCAAAATCAGCGGTTCTTACTTCCGGACCAACCGTATAAAATCTGTCTGTTGTAAATTTATCTTTTGCTTCTGAGAATACTAAATAATGCGATATGATAAAATCTTCCAAAACCACTATATCACTATCTACAAACATGATCATATCGCCTTTAGCATTTTTAATACCAAAATTCCTGGTGTGTGAGCGCCCCAAATTTTCTTTTTGTTCAAGTAAACGAAAGCGATTATCTTTGCTATAAGTCTCTAAAAACCATTTTGAAGTACCATCGGTGGAGGCATCGTCTATTAAAATCACTTCATACCCGGTTATTTCTGCATTTGAAATCTGCTGATTTTCAAAAGCTTTAAGGCATTTCTTTAAAATTGGCAAACGATTATAAGTTGGTATAATAACGCTATAAAACATAATTGGTTATGATATAATATCATAAATAAAAATCATGAAAAACATCTATTTTGTTAATCCTCATAATAATCTTTGCGGTGGTAATAAGATTATTTTTGAATATTGCAATTTATTAGCAGAAAAATACCAAAAATGTTTTGTAATCTGCGATGATTTGGTACCAAATTGGATGCCGATTAACGCCTTTTTTCTTGACCGCAAAACTGCTTTAAAAATAATGAAACCAAAAGATATTATTGTTTTTCATTGGGATTTTGATGCTAACTACGTTCTTAAAGCACCAGCAAAAAATAAGTACTGTTTGGTACAACATTTTATTCATCTTAAAGACAAAAAATTCAAAATGCCCTTTAAATTTTTAGCGGTTTCCAGCTATATCCAAAAACATAATAAAGAAACTTACAATGTAGATTCTGAATTATTATTAAACTCAATTGACCACAATATTTTTTATAATCAAAAACTCAAAAGGAAACAAAATAACATTTTTGCCATAGATCGTGGTGCTTGGAAAGATGTTAACACTATTAAAAAAGCCGAAACAATTTTACAAAATCCTGAAATAAAATTTATCTACAAAGATAATCTTACTCCTAAAGAAATTGCTAAAGAATATAATTTAGCAGATATTTATATTTCCGCATCTTGGTACGAAGGTTTTGGTTTACCAGTACTTGAAGCAATGGCTTGCGGTGCTGTAGTAATAACAACAGATAGTAAAGGTATTGATGACTTTGCCAAAGATAATTTTAACTGCTTAATTGTACCGCCAAAGCAACCGACAGCCATAGCTGAAGCTATAAAAAAACTAATAAATGATTCTTGTTTAAAAGAAAAATTACGTATAAATGGTCTTGCTACAACAAAAAAGTTTTCTTGGCAAAAGACCATAGATAAACTTGCTAAAATATTTAACTTAACAGATTATATTGCAGATGAAGACATAAAAAACAATATTTCATCCGGGTTTAAAACTATAAAGAATGAAAAGCATACTCTTGGGAAACAGTTTAATTTGGAAAAAAGACCTATCCTTAAATTTCTTCATTTATATCAAATCGGAAAACCTTTAGTTAAAACATTAGATAAAATCGGTTTCAAATGCGGTAATTTTGATTACCAAAAAATTCATATCTTAAACAAAAAGACTATTTATTTACCGTAATTAAAAAGAATTACAAATTGATTTTTACAATAATGCTATTTTCTTTAAAAGTTGCTCAGGCAAAACTATTAATGTTTGATCTAGTTTTTCAGTTGTTTTAATTGGAGCAATTACAAAAGAGAGAGTATAAGGATGGTAAGTTTAGATTTTGGCGATGCGTATTTTTTTAACGTATCAAGTAGATAAGTATAATCTAAAATATTTGTATTTGAATCAGACATTATCTATCTCCTATAAGTATGATTATTTCATACTTATTGGAGAAATAGCAAGTTTTTTTATGTGCATACCAGGGGACCGCAAGCGCCCCCTGGTATGCTAAGTTTTTTAACCTAACTCAACCTCAACTACGTTCTTAGAACCTTTGGGTTGAACAGGAACTACGTTTGAAGTTAGTTCTTTTCCGTTCAAAGTAATTTTCTTAATACCCGTATTTACTTTGTTAGGATTTTTAACTCTAATATCAAAATCTGCATCTCTAAACTTACGTTGTACGGTAAAACCATCCCATTCTTTGGGAATACAAGGATTTACACTTAACCCTTCGAACGTTGGTTTAACACCAAGAATATATTGCGATAACGCTACAAATGTCCAAACCGCTGTACCGGTTAACCAAGAGTGTGATGCTTGACCATGGTTTTGATGATCTGGTCCAGTAATAAACTGACAATAAACATACGGTTCTAAACGGTACCGGTCGTAACCAATCTTTTTAGATACCAAAGGCGGCAAAATTTGTTTATAGTATTGCATTGCTCTATCGCCACGTTTTAGTAAGGCTTCTGCAATAATTGCCCAAGTATTAGCATGGCAAAAAATACCGGCATTTTCCTTAATACCTGCTGGGTAATGAATAGTGGAGCCAATATCATAAGGAAAACTTTCATAAGGTGGATCTAATAATTTAATACCGAATTCAGAATTCAAATGTTTATACACTGAATCCATACATTCTTCACCGCGTTTTTCATCTGCAACACCAGAAAAAACCGCCCAACTTTGAGTATTTAAAAATATCTGACCTTCACCGCTTTCTTTACCACCAATTACTCTACCTTCATCAGTATAAGCTCTGGTATACCATTCACCATCCCAAGTAATATCATTTAAGCGTTTTTTCAAATCTTCTAGTTTATCTGCTAACCCTTTTACGCGATCTTCTTTTTTCGCCCATTTTGCTAATTGAATAAGTTGGTAACCAAATTGGTAAACCTGTTGTGCTACCATTACGGAAACACCTTTTTGCCCTTTTTCTTTTAAACAAATGTTATTTAAACAGTCATTCCAATCTGCGAAAAACATTTTTGGGAAACCATGATGCCCGGTAACGGTTAACGCATATTCAATTGATCTTTTTAAATGTTCAAAAAGATCTCCGGTGCTTCCTTCAATAAAAGGCACTACTTCATCAAGAATACTTAAATCGCCGGTTTCACAAATATAGTGATAGGTTGAGGTGTTGATCCAAATATGGTCATCACCGTATTTACGATCATCGGCAACTCCACCTTCCGGAAAGAAAGAGTGATATGAATGACCATCTTCGTACATATTTTTGGCTAAAAGTAAAATCTTATCACGTACTAAATGTGGGAAAATATGTAGCATACCCAAAGAATCTTGGTTAGTATCTCTAAAACCAATACCGCTGGAAGTTCCTGTATGATAGTAAGATGCCCATCTAGACCAATCAAAAGTCACTTTTAACTGATATTGATGCCAAATATTAGTCATATCATTAATATCTTGATCTGGACAATCAACGTAAAAATTACCTAATACTTTTTCCCATTTTTCTTTAACTGCTAGCATATCTTTTTTAGCTTTTGCTACATCAGAATATTTAGTAATTAATTCTTTAATTTGACCTTTTTTATTATTATCTACACCAAGAATTACGGTAAATTCTTTAGTTTCACCGGCTTTTAATTCAAGTTCAAAAGAAGGTGCGCCAACACAATCACTACCATAAACCGGAACTTCTCTATCTTTGCCTGACACTATAACTTCCGGAGCTGTCTCAGAACCGTATTGACCTAAAAATAAACGACGATCAACTGTCCATCCATTTATAGGGATACTTGCACCCATAAATACTTTACCTAAGTTCATCCAAGAATGATGATGCATATAATATAAAATAGCGTTATCTGGTTTAGAAAATTCCGCATCACAAAAGAATCTTAAATTTGGGTAAGATAAATATTCATCTAAAGCATTAAATAAAGAAAATTCAACATAAGGAGTTACTTTAATTTTTCTGGTTTTTGTATCTTCATTAGTAATTTTCATGATCCAAACTTCTACGTCATCTTCGCCAGGTACAAAGTAACTAACAGATGTTGCAATTTTGTTGTAGGTAGAAGTAATAACCGTGTAACCTAAACCGTGTCTGGCTTCCCATTTTTCAGGGGTTTTCATTACCGGTTGCCAACCATTAGCCCAATAATCACCAGATTCCAAATCTTTTAAGTATAAATACTTTCCTGGTCTATCTTGAGGGATATTATCGTAACGGTGTTTTGTAATTCTATTAAATTTTGGTTCGCGCCAAAAAGAATAACCACCACCGGTTTGTGAAATTAATGAACAGTAACTACCGTTAGAAATATAATTAATCCATGGTCGTTCTGTATCATATTTATAAATAACAAATTCTTTATTTGGGTTATCAAATTTTCCGTATTCCATTTTTCTTCTCCTTACTAGTGCCTAGTGCCTTTTGCCTAGTGCCTTGAGTTTATTACCAACTTGGTTCTATATATAAAATACCGGTTCTTTTTGTTCCGTCTAAACCGCCTTTTATAAACCACCAGTTTGTAATCCACTTAATATAACACCAAGTAAAATAATGCTTACTTGGTTTTAAATTTCTGCACCCATTAAAATAACGGTACATAAAAATTAACCATAATACAAATGAAATCCCTAAAGCCCAAAGACTTACATCATTTTTTAAAATTAAAAACAATAATAATAAGCATAAAGTTGTAAGAGTAGTAATAAAAATCAAATGAAAATTACCTAAATAAACTAACCCTTTAATTGGTGAAGGAACCTTAATTCTTGGATTTCCTGGAAAAATCTGAAAAACAATTTCGAATAAAGATTTCGCATGTTTATCTACTAAATATGAATGTCCTTTTCCATAACCAAACCATTGTTTATTGAAACTCTTAATATCAACTCTATGCATATGGTTAACAATGGCATTTGGTGCATAATATAGTTTATATCCTGCCAATTGAATTTGTAGAGAAAAATCAACGTCTTCGCCGGTAGGGTGATCCCAAAAACGCGCTTTTGCCGCTTCTATTGCTTCTTTAGAAAAAACCACATTTGCAGTAGCAAAAAACGGTGCTCTATGTGCAGAAACCTGTGAAGGTGACATATCATTTAAACTAGGCATATAGCCTTCTTCTTTTATAGAAAACCTGCCTCTAACTGATAAAAAACCAACCTGTTCGCAATATGATTCGGTAATATTATTTGGGTCAGTTCTTAAAGTATGAATTTCTCCGCCAACACCGCCAATTTTAGCATCTTTTGCAAATGGTTTTAGCATTTCATCAATCCAGTTAGGTTCAGGGGCACAATCACCATCAGTAAAAAAGATATAATCCCCTTTTACAACTTCCAAAGCTTTATTTCTAGCTACACCTGGAGATGGACATTTGGGAACCGTAACCAATTTGATGAAGTCATGTTTTTTCTGCCAATTATTAATAACCTGAACAGTATTATCGGTACTACCGCCATCAGCCATCACAATTTCCATTCTATCTGTTGGATAATCAACCTTTAAAAGATAATTAAAAGTTTCTTCCAAAGTTCTTTCAGCGTTTCTAACAGGAACTATAATACTAATAAAAGGCTTATCTTCTTTTGTCATAATATACCTACTTTCAAATATTTAAGAAATTTTTTATTGAAAATATCAGAGGTTTATTCCAGAAAACAATTTATCAAAGTAAATTAGATTATTATCTGAAGCAAAAATTCATAACTTTTATTTTCAGAAAAAACCTTCCAATTTTATAATGCACAGTATATTATCACAATAATTTTCAAAAAAAAAGAGTGGTTTTTTAAGCATAAAAAGCGTATTAGGTTAATAGATATGCCCTTGTTTATATAAAAATTAAAAATAGTGACTTTTTGCTTAGCTTTTGCTAAATTAACAAATAATGATTAATGTAAAAAATTTATCTAAATCTTATAAATCCAGAAAAGTTGTTGATAATGTTTCCTTAACTATGAAACGTGGCGAAGTGGTTGGTTTATTGGGTCCAAACGGGGCTGGTAAAACAACTACTTTTTACATGATTATTGGTTTAGTAAAACCAGATTCAGGACAAGTTTTTTTTGATGATAAAGATATTACTAAAATGCCTATGCATAGACGGGCAAGGCTAGGTATTGGTTATTTACCGCAGGAACAATCTATTTTTAAAAAATTAACCGTTGAGGAAAATATTCTGGTGCTTTGGCAAATTTTAAAGAATGTGCCGAAAGATCAATACGAAAAAAAATTAGTTAGTTTATTAACAGAAATGGGATTATTACATTTAAGAAAAGCTAACGCATTTCAACTTTCGGGCGGTGAGAAAAGACGAGTAGAAATAGTACGTGCTTTAGCTACTGACCCGGCTTTTATTTTATTAGATGAACCATTTGCCGGTATAGACCCAATAGCTGTTAATGAAATCCAAGAAATCATCAAAAAATTAAAACAAAAAAATTTAGGTATTATTATTACAGATCATAATGTAAGAGAAACTTTATCTATTACTGACCATGCTTATATTATTCATCAAGGTAAATTATTATTAGCCGGTAATTCACAAGAAATTGCGGGTAACCCTATGGCTAAGAAATTTTATCTTGGAGAAAGTTTTAGTCTATGATCAAAATTCTTGATCTGTATATTTCTAAGGAAGTAATTTCCGCATTATTATATGGCATTACTGCTTTTACTTGTATTTTAGGTGGCGGGGTAATATTACTGCCTTTAGTTGGTGAAGCGGTAAAATTTAACATCTCTTTTTTAGATACATTCCTTTTGCTTTGTTATCGTTTACCGAGCGTAATGGTGTTTATTTTTCCGATGTCTATGTTACTGGCAACAATATTAAGCGTTAGCCGATTACGTAGTGATTTAGAAATTCTTGCTTTTAGAGCTAGCGGCATTAGTTTTAACCGTATTATTTTCCCGGTATTAATGATAGGGTTGTTACTTAGTTTTGCTACCTTGGGTTTTCAAGAATTGGTAATTCCTCGCTCTATGCGTTCTGCTGAAGATTTAATTTATCATTTAACCCAAAAGGATCGACCTGATATTAAAAAAAATATTAATTATACTGAATATGATAAAGACGGTAACCCTTTAAGAATTTTAAATGTCCAAAGAGTTGAAAATAAATTATTACAAAATATTACTTTAGCCGAATATGAAGACGGCGAATTAGTTCGTTTAATTAAGGCTGAAAATGGCAAATGGGTAAAGACTGGCGGATGGCAATTTTTTAATGGCTCAATGTATATGATTTCACAAAAACAAAAAGATAAAATTTTGTATTTAGAGTTTAAAAAAGAATATATTAATTTAAATATTAATCCTGTAGATTTATCTAAAAGGGAAAAACTGCCGGAAGAAATGTCTGCACAAGAATTAAAAGAACATATTGCTTTTAAGATACGTACAGGTAAAGATGCAAAAACCGATTTAGTGAAATTTCATATGCGTTTTTCTATTCCGTTTGCCAGTTTAATTTTTGCTATTGTTGGTTCTTCGGTAGGGTTAAAATCGCATAGAAGTAGTTCTTCTATTGGTTTAGGTATTAGTTTAATTATTATTATGCTTTATTATTTATTTATATCTCTAGGGATGTATTTAGGTATGACCGGGGCAATACCGGTTATTTTAGCCGCTTGGTTACCGAATTTGGTTATTGGCGGATTTGGTATTTATACGCTTTCTAAAAATACAATGTAATTAGTTTTTTGTTTAAAGTCGTAGCTTTAATGATCCCTGGCAGGAGGGTACGTGTAAGGGGGATCTTTAGAAAAATAGCCATTTTACAACAGCTTAAGATTTCATTTCTTTTTTTAAACCATTATTTAATAAATATTTAATTAAAGCTTGATAAGGCATATCCATACTAGTACTAAAAGCTTTTAAAGCATTATAAAGTTTGGTAGGTATTCTTATTGAAATTACTTTAGTTGGTTTTTCATCTGGTAATGTAAAACCTAAATCTTTTAATTTTAAAGGTTTTTTCGGATTAATAAAATCCGTTACATCATTGTAATCATAGATTAATTCTTCTTTAGTTTTATTTTTTTTCATAAATAGCTTTCTCCTTTTTAGATGCTTTTCTAGCAGAAATAATTCTAATTTTATTTTTTCTGATAGTAAAAGCAATCATTAAAATATTATAATAGGCACTTTTACCAAAAATAATGTATCTTTTTTCTGTATCAGAATGTTTAATGTCCTCAAAAATTTTGTTTTTATAATCAAAAAAAACAGATTCGGCTTCTACCGAAGAAATGCCATGTTTAATTTCATTTTTTTGAATATTCCATTGATCCCAATCAAATATTAAATCATGCATTATATTATTATAGTAACAAAAATTTGTAATGTTTAGCAATACATTTATATGAAGAAAAAGAGGTAAACCCCAAAAGAAAAAGAGACGCGCAAAACTAGGGTGCGATAGAATCAAAACAACAATTTCCATCAATGTTTGATTTCCCTTAAAAAGTGGCATGTAGGAAATATGAAAAATAAAAATTATTTATTCATAAAAAGAGGGAAATAAAAATGGCAACATCGGTAGGTCCTACAGGAGATCGAGTTCCTAAAAAAAGTTTTGATAGACGTATAGTAAGCAAACCATTACCCGGTGCAACTTCAGATGAACAAGCGCAAGCCATATTTAAAGAACCAATTAAGCCCCCAAGTAGCATAATGACTAAAAGCCTTCAAAGCATAGCTATTTCTGGTACGTCAGGTGGAAGTGGTTCTACCATAATGGATGCCACCATTAACTCCGGTTCTTTATCGCTTACTGATAGTTCTGTTACGCCAGGAGGAAGTAATCCACCAGCTAGAAGCGGTAGTTCTGTTATATCAAGAGTAAGCCCCCGTAGCGTACCAGGTAGCCGTGGAGAAAGCTTTGGTGATCTTTCTGCTTTTAATAGGGATGGTCAAAGAACAAAAAGCGAGACACCAATACCACCTAGGCTTGAGTTACAACGATCACCACGACGTGGTGAGGTACCGCAAATACCCGATCGTTCAAGAACGACAATAATATCTCGAAGAGATGAAATTCTTGTTGCGAATGCAGTTAAATATTTACAATATTTTTATGCTAAACCAGTTAGAGTTATTGATGCTGAAGTAGATAATTTTATGCGTGGTATTGCCCAAAATAGTAGTTATTTTCAAGAAGTAAAAGAAGAAATACAACGTTTAAAACAAAGTGGAAGTAATGAAATTACTATTAGCCCAAAAATGCGTGAATTTATGGCGTTTTGCCAACAAATTGAAAACCTGGAAAAGCAGGGGGCTCAAAGTCAAGATATAAGTGTCTATCCGGATCTTTTACTCGTATTTGCAAAATTAGGTGAGCCAGGTTCCCGACATGAAGATCTACACGCCCAAACTGATTTATACCGCTACATTTTAGCAAAATTTATTCAGCCTAAAACAACTGCTAATACTCATGAAGAGGAAGAAATAAAGCATACCCAAGATACATTAAATTTATTACAACAACTTCATAATAAAGCCGGTATTAACCGAAAATTACAATCAACAATTGAAACTGCTATTAGAACCAATAATATTTCTATTCATAGTTTTGGCAGAGTTTCAGAACCTGTTTTTCAGCGTAACCCTTATGGTACAGAAGAAAAACGTCGGTTGCCTTTCTTTTTGCCATCAGATTATTATGCTCGATTTAAGGATAAGACTGAAGAAAGAGAATTACCGGAAACAGATAGTGAATCAACAGTTTCAGAAGGATTTGATGATTTAGCTAGTCAAGCAAAATCTCTTTTTACTGGTTATAATATTTCTTTAACATCACAAATAGATGGTTATTTTGCAGAAACTTTACCAGATCGTTTATCTGCTAGTTCCATGGCAATAAGGGATTTTGAAATGGCTACAGGTCCTTTAGCTGAACAATATGTAGGGGGAGATTCGTTTCAAGATTTTTCTTCGTTTTTATACTTATTAACTCCTGAATATCATCAAGCTAAAGAAGCAGGTTTAAACAATACCGCTAGGGTAATAATTAGATCTGCCATAGATTATTTCACTGCTCATTTAAGCAGTGCAGGTAGTAGTGCGAGATTACATGAATTTTTATCTGCTATCTATGAACAGGAAGAAATTCATCAAAAATTTATACCCTTTTTAAAAGAAATTGAAGACGAATTAGCAAAAGCAGAAAGAATTAGAGCCGTTATTCAGCCATCAGTATCTGCAGAATCTACGGCGGTTGTGGCTGATGAAGAAACAGCTAGTGGTATGTTACCACCTTCTGTTCCAGCATCCATAGATAGTAGCGTTTCAAGCGATACTACTGACCCAAGAAAACAATTGCTGGGGTTACTAAGATTGCATGAACAGATTTTAGTTGCTCCTGAAGTTTCAGAAGAAGAAGATCAAGAAATTCAACAAGCATTCAAAGAAAGATTAGATCAATTACTTGTTAAAAAGGCTGAAATAGAAATTAAAAAACAAGCTTTAGAAGGGAAAACCGCAGAGGCGCTTTCTGCTGCTAAAACAGAATATAAAAATACTTTGCAATTAGTTAAACAGGAGATTGAACAATTAATTCATCCACAATATTTGCCTGGAACAACAGTAAAAGTTGAAACTGCTAATGAAACGCAACGTTTGCTTTGGTCAATTTCAGAAAAACTCCATGCAATTCCAAGGTCCGGTGCAAGTACAGAAAGAAAAGCTATTCAGAAACAAATACAATCAGTAATAGATTTATATGGAGATATTCAAAAAAAATTAGCAGAATTAGAGCCTAAGCCAGAAGAACCGATAAGGGGTGAAACACCTGTTTCATCAAGGTTAGGTGAAACACCAGAACAAGCATAATGCACTAGGGAAAACTTAGGGCTCGGGGGAACCTTCTGAACCAGGATTTGCAAGATTAAAGGATTAGCCTGATTAAAAGAAAGGTCTTGAACTGTGATTAAATGATTATTTGATGGACTATGATTTTTAGGGCGTGTCAGCGCTAACTAAAATATTTATTTTTTAAATAAGCTGTAAATTTGCTAACCAATTGGCACAATTACGAATTTCTATAGAGTTTTCAAAAGTGTGTTCCCGGTTGCAATTTTTTACTATTTGCACTGCTTTGGCAGTTGGGAAAATATTTTTAAAATATACTATATTTTTAGATAAATTATTGTCCGAATATTTTACTTCCAGTAAAGTAAATTTATTATTAATACCGACAAAAAAATCTACCTCTTGACCTTGTTTATTTTTTAAATAATTAAGATTATAATCTATTCCTAAATAATCTTCCAAAAATTGGCATTCTTTTAATAAACTGCAAGCAACTAGGTTTTCTAGTTTAATGCCTTTATCACCTAAAACTATACCTGTATCATAAAAATAATATTTTGGTTCCTTTAATAAAGATCTAGCAACATTTTTATGATACGGTGTAATTTTAAAAATGATATAGAGATCTTCTAAAATTTTTAACCAATTCTTTATAGTTTTAGGATCATATTGTAAATCTCGGGCAAGCGAAGAATAAGAAATAGGGCTACCAACTCGGGTGCGAAGCAATTCAATTAGGGTTTCTATAGCAGAAATGTCTCTAACAAAATTTAGAGATAATAAATCTTGTCTAATTACACTATCAATATTCGTTTTTCGCCAGCGATGGTAATAATCTAAAGAATTTTCTAAATATGGTTCAGGAAACCCGCCTAGAAGTAGCAGTTGATTTAATACTTTATCTGGTTTTTCTTCTGGTAAAACACTACAAAGTTCTTTTACATCAAACGGATGCAAGCGGAAACGAAAGAATCTGCCAGCCAAGGAATCTCCGGCTTCGCGCATCATTTCTAATCTCGCGGATCCGGTAACAATAATTGCAGGCGGAATACCTTCTTTATCATAAACACCTTTAAGATAAGATTTCCAATTTTTCATTTTATGAATTTCATCAAAAATAATCAGAGGTTTTGTTCTATCCCAAGATTTTTTTAAAAGAATAGTACGATCTTCAGAAGAATCATAATTTATATAATCATATTCAGGTATTAATAATTTACTAAATGTTGTTTTGCCACATTGTCTTGGTCCGGAAATAATAATGAGTTTTTTATTTATATCTTTTAAAATATGGTTTTTCAAATATCTATTTATTAATGTCATATTACTATTATGGATCAAATTCCGTTTTAGTCAAGACTTTTTTGGAGTATACTCCTTTTTGGTCATTTATATCCCAACACAAATGCCAATATTTTGAGCGGTTTTTAATAAATAATTATTATTGGTAATTTGTTTATTGTAAGCAATTGCGTCTTTTAATTTTACCGAAATAATTTGGCTTCTAGATAAACTAACCATTTCGCCAAATTTACCTTGTTCTGCTAATTCAAAAGCTTTTGCCCCAAATTGAGTAGCAATAACCCGGTCAAAAGCAATAGGCGAACCGCCTCTTTGAGTATGCCCTAAAACCGTAACCCTAATTTCTACATCCATTTTTTCTTGAATTTCCTTCATTAATTGGTAACTAATACCGCCTAATAAAGGGTTTTGATATTTTAAATCGTGACATTCACGGCAAACTCTTTCACCGCCTTCCGGTTTAGCTCCTTCTGCTACTACAATAATGGCAAAACCCTCTTTTTTATGATTAATTTTGGTTTTTAGTTTATTAATTATAGCAGAAATTTTATATGGGATTTCCGGAATAATCGCAATATCGGCATTACCGGCAACTGCGGTATATAAACAGATCCAACCGGCATCACGCCCCATAACTTCGGCAATCATTACGCGGTTATGGCTTTGCGCTGTGGTAACCAGTTTATCTACTGCTTCAGTGGCTGTTTCTACTGCAGTTTGAAAACCAAATGTTAAATCTGTAGCGGCTAAATCATTATCAATAGTTTTGGGTACTCCAATAATGTTAACCCCTTTTTCAAATAAGTGTTGCGAAATTTGTTGAGATCCATCTCCTCCTATATTTATTACTACATCTATTTCTAAATCTTTGAGTTTTTGGATCAATTCTTCACTTAAATCAACAATTTCAATAGTGCCATCCGGTTTTTTTCGAGGGTAGCAAATAGGGTTACCGCTGTTTGACGTTTCTAAAATAGTACCCCCTCGAGATTGAATATCTTTTACTTTATTGAGATCAAGTTTAACTAATTCCATGGGGTCGGTTAATAATCCGTTAAAAGCTTTTTTAGACCCCCAAACTTCCCATTCATTTTTAGAATAGTGCGCACTTTTAACTATAGATTGAATAACTGAATTTAATCCAGGGCAATCTCCCCCTCCGGTTAAAACTAATAGTTTTTTCTTTTTCATTATTTTTACTCTCCTAAATTTTTTTTCAAAATAATACTTTCATGAAATATTCCCTTTTATGTCTAATATTCTTACTCTTATTTTATCATAGAAGAAGGCAATATCAATTTTTTCTAAATACTTTAAAGATTTGCTGTTCTTTCTTTGGTAAAGCTCGCTTTTTTACCTTCAGGAATAGCAATTATTTTAGCCCATTCAAAACAAACTCCTTGCTTAGCATCTGCAACATTAATTAACGCCCCTTCTTGTGACCGTGTAACATCAAAAAAAGCATCAACTTGATCAAAAGAAGTAGTTTGTAATAGCATCGTCATTAAAGCTGAATTTGAGTTAAGCCTGTTTTTTACATTTAGATGATCACTCATACTCCCATCTTGTAAATCATAAAAAATACCCGCTTTATTTATACCTGATTGCCAAGTAATTTGCCCCAGATAATTAATATCAGCTACGATCTGACCAAAACCAGTAGGGTTAAAAACAGCTAAATTATATTTTTCATTTTTTTAAAAAAATAATTCAAGATTAGTTTTAATTTTTCAGGGAAAAAAGTCTATATTTAAAATCGGTTCTGTAAAATAAAGTGTGTGAAGTTTAGTAGAAAGAGTTGGCGGAGCCAAA
>CAZFTP010000002.1:0-12609 GCA_964521915.1 uncultured Candidatus Marinamargulisbacteria bacterium
TTGGCTCCGCCAACTCTTTCTACTAAACTTCACACACTTTATTTTACAGAACCTTCAAATCAAAACTCTTGCCTACACGAAAAAGAAAACTTATAATTTTTTAGATGAATAAAAAAAATCAAGTTTCTGCTAGTTTGCTTTCGGCTAATTTTCTTGAATTAGGTAAAGAGATTGAAGCGTCTGAACTAGCTGGAGTAGATTCTTTTCACTTGGATATTTTAGATGGACATTTAGCTCCTAATATTTCTTATGGTCCGCCTGTTGTAAAGTTTATCAGACAAAAAGCTAAGTTGCCTTTAATCGCACACTTAATGATTGATAATCCGTGGCTTTATTTAGCGGATTTTTTTGATTGTGAAGTAAATACTATTTTATTACATGTAGAATCTTATTGTTTGGAAAAAGTTAATGTGGATAAGATTAAAAAAGAACCGAGAGTTACTAAGGAAATTGATTTGGATAAATTGCTTTATAGCTTAGAGATAATTAAAAGTAAGGGGATAAAAGGCGGAGTGGTTCTCAACCCTGAAACACCTAATGAAGTAATTGAAAAGATTTTAGAAAAATTAGAAGTAATTTTATTTATGAGTGTAAACCCTGGTTTTTCCGGACAAACTTTTATGCCGGAAGTTTTAGAAAAGATTAAAGAAATTAGACCAAATTTTAAGGGTGAAATTCAAATTGATGGCGGTATTAACGATAAAACCGCGCCTCAGGCTATTAAAGTTGGCGTAAATACACTTATTACTGCTTCTTATTTATATAATAGTAAAGATTACAAAAAGGCTGTTCTTAATTTAAAGTATTGTTTATAATAATTATTGGTTTAAAGTAACAAAGGCACATAGGCACAAAGTTATATGACAACTACGTTCGTAAGGATTTATTTATGGATTTAAAAAAAACAATGGTTAATCAATTACTTCATTTAAAACCACAAGAAAAATTTTTCTTGATTGAATTATTAGTAATGAGCTTAGATAAACCGGATTTTTCCATAGATGCTATATGGCTTAAAGAAGCACAGAGACGCTTAACTGCTCATCGTAAGGGGATTAGTAAAGCAATTCCTGCTGAAAAAGTTTTAAAATAATCCGGATGAAAATTTTTTTTGATGAACTGGCTAAATTAGAGTTTGATGATGCAGTAAGTTATTATGAGTATGAAATTGCTGAATTGGGATTAAGATTTAAAGAAGAGTTATTAAGAGCGCTTCGAAATATCAGAAAGTTTCCTCAATCAGGTACTTTAGAAGATGAAGAAATAAGGCATTATCTTTTACACAAATTTCCATATAAAATAATGTATTCTATAGAAAAAGATTATATTTATATTATTGCCTTGGCTCATATGCATCGTGAGCCAGCATATTGGGCTGATAGAAAATAGTTACAAAAAGGCTGTTCTTAATTTAAAGTATTGTCTATAATATAAGTATCTTTTTTTTGACGAAGTCAAAAAAAAGATACCATGAAAAACGGCGGTGTAGCTCAGTTGGTGAGCCTAATCTGTTTATATTTTTGCGAAGCAAAAATATAAACAAAAAAAATCATGGCGGTGTAGCTCAGTTGGTCAGAGCACACGGCTCATACCCGTGTGGTCACTGGTTCGAATCCAGTCGCCGCTAAATTTTATTTTTAATACCCTGTGGCGAAGCCACAGGGTATTGGAGAACGAAGATGCCTACTTACGAATATAGATGTGATCAATGTTTAGGTATGTTTGAAATTATGCAAAGCATGAAAGATGAAGCTATTAAAGATTGTCCTAAATGTAAAACAAAAGGTAAAGTAAGACGCTTAATTAGTAAAAATGTTGGTATTGCTTTTAAAGGCTCTGGTTTTTATATTAATGATTCAAAAAAAATAAAATCAGATACATCAAAATCTTCAGCTAGTACTGATACAGCTTCTGTAAAAAAGTCAGAAGTTAAACCTAAAGAATCCAAAAAGAAGAATAAAAAAAATGAGAAAAACTAAAATAGTTGCTACTTTAGGACCTGTTAGTCATACTTATGAAACTATTTACGAGTTAATAGAAGCCGGCATGGATGTAGCTAGATTGAATTTTTCTCATGGTACACATCAAGATCATAAAAAGACAATAGAATTGATAAGAAAGGCTTCGGCTATTTTAAAAAAACCGGTAGCAATTTTACAAGATCTTCAGGGACCAAAAATTAGAACAGGTAAATTAAAGGACGGAAAATCAGTAGACTTAGTCAAAGGACAAAGTTTTTTTATTACTACCAGAGATATTGTTGGTGATGCTAAAGGCGTAAGTACATCTTACAAAAGTATGGCTGATGACGTAAAACCGGGCTGTCATATTTTTCTTTCGGATGGCTTAATTGATCTTAATGTTCTTGAAGTTAAAGGGCAAGATGTTATTTGCGAAGTTTTGCACGGCGGTAATTTAGGGGAGCATCAAGGCATCAATTTACCAGGCAGTAATATTAGTAGCCCCTCGGTAACAGAAAAAGATTTGGAAGATTTACATTACGGTTTAAAACAAGATATTGATTATGTCGCAATTTCTTTTGTCAGAAAACCACAAGATGTTTTGGATGTTAAAAATTTAATTAAAGAAAAGGGGTTAGATATCCCGGTTGTAGCAAAGCTTGAAAGGCAAGAAGCCATAGATAACCTAGAAGCAATTTTAGATGTTGCAGATGTTGTTATGGTGGCTAGAGGGGACCTAGGCGTAGAATTACCTCCAGAACAAGTGCCATTATTGCAGAAAAGAATTATTAGAGAAGCAAATGAAAGAGCGGTACCGGTTATTACCGCTACTCAAATGTTAGATTCTATGATTTCACATCCACGACCAACTAGAGCAGAAACCAGTGACGTAGCCAATGCTATCTTGGATGGCAGTGATGCAGTGATGCTTTCCGGGGAATCTGCCAATGGTATGTATCCGTTAGAATCGGTGCAAATGATGGCAAAAATTGCGGAATTTGTAGAAACAAATACTCCGAATTTGAATCAGCATAAAAAGAGATTTAACCGTATTAACGATAAAAAATCAGTTGCTTGTGCTATCGGTGCGGCAGTAAATGCTATTGAAAACGATTTTGATATTAGTGCAATTTGGGTACACACCATGACAGGCAGTACTGCTAAATTAATCTCTCATTTTAGACCTAAACCACCTACTTATGCCTTTACGCCGAATGTGAAAATTCTTAATAGGCTATGTTTATTATGGGGTATTATCCCTTTCAAAACGGATTTTTATGATAATTATCAAGCTTTTGAAAAATCTGTTTATCCAGTAATAAAGGAACGTGATTTAGCCAAAAACGGTGATGTGGTTGTAATGACTGGTGGTTTTCCGATTGGTAATTATGGACCAACCAATTTTCTTAAGATAGAAACGCTCAAAGATTTATAGAATGTTGAAAATAGTTTCTTGGAATATAAACGGATATCGGGCAGTAGTTAACAAGAATTTTTTGGATTTTTTACACGAAGAAGATCCGGATATTATTTGTCTTCAAGAAACAAAAGTAAAACCTGAACAAATTCCCGATGAGCTTTTAAACCCTTCCAACTATTATGGTATTTGGCATTCGGCTGAGCGTCCAGGTTACAGCGGGGTGGCGGTTTTTACTAAGATCAAGCCTAAAGAAATTAAATTTGGTTTAAATGATAAAGAGGAATATTATAATGAAGGTAGGGTAATTGAGCTTGATTTTGGCGATTTTATTCTTTTTAACATTTATTTTCCAAATGGGCAAATGGGAGATTATAGGTTAAATTATAAGCTAGAGTTTTATGCGGATTTATTGAAGTATTTAAAAGAATTAAAAGCGCAAGGCAAAAATTTAATTGTTACTGGTGATTATAATACTGCGCATAAAGAAATTGATCTGGCTAACCCAAAAGAAAACGAAAATTATTCCGGGTTTTTACCAATAGAAAGAGCTTGCTTAGATGACCTTATAGAGGTTGGTTTTGTTGATGTTTTTCGTGAATTTAACCAAGAAAAAGGGCAGTATACTTGGTGGACTTATCGATTTGGTGCGCGTCGTAGAAATATCGGTTGGCGGATTGATTATTTTTTTGTAAATCAGGAATTTTTACCAAAAGTTCAAGATATGAGAATTCTAAAAGAGGTGTTAGGGTCAGATCATTGTCCGATATCTTTAATTATTACTTGAAATTATAACATTAAATGTTATAATTTCAAGTATGATAAATAGAATTTATCTTGAAAAACTTAATGAACTTCTAAAATATTTCCCAGTTGTTGCTGTAATTGGAGCACGGCAGGTTGGTAAAACCTATTTAGTAACAAAATTGCTTAAAGAGCAAAGAAAATACTATAATTTAGATGATTTAACAACTCTTGCACTTGCTAAAAATAATCCGGAATTACTACTAGATCAAGAACAACCTATTACCATTGATGAAATTCAAAGAATGCCCAGCTTAATGATTGAAATAAAGAAGCGAGTAGATGAAAATCGAACTGAGGGGAAATTTTTAATTACCGGTTCTGCAAATATTGAATTTATACCTAAAATTCAAGAAACTTTAGCAGGTAGAATTGCTTTTTTAGAAATATTTCCAATTACCTTTTATGAACAAAATAACTCAAAAGAAAATCCAGGTTTAGTGCGAATAATAAAAGAGAATCAAATTTCAGGATCTATTGTCCCCAAACATAATTTGAATTTTATAGATGAATTATTACTAGGTACTTATCCTGAACTTGTTGAAAAAAAGAGTCTGTTTTTTTCTCAAAATTGGTATGAAGGTTATATTAAAAGTTATTTGGAAAGAGATGTAAGAGATTTAATTAACATTCATTCATTGATTGATTATCAGAAAGTTTTAACTTTAACCAGTGCCAGGGTTGCTAATCTTTATTCTTTAACCGATCTTTCTCAAGATATAGGGATTAATTTAACAACCATTAAACGCTATTTAAATTTATTAATGATTTCATATCAATTTTATGAACTGCCACCATTTTTTAGAAATATCAACAAAAGATTAGTAAAAAGTTCAAAAATTTATAGTTTAGATAGCGGATTATCCGCTTATTTGACTGGTTTAAAATCCATTATGGAGATTGAGAAGATGGGCAAACTAGGAAATTTAATTGAAAATAGAATTATCACAGAAATTAAAGCCTTGTTAAGTGTGTTTTTAAATAATTGCAAAATGTCTTTTTATCGTTCTCATGGAGGAGGAGAAATTGATCTTATTTTAGAATATCAAAATTTTCTTATTCCAATAGAAATAAAATCCAGTAGTAATGTAATCAATTTTAATACTAAAACATTAGAGAATTTTATGGAAGAACATAAAATTCAAGTTCCATTTGCTTTAGTAATTTATTTTGGAAAACAAATTTTGGAAATCAAACCAGGAATATTTTTAGTGCCTTGGGAAAGTTTGCTGATATAAATAGTTTTAATTACTCAACATTGCGGCACCTATACCGGAGCCATCTTTGATTTGTTTTAAAGAGATATTTTGAATATTTTCTTCTTTAAAAGTTTGGTAGATTGTTTCACAAAATAATTTATTGTTTTCAAAAATGGAACCATCGATTGCAATTGTATGGGGTTTTGTTAAAGAAGGGTCTAAAAATTTTACCGTACCAATCATGAATGTTGCGGCTAGAAAACCAGCTCTCTTTACAATTAATTCTGCTATGGATTTTATTTTTTTTGCATTTTCTTCTGATTGAACTTGTAAATCTAATTTGTAAACTGAAAATAAATAGTTTATTTTTGATTTTAATAAAGAATTATCTAAATTAGTTATTTCGGTTAATAATTTAGATAAATAGAGATTCTTATTATTTAAAGGGTGATTCTCTTTTTCAATATTAGTACAATGTTTTAATATTGTTCTAAATGAACTGCCTAAAATATTACCTGTAAAAAGTTTGCCTATTCTAATTGTTTTATCTTTATTATACATATCAGGATTTTCGAGATCAAATCTGTTTGCAAATTGTTGTTCTGGATAACTTAATCTACTGGAACTATTAAAATCTACAATTATTTTTTTATCGTTATAATGGTTGATTTTTTTGGTGATAAATTTGGTTGGAATTTCCCAAGCAATGTTTGTACTGGTTCCTACAATAAAGCTTATATTGCAATCGGAAAATTGAAGACCCGCAATAAGATTTGTTACAGCATCATTGGCTACTGCACTAATTTTTACATTAGAGAGCCCATTATTAACCAGTGCCGCTTCTAAAAATGTAATAGGGTTTTTTCCTATTACGTTATTAGCTTTAAAGCCTTTAGCCCATTCTATTAGGGTAACGCTGTTTTTAGATATTTGTTCAAAAGGAAAACTAAATGCAAAGCCAATATGTAAAGTTTTTTTATCTAATCTTAGTGTAACTAATGTTTCTTTTATTTTTTTGGCAATAATGTCAAATAATTCTTCGCCTTTTGTAATATTTTTTATAGTCGCATCAAGAAGAAAACTCTTATTATAAATAATTTTAGGAGTTGATTCTTTAGAAGACCAATCTATTTTTATTATTCTTAGAGTTGAACCGCCAAAATCAATAGCTAATAGCTCTGGATTATTTGGGTTTTGATTTTTTAAACTTTCTGAATTGAGATAACTAGGGTTCATTCTAAAGTTAGTTGATTTCCCTGCTAATCCTAACTCAATTTCTTTTTGGAAATTCATTAACAACTCATTTTTTTGAGCTGGGATAGATTTAAAATGATTACTGATTTCTGTTAGTACATTTTCTATTTTAAGCGGGTTTAAATAGATAGTTGTTGGTAAATTAGTGATTTTTTTATATATTTCTTCAGCAGATTTAGTATTTTGAAAAAGTTGCCAGGCTTTTTGGCTACGCAAATGGGTTCCCTCAATAAATTTACCATCATCTTTATTACTATCTTTGTATAATTTATATTCAGCATAAAATTTTTGTAAATTATAATTTAGTTTTGCAGAGACGCTATTTAGATTGATGGGCGTTTTTTCTCTTATTAAATCAGATAAAATACCTGGCCAAGATAAAATAAATAGAGTATCTGCTTCATGCAAAATATTAGTTAGTTTTTGAAGAGGAGCATTATTAAAGTTAAACAAATAGTCACCAGGTTTGTAGGGCATAGAAATTCCTAGTTTATTAAGCTCTTTAATAGTGTTTTCTATTGAAGGGTAATCATGTATTTTGGTTGCTTCGCATATAAGTTTGATATCTTCTTTAGAAAATAGATTGGATTTAACTAGGGAATCAGTTATGTTATTAATTATAGGTTCAGCTTTATTCATATGTTCAAAGCGAAATGCAATAGCTGTTTTAGCTAATTTAACTGCTTCTTCAGTTTTATTTTCAGCTATAACTTTTTTTATCATGGCACTGGTAATTTTTTTTCCTTCACAATTTGCATTACCGATATCATGTAATAGAGCAAGCGCTAAGGCATTTTTAAATTCTGAAAAAGTTAATTTTTCAGCAGTTGCAATTTTTATAGTATTGTAACAAACAATTAAAGCATGAAAGATAAAATTAAATTTTCGGCTTTTAATATAATAAGGGAAAGCTTCCAAATAGATTGTATTAATGATTTTAATTAGTTCTTTTTTTTGAACAGCATTAAAAGAAGGATGATCGTTAATAGTTTTTATTGCTTTAGCCAGAGTTTTTTCGGTAATAGTAATATCTATTTGATTATCAAACTTAAAGGAATCAAATTTCATATTGGGCATAGCTATAATTTTAAATAATATTTGAAACATTTGGTGATAAAATTTATCGTATAAAAGGTTTTTATAATTTCATAATAAATTAAACTATAGATACCTTTTTCCTAAATAATCCTACGAGTTTTGACTTATATTAACTTAAACCAGGATCTTTTATCATTGCTAATTCAAACCCTTTTGCTCTTAATATGCAAGCCGGACAAGCTCCGCAGGCTGGAATTAGCCCTTCATAGCAAGTAAGAGTATGTTTATACCAATCTAATTTACCTAGGTTTTGCATTAATTTTACTTCTTCTGCTTTAGTTAACCACATCAAGGGGGTAATAATATTGAAGTTATATGCCATGGATAAATTAAGCGTTTCGTTTGCAGATTTAATAAATTCGTCTCTACAATCTGGGTAACCGGAAAAATCCGTTTGGCAAGCTCCGATATAAATATTTTTAATGCCTTTATTTTTAGCATAAATTGCCGCAAAAGTAAGAAAAACTAAATTTCTGCCATCTACAAAAGTGGTGGGTAAATTGTTGTTTTTTTGTTCAATGGGAATATCCTCTTTGGTTAAGGCATTATTAGTTATTTTACCTAATACAGAAAGGTCAATAATTTCAAATGGTACATTAGCAATTTGGGCTATTTTTTTAGCAGATTCAAGTTCCCTTTTATGACGTTGATTATAATCAAAACCAATAGTCATTACCTGACCAGGAAAATCTTTTAAAGCAATAGCCAGACAAGTGGTACTATCTTGCCCACCAGAAAGTAAAACTAAAGCCTTAGGTTGATTTTTTTTTTGCATAGAATTTTTATGTGCCCCATGGATATAGAAATATAATTTGGTAGCGGGGGCCGGATTCGAACCGACGACCTTCGGGTTATGAGCCCGACAAGCTACCACTGCTCCACCCCGCGATTAGTAAGGTTATTCTAAATTCTTTGCGGAGCAAAAAAATAGAATAAAAAAATAGTAACAGAATAATTTGTTTTCTGCAACAAATTTACATATAATGTAAAAATGACGCATAAAGTTTTTTATTTTACCGGTACCGGAAATTCTTTAATGATAGCTAAAATATTAGGTGAGCAACTTTCTGCTGAATTAATTCCTATTACAAAAGCTATAGAAATAATGCCAGATATTAATGATAATGAAATTATCGGCATAATATTTCCTATTTATTTTTTTGGATTACCCAAAATTTTGATTAATTTTATAGAAAAATTACCAATTAATTCTGATGCTTATTATTTTGCAGTGAGTAATTGTGGGTCTATGTACGGACCAGCTTTTTTACAATTAGATAAGCTTCTAAAAAAAAGAGGCGGTGTTTTACATAATGGTTTTAATATTAGAATGCCGGATAATTATTTGCCTTTTTTAAATCCTCCTAACGAAATAAAACAACGAGAAATTATTACTAGAGCTAAAAAAACGGTATTAGAAATAATACCAAAAATTGAAGCAAAAGAAATAGGGTCATTACCTAAAAGTAATATTTTAATTAATTTATTTGGTGTTTTATTTTATCAAGTGGTTTTTAGAAATTTTAAAACAGCAGATAAAAATTTTTGGAGTAATGATGATTGTATTAGCTGTTCAATTTGTGAACAAATTTGTCCGGTAAAAAATATTGAAATGGTAAAAGGCAAGCCACATTGGTTAAATAATTGTGAACATTGTTTAGCCTGTTTACATTGGTGTCCAAAATCAGCTATCCAATTTGGTCAGGTTAGCTTAAAAAGAAGAAGATATCATAATCCGGAAATTAGTGTTAAAGAAGTTATTTTATAATTGTGAAATGAAGTTAGAGAGGTTTTATGGCGGGAGCGAACGGGCTCGAACCGTCGACCTCCTGCGTGACAGGCAGGCGTTCTAACCAGCTGAACTACGCCCCCGCATGGGATTGCATTACTTTAAAATTTACTTAAGATTTTGTCAAGAACTGATTATAATTAACAAATTATTTTTAAATTTGATTTATATGTGGTAAATATTTTATTTAATTAATTTGTATTTAAGAAAGTTTCTAAACTAGAAATTTCTTGTGCTATTTCTGTAGATTTGTTCTCTAAAGCTAATTTTTCTAATCTTTGGCCAATTTCATTAGTAATTTCAAATCCAAAAACCAATGCCGCAGAGTTACCTTTTATTTTATGTCCGATGGCTTTAATTTCAGTAAAATTATTTTGAGTTAAGAAATTTTTAAGTAAAATTACTTTTTGTTTTAGATCAGATAAAAACATTTTTTTGAGCAGTTCTTTATCCATTTTTTATTTGGTATTTTGAGAAATCTTATTATTTAACCAATTTTTTAACTCATTTTCAGACCTATAACCAACGATTCTTTCATTTTCAGTTCCATTTATGAATAAGATCATGCAAGGTATACTTGAAATTTGGTATTTCATGGCTAGTTCTGAACTATTATCAGAATTTACTTTGCCAATTTTTATTTTTCCTTGTAATTCTTCAGAAACTTTTGCTAAAACAGGGGCAAGCATTCTGCATGGACCACACCATTCAGCAAAAAAATCTACTAATACAGGGATGTTACTATTTAATACTTCATTTTCAAAATTTTGTTCTGTGAATTCTAACATTTTTCCTCCTTTACTTTATATATATCTGGGTACCAAAGCCTCTCAGATATATGAAATAAAAATTATTTTATTATATCTAATACTACTAGGTCTTTTTTAATATTAACAAAACCATCATTAAATTTGAATTCTTTAATTTCATTATTTGCTTGAACTTTTAAAGAACCAAGTTTAATAGTTGCAACTAAGGGAGCATGCTTAGGTAAAATAATAAAGTGATTATCCTGAGCCTCTATTATAATTTTTTCAGCTGTACCTTCTATACTGGGATCTTCCGGAAAATAAAGTTTATACTTTATTAGATTTGTCATAGCTTTCTATTACCTCATCAATATTACCTTTCATAAAAAAATGTTGCTCTGGTATTTTATCGTATTCTCCGCAAATAATACCCTCAAACCCTCTTAATGTTTCTTCTATGGGAACATAAGTTCCTTTCGTGCCAGTAAAAGATTCTGCTACAGAAAAAGGTTGTGAAAAAAATTGTTTAATTTTTCTAGCTCTATTTACGGTTAATTTATCTTCATCACTTAATTCACTGGTACCAAGTATTGCAATAATATCTTGTAATTCTTTGTATCTTTGTAAAATTTCTTGTACTTTTTTAGCGGTATTATAATGTTTTTCACCAATATAATTTGCATCCATAATACGTGATGTTGAAGCTAATGGATCAACAGCTGGGAAAATACCTTCTTCTACAATTTTTCTGGAAAGAACTGTAGTACAGTCTAAATGTTTAAAAATTTCTACAGTAGCAGGGTCAGTAATATCATCTGCTGGTACATAAACTGCTTGAATTGAAGTTATAAATCCTTTTTTAGTAGAAACTATTCGTTCTTCAAAACGTCCGATTTCTGCGCTGAGAGTTGGCTGATAACCTACCGCAGAAGGTATTCTACCAAGTAGAGTAGAAACTTCTTGTCCTGCTTGAACAAAACGGTAAATATTATCTAAGAAAAATAAAACATCTTGACCCTTTTGATCTCTAAAATATTCTGCTTGAGTTAAAGCGGCTAACCCTGCAACTTGTCTTGAACCTGGTAATTCACCCATTTGAGCAAACAGTAAAATGGTATTATCAATTACTCCGGATTCCTTCATTTCTAACCATAAATCATTGCCTTCTCTGGTTCTTTCCCCTACACCTGCAAAAACTGAAATACCCCCGTGTTGTTTTGCCATATTATGAATAAGCTCCATAATAATTACGGTTTTACCTACCCCAGCACCACCGAATAGACCAATTTTACCGCCTTTAACATAAGGAGAGATTAAATCTATTACTTTAATTCCGGTTTCAAATTGTTGATTTTCTACTTGAATTTCTTCGAATTTAGGAGGGTCTTGTCTGATACTTATATGTTCAACATCATTTAATTCTTCTTTGCCATCAATGGCTTCTCCTAATACATTAAACATACGTCCTAAAGTTTTTTCCCCTACCGGGATAGTTAGATTTTCTTTAGTATTTAGTACAGCAGTTCCTCTTCTTAAACCTTCGGTAGCATTAATAGCTGTAGCTCTAACAACAGAATGTTCTAATTGCATGGCAACTTCTGCTACAACATGAATTTTTTTACCTTCATCAACTTCCTGGTCAATAATTAGTTTATGCCGAATATTTGGGAGTTGATCCGGTGGAAATTCTACGTCAATAACTGGACCTATTATCTGAACTATTTTTCCGTAGATTGGTTCTGTTTTCATAATTAATTACTCCTTTTTTGCCCTGCTGGGCGGGCTTTAAGGCTCTGCCTTAAAAATTCAGGTTTTCTTTTTAAAAAGAAACAAAATTTTTTTATTATTTTCTTTCTTTTAGCGCATAAAAGAAAGAAAATAAGAAAAGTGCGCCCCAAAACAGCGACCTATATTTTGGGGTTAAACTTATTAATTTTTTCCCTGATTAATAGCTTTAATCGTGGAAATTATTTCTGATAATTCGTTAGTAATAATACTTTGTCGTTCTTTATTATAACTTAAAGTTAAATCATCAATTAATTCGGAAACTGTATCTACCGCATTTTTCATAATCATAAAACGTTGACTAAATTCAGAGCAACAAGAATTAATAATTGTTTCGTAAAAAGATAAAAAATAGTATAAATCGCACATTTCTTCAAATACAGTTTCTGGATCTGGTTCAATAAAAACCGGGGAAGAGTTAATTTTAGCAGAAAGGTTAAAGTCATCTTTAGGTGGTGTATAAAGTTGTTTTATTTCGTATTGTTGTCGAATAATAGAAAAAAATTTGCTATACGAAATATAAATAGGTAAATTAGTTAACATTTTATCTGTT
>CAZFTP010000002.1:12673-17977 GCA_964521915.1 uncultured Candidatus Marinamargulisbacteria bacterium
ATTTCTAAATACTTAAAAAATCTTTTTGAGGTTCAAAGATGACATCATTTTTGGAAATTTTTAAATAAGAAGGTCTTTTTTTACCAATAATAATTTTAGCTGAATTTTCAAAATCAATATTATTCTTATCCGCAAATTTTTGGGCAGTGGTTATTATTTCATCATTAAAATTACCGCAAAAACCACGATTAGAAAAAATTAAAATAAATAAGGGTTCAGGGTTCTTAATATTTTTTTTGGGTTTAAAAAAAGTATTGAAAAAATCAGCATTTTCTAAACAAACAATATTTAAAGCAGATTTTAATTCAGTAAAAGTATCTTTGTTTCTATTTAGCAAAACCATAATTTTTTTAATCTGGAAATAGTAATTATTTGCATAGCATAAGTAATATTTTTAATTTTACTAATGCTGGCTATTCTATTTTTTATTTCAAATATTTCGGTCATGATTTATTTTTATAATAATCTTCAATTAGGTTTTTGATAATGTTTTTTCTTTTTTAATAGTTTCTAAAATATCAGGATAATTTTTATCAAACGTATCTAAAATCATTTTTTCTATTTCTCTGGTATCGCAGATTTCAATATCATCTAAACATTCACCGGTAATCAAAAAAATACTTAGTACTTGTTTTTCAATTGGAAGAGGAGAGTGTTTATCTTGTTTTAGTAATTCTGTTAATATTCTTCCTCTTTTTAATTGTTTTTGGGTAGCTTCATCTAATTCACTGGCAAAGGAAGAAAAAGATTCTTTTTCTTTAAATTGAGCTAGTTCTAGTCTAAGTTTTCCAGCCATTTTACTCATAGCAGGAATTTGCGCTTTTCCGCCTACTCTGGAAACAGAAATCCCAGCATTAATAGCAGGTCTCATCCCTGCATAAAATAGATCTGTTTGTAAAAAGATTTGCCCATCAGTAATAGAAATAACATTAGTTGGAATATAAGTAGAAATATCACCTTTTTGAGTTTCAATAATTGGAAGAGCAGTAATTGAACCACCTCCGTGCATAGCACTTAATTTAGCAGATCTTTCTAATAAACGGGAATGAAGATAAAAAACATCTCCGGGAAAAGCTTCTCTGCCTGGTGGTCTTTGTAGTAATAGCGAAATAGATCTATATGCATTAGCATGTTTGGTAAGATCGTCGTAAATAATTAGAACATCTTTTTTTTCTGTATACATAAATTCTTCTGCTATAGCAATACCAGCATAAGGAGCTAAATATTGCATAGATGAAGGATCATTAGCGCTGGCATCAATAATAACCGTGTTTTGTAAAACTCCGGCATCTCTTAGTACATTGGTTACATCTACAATAGCGGAAGTTTTTTGACCAATTGCTACATAGATAGAAATAACATCGCTATCTTTCTGATTAATAATACTATCAATAGCTAAAGTAGTTTTACCAGTTTGTCTGTCACCAATAATTAACTCCCTTTGTCCTCTACCAATTGGTACTAACGCATCAACAACTTTGTAACCAGTTTGTAAAGGGGTATCAACCGGAGATCGATCTATTACTCCAGGTACAGTATTTTCTATAGGACGAAATTTACTGGTTTGAAGAGAACCTAAACCATCAATAGGTTCACCTACGGCATTTACAACTCGACCTAATAAAGCATTTCCAACCGGTACCTGCATAATTTTATTAGTGCATTTAGCCCAAGCGCTTTCTTTTACTTCTGTGTGTTTTCCTAAGATAATTACTACTACTTCATCAAATTCCAAATTAAAAACAATACCGTATTTTTTATTAGGAAATTCAATCATTTCACCTAGCATGGCATTGGGTAAACCTCCGATTCTGGCAATGCCATCCCCGCTTTCAAGTACTAGACCAACTTCTTCCCCTGAACCTGTTTTATCAAAATTATAATCATCTAAACGATTTTTTATTAAGCTGGAAATTTCTTTTAAATCTAAATCCATATTTATTTCTCCAATATATAATATTTTAAATTTTCTAGATTTCTTTTAAAGGATAAATCAAAAATTTGTCCGTCAGGTAATTTTAAGATTAATCCGCCTAAAAGAGTAGGATCTACAAAATTTTTTAGAATTATTTTTTTATTAAGTGTTATTTCCAGAATATTTTTTAGAGCTTTTTTATTCTCTATAGATAAGAGGATGGGGGAAATAGCTTGAATAATAATCATATTTAGTTTTTCTTTTACAATGTTGCTAAAATGAGAATAAACTGAATAAATACTGAAAATTTGATTTTTAGTTAATAATAAATAAATTAATTCATAAAATAGTTTTGAGGCATTAAACCCAAAAAGTTTTTGTAATTGCTGTAACTTTTGGTCAGGAGATAAAATTTTATTATAAAGTAATCTTCTTATTGATATATTGGTTCTGGTTAGTTGGTATAAATTGAATAAATTATTTTCTAAAATAGCAACTTCGTGACGTTCATTCGCAAGCTCAAAAAGTTTTTCGTAATTAATTATTAGTTTTTTCATTATTTTAAAACTTTTTCAAGTTGATTTATTTTTTCGGAAATAATTTTTTCATGATCGTTTGGGTTAAGTTCCTTTTTAATAATATTTTCTGTGCATTGAATAACTAAATCAGTAGCTTTAAACCGCATATCTTCAATGAAACGTTTTTTTTCAATATTTAATTCTTCTTTAATTGACGTTAATATTTTTTGTTTTTCTTTGACAGCTTCATCAAAAGTAGTTTTTTTAATTTGTTCTTTTTCAACCTTAGCAGATCTTAAAATTTGTTTAGCTTCTTCCTTTATTCCCGTAAGTTTATTTTGATATTCTAGAAAGATTTTTTCAGATTCATTTTTATTTTTTTCCATTTCAGCTAATATTTCTAATCGTTTGTTTTCTCTTTCATCTAAAAGTTTAAAAAGCGGAGGTAAAGCAAATTTGTAAATTACAAAAAGAATAATGAGAAAATTAATAATTGTCCAAAAGAAAGTTCCGCTAGCAAATTGAAACATAGTTTATTTCCCTAATAATAAGAATGAAATTACCAGGGCATATAAGGCAATTGCTTCAACAAAGGCTAAACCAATAAACATATAAGTACTAAAAGTTGAACTCATTTCCGGTTGTCTAGCCATACATTCAACAGATTTTAAATAAACTATGGAAAGCCCTATTGCCGCACCTAAACCAGCTAAGCCAATAGAAAGACCTGCCCCTAAATATGCTAATCCACTTGCAATATGTAACGCACTTAAATCCATTATTTTTCCTCCTTATTTTTTTATTGGGGCTGTCCCAAAAGTCCGTGATGCTTCGTTGCTTTTCGCACTCGCGTGCTCATTTATTGCTATAAACTCCGCGCGCTCGTGCTCAAGACGCCTCGCCTGACGAACTTTTGGGATAGCCCCGAAAAGAAACTCAATGCGAACTTTTCATATAATCTGTAATATAAAAAGCAGTTAAATAACTAAAAATAAAAGCTTGTATTACTGAAACAAATATTTCAAAGAGTGATAATAATATAGTACCAACAAAAGGTAAAGGCTTTAAAAATGGCATTAAGGCAACTGAAAAACCAAAAAAAAGTAATAATACCGTATGCCCGGCGAACATATTGGCAAAAAGACGAAGTGTTAGGGAAAATGGTCTTACTAATTGACTAACAAATTCAGTTGGTATCATTAGGGGCCAGAGAATTTTTGGTACGCCTTCTGGTATTAAAATTTTAAAAAAACCTAGCCCTTTTTTGTATAAACCAAGAATAATCGATAAAATAAATACGGTAATAGCTAAAGCGGCTGGTACATTAATATTGCTGGTAGGGGCTTCAAGACCTGGGATTAAACCGCTTAAATTACTACAAAGAATAAATAAGAATAAAGTAATAATAAAGGTAAACCAGATTTTATTTGTAATATGAGATAATTGATTTAGCTCATTAACAAAAAATTCATAAAGAGCTTCTTCTAATAAGTGAATTTTTTTAAATTTATTTGCAAGGAAAAGAAAAGAAAATATAAAAACCATAACACACCACATGATTATTACTGGTTGAGTAATATCCATATTTATACCTAAAATTTTTAGTGGTATTAAAAATTCTTTATGTTCAGTCATAATATTTTTTAATTTTAACGCATTCTTGTTTAAAATAAAACTTCAATTTTGATGATAAACTAAAGTAGCTGTAGCAGATTCAATATCTGTAAATGGTTTAGGTTTATTTACCAATATTTCCGCATATTTTGTTTTTGTATTAACTAATAATATTGCCAAAGTTTTTTGAGCAACTGTTTCAATTAAATTAAATTTTTCCGCTTCTAAATTTTTTTTAATCAGTTTTGAAAGAGCATGATAATCAATGGTATTTTTTAGATTATCTTTAATTTTTTCAGGTTTTGTATTTAAGTCAAAAGAATAGGTTATAAATATGGTTTTCTTATGTTTTTTTTCTTTTTCATTACAACCTATGTATGTTTTAATTTTAAGATTTTTAATAGTAATTTTTAACATGGTTTATTTATTTATGTATATCCATGGGGCGAAGCCCCATGGATATACGAAATTTAAAGGGGTTATCGTCCCCTTAGACCCCTTTTCACATGTTTATATATATAAAACCCAATAACTAAGATTATTAAAATAATCATAATTACATCTAAAATATGACTATATTTCATAATAGCTTCCCAATTTTGTCTTAAGTAAAAACCGCATATAGCTAAAAAAGTATTCCATATTCCAGCGCCAATAATAGTTAAAATAGAAAATTTAAAAATATTCATATTAGCTAAACCAGCCGGTAATGAGATTAAATGTCTGATAATAGGAATAAATCTACTAATAAAAATGGTTATGGATCCATATTTATTAAAAAATTTTTCTGTTGTAATTAATTCCTCGTGATCTAAAAAAAAGTATTTACCAAATTTTTCTAAAAATGGTTTACCCCCGTATAAACCAATATAATAAGATAATAAAGAGCCAATTATACTACCCAGCGTACTAAAAAAAATAACGCCAATTAAAGTAAATTTACCTTCTGCTATTAAGAAACCGGCAAAAGGCATAACTGCTTCACTTGGTACTGGAAATACCATGCTTTCTAAAATCATAAAAAAAGTTACGCTTAAATAACCGAATTTTTCTATTATATGTGTAATATTTTCTGCTATAAATTCTGTTAATCCCATTAGTAATTTCCTTTCATATACCTAGTGGCTTTGTCCCCAGGTATATATAAAATAATAATATTGAATTTTATCAAATTAAAATATATCATATATTTTTTTAGAGCCATAGCCAAGTATTATTTGCAAAGCAAAATAATATAAAAAAAATAAATGGCATGAG
>CAZFTP010000002.1:18077-244658 GCA_964521915.1 uncultured Candidatus Marinamargulisbacteria bacterium
GCAAAATAATATAAAAAAAATAAATGGCATGAGCTTATAGCCAAGTATTATTTGCGAAGCAAAATAATATAAAAAAAATAAATGGCATGAGTTTATAGCTAAGTATTATTTGCGAAGCAAAATAATATAAAAAAAATAAATGGCATGAGTTTATAGCCAAGTATTATTTGCGAAGCAAAATAATATAAAAAAAATAAATGGCGGCATAGCCAAGTGGTAAGGCAGAGGTCTGCAAAACCTTCACCCTCAGTTCGAATCTGAGTGCCGCCTTTTCTTCATTATTTTATTTTTTATGAGTAGCATAAAAAATAAAATAATAAAATAAGTTGATTTTCAGTGAAGTATTTGAATATAATTAATAATAGATTAAAAATCTATTAAGGGGAGGTGGCTTTTAAGATAAAGATTATAGTGTATTAAAAGTTTTTAGGAGGAAAAAAAATAATGAAAAAATTGTTAGTATCTTTGTTTTTAGTAGGAATTATGGCAACCACTAGTTTTGCTTTTACTAATAATGGACAATTAGGTTTATCTATTAATAGTAATTATGGAGCAACTGTAGGTTGGTTTAGTAATGCTATGGATGTGGAACTTGGTTTATATAACGATGTTGGTACAGATCCAATAGGAACCAAAACTTATTTAACAGCTTGGGGTCTTAGTGCTAATTTAAAAACAGCATTATCAAGTAATTTAGATTTCACATATGGTCTTTCTTGGTTGACTACAAATGGTGATAACGCAGGTGCTCATTTTTCATATTGTAATACCATTAGTGGTTTTTTAGGTTTACAATATCAAATTGCTAATATTGTATTATCTGGAAAATATAATTTAATTGAATATTCTATGTATCAATATGTAGGAAGTACTGTTGCATCTAATGATTTACAAATATTAGGTTTAGGTACTTTAGGTATAACTTTATTGTTATAATGTTTTTATATCTGGTGGGCAAAGCCCACCAGATTTTCTTCAAATTTTTTCTAAATAATCTTCTAGAATTTTTGTGAATTGTAAGAATAAATCCCCTTCAAGAGTAGCTACTTTTTTCCCTTTTACGTATACCGGTGCTAAGGGGTTTTCATTATCTCCTGGTAAACTAATACCAATATCCGCGTGTTTGCTTTCTCCCGGACCATTTACAATACAGCCCATGCAAGCTATTTTTATTTTTGCGCTTTCTGGGTATTTTTTTTGCCAAGTAGCCCATTTTTCATCAACGTAATTTTTGATTTTTTCTGCTAAGTCAATAAAGTTTTGACTTTTGGTTCTACCGCATCCTGGGCAACTTATTACCGTAGGTTTAAAATAACGTAAACCTAAACTTTGTAAAATTTCTTGTGCTACCAGAACTTCTTCACTCCTTGGTTTTCCTGGCGTAGGGGTCAAGGAAACTCTTATAGTATCGCCAATACCTTGTTTAAGAAGTACACCTAAAGCAACACTGGAACTAGTAATACCTTTTATGCCAGACCCAGCTTCTGTTAAACCTAAATGTAAAGCAAAAGGAACTTCTTTAGCTAGCATCTCATTTACTCTTATTACTTCTTCAACACCGGAAATTTTTATACTTAGAACTAATTTGTTTTCCGATAATCCGAGGTTGAGCGCTTTTTCTGCACTTTTTTTTACACTTAAAACTAGAGCTTTTTCAAAAACTGCTTGCTGAGTTAAAGGTTTTTTTTGTTTTTCATTAATTTCCATTAATTCTTGATAGAGTTTTTGGTCTAAAGAACCACCGTTTACTCCAATTCGTACGGCTTTATCCAAATCCTTGGCAATTTTTATAATAGTAGCAAAATTATTAACATCTTGACCAACATTACCAGGGTTAATTCTGTATTTAGCTAGTAATTCCGCACTTTTGGGATATTTTGAAAGTAATAAATGGCCGTTGTAATGAAAATCTCCAATTATCGGAATATTAAAGTTTTCTTTTGCCAGATTTGAGTGAATTTCAGGAATAGATTTCATTGCTTCTTCTGTATTAATAGTTAGCCTTACTAACTCAGCGCCAGCAAGTACCAATTCTTTAATTTGTTTAAGAGTTGTTTTAACATCCGCAGTAGGGGTATTGGTCATAGTTTGTACTATGATGGGGTTATTACCACCTAAAATAACAGAGCCAATTTTAATTTCTGGTGATTTTCTACGTAGGTTATTCATGTTTTTATAATAGCAGTTTTTATTGTGTATATCCATGTGGCGAAGCCACATGGATATACGAAAGAGATTTATGCTTCTTAAACCCCACAACAATTGTATTTTAAATAATCCACTTGTTTGACTTGGACATTTTTAATTCGTTGGTATCTTTTGACATATTCAAGGGTTTCTTTGGTGAAATCATTGTTTTTAGCATAAGTGAAAAGTAGTGGTAGATTATTTTCTTCACAAAAATTATAAATATCCGGGCTATTTTGAATATTTTCCTGTATTAGAGGGGTATTAATAGTTACTTTTATATTAGTTTCTCGAATTTTTTTTAGATTATGTAAAACTTGATCTAAATAATCAAAACCAGTAATTGTTAAATATTCTTCAGACTCAATACTTGGCAGATAAAAATAAAGTTCATCAATAAAAGACAATAATTTATGATAGTTATTTGGTAAAACTAGTCCGGTGGTATATAGTTTTATAATTATTTTTTTATTTTTTAAATATTCCAGAAACTGTTCAAGATGATGATATAAAAAAGGTTCACCGCCGATAATATTAATTATTTCGGTAGGTTTAAAAAGTTTAAATAAAGAATCATCAGTAATTAAATTAAAAAGGGTTGGTTTTTTTTCTTGATAATAATAATGATTATGAAATTTAGCGATAGTTAAGTTTTTATTAATTATGACTGTTTGCTGTTTTATTTCGTCTTCAGTATCTTCTAAAAAACTATGTTTCCATAAATTGCAGAAAGAGCATTTCAAAGGACATTCGTCAGTTAAAAAGATAGTATTAGTGGTTTTTTTTGATTCAAAAGGGATAATGCGTTTAAGAATACAGGAGACAGAAGACAGGAGACTGGAGATTGATAATCGTTCAACGTTCAATGTGCTAACGTTCATTGTAGGGGAGCTGTCTGTACCATGGTTACATTGATTATTTGATGGACTATGATTATTTATGCTTGTTAACTCGATTTTTCGGAGTTCTTTTTTAATCATAGTTCAAGATATTATCTTAAATTTGGATTTTTTAAAGTTGCTAAAATATAATCTTTATATTCAGTAGCTGTTGCGCCGTCTGGTCTTCCTGTTATGCTAATTTTTTTTTCAAATTGTCCGCAGGTATCAAGAGCTTTTTCTAATTTTAATGCTTGATCTATTTTCCCAATATGCTGTAAAAGCATGGCCGTTGCTTTTATCATGGAAGAGGGGTCTGCAAATTTAGCTCTACCTTCTGTAACCATTCTTGGTGCGCTACCGTGAATAGCTTCAAACATCGCCCATTTTTTGCCGATATTAGCACTACCTGCAGTCCCAACCCCGCCTTGTATTTGGGCGGCTTCATCAGTGAGAATATCGCCGTATAAATTGGGTAATGCAATTACTTGGAATGCAGATCTTCTAGCTGGATCAAGTAATTTAGCAGTCATAATATCAATATACCATTCATCTAAATTTATACCAAATTGAGCATATTCTTTGGCAATTTCTTTGGCTGTATGTGAAAATAAACCGTCAGTCGTTTTTACTACATTTGATTTTGTAACAATTGTTACTTGTTTTTTCTGATTATTTTTAGCAAATTCAAAAGCTAAGCGTAATAATCTTTCTGAACCTGGTTTTGAAATAATTTTAAAATCAATAGCAAGATTGGGGTTAACTTCAAAACCTTGGGAACCTAGAATATATAGATCTTCGGTATTTTCCCGAAAAAAACACCAATCTATATTAAGTTCTGGTATTCTCACTGGTCTTACATTTGCAAAAAGGTCTAACTCTCTACGCATTGCAACATTGGCACTTTCAATATTAGGCATACCGCTACCTTTTTGTGGAGTTGTGGTTGGACCTTTCAAGATTACATGACAGGATTTTAATTCAGCTAAAACATCATCAGGGATAGCTTTTAGATGCTTTATTCGGTTTTCTAAGGTTAAACCATTAATTTCTTTTAAGAAAATTTTATTCTGTTTAATTTCATCTGCAAGTAAGGTTTTTAAAATTGATTCTGCCTGACTACAAATTTCTGGACCAATGCCGTCTCCTGGGCAAATGCCAATAATGATGGGGGATATTTTTTGATAATCCATGAAAGCGTCTGCATGATTAATCTTCTCAACGCGAGAAGTTTGTTGTTCAAGGATTACTTTTATTTTTTCTAAGGCTGAATTTATTTCATTATTTTGCATAAAAATAATTTAGCATAAATTTTTTTTTGTGTATATGATATCAATTTGTTTACTAATTCAAATTTGTTCTAAGGTGAATTTTTTAAGTATTTTTCGTGCTAATTGGTAATCTGGATAATAAGTTTTGACTAAATCCCAGAATTGAGAAGAGTGGTTCATAACATTTAAATGGGCTAATTCGTGAACAACAACATAATCTATTATTTCTAAAGGAGCCATTAATAAACGGTAACTGAAATTTATATATCCTTTTTTTGAGCAAGAACCCCATCTGGTTTTTGCTTGGTTAATAGTTATTTTTTGAAATTTTATATTCATTATTTCAGCATAATAATTAACTCTTTCTAATAATATTTTTTTGGCGTTTTTTTTATACCATTTTAGAAAAATACCAGCGGCATTTTCTTGATTTTGATCATTCAAAAAAAAATAATTATCGTAATGTAAATCTAAAGGTTGATTTTTCACTAAAATTAATCGCCGTTTTTCCCCTAAATAATAAAATTCTTCACCAGGTAAATATTTTTTGGGCAAATAGTGTGCTGATTTTGCTAAAATTTCTTTTTGTTTTTTTATGATCCAATCTTTTTTATTCTGCAATATTTTTTTTACTAATTCCAATGACGTTCTACTTGGAATTCTAACAAAAATTTCACCAGTTTTTTTAATTTCAATGATTAAAGTTTTGCGTTTAGAACGAATTACTGTAATATTTTTTAAAATATCTTCAGGGTTAAATAAATAATTATTTTGATCGATAATTTGATTTAGGGAATTAGTGATCATTATTCTTGTTTTTTTAGTTGAAAATAAAAATATAAATCAAAAGAAATAGAAATTAATTGATAAGTGATAATTAAGGAAAAGAAAATTGGTAAATAATAGCAAAGCAAAAGCAGTAGTAAATAAATTAAAGCGTAAATTGCTAAATGGTTTGTATTAATTTCTGACATGAACCTAGCAATTTGCTCAAAAAACACATTCAAGTTACGTTCAGTCTGCAATTTATGTAAGGTATTTTTAATAAAGAAAAATAAAAAAAGTTCGATAAAAAAACAACAAAGGGAGATAATTAATAAGCCGGTTTTTATTTCCATTACTTTATTTTAATTTTTTAAAGTAATTTTATCAATCTTAAAGTTAATTTTTTGATTTTTTGTTTTAGGCGAGGTTAAAGCTACTAATTGTATTTGTATTAGACCTCCGGAATTTTTATTTTGATATGGGTTCCAAATACCATCACCGGAACCATTATTTTCTAATGTGAATTTATTAAAAGGTATTTTAATTTCTAACCAACCATACCAATTAATATTAATTTCATAAGACCAAATATCATAGCCTTTTTTTCCTTTAATGCTCCATCTATTAGCATCATCATCAAATAATTCAATTTTTAATCGGCCGGAATTTTTACCATGTCCTTTTATGAATAAACTTAAGTATCTATATGGTCTAGTATCTATACCTAAATAAGTACCAATCCCTCCTAAATACCAATTTTTCCCTTCGCCATAAATTTTTAGAGCATAGTTTTGAGTATGTTTCTGATTAAATTTTACTACATTTGTAAATGATTTTTTATTTTGATTTAGAGATTTGATTTTATTAATTATGGAAAATAATAGACCATTATCTTCGATATCTTGCCAGAAACTAGTAGGCTTATTAGTTATTACTTTAAAATTCGCTTCACCAAATTGAAACCATTCGGGGTTAAAAGTTAAATTTTGATCTTCAAAATTATCAATTAAAATAATTCTTTCTTTGGCAAAAGAAAAATTTAGTAATATTAAGAATAAAATTAAGGTAAACGTTATTTTTTTTCGCATAGTTTAAATGGTCTTATTAATAATCGAAATAATTTAAGTTTTTTTGCATAAAATTTGAAGCTATTTACGGATTTTTAATATCTGTGAAGCTTTTCTGCTTCACAGATATTAAGTATATTATTTTAAAATTGTTGTACCCCAAACAGAAGGATCTTCATAAAATAAATAATCACCATTCAATAACATTTGTTTTTCTCTGTGTTTTGTTTTATCACTATCATCTACTGCAAAGGTAAAACTTAATTTATCGCCTTTTTTGGGAGTATAATTTGCTAAACTTTTCCAGGGTATTCTAACTTCAAGAATATAACCATTTACAATATTTTGTTCATTAACTTTTGGCTTAACCACTAAATCTGCATTACTTATAGGTTTATTTAATTTCCATATCCAGGTACTAGGCGCAATTGTTTGATAATCACCAGTTGAAAATCCTAATTGAAAATCAGTTTTGCTGAATTTAGTTCTATTTACATTATCTGCCGGGTTTAAAGAAATACAAATTTCTACTGTATCTGCATCCCAAATATCCCCATCTTTTTTATTGTTATTAAACGGGATATCATCCGTAACATCAAAAATAGCATATAAATAAAGTTCATCCCAAGCATAACTGGTTCTAACACTTAAATCAATCGGTCCAGCCCAATTATTAGCTCCGGCAGAAACATAATCTATTTTATTTAGAGTAATAAAATTTTTGGGATCCCAATCTGTTAATTTACCATCAATTATTTTTGGTGTGGTAGCATAGAAAAATGAAACAATTTTTTTTGGTGGTGCATTTAAACTAGTTGCTTCTAAGTTAGTTATGCCATCTAAATTAACTACTTTAAATAGCGGATCATGAATCATATATTTAAAAGCTGTTCCTGCTGTTGGCGGTGCTACGATACGCCAATCTGCTTCTTTTTTTAAATCAAACCAATGGATTGCTTTAATAGGTTTTAAGGTGGATTTAATAAATTCAGGAATATCTAATATCCATTTTGCTTTATCTCCACCTTGAGGGGCAGAAGCAAATTCGGCAATCATAATAGGTTTAGTTGGAAAATTTTTAGAGAGTTTTCTTATAGGTTCTTTAAATAATTCTTCAAAGGTTAACCATTGGCTCCAATCTTGGCTGGTACCCCAATTATAACCATCAATACCAATCCAATCTACGTAATCATCACCGGGGTAGGCTTTTAAATAATCGTTCCATGCTTCATTTGGATGAGAATAATTCATAGGGCACCAAACAAATAAAGCGTTATAAGCCCCTTCTTTACGGAAAATATCTACAACATAACGAAACATTTTAATGTATAATTGAGGATCTTTATTATTATGAATTAAACACCAAGGATATCCATCAATATTAAATTCATGTGCGAATCGGATAAAAATAGGATACTGAAATCTTTTTATTTCTTTTGCCCAAGTTTTAATATAGTCATCCCATTCGCCGTTTATAATATTGTTAATTTTTATGGCATTAAAATCGCCCCAAATCCAAGGTTCCCAAACAATATGAGGTATTGCGCCATATTGTAATACTTTCATACAATCTTCTACAGGAAATTTTTGATTCCAATCTAAATACCACATAATAATTTGTGGTCTAAAAGAATAGGTGCTTTCAAAATTTTTTATTAATTCCATATTTCTTGGTGCGCCTTCTCTAAAAATGCCAAAAAATACTTCTAATTTTTCTTGTTTGGGATTAAGTTTAACCGCAAAAGCATAAATACCTAAACCTAAAACTAATAACAGAACAAAGGCTAAAACTATTTTTTTCATGATTCCTCCCTCATTATTTTTCGTTTAAATTAGGTTTATTATCCTTTAACGGCACCGGCGGTTAAACCTTTTATAAACCATCTTTGTACAATAAAAAACATTATTATTACCGGTAAAGTTGCAACTGTTGCCGCGGCCATCATTAAATCAAAACGATTTTGATGGTTACCAAGATATAATTTTATACCTAAAGGAATAGTAAACATTTCTTTTTCTGGTAATAAAATAGTAGCAAAAAGTAGTTCATCCCAAGCAATTAAAAAGATGTAGATGCCAGTAGCAATAATGCCGGGCATTGCTAAAGGTAACGCAATTCGCCAAAAAACTTGGAATCTATTACAACCATCAATTCTCGCGGCTTCTTCTATTTCTACAGGAATTGCCGCAAAAAATGAGCGTAAAATCCAAATGCTCATAGGGATAAACCAAGTAGCATATAAAGCAATAATACCAGGATATGTACCAACTAATGGTATACCGGTAATATCATTAAACTTGATATACATTAAATAAATGGGAATAAGAATTAGTATCGGCGGAATCATGTTAACTGCTAGAATAGAAGAAGAAAAAATGGAGTCTCCGGGAAATCTAAATCTAGATAAAGCATAACCTGCTGTAGTAGCCATTAAGAGAGCAACTATAACCGTAACAAAGCAAATAACAAAAGAATTAATTAAATATGTGCCAAAATCAATATTTTGCCACATTTCAATATAATTTTCCCATCTAATGTCAAGGGCGCCTTTTCTTATGGTATGCGAATTTATTTCTTTAAAGTTATTAGCAACAATTTTAATTTGACCATTCCCTAAACCTATCCAAAATTTATTATTATAAAAAATTAAACTAGTAACATTCCAATATTTTGCCTGATCGTTAAAATAACATTTTAAATTATTTTCTAAATTTTTATCAGTAATTTGGCATCCATAAAAACCATTATCACTACCTAAGAATAATTGTTTACCCAACAATAAAATTACATTAATATCATTTATTTTAGGAAGTAATGCTGTAACTTGGAAAGTATTTAGATTAACTTTAAATAAGCGATTATTACCTGAAATTAATAAATTTGGCCCTATTTTTACCAATGAGTTTAAATCTTTAAAATCAGAATATTTTTCTTTAGTTATTGTTTTGATTAGTTGTTCTTTAGAAATATCAATTAAGGATAAGCCTTTATTGGTAAGCACATAAAGAACATTTTTTTCACCGTAAAGATTTTTAATATTTTGATCAAGAATTAAGTTTAGATTATTGATGGTTTTTAGATATTTAAAATTTTGATCAAAAACCATTAAGCCTTCGTATTTATCTTGATTTTCATAATTAATTTCTTTGTCATCGTCGGTTTTAGCCATAACTTTGCCTAAATAATATTTATTACCAATTTTGACTAAAGAAGTACTTAATACCTGGTTTTTTAGTTTCCAGGGAATTCCATCAATTGAGAATACTTTTTTTATTCTATTATTTGTTTTATTAATAGTTATAATTTCAGTATTAGTAGCTAAAGTTAAATTATTTGGTTCATTAACTACAGAAACTGCTTTTTTCCGTAAATCTTTTAAAACTTTGAATTTATTTTCTTTGCTTGTATATTCACCAATTAAGCCATCTTTACTAACAAAAATAATGTTTTTGTTATTTTGTGGAAATATGGCAATTATAGAGTTTTGGAAACGGGAAAAACCTACTTTTCCTAGTAAAATATCATAATTACTTTTTAAAGAAGTAATTATCATCCAAAAAATAGGAAATAAACATACCAGTAAGATAAAATACATGAGAAAATCAATTGCTATTCTTGATGTTAAAGCTTTAAATCTAATTTTCATTTGCTGGCTAAAATATCCTCCTGAATTAATCTATCCCAAATAAGAACAATCGCTACCATAACAATCAGAAGTAATATTGAAGCGGCGGCACCAGCTCCATATCTCCAAGCCTGAAAAGTTACTCTAAATAAATTAGTCATTAATAAATCGCCCCAAACACCAGGATATCCAGCGCCTAAACCAAACATCATATAAACGATATTAAAAGAATAAACATTAAAAATTAATCCGAAGAACACTAAAATAGCCCATACCGGTTTTAATAATGGCCAGGTAATATACCAAAATTGCTGTAAGCTATTAGCACCATCTATTTTAGCGGCATCATAGTAGTCTTCTGGAATATTTTGTAAACCAGCTAAAAGCATTATCATATTATAAGGCCAAAAACGCCAAATAGCTGGTATCATTATAGCCCAAATTGTATTAGTACCAATAAGCCAAAAAGGTTTTTCTTTAAATAAATGTAAAGCATCAACTAAAATAAAGTTGATAATACCAACATCTCTTTGCCAAAGAAATCCCCATAATAAACCAGTAACATATTGAGGTACTATCCAAGGTATAATAAATAATACTCTTAAAAAAGCCGCCCCTTTAATTTTTCTGTTTAACATTAATGCTACTATCATACCGAAAAACATAGTGCCAAAAGTTACTACAATAGTATAAATTAAGGTATTTCTCGCCGCTTCTTTTAAACCGGAAATTCTAATTAAGCTATCAGGGTTAAAAAGAATATCTTGGAAATTCTTAAAACCAATAAACGGTGCCTTTAAATATAAGGGTAAAGTTGTAAGATTCAGATCTAGAAAAGCCATGTAGCCGGCTTCTAAAACCGGAATGAAATGCACTAAAAGCATGCCTATTATTGTTGGTAAAACAAATAAATAGGCATGCTTATATTTACTAATTTCTTGTAAAAACGTGGTTTTCATTAAATAATTATTTTGAATTTGCCTCTTTTAAATAAATATCCATTTCTTTTGCTGTTTGAATTAATTCATCTGTAATAATTTGTGACGAATATTTTCCGTAAACTCCAGCCGCGTTATCCCAAATAATACCTAAATGGCGGGTAAGTATTGGTTCTATCGGACCCCATGCCGGTATACAAGGATAAACCCTACCATATTTTACGGCTTCAATAAATACATATCTTTTAGGATCCTTCGTAAAATAACTATCATTAAAACAATCTTTTCTGGCAGGAATAAAACCAGTTTTATCTGCATATTCTAATTGAGCAGATTTAGAAGTTAAAAATTTAATTAAATCCCAAGCGGCTTCTTTATTTTTAGAGAATTCAAAAACTGCTAAATTTGAACCTCCAAAAAAAGTATATCTGCCTTTTGGACCTTTAGGATAAATAGCAACTGCATAATTTTTTGCGGCTAAAGAAGCATTTGCTCCGCCTTGTTCAGGAGGCAATGATAAAATTTTAATTTCTGCCGGAGTATCAAAATACATGGCAAATTCACCTTCATTAAATTTAGCTGAAACTTGAGCAGTATTTAATTCTAGACAGCTTTTAGGAATATAACCTTTTTGCGTTAAACCAACATAAAAATCTACGCCTGCTATTGATTCTCCACTGCTAATAGCTGATTTCATAGCATCCGGAGTAAGAAAATCTCCGCCAAAAGACCAAATCCATGGAGCAATATTATGAACAACATTCCAATCATTTTTACCAGGAACTCCTAAGGGAGAAACTTTGATATTATTAATAGTTAAATCTGCTTCTTTAATTTTCTTTAAGGTCTTTTCAAAAGATTCCCAAGTATCTAAGTCTTTTTCAGTTAACCCTAATTTTTTGAAAACATCCGTACGGTAATAAAGTACTCTGGCATCTACAAACCATGGTACAGCAGTAATTTTACCGCTATTTTTCACACTGCAAGTTTCCCAAGAAGCTGGTAAAAATGCTTCTGAACCACCAATTTCATTAACTTTAGAAGTTAAATCAGATAAAGCTTTCATTCCGGAAAATACGCCTACCCAAGTTGTACCTAGCTGTACAATATCCGGACCATCTTTCGAAATTGCCGCGGCATTAAGCTTTAACCAGGCAGAACCCCAATCAATATTCGTAATTTCAATAGAAATATTAGGATTTTGTTTTTTATATTCAATTAAAAGTTCTTCTAAATCTTTTACAGGACGTGAAGAATTTGGCATGATCCAAATTTTTACTGTTTTTTTACCATTAACATTTACTTGATTTTTATTGTTTTTTAATATTTTTAAGGTAAAAAAACCAACTAATAAAACAATAATAATAACGGATACCCAAAATAATGTTTTGTTTTTCACTTTTTTCCTCCGTGGCGAATTTATATTTGAAGTTTTGAAAGTGTAGCATTTTAATAGTGAAAAGTAAATATGTAAAAGCTCCCGATCGGGATTGAACCGATGACCTCATCCTTACCATGGATGTGCTCTACCAGCTGAGCTACAGGAGCATGAAAAAATTTTAGCATAAGTTATTTTACTTGTGTATCTTTAACTTTTTATGATAATCTGCAATAATTTTATTGTTATAGATTTTGTAAAGATGTATTTAAAATTCGGTGTTACAATAAATTTTTTGTCGTAATTTTATATTTTTTTGGGGTAAAATAGCTGTTTTGCAACAGACTCATAAGGAAAAATAATGTTAGATAATTTGTTATCAGATAACCATAATAGTGAAATTGATATAGTCTCGTATTTGGCAGTTCTTATTAAATATTGGTATATCATTGTTATTATTACTTTGTTAGGTTTTTGTGCGGGTATAATTTTGGCTTTAAGAGAGCCTATTATATACGAAGCTAAAACCACCTTTTTTCTTCCATCTGTATTAAATGAATCAAATCAATCTTCTTTATCATTATTCGATAAAACAACGGAAACTTCCAAATATGAAAACTATTTATATATGTTAATGGCGAGTGATTTATTTAAAAAAGCAATTAAAAAAGAATTGGAAAAATCAATTTTAAAAGATCCTGAATACGAACAATACCTTGATTTTAGTAAACTGTCGCTTAAAAAAACAGATGCTATTACGTATACTTTAACTTTTCAAAGTAAAGAGCCGAAAATGCTTTTACCGGTTATTAATGCTAGTCTTAATAATTTAGAAACATTATGCTATAGATTGAATATTGTTTCTTTCAGAGATATTATTATGGTTTTGGATCAGGCTAAAAAACCCAAGAGGCCGTTACCTAGAAAAAGTATGGAAAAAGTTTTTAAAGTTATAGCTTTGAGTTTTTTCTTTTCAATAGTTTTAGTTTTTATTATTAATTTTTTTAATAAACATTGGACAGAAATAAAAAAAATAAAAATCAATTAAAATAGGAGAAATAAGAAAAAATGCAGAAAAAAGTTTTAATTACCGGTATAACCGGACAAGATGGTTCATATTTAACAGAATTACTATTAGAAAAAGGGTATGAAGTTCATGGTATTATTAGAAGAAGTTCTTCTTTTAATACAGCGAGAATAGATCATCTATATCATGACCCGCATTATAAAGGTTTACCGCTTTTTATACATTATGGTGATTTAGCTGATGCTAGTTCTTTAAATAGATTATTAGAAAAAATTCAACCTGATGAAATATATAATTTAGGTGCGCAAAGTCATGTTAGAGTAAGTTTTGATATCCCAGAATATACTGCGGATATTGATGCGGTTGGTACTTTGCGTTTACTTGATGCTATCAGAGAAACCGGATTGAAAACTAAGTTTTATCAAGCATCTTCTTCAGAATTATATGGAAAAGTACAAGAGATTCCTCAAAAAGAAACTACCCCATTTTATCCTAGAAGTCCTTATGCCGTGGCAAAATTATATTCTTATTGGATAACTGTAAATTATCGAGAGAGTTATGATTTATTTGCTTGTAACGGCATTTTGTTTAATCATGAATCTCCTAGAAGAGGGAAAACTTTTGTTACTAAAAAAATCACCGAAGCTTTAACCAAAATTAAATATGGTCTACAAGATACTTTGTTTTTAGGTAATATTGAAGCTAAAAGAGACTGGGGTTATGCTAAAGATTATGTTAAAGCCATGTGGTTAATGCTACAACAAAATGAACCAGATGATTTTGTTATTGCTACTAATGAAACTCATTCTGTAAGAGAATTTATTGAAAAATGTTGTGAATATTTAGATATAAAAATAGAATCTAATAATAAAACGGGTTTAGAAGAAAAGTTTTTAGATAAAAAAACCGGGAAAACTATTATTGCTATTGATCCGCAATATTTTCGTCCGGCAGAGGTAGACTTATTAATTGGAGATGCTTCTAAAGCAAGACAAAAATTAAATTGGCATAATGAAACTTCTTTTGATGAGCTAGTTAAAATTATGTTAGATTTTGAAATATCTCAGTATAAAAAATAAGTTGAGTCTGTCGAGAAATGAGAAATAGCCATTTTGCAACAGACTCGATTTTTATTTAACATTACTTTTTTGAGATAATGCTGATTCCAATTTTGGTACAATATCTTGTTTTCTGGAAACAACATCTTTTAAAGTGATTTCATCAAAATTATAAGATCTACCAAATATTTTGGAAATATCATTAGGCTTAGTAACTATCCATAAAACAGTAGTCTTAGTAAAAGTATTGGTTTGCATTAATAATACGGCATCATATTGTTTTTCAATAGCTAAACGTTCCATTTCTTGAACCATTTCCTTCTTAATACTGTTTAATTTATTGTTATTATCTATTATTTGACTAACAAAAACTTTTCTATTTTTAAAAGCCATTGTTTTCCCATCTTGTTTTAATAATTCTGGTATTGGTGTACCTTCAATATCAGATTTTACTTCCATGATTTCTTTAACTAAAGTTGGAATATCAAAACTATATTTTTCAGCAATTTTTTTGGCAATAATTAAATCTCTTTTAGCAGTAGTAGGGCTGATAAAACCTAAAGTATCAGAAATAATAGCGCATAAAAGAATGCCGGCTAATTCTTTATTATCTTTATTAGAACGAAATAGTTTTTCTGCCATTAAGGTTGCTGTTGCACCAATTGGTCTAATGGTCATAGAAATAGGTTCAGGAAAAGTTAAACTCGGTTTATGATGATCAATTACTCTTAAAATATTTGCTTTTTTTACATTAACAACACTTTCAGCTTCACTATTATGATCTATTAAAACTACATTTTTTCCGGTAATATCACCTTGAAATAATTCTGGTAAATCTAATTGGAATTTTTTGAAAAAATGGATTGTTTCTTTATCTGGTTTACCGAGTAGACGTGGTTTAGCTCCTTTTATTCTAGCATAAGCAATGGTGGAGGCAGTAGTGTCTAAATCCGGATTTAAATGACCAAAAACTAAAGTTTCACCTTGCGGTTCTTTATCTTGTATTTTAATACCTAAGCTTTTAAAAGGTGCATAACTTGTTATAGGATCCTTTAATAATATTGTTGCGGTATCTACAGAATTAGTTGTAGTATTCTTTAATTCAGAAGATTTGCTTTTTTCAGTAATTGATTCAACCTTTGAAGGTAAATTTGTTTGTGTAATAACCGAAGATACTGAGGACATAATAGATCTCCTTATCCTTAGAAATTTTTTCCCCCAAACTTATTGAATTATTTTCATGAATTTATCGAAACAAAAGTTTATTTATTTCAATTATTTTTGTATAAAAAAATTGCGAAAGATTTTATTTATTTAATATTTGAGCATAAAAATCATAACCATTTAGCCCTAATATTTTTGCTCTAAAATAATTAAATAAGGTTAAATTTTTAGTATTTTGTAAGATAATATTATTATCAATTTCCGGAGCATTTATATAACTTCTAGCATTATTATTACCTTCATAAATAATTTCTAATTCTTGATTTATAAATTTCTGATTTATTTTAGGTAACATTTGCTGTTGGGTTAACATGATTACTTCTTTTCTTTTTTCTTTAATATTTTGCGGTATTTGATCTTCCCTTTTTCCTGCTATCGTATCTTTTTCTTGAGCATAAAGAAAACAACCTAATTGTTCAAAAGGATATTCAGTAATAAACTTTTTCAATTCAGAAAACTCAGTATTATTTTCACCGGGAAAACCTACAATTAAGGATGTTCTTAATACTAAACTTGGTATTTCAGATTTCAGGGTTTTAATTAATTCTTTTAAATATTCTTGAGTATAATTTCGGTTCATATCTTTTAAAATTCTGTTATTAACATGTTGTATCGGCATATCGAGATATTTGCAAATTTTTTGTTCTTTTTTGATAGTATTTATTAGATCTTTAGTGATAAATTTGGGGTTAGTATACATAATTCTTAACCATTTTAATTTAGAAAGTTTCACTAATTCGTTTAATAAAATTTCTAAGGAGGGTTTGTTAAATAAATCTGTACCCCAAGCAGTTGTGTCTTCCGCAACTAAGATTAATTCCGTAGCGCCAGAAGCTAAATATTTTTCAGCTTGTTGAAGAATGTTCTTCAAAGAAAAACTTTGATATTTCCCTCTAATTTTTGGAATCGTACAATAAGTACAATAATTATTACATCCTTCAGAAATTTTTAAATAAGCATAATTAGGTGAAGTTAAGCGTGGTAAAAGTTGTTTTTTATTTTTTTCTTTTTTATTGTTTAACCAGTTTTTTATTTTTTGTAATATGATCGTTTCTTCTTTAATATTTAGCCATAGATCTACTAATGGAAATTCTTGAGCTAAATCTTCAGTCTTAAATCTATTTACTAAACATCCGGTAACAATAATAAATTTAATTTCGCCTTTATTTTTTCTATAACTTATTTCTTTGATTATGCTTTTTGCTTCTTCAACTGCAGATCCAATAAAAGCACAAGTATTAATAATAAGAAGATCAGGGCTTTCTTCTTCGCTAACTATTTTTAAATCAGAATTAATTAAGTTAGCTGTAATTTTTTCTGAATCAACTAGATTTTTGGGACAACCTAAGGAAATAAGACTGAATTTTTGAATCATATTTTTTCCTGTAATGTAATTAATTGGATAAGTTTTTCCGGATCCGCTGAATTTGTAGGTAAATATATCTTAAAAACAGTACCTTGATTTAGCTGAGATTCTACTAAAATTTTACCTTTATGCTCTTCAATAATTTTAAAAACAATAGATAAACCTAACCCTGTACCTTCTGCTTTAGTTGTATAAAAAGGGTCAAAAATTGAATTGAGACGATCTTGTGGTATTCCAGTTCCTGTATCTTTAATAGTTATCAAAATATAGCCGTATTCAGAAAGTAATTGCGTTTTAAGATAAATTTCTCCGCCTTCTGGTTGCGGTAAAGCTTGTAAAGCATTAATTAATAAATTTAAAAATACTTGCAATATTTGACCATGATCGCCTTTAAATAAGAGATGCGGTGTTATTTCGGCAAAAATATCAGCATGATAAAATTTTCGTTCGCCTTCTAATAAAGTTAATACTTCTTGTATTATTTTTTCAATTTTAAATTCGGTTAATTCAATTTTTTGGGGTTTACCTAGTTTTAATAAAGCTTGACATAAGGTATTAATTCTATCAACCTGAGGGGTAACAATTTCTTGATATTTTTGTCTGAAATTAGGATCTTGCCACATTTTTTGTAGCATTTCGGAAAATGTTTTTATAGCTACTAAGGGATTTTTGATTTCATGTGCAATACCTGCCGCCATGGTTCCCAAAGAAGATAAACGATTGGCTTGTTCTATTTGTTTTTGCATTGCTTTTACGTTAGTTAAATCTGTTATTACGCCTATTACGCCAATTTCATTTTTATCTATGTTTCTTAATACATCCGTAGCAATATTTACATTAATTTCTTTGTGTTTGAGCTTAATTACGCCTTCAACTTGGAAAGCTTTTTTTTCTAATAATGATTTTTCAAATAAATTTAAATTATTACAAATATCAAAAAGTTCTGTGATACATCTGCCCTTAATCGCATTGATGTTTAAATTAAATAATTGTTCAGCTTTTAAATTAAACATGGTTATGGCTAAATCTTTATTAATGGTAATTACACCAGTGGTCATATTTAAAAGAATTTCTTCATTAAAGTTTTTAGTCTCTAAAATTTCATGATATTGTAATGCATTTTGAATAGCGGTATTAACTTGATTTAAACTAGTTTGAATATAATTTATTTCTTCATTATTATAGGTATCCTCAGATAGTTTAGAACCTAATATTAAAATACCAATTAAATTTGTCCCATTAAATAAGGGAACAATAATTTCTGCTGAATATAATTTTAATTCTTCCCTTAGCGCCATAAATTTTAATTTATCTTCATAATTATTAATTTTTTTTATACGAAAACGAAAATCTTCAAGAATTAATATTTCCGGATTTTGCTGGCATACATTAACAAGTAAAGAGTTATTAGAAATTTTTTTTGGTCCTTCATATGACAAAGAATCGGATAAAACGTAGTTTTTATTCTGATCTTGAAAAAATATTGCTAAATGTTTTACTCGTAGATTTTGAAAAAAAGAATCAATTAGGAGTGAAGTTATTTTTTCTAAATTATTTAATTTGCTTAAATTTTGGCTTAATTGTTTTAAGGAAGCTTGAAAATTTGGATGATACTTAAAAAACACACGATTAGTTGTGATATTAATAAAATTTTTTAAATAAGGATAGATAAAAACAATTATGGCAGAGGCAATAATAATGGTTAAATATTTATTAGTACTGAAATAATTATTAACAAAGCTACCAGATAAAAAAACAAAAGAGATGAAAACAAAGAACACAGTTGTAATAAGAAAAAAATAGATCAAACTTTTTTTAATAATAAATTGTATGCCAAATAAACGATGTTTAATAAAAAAATAAGTTAAAACAGTAACAAAAAAAATTAAAGAAATAGGTCCTAATTTTGTATAGGAAAAATCACCTTGGTTAAAAACCGGAATAATTAAATTAAAAAACGTTCCAAAACAGATAGTTATAAAAATGGCTAAGAGTAAATAGCTGGCTTGTAATTTAGCTAAACCTTTATAAGTTAGAGCATTATGAAGCAAAATAGTAGTAATTGCTCCAAAACTACCAATTAAATAAATAACGTAGAGATAATAACCTAACTTACGTTCATATAATTGAGTATTTATATTAATAGGCCCTAAAAAATAGTGAGGGAAGAATAAAATAATAATACTAAAAAAGATAGTTGGTAATAATAAAATAAAATATTGTTTATTAGTTAGAGTTATTTTTTTAGTCGGAAAATTATTAATAAAAACAAACGTAAACCATGGTAAAAAAGCCGGTCCAACAAAAGCTAAATTATGAAAACTAACAATAAAATTTGTTTGCCAAAATAAAATAATACTAATTTGCCAAATACAGCAAGAAAAAGTAGCTAAAGCCAAAAAATATAAAACAGGGTTTTCTCTGGCTTTAATAGTAATAAAAATAGTAAAAATAATAGTAACGAAAAAGCTAATGAATAAAAGAATATCTATCATAAATATTTATTTGATAACAATAATTTTATAAACATCATTATATTCTAAAGTAATTTCTTTAATAAAATAACCATTATTTTTTAAACTGATTTTAATATTATCTAGTTGTTCGCCTTCTTTGATAAATAAACTCAAAGTATCTCCTTTTTTTAAAGTATTAAGCTTAAGTTTGGTTTTTACTAAATTCATGGGACAGGTTTCATCGGTTAAATCTAAAATTTGCATAATAATATAAATAAATTAAATAAATAAAATATGTCCATCTTGAGCTTTTTCTAAGAACTGGGCAACTCCAACAATTTCTTTGACCTCAGGTAATAAATCATTTTTTTTTAAACCAAACAATAGAAAAGAAGCAGAACAAACATAAAAATTAATATTCATCTGGATCGCACTGTTTAATAAGATATTAATATCAGCAATATTATTCTTTTTCATTAAATGCTTCATTAAAGGTTTACTTAATCCCCAAAAATTTAATTTAGATAATGGTAAATTGTTTATACCGCCTAAAATAAAATTCAGAATTTTATTAAGAAAATTATTGCCTAAAAAAGCTCTTTGTTGTTTATTTTTTATTAAATTAATACCCCAAAAAGCAAAGAACAAATTAACCTCCCAATTAATAGCCGCTGATCCGGTTGCTAAAGTTAAAGCAGAAAAAGCTTTGTCAAAATCATTGCTAAAGAGAATTATACTTAATTTATTGTTTTTCATAAAATAAACACTTTACAATTTTCAGAATTTTATTTACTTTAATGAAAATAAATTATCTAGTCGAAATTTGCAAGTTTTTCTTAAAAAGGAGTTTATTATGGGTATGACGAAAACAATGTTGCAAGAAGATCTCAATTCATTACCAACAGAGAAAAAGAACCGGAATGAAATAGTAGAGCTTTTTTATCAAAGATTATATAACATAATGGAACATGTAAAGTTTGATATTAATAGTTTAAGAGAAAACACAATTTTAAGATTAGATGATTTAAAAGATCTTTATATGGTTTCTGATATGTATATTATTCAAATTGAAGAAATTATTGATCGTATTAAAGATGATCCGTGTAATCACATCAATATTTCCGCGGCTGATGGTAGTAAAGTTTGTAGTAACTGTGGTGCTGTAATAGCCTAGAGTTTTTTTCCGGCAAGTTCTAATAATAAGGCCATTCTAATAAACATGCCGTTTCCTGCTTGTTTGAAATATTTAGCCCTGGGGTCCTGATCTACTTCTATTGCTATTTCATTTACACGCGGTAAAGGATGTAAAATAATAGCTGTTTTTTTCAGGTGTTTTAGTTCTTCTTTACTTATACAATATTTATTATTTACTTTTTCATAAATAGAAGGATCTGATAGCCTTTCTTTTTGTATTCTAGTCCAATAAATTACATCAGCATGGGAAAAAGCTTTTTCTAAAGAAGTTTCTTTTGCAAACTTGACTTTGTGTTTTTGTAAATAATCTAGAATATCTGATTTCATTTCTAATTCTTGAGGTGAAATAAAAATAATTTCTATATTACTAAATTTAGCTAATAAATAGGCTAAAGAACGTGCGGTACGACCATTTGCTAAATCGCCGCCAATAACCACTTTTAAATTATCTGATCTTTTTAATTCATCTTGAATAGTATATAAATCTAGCAATGCTTGAGTAGGATGTTGTCCATTGCCATCGCCAGCATTAATAATAGATACGCCATATTCATCGGCAATTTCATGGGCTTCTTCAGCAGAGCCAACTTGGAAATGTCTTAATACAATAGTGTTAGGATAATATTCACATAAAACTTTCATAGAGTCTTTTAAACTTTCGCCTTTAAGAGCAGAAGAAAAATCTCGGGCATTTTCTGTGCCAATAACTTCCATTCCAAGATGCACTCCTGCAGAAGCAAAGGAAATTCTAGTTCTGGTTGATGGTTCATAAAAAATAGTGAACATTAACTGGTTTAATAATAAGCCTTTTAAAATAATCCTTCCTTTTGGATCAAAAAACATTTTTCGGATTTTTGTTGTAGTTTGAAATAGCTTTTCTAAAGAAATACGGTCGAATTGTTGAGCATGTAAAATATGTTTCATGAGTAATCTTATTCTAGCGAATAATTTGAGCTAATTCAATTACTTTTAGAGTCTGTTATAAAATAGCTATAAAAAGAATTTCTCATTTCGCGACAGACTCTTTTACTATTTATTTTTGCCTAGTTGTCAAAATAATATTAAAATTTTACAATAATTGCAGTATAGTAAAGGAGGTTTTTATGAAACAAGAACTAGCCATGGAAATTCAAAAACGTGCGTATGAACTTTTTTTAGCTCGTGGATGTCAAGAAGGGTTTGATCTTGAAGACTGGCTTCAGGCAGAGAAAGAGATTTGTAAAAAAACAATTGTTAAAAAAAAAGTTGCTGTAGCTAAAAAGAAATAATTTTAGTTAGATTCTTTTTTTCTTAATTGTTCCGAAAGGATTTTTTTCCTTAGTCTAATAGATTTGGGTGTGAGTTCTACTAATTCTGTATCATCAATGTAAGAAATATATTGTTCTAAGCTAAGTTTTAAATGTGGGATAAGAACTACTGCGTCATCTGAACCAGAAGCTCTCATATTGGTTAGTTTTTTGCCTTTCCCTGGGTTTACTACGAGATCATCTTCTCTGGCATGTTCGCCAATAATTTGCCCTTCGTAAATTTTTTCGCCAGCACCCATAAAGAGAATGCCTCGGTTTTGCAAATTGCATAAAGCATAAGCTACGGTTTCACAAGTTTCTTTGGAAACCATAACTCCGTTTTTACGCATTTTAATTTCCCCGCAAAAAGAGCCATATTCAAAGAACATGTAATTCATAATACCTTTTCCTCTTGTAGCCATTAGAAATTCAGATTGATATCCTAATAAACCACGAGTAGGAATAATATAAATTAACCTGGCTAAACCGGCATCTAAAACCATATCTACCATTTTACCTTTACGTTCACCAAGTTGTTCTATTACTTTGCCCATAACAGCTTCATCTACATCAATGGTTAATTCTTCGTAAGGTTCAAGTGTTTTTCCTTTTTCTTCTTTAAAAATAACCGATGGTCGTGAAACTTGAAATTCATAACCTTCTCGCCGCATGTTTTCAATTAAAATAGATAAATGTAATTCACCTCTGCCAGAAACCTTAAAACCTCGTTCTTCACCTAAATTTTCTACTTTTAAAGCAACATCAGCTAAAGCGGCGCGCTCTAACCTTTCTTTTAAGTGACGGGAAGTGACAAATTCTCCTTCTTTACCAGCAAATGGTGAATCGTTAGTTAAAAAAGTCATGGAAATAGTAGGCGGATCTACTTCAATAGGCGGTAAACCTAATGGGGTTATCGGGTCTGTAATGGTGTTACCAATACAGATTTCCGGTATGCCAGCAACTGCAATAATATTGCCAACACTAGCATGAGTAATTTCTTCCTGTTCATTACTGCGGAATTGATATAATTTACTTATTCTGGCGGTATTAATAATATTTTCACCAGCAGTAATAGCTACTTCTTGGTTTACTTTGATTTGCCCAGAAGTTATTTTGCCAATAGCTAAACGTCCCATAAATGGTGAGTAACTAATTGTAGCCACTTGTATTTGTAAAGGTCCTTTTATGTTACCTTTTGGAGCAGGAATAAATTCAATGATTTTTTCAAATAATGGGATCATATTTCCGCTAAATGTTTGGTCATCAAGATTTGCATAACCTTCTTTGGCAGAAGCATAAATAATAGGAAAATCCAGTAAATTATCTGGAGCATTTAGTTTAATTAGTAAATCAAAAACTTCATCAATTACCCAACTTGGTCTTGCGGCAGGTTTATCTATTTTATTTACAACCACAATAATCGGTAAATTATGTTCAACGGCTTTTTTTAAAACAAAATAAGATTGCGGCATAGGTCCTTCGGCAGAATCAACTAAGAATAAAACACCGTCTGCTAAATTCATTACTCGTTCAACTTCACCGCCAAAATCAGCGTGCCCTGGGGTATCAATTATATTGATGCGATAATCTTTATATTCACATGCACCGGTTTTTGATTTTATAGTAATACCGCGTTCACGCTCTAAATCTAAAGAATCCATTAGGCGTTCTTGAATTACTTGGGAATCTCGAAAAAGACCGCTTTGTTTAAAAAGTTGGTCAACCAAAGTTGTTTTACCATGGTCAACGTGAGCAATAATAGCAATATTTCTTATTTTTTTTTGCATAAATATACGGATTTCTTGGTTAGCAAGAAATAATAAACCCCTCTTTAAATTAATTTAGTTGATTTACTATAACATAGTTTAATTTTTTTTGGTATGAGTCTGTTGCAACTCACTACTGTCCGGTCTTTAAAAAAATATTTAAGAACAAATTGAGTATAAAAAAATGATAAGGGATAAAAAATTCGAATTAAAAACCCTTTACTTTAACCCTCACCACAACCCTCGGTATAGAATCAAAAAAGAGTACTTATTTTATTAATTCCACGAATTTTTTAAGAGTTTCGTCCTTTGGTCCGTTTTTAGCTAAGATTTCTCCGGCTAGTTTTTTACCTAATTCAACTCCTGGTTGATCAAAAGAATTAATATTCCATAAAAAGCCTTGAAACATTACTTTATTTTCAAAATGACTTAATAATGCACCTAGTACTTTAGGAGTTAATCTATCAGCTAAAATTAAACTAGTTGATCTATTGCCGTTAAAATTATCCGCAGGTTTTTTCTTATCTATTTTTCCTTTAGCTAAAGCGGTAATTTGCGCCATTAAATTTGCCAGTAGTTTTTCTTGGCTAGTTGAACCTTTAAAAGAAAAATCTTTACTTATTTGTGGTTTTCTAAAACCGATAAATTCTAATGGTACAACATCACTACCTTGATGAATTTTTTGAAAATAAGAATGTTGACTATCTGTACCGGGTTCACCAAAAATCATGGGACCGGTTTGATAATTAATGGACTGACCATAAAAATTAACGGATTTACCATTACTTTCACAATCTAGTTGTTGCAAATGAGAAGCAAATTTTTGTAGTGCTTTACTATAAGGAATAATTCCTTTATTGGCATAACCTAAACCATTACGTTCCATAATACCAATTAAAGCATCTAGTAAAGGTAGATTTTCTTTGATGTTTTTTTGTTTGGCACATTCATCAATTATTTTTGCACCGTCTAAAATTTCCTGAAAAATATCTGGTCCAAAAGCAATTGATAATATAGTCCCACCTACAGCGCTGGTCACCGAATATCTACCGCCAATATAATCATCAATATAAAAGGAAGCTAAGTATTTATCTGGGTTATCCATGGGGCTACCTTTTCCGGTAACAGCAATAAAATGTTTTTTTAGATCCTCTGCTTTTAACCCTTTTTCTATAGCTTTATTTTTAACAAATTCTAAATTAGTTAAGGTTTCTTGGGTTGTTCCACTTTTTGAAACTACGATAAACAAAGTTTTTTCCGGATTAATTTTATCTAGTACGGAATTAGCATCATCAGGGTCAACATTCGAAATAAAGTGAGCTTTTATCGGAATATTTCCTTTGGTATGGTTAACATATCGTTCTAATGATTCATATAAAGCGCGCGGACCTAAATCTGAACCTCCAATCCCTATTTGTACAACATCAGTAATAGGCTTACCGGTTGATCCTTTAATCTCACCTTGTTGTACTTTTTTGGCAAAATCGGCAATTCTTTCTTGTTCAATACCATAACTCCCCTTATTATTGCTACGTACTTGATGATGTAATACTTTTCTTTTTTCTGATAAATTCATGATATGCCCATCTAATAATAACTGATAATGTTTAATTACTTCTGCTTGATCTGCTAATTTTTGCATGGCAGAAAGGATGTCATCATTAATTAAAGTACTGCCGTAGAAAAAGCTTAAAGGACCGTTTGTGGCAATATATTTTTGTAATCTGGCAGGGTTAAAATCTTGCGGTAGAGCTATCTTATTATTTTTAATTAATTCCATTAATTCTTGGAAAGCAGAATTTTCTGTTAAATTATTAAAGCGAAAACTAATTATTTTTTTCATAATAACTCCTTTTTTGAGTTTGTCGCAAAATGAGAATTTTTTTTTATAACCAGGTGGCTTTGCCACCTGGTTATAATAAGAATAGCCATTTTCCGACAGACTTAATATACATACTTAAATGAAAAACTAATTTTTTATCGTTTAAAAATTCAAAATATTGCATTGATAATTAAATCAAATGCTTTTATCATTAAAGTTAAGAAGAAAATGATAAATTTACTATTAGCATTAATTTATTTTCCTTTAGCTTTATTTTGGGCAGTTTTTTATGGCGTTCTAGGCGGTTTATTTTATAAATTTCTTGGTTGTATTGAAGATTGGCAAAATGCAATTTTTCAAATAACCAGAGAATGGAAGCGATATCCTAAAATGAGTTATGAAAAATATTTAGAGGAATTAGTTAATCTCAAATTAGGTCAAGCCGATAAAGGGAATGATTTTTTCCGTTATTTACTAACAGAAAATTCTTTAAAAGAGCATGTTCAAGATAATTTTCCAGTAATGCAGATCTTAGGTATTACAGTAATTTATTTATTATTATTGCCATTTAGATTATTGACTGCTGTTATAGAGGGACCAATTTTTGTTTTTTCTGGTATGATTGATTTTTGGAATAGTTACTTTTTAAAAATAGATACGTTTACAATAAAATATTTAAAAAGAATTCAAAATGAAAAATAAACCTTTGGTATTAATAGTAGAAGATGAAGAAAAATTAAGAGAACTAATGGCAGATTGCATTGCCAAAACAGGTTTATTTACACCATTGGTAGCTGAAAATGGATTAACTGCTTTAAAAGTATTGAAAAAGCACGAAAGAGGTTTTGGCTTTATTAGTAACAGAATTAAATGTATATTATTAGATTGGCAAATGCCTTTTATTAATGGTAAAGAATTTATTAAAATTATTAGAACTCAGGAAAACTTTAGTTTTTTTAAAAAGCATATTCCTATTGTAATAGTTTCTTGTTATCAAGATAAAGAGCTTTTAGCTTTAGCAAAAGATCCGGTGTATGGTTTAGCCAGCGGATATTTAACAAAGCCGATAGATGAAAATATTTTGCTAAACCTTTTAAAAAGTATTATTATTAATAAAGATGCGGAAATTTTAGCCGAATTATTTTTTAATAGTAAATTTTATGAATGATGATGAACAAAAAAAAGATGGTTACAAGAACAATTAAAAAAAGATTTAGCAAATCGTCCCAAAAAAATTATAATCAGAGAAAAAGAAATAAAATTCAATCAGCAAAATACTTCTCAAAAAGAATTAAACCGACCAAAAAGAAACACAAACGATCTTTATTTAAGAAATTTATTGCATATTTAGTAATGTTATTAAAAGATTAAATTTTTACCACTCTTTTTTCTAATTCAGTAGCATGGGTTAAAAATTCATCTAAATTCATTGATTTCAAAAAAACAAAACCTTTGGCTTTTTTTAATCTTGGATCCGGATTATTTTCAAAGAAATCTTTACCTAAAAGAATTTTTAAATTTTCAAATTGTTCTATTTGTATTTTTTGAGCTAAACCACTAAAAGGACCATCATAATAAGGGCTGGGAAATTCTGCATTTTTTTGAGATGAAAAACAATTCAAAAAGATTTTTTCTAATTCATCTAAGGATTCTTGACTAACCGGAACAAAAATATTAGCTTGACTAGGTGCAAATTTAAACCAAATATTTCTGTAGCCAATTATTTCTGGTTTCTTTTCATTTTGATAATTTCTTAAACTTTGTGCTAGAGCTTGCAATACTTTAAAATGGGTATCTGGTCCACTTCCTTCAGGATCAAAAGCAACTGTAATAATATCTGGTTTATTCCAATCTAAATATTCTAAAATTTTATTAACATCTTTATCTCCGGGAATAGGGTTAAAAAAATCACCGGTATAAAAAGGTAACCTTAAATGATGTACACTTTGATTTTCCAAACCTAAAATAGCCCATTTTCGACTTGATTCAGATTCTCTTATAGCTCCTTTAATAATTTGAATTAAAGGAATATCTTTTTGACCGGCATATTGCTTGTTTAGATATTCTTTAAAAAAAGATTTAATCCATGTTTTTAATTCTTTTTTATTTTTAAAATTACAAATATCTCGTAAATTTTGTAGAAACAAAATTGTTTCCAAAATGCTTTCTTCTTCAATATTATTTTCTAAATAAGCTTTTTTGTATAAATTTAGAATTTCTTCTTTGGTTTTACTAAAAATATCTTCATGATATTTTTTCATAAAAACATCATCCGCTTTTTTAATTAAATTTTTAATATAATGGTTAGAAACAGAATTAAAACCACTGGTTAAATAAATTATTTCATTGGCGTTTTTATTTAGATATTCTTTAACTGTAGGTAAATAACTTAGAATGATATCATCATGATGTGGGGATGTATGTAGTATTTGTTTACCATGCGGAATTTCTAAACCGTTATTAATTTTTGAAATTAATTCTTTTTGTACTTTTTCTAAAATAACACTAAGATTCTTTTTTATATAAGGGGATATTAATTTTGCTTTTTCATTTTTTGAAAAATCAGTGAGCGTTAAATCAAGAATTTTCTTTTTTTGCTGAAGAGCTAGGTTAATTATTATTTCATTAATTATATTAAAAGAAGGGTTTTGGTTAGAATTATCAATAATTTGTTTAATATTTTCGATTTCTCTAGATTGTAATTTATTGGCAATATCTTTAGTAATATAAAACCTGGAATTAGGATGCGATTGTAGAATACTGGCAGGATATTCCGAATTTGCTGGTTTTTCAATAGCATTAATCACGGGTTCTGTTTTAGCTTCCCCTGCCGCAATAATTATAATAGTTGCGTTTTTGTTATAAGCAATGGTATCTAAACCTATTGTAATTGCGGTTTTATCTCTTGCTACCCGCATACCACCTAAATCTGAAGCAGATGCCGCAGAACTAGGATAATTTAGTTGAATTAATCTGGTTTTACTATTAAAGGGGGAACCTTGCATATTAAAAGCAATGTGACCATCAGGACCAATTCCACCTAAGAAAAAACCAATGCCACCTAAATCTCTAATTTTTTGTTCATAATCTTCACAATATTTATTTATTTCTTCGAGAACTTGTTTTTGCATTTTTTCCAGATCATTTTTAGGTTCTCTAGTAAATAAAGTTAAATCTATTTTTTTTGTATCAAAAAATAATTGATCTAAATCAATATTTTTATTTTTGATAAAAGGTAATTCATATGGATTTATTGTATGAATATTTTCTGGCTTAAGGTTTAATAACGGAAAATAATAGGTTTTTAAATAATGATTAAAACTATTTTCTTGTTTCGGATTAATTGGAAAAAATTCATCTATTTGAATAAATTTTAAATTACGAGTATCAGGAAAATCAGTTGTGTTAATGCCTAAATTTTTTAATTCTTTTTGTATTAAAGGGTCATGCCAATTTTTTTTATAATACTTTAAAAACTTCAGAAAATATTCTGGAGTTTTACCAGTTGGCAAGGAAATAACCCCATTAGGGTTAGCGATAACCCATTCTATAAAACGTAATGCAGTTAATTTTCCTAATTCAAAAGGATTTTCAATTTCAACAACTTTTATTTTTTCACTAGGATAAGACACAAGTTTTTCGTTTTTAGTAATAAAATAGTTTTCAACTATTGAATTAATTTGTTGAGTAAATTTTTTTTGTTGATTTGAGATTGGTAAAGAAATTACTTTTTTTTGTAAATTCATAGAAATTACTCCTCAATAATTAATGAAATAAACTAGTTTCAAAATGGATATCATTAAATTTTCGTGACAAGATAATTAAAATTGCAAAATTTTTTATTAAATTGTAAGCTATTTTTATGTCTAAAAAATTTGATGAATTAGTTGATATTATTAAGATTTTACGTAGCCCTGGTGGTTGTAAATGGGATCAAAAACAAACTATGTTTAGTTTGATACCTCATATTATTGAAGAAAGTTATGAACTAATTGATGCTTTAGAAAAGAAAGATTTGTTTTTAGTTAAAGAAGAGTTAGGTGATTTATTATTGCAAGTTATTATGTTGTCTAATATGGCAGAAGAAGAAAATTTATTTTCTATAAATGAAGTTATTCAATTAATTAAAGAAAAAATGATCAGAAGGCACCCTCATGTTTTTGATGATACCAAAATTAACTCGGTAGAAGATATTTGGCATAATTGGGAGAAAATTAAAGATAAAGAAAAGAAAACACAGAAAGGTTTATTTAATACTATTCCTAGAAAACTCCCTGCTTTATTGGAAGCAGAAAAAGTGCAAAAAAAGTTAGCCAGAATAGGTTTTGATTGGGAACATATTTCGGATCCGATAAAAAAATTAGATGAAGAAGTTGAAGAATTGAAAAGTAATGTTGAGAATAATAAAAGTAAAGATCTGTTAGAAGATGAATTTGGCGATATTTTATTTTCTTTAGTAAATATTGCCAGAAAAATTGATATTAACCCAGAAATTGTTTTGAGAAAAAGTATTAGTAAATTTCGTCAGCGTATAGAAAAAATCGAAGAAACCTTAAATAAAGAAAATTTAAGTTTTGCAGATATTAGTTATCAAGAATTTGATGATTTTTGGCAAAAAATAAAAATTCATGAGTAAAAATAGCACCAAAAAAATTTCCGGTATAATTAATTATAAAAAGTTGAGAGAAGAAAAAAAAATGTTTGTTTTAGAGCATCCAAAAGCAATTTTTGATTTAATTAAAAATCAGTCAGAATTAATTAAAGAAATATTTATTCGAGAAAAGACAGAGTTTAACTTAGAATTAAATAATAGTTTTAATAAAATAACTATCTTAAAAGAAAATGAATTTAAAAAAATAACAAAATTAAAACATTCACCTGGCATTATAGCTATTTTGTCAAAACCGGTTTGGGATCTTAGTAAAGTAATAAAACGTGCTCAAAATGTTGCTATTTTAGATGGAGTAGCTAATCCGGGTAATTTTGGAGCTATTATTAGAAATGCTTATGCTTTTTCTTTATCTGCGGTTTTTTATTTTTCTGGAACAGTTGACCCTTTTCATCCTGAATCAGTTAATGCTTCAGTTGGTACAATTTTAAAAATGCCGGTTATAAAAATCACAGAAAAGGACTTAAAGTATTTAGAACAAGACGGTTTTCAGGGGTTTATTTTATCAGCTAAAGAAGGGCAAAATATTAAAAATTTTATTAAAACAAAAAGTAAAAAATATTTTGTATTTGGTTCAGAAGGAAGTGGTTTGCAAAATCCTGATCTTTTCAATAAATGTGAAAAGTTAAATATCAAGATAAATTCCGAGTTGGAATCTTTAAATGTAGCTGTAAGTTCTGGTATTTTATTTTATGAATTATCGTAACTATTTTACTCAATACTTGTAGAGTTAAAAAAAAGATTGGGGCTGTCCCAAAAGTCCGTGATGCTTCGTTGCTTTTCGCACTCGCGTGCTCATTTATTGCTATAAACTCCGCGCGCTCGTGCTCAAGACGCCTCGCCTGACGAACTTTTGAGTCAGCCCCGCCCGGTCGGTCGGCAGGTCAATTCCACTTCCCGCGAGTAGCGGGGGAAATACTAATTATCAATGTTTTAAAAATTAAAAAAGAGGGTATAATAAAAGCAGACTTATTAGGTTATTTTAAAAAAAGAAAAAATCAAGGAGTTTTTTATGTCCTCACCACTTGATCATCTTTCCTCAGAAATCATTCGTTCTTCTATGATGCAGAAAAAAGAAAAAAGTGAAGATAATGCAGAATTGCAGAATCAAATTAAAGCATCAATAACAGATTTAAAAGAAGAAATTGAAATTTATAGTGAGGGGTTTAAAAATCCGGCTATCAAGCAGGCTGGTAAAAAATCTGCTGGGTCAACTTCTGAAATTCTTGATGAGCACTTAGAAAAGTTAGTGGAAAAACATGAAGAGGTTAAAGATCAAAAAATTGATTCTGAACAAAAATCAGAATTCTTAACAAAAGATTTAAAAAAAGAGGGTAAACCAGTTGAAGAAGAAATGTCTTCCGCGGTAGCCGCTTTATTAGAAGAAGATAATGTTAAAAAGAAGAAAAAAGTTGGTGAAGGAAAGTCAAAATTAGAAGAAAAAATAGAATATTTGAGTACTTTAGAGAATGATTTTAAAAATTTAGATTTAAAACCAGAAGATAAAGAATTAGTTGAACAATTTTTTGATCGATTATCTAGAATAAAAAATTTAAAGAATCGGTTAAAACAATTAGAATTTTTAGAAGCTAAATATGAAGATGAACAAAATGCTAAAGATAAATTGCAAAATACGGCAAATATTAATGTGAAGGAAGAGAGAGGTGGTTTTTTACCGCCTTTTTTCAGGAAAAAATAATGAGGTTATTATGGCTCGTAGCTTAACCAAAAAAGATGCAGAGAAATTATTACCATTTATAAGAGATTTTAATAATGCCGCTAATATTTTAATTAGGTTATTAAATCATCGGGTTGCTGAAAAAGAGAAAAAAATTGCGGTTTGGGTTACTGATATGACCATACCAAAATCTAATATTAGTATTAATATTCAAACTATTGATATTAAGAATACGTATATTTCTAAAAAAGGTAGTTATAGCGGTAATCAAGAAATGAAATGGGAAAAAGATATGATGAAAGAAGGCAACCGCGGTTTTATTATATGAAAAGTGAAGAAATAGATTCTTTTTCGTGATTTCTTTTAATTACTTCAGCAAAAAGCGGACCAATTGATAAAGTTGTAAGCCCGGGAAATTTTTTGTTTTCTGGCAATGGAACAGAATTGGTAATAACAACTTCTTTAAAATTAGCATTTTTTAATCTTTCTATTGCCGGACCGGAAAAAACTGCATGGGTAGCGGCTAAATAAATATTTTCATTACAGCCAAAACTTTTTAATGCTTTAATAGATGAAGTTACAGAACCGGCAGTATCAATCATGTCATCAATAATTAAAACGGTCTTTTTTTCTACATTACCAATAATATTAACTACTTCTGCTACATTGTGATCGGGTCTGGTTTTATGAATTACGGCTAAATTAGCATTAAGTTTATCTGCTAATTTTTTGGCTAATTTTGCTCTACCAGTATCAGGAGCTACTACTACTAAATCAGGAATATTTTTTTCTGAAAAATATTTAACAAAAAGGGGTAACGAAATTAGATGATCTACAGGGCTATTAAAAAAGCCTTGAATTTGGTCAGCATGTAAATCCATACAAATTAAACGGTTAAAACCAATGGAATTTAGTAAATCTGCTATTAACCTGGATGAAATAGGTTCTCTTGGTGCTGATTTTTTATCTTGTCTAGAATAAGCAAAATAAGGTAAAACTACATTAATAGATTTAGCGGATGATCTTTTTAAAGCATCCATTATAACGAATAATTCCATTAAATCGTCATTTGGATTTTCCGTGATACCTTGTAAAAGATAAATATCATAGCCTCTGATAGTTTCTTCAATCCGAGCATAATTTTCTCCGCAACTAAATTTGGAAAGATATATTTTACCTAGGTCAATATTTAGTTCTTTTGCAATTTCTTTTCCAAGTTCAGGATGAGAACTACCACAAAAAAAACGCATGGAATTTTGCATTTCTTGAGTATAAAAGCCCTTTTATTTTAAGTCAAGAAAGAAACTTTATATACAGGTAAAACTTTTTTTGTTAGAATTTTGCTATGGATTATAAAACTTCAGGTGTTAACATTGATGCTGGTAATAAAGCAGTTGAACTTATTAAAAGTTCTGTAAAAAAAACTTTTTCAGCAAATGTTTTAGGTAATATTGGTAGTTTTGGTGGTTTTTTTAGTATGCCTTCAGGTTTAAAAGACCCAATTTTAGTTTCTTGCACAGACGGGGTAGGGACTAAGTTAAAATACGCTATAGAAACCCAAATTTTTGATACTATTGGTATAGATTTAGTTGCCATGAATGTAAATGATCTTATTTGTTCAGGTGCTAAACCTTTGTTTTTTCTCGATTATATTGCTTGCCATAAATTAGAACCTGAAAAAATGAAAGAACTTATTGATGGCATGGTAGAAGGTTGTTTACAAGCTAATTCAGCTTTAATTGGCGGGGAAATGGCTGAAATGAATGACCTTTATAACCCTGGCGATTTTGACCTTGCCGGATTTGCCGTAGGTGTAGTTGAAAAAGCTAAAGTAATTGACGGCAGTAAAATTAAACCCGGGAATTTTATTTATGGTTTAAAATCTTCCGGAATTCACAGTAACGGCTATTCTTTGGTAAGAAAAATTTTTACCGATGATAATTTGAAGAAAAGCGGGGTAACCAAAAAAGAATTACTAACACCAACCAAAATTTATGGTAAAGACCTAGAAAAACTAATTTCAGCTGGTATAGAAATTAATGGTATTGCCCATATTACGGGTGGAGGTTTAGCAGAGAATTTAGTGCGGGTTTTCCCAGAAGGTGTAACTGCAAATATTGAAAAAGCTAATATCCCGGTAGCTAAAATTTTTAAGATAATGCAAGAAGTTGGCCAGGTTCAAGAAACAGAAATGTGGCGGGTTTTTAATATGGGGATTGGGTTAGTTGTTATAACTTCCGAAGAGATAAAAAATCAACCGGAATTAGTTTATTTAGGCAGAATTGAAAAAGGGCAAAAAGAGGTTAAGCTTGTCTAAAGAGCTTTTAAAATTAGGGGTTTTAATTTCCGGTAGAGGGTCTAATCTAAATGCCATAATTGAGGCCATTAAAAATAATACTTTAAATGCTAAAATTTGTGTTGTAATCAGTAATAATTCCAAAGCATATGGTTTAAGATTAGCAGAAAAAAATCAACTTCCGGCAAAATTGGTTGATCCAAAAAGCTTTACCACTTATGTAGAATACGAAAAAGCAATTTTGAATTATCTAAATCAGTATCAGGTAGATTTAGTTATACTTGCTGGATATATGAAAATTTTAGGCAAAACTATTATTTCTGCTTTCCCAAATAAAATTATGAATATTCACCCTGCTTTGTTACCAGCTTTTAAAGGTTTACATGCCCAAAAGCAAGCTGTAGAAGCCGGGGTAAAATGGAGCGGCTGTACTGTACATTTTGTGAATGAAGATTTAGATGCCGGACCCATAATTCTGCAAGAAGTTGTCCCTGTTTTACCAAATGATGACGAAGATAGTTTAAGTACCAGAATTTTAGAAAAAGAGCACCGAATTTACCCCCAAGCAATTCAGCTTTATGCGGAAGATAAGATTCGAATAAGAAATAATCGGGTTTTGATTTTATCTTAAATTTTTTGCTTTGCAAAAAATTTAAGGTGCAAAATTAATACAGTTTTCCAACAACATTTTATGTTTCAAAATCTCTTCTCCAGGGTAATAAAAAATAAGAGATAAGGAATAAAGATTAGGAAAAATTTTTACCTACTTAATCTTTATTTTTTAAATTTGGGGGAAATATGGATAGCCTTTCTGGCATTTTTCAACCGCAGGGAATTTGCCGACGAACTATAGGGTCTAGACCTACGGAGCCTATACCTAGCGCTTCTTCAGGGAATGAAAGATTGCTAAATGATACTTCAGTAACTGATCTTGCTCGCAGAGAACAACTACAAATAATAAATATAGCTCATACAGTAAAGCCAACTGTTGCTTGGTCTCCTCAATTGGAATTATCATCATTATTAGATTCTTCTCAAGATTCCGACTCTTTTATACTAGATTTTTCAGAATTGCCAGGTTTATCTGCACCTACTATTGAAGAATTATTTGATAAATCTGTTGTTTTAGATGTTATTGATTCTGAATCAACAAAATCAAAAATTGAAAAATATCTTACCTCCCTTTTTTCTATATTAAAATCAGTACCAGGCCATATGCATGAAATGGCGGAACATTGCTTTTTAAATTTTCTTTTCAGATTAACCTTCGAAATTTTCCCTAATTTACCAAGAATCCCTTTAATAGTTTCTGCTGTTCTTGCAAATCCCATTAATTTTGCTTTGGCAGTGACTTATCAATTATTATTTTTATTGTTACTTTTTGGGGCAAAAAAAGGTTTAGAAAAAGTTCGTGATTGTTCTTGGTATCAAAAAATTGAACAACCTTTAATGGATTATTTAAATAAAATTAAAGACAAAACAACTAAACCCGAAGATGTAAGAAATTTTCTTGCTTTTTTATTCCATAAAATAACTGAAACTGTTTATAACCCAAAATTAGTGATTTGTGAAATTTTAGGTAGTATTTGTAGTGCTTGGATAAATACGCTTAAACAAAAGGTGCATAAGCCAATTTATAAAAAATTTTTAACTTTTGCAGAAGTAATGCTTTTTAACTTTCTCAGTTATCAAGTATTCCCTTTTCTTCAAAGAGAATTTGAATGGTGGAATATCAGAAAAAAAATTGAACAAGAATATCAAAAAAGAATTACAGATGATGATTATGAAGAAACTTGTAACGGAAGTAAAGCAAATTGTTCTAAAAGACTTGATGAAGCTAGATTTGTTGAAGCTCATAATGCCGCGGCTATAGAAGAAAAGGTTTCTGCTGATAGTGGTATCTTAACCAGAGGTCTAGGTCGATCTTTTTTTGATTGTCAAAAACTAACTCTAACAGAACAATTAAAATTAGGAATAACCAGTTTAGCTTTAGATGTAAGATTAAATGATGACGGAAACATAATGTTAACTCATGCCAATACTACATTAGGTATTTGGGTAGACTATCAATCTTTAAAAGAAGGTCTAGATGAAATAAGTGAATTTTTAAATGAAAATCCCAGAACTTTTCTTCAAATTTATTGGCAAATCAGTACTCATGGTGAGGGGCATGATGTATTAGATAAATTAGCTGAAATTCTTAATAAGCACCCTATAAACGGTAAGATTTTAGATACAGCTAGTTCTTATGCAAAAAATCTGGGAGACCTATTAGCTGTTGGTAAACAATGTATGATGGTTAATACTTCTTTGAATCTGAGTTTTCATGATAATCAATGGAAAATTATTCAAACTTTTGTAGCTCCTAGCCCTCCTGATAGCAATAGAGATTATTTACTTGGAGATTATATAGTTGAATGGGCAAAAAATTATATTAAAAATACACCAGATATGACAATTGATTTTACCAGGCAAACCTTAGATGAAATTAATCAACTTTATTCTGTACGATTAGGTGTTGAGAAATTAATTCCCGGTAATCCTGATTATTTGCAAATTAAATATCTTATTGAAGGCGGAAATTATGAGGAAGCAAAAAAAAGCTTTTTGGAAAATATATTTTTAAAAATGTATTTCAATATTTTTAGCACAGGCTTAATTAGAAAAATTTTTTCAGATCCTTTGGCTAGAACTACCTGTCATACTGAAATACCATTTCAAAATGGTTGTTCTGCTTTAATAATAGATCCTATTAGCTCAGGCTTTCAAGATCAATTCCCTTTTGTAGCCTTTAAAGAATATGCTCCAGATGATGGACCATTTCTTCTTCCTTCAATTTATATGGCTGAAAATAATCCGAGTCCTAGTACTGGACCAGTTAGTGCAAAGCTGGACCCTTATACTGCAACCATGCAACCTATTGCTTTTGTAAAAGAAAATGCTTTTGCAGGTTTATCTAAATTACCCGAAGCCAGACAAGGTATTAATGAAGCTAGTAGAGTAATGGAAGAAACAACAGGACATATAGTAACTAATTTGGCAGTTGATTATGTAAAAGTTGATTTTGAAGAAGCAGGAGAAGTTGTTTTTACTTCAAATAATTTTTCAGCAAGTGTTCCGTTAGCAAGCTTTTTTTGTGAATTAGGCAGAAGTATCGGTGGTCGTATAAAAAAAATTGGTAGATTTTGTAGTAGTTTTTTACCTTCTTCTAAGCAGGTTAATCAACCTTTATCTGTTGTTGCAGATGTTTAATTGTTTAGTTATCAAATAATTCAACAATAATCTCAAATTTACGAGTATTATTATCTGAATAGTCAAAAATATTTCATTAAGGGATACCTCTAAAGATTTAGAGAATTTAAACAATTTTTTTCTTATACCCCATGGGCGAAGCCCATGGGGTATATAAAAATTTGAACTGCCGGCAGGCATACAAAAGGAAAACCTATGAACAAATATGTTTTAATCAGTGTTTCAGATAAAACAGGGTTAATTGATTTCGCCAAAGAATTAATTAAACTCAATTTCCAAATTATTTCTACAGGCGGAACATATAAAACTCTTAAAGAAAACCATTTAGAAGCAATTCCTATAGTAAAAATTACCGAATTCCCTGAAATGCTAGATGGTCGTGTTAAAATTTTAAACCCTAAAATTTTTGGTGGTATTTTATATTTTTTAACTTTCATTTTCTCTGTATTTACAGAGAAAAGGGGTCGGGAAAATTAGAATTGTCGCCTTAATGAATTTCCGGACCAAACCATAAAGCATAATAACGCATAATTTCAGGTGGGTAAGTTTTACCCATAAGTAAACCAACTCCAACTTCTGCTACTAATTCGGCTTCTAAAGTACCTCTTAGTGATCCGGATTTTTCCCATAATTTGGCTTTATCTTCTGGTGAAACAGAAGGGTCAGTTTCGCTTTTTTGGCAAAGTTCTAAATTTTCTCTAAAAGCTTGTAATTGCTTATTAAAATAAAAAGAAATAGGTTTAGCCTCAGTTGGTAAATCAATTAAAGTTTGTAAACAAGTATTTAAATATGGCATGGATATGTTAAGAAATAATTGATCTAATGATGTAATATCCGGAGTTGAACGATTAAATATCATTTTTAATATTATTGTTATTAATTTTATGTCTAATTTACCAATTTGAGAAAAATTTAAACTATTAGAAGTTAAAAATTTTTCAATATTATCAGTTTTTATTTGTGAAGTAATCATTTCTTTATATTCTGGATTTAAATAGGTTCTTGAATTAATAAATGTTTTTAATGATTCGCAAAATTCTTGAGAAGTAGCAAATGTTTTACCGCTAAATTCTCTATTTAGGTCGTTTACAATAAAGTCCCGAATAAAATAATTAGAAGCATGCATTAATTCATGAAAGATAATATGGCCTGTTTCATTAGTGGAATAATAAGGTAAACCGTGAGTTTCTTCGGGAATATGCGGTCTAGTATAATCTAAAGGATTGGGAGTTGTACGAAAATTAAAAATAATTTTGTCATCAAAATTTACTCCATTATATGTAGCAAAATGAGCACTAAAAGATTCAGCGTCTTCTGGGCTAATACCTTGACTAACCGAAAATTCTTTATCATCCCAAGGAGATAAAATAATTCTGTTTTGTGCCATTAAAGTTTCAGCTAATAAAGGTATTCTGCCATTAGCTCTATTAATGAAATCAGCTATGTGTCTAGTAACAGCTTCTAGTTGTTCTCTTGGTACTTTAGGATTACCTGTAACCGTTATAGGGTTAAAACCAGAAATATTAATTACTCTGTCATTAGGATGACCTTCTGGTATTGAAATATATGAGGTTGGAGCTTCCAATGGTGTTCTTCCGGCTGGAGGATTTGCTGGTAAACCAACTCTTGATAAATCCATAATTTTTCTCCTAATAATCAAATATTTTATAATATTTATATACCCACATTGTGATATTGAATAACATTCGTATTTTACATTTTGTTTTATAATTTTTCGGAAAAGCAAAAACCATCATTGACAATGAAATATTATCTGATTATATTTCATTAAGGGTTGCCCCTAAGGGGGAGGTAGACACACAAAAGGACAAACAATGAACAAATACGCATTAATAAGTGTTTCAGATAAAACAGGGTTAATTGATTTTGCCAAAGAATTAATTAAACTCAATTTCCAAATTATTTCTACAGGCGGAACATATAAAACTCTTAAAGAAAACCATTTAGAAGCAATTCCTATAGAAGAAATTACCGAATTTCCGGAAATGCTAGATGGTCGTGTTAAAACTTTAAACCCTAAAATTTTTGGTGGTATTTTAGCAATTAGACAAAACAAGGTTCATATGAATACCTGCGAAAAATTTGATCTAAAAATGATTGATTTGGTGGTAGTAAATTTATACCCGTTTGAAAAAGTAATTCAGAATGAAAAAGTGCATTTGGAAGAAGCCATAGAAAACATCGATATCGGCGGACCGTCTTTAATTCGCGCCGCGGCTAAAAATTACGATTCTGTTGCTGTAATTACAGATCCGGCTATATATTCGGAAGTTATTGAAGAAATGAAAAAAGATAAAGGTCGTTTAAGCTTAAATACTAAGAAAAAATTAGCACTAAATGCCTTTAAGCATACCGCCAGATACGATGCCATTATTTCTAATTTTTTAGATCAAAGGTTTGGAAATACAAAAGAAACTGAATTTCCTACCGCTTTTGCACCGGTTTATGAAAAAGTACAAGATTTGCGTTATGGGGAAAATCCGCATCAGCAAGCGGCTTTTTATAAGGAAAAAGCAACTAAAGTTGGTTTGCCAACTATTGAAAAACTGCATGGAAAGGAATTATCTTACAATAATTTGATGGATTTGGAATCTGCCTGGAATATTGCTAAAGAATTTGATTTGCCTGTAGCAGTAATTATTAAGCATACCAACCCATGTGGTGTAGCTGTAAGTGATGATATTTTTTCTGCTTATTTAAAAGCGTATGAAAGTGATCCGGTTTCTGCTTTTGGTTCTATAATTGCTTTAAATAGAACTGTAACCAAGAAATTAGCTGAAGAATTAAATAAACTTTTTGTGGAGGTTGTAATAGCCCCGGGTTATGAAGAAACAGCCATTAAACTTTTAACTCAAAAAATTGGGATCAGAATAATTAAAACTCCGGATTTTTGTTATGAAGATCCAAAATATCAATATCGTTTTTTAAAGGGCGGTTTATTGATGCAATCTAGCAATACTACCAAACTTATTGAAAAAGATTTAAAAGTAGTAACTGAAAAAGCCCCGTCTAAGAAGCAGATTAATGATATGATTTTCGCGCAAACTATTGTAAAACACGTAAAATCAAATGCCATTGTTATTGTAAAAGACGGGCAAACTTTAGGGGTGGGTGCTGGGCAAATGAGCCGGATTGATTCGGTAAATATTGCTTTAGAAAAAGCCGGTGAAAAAGCTAAAGGCGCAGTCGCGGCATCTGATGCTTTTTTCCCATTTAGCGATTCTATTGATGCTTTTGGAAAAGCTGGAATTGCCAGTGTAATTCAACCGGGTGGTTCAAAAAGAGATCAGGAGTCAATTGATAAAGCCAATGAACTTGATATTTCTATGGTTTTTACAGATGTGAGGTTTTTTTATCATTAGTCGGGTTTATAGGGATCCAAGGGGCTTGCCCCTGGAAAAGAAATTATGAAAAAAATAGCAATCATCGGTGGTAGTGGATTTCAAAAATACGAAAAACAAGACGTGCTTTTTATTTGTCGGCATGGGCAAAATTTAATAGCGCCTCCAAAGATAGATCATGAAAAAAATTTAAGATATTTAAAAGAAAAAGGAGCGGAAAATGTTATTGCTATTTGTTCGGTTGGGTCGCTAAAATTAAATATAAAACCTGGTGATTTATTAATTCCTGATGATTACATTAATATTACAACTAGCTCCACAATCTATAATGAAAAGGCTGAATTTGTAACCCCTAAAATTGATGAAAGTTCAAGAACGTTTTTGTTGAAAATTCTAGAAGAATTAAAAATCTCAGTACATAAAAAAGGGGTTTATTGGCAGAGCGGTGGAACTAGATTAGAAACCAAAGCAGAAATAAATTTTATAAAGAATTTTGCTGATGTAGTTGGTATGACTATGGCAAGTGAAGCTACTATTGCTCAAGAATTAGGGTTAAAATATGCGGCAATTTGTACTATAGATAATTATGCTAATGGTTTGGTAGATAAACCGTTAACCATCGAGGAAATTTTTCAAACGCAAAAAGAAAATAAGGCAAAGATAGAGTTAGTTTTGGATGAAATGTTTGGGGTTTAAGGGGCGAAGCCCCTTAGAAAATTAATCTCTCTCGTATACCCAGGTGGCTCTGCCACCTGGGTATACAAAAGTAAAAAACAATGTCTATACTAATAAAAAAAATTTTATGTAGAAAAAAAATTAAAGATGTTTTAATCAAAGGTAATCTTATTGCCAAAATAGCCGATGATATTAATGAACCGGCAGATACCATTATCGATGGTTCAAAAAGAGTTATTATGCCCAGTTTTGTTAATAGCCATACCCATGCGGCTACTACCATTTTACGTGGATATTCAGATGATTTAAGAGTGATCCCTTGGTTAGAAAAGAAAATTTGGCCGTTTGAAGCAAAATTAACCGAAGAAGATGTTTATTGGGCGGCTAAATATGGTTGTATGGAAATGATAAAAACGGGTACTACTTTTTTTTGTGATATGTATTGGTTTTTTCATGGTACAGCCAGAGCCGTTGAAGAAATGGGTATAAGATCTGCAATTTCTTCGGTTTTTATTGATAATTTTGATCCTGAAAAATCGAAAGCACAAATAAAAGAAACTGAAAAACTATTTCAAGAAAGCAAAAAATATTCTGATCGAATTAAGTTTATTCTAGGACCACATGCTATTTATACTGTTTCTGAAAATAGTTTACGATGGATAAAGGATTTTGCTAAAGAGCATAATTTATTAATTAATATCCATTTATCAGAATCTGAAGATGAAGTAAATAAATGTTTACAACAACATAATATGCGACCGGTAGAATATTTGGAAAGTATTGGTTTTTTAGGACCAAATGTAATTACCCCTCATACTATTTGGGTTAATGATCACGAAATTGATTTATTAGAAAAATATCAAGTTAAACCGATTTATACTCCATGTTCTAATATGAAACTAGCTTCAGGCGCTTTTCAATATACAAAAATGAAGGATAGATTATTGATTGGTTTAGGTACAGATGGTTGTGCTTCGAATAATAGTTTATCTATGATCGTAGATATGAAAATTGCCGCTTTGCATCAAAAATGTGTTACCGGAGATCCCACGGTGTTATCTGTAAATGAAGTTTTAAGTTTAGCTACGGTTAATGGTGCTAAGATTTTTAACCTTAATTGCGGAAGAATAGAAGAGGGTGCTTTAGCAGATGTTTTGTTATTAGATGATAATAATTTTGCTCTTCATCCAAAACACAATATGTTTTCCAATTTAGTTTACGCGGCAGAATCAGATTGTATAGACACAGTTATTTGTGATGGTAAAATTTTGATGCAAAATCGTAAAGTGCCAGGTGAAGACAGAATCATTTACGAAGTTGAAGAAAGAGCTGAAAGAATTGCTAAAGATGTAAATAAATAGTTTCTATTTTGTGACAGACTCATTTTATATAGCCTAAATACTTTAGATTTCTATACTGTTCTTGATAATCTATACCATACCCAACTACAAATTCATCATTAATCTTAAAACCATTATATTCTGGTTTTATTGCAGGCTTTCCACCTTTCTTCTTAACTAATAAAGTAGCAATTTTTACAGAATTCACTTTTTTATAATCAAACAAATAGGTTTTTAAAAATTTTAATGTACAACCGGTATCAACCATATCTTCAATTATTAATATGTTTTTATCTTTAAGATTAGCTTTTATATCTTTTTTAACAATAATTTTACCGGAACTTACTTTTTTTGAACCATAACTACTAAGGGTAATATTATGATTTTTGATTTTAATTGTTGCGTATTTTTTTATTTCATGTCTCAATTTACAGCTGAATTTTTTAGCACTGTTTAATACGGTAATACAATAAAGTATTTTTGTATTTTGATTATCTTTAACTATATTTTTTGCAAGAGAATTAATTTTTTTATCAATTTTTGAAGCTGAAATCAAAATAGGGATTTGTTTCATAATAATAATTATAACATCATTATTTTTTTGTATATCTCTGATAAAGCATTTATTAGCAATAAATTTTTCTTTGAACTCCCAAAATTTTAGGTTAAAATTAATATAAGGCTCAGGAGATAGAAGACAGGAGTCAGGAGAAAAAAATCCCCCCGGGATTAAAGAGCAAAGAAACGTCTGAACCATGATTCGCATGATTGGTATAATTTTTGGGGGTTGAAGGGGGCTTGCCCCCTTAGAAAACTAATCTATCTATAGTATCTCCATGTGGCGAAGCCACATGGAGATACACCAAAAAACGGGAGGTAAGAATGAAAAAAATTTTTGGTTTATTACTTTTAATGGGGATATTAAGTAACACTATCTTAGCTACTAATTATGAGAATTTAGTGCAATCTTTTGGTTATAAAACTAATAAATGGTTACCAAATGAATATAAAATGGCTTTAGATTATAAAGCAGATATTTTAGGAAATGCGGTTGGTGGAATTAAAAGAGCTATTGAATATGATCACTCTATTGGTTTTGATTTTCAGGCTGATTTAAACAAGCTTATTAAATGGAAAGGCTGGTCTTTTGATATTTCCGCAGTAGCTAGAACCGGTCAAAATTTATCTGCTAATGATATTGGCAACACTTTTAATGCCAGTAGTCTTTATGGTTCAGAAGAGCTTAGATTATATGGGTTAACACTAAATAATACCCACAAATTTAATCAAATAAAAGGTAATTTTAAAATTGGTCGTGTTAGTGCGGGTGACGATTTTAACCGTTCAGATTTATATTGGCTAATTATTAACAATGCTATTGATGGTAACCCAATCAGTGTTTTTTCAAGCAGTGCATTTTCTAGTTATCCTGGAGCTGTTTGGGGTACAGTATATAATATGAAGTTTACAAAAGATGCACTTTTACCAAAAAATTCATATTTTAGAATTGGTGCTTATGATTCTGATACAACTATTAGTCAACCAGGTTCATACGGAATAAATTTTAGTTTAGCTTTTAAAAATGGTTTGTTTATTCCGGTTGAACTAGGTTATAACATCGATGATGATATAGATACTATTTATAATATGCCTGGTAGTTATAGAGCGGGCTTTTATGATTCAACCGGTTATACAGGTGACAGTACTTATTTAAGAAAAACTCATAATAACTGGGGTGCTTATTTACAATTTGACCAAATGGTTTATAGAGAAACTTTTCCAGATCTACAAGGTTTAAGATTATTTGGTGGTGTTAACTGGCAACCAGCTGAATATAACAAAATTCCATTATTTTTATTTGGCGGTTTTATTTATAAAGGAATTGTTGTAGATAGAGATGAAGATGAAACTAGTTTTGGCTTTTCTTATGGTAGATGGAGTTGGGATATTAATAAAACAGTTAATCCAAAAGAATATGAAATGATGTTTGATATTTCTTACAAATTTCATTTTAATGACTGGTTATATGTTCAACCAGATTTTCAATATATTATATGTCCGGTTAATGAAGCTGGTACCAGAATTGAAAACTCTATGGTATTTGGTGGTAGAGTAGGAATGATATTTTTATAGTTTTTTTTATAGCTGAGGAGCATAGCTCCTCAGCTATAATCTTATACACTTGCCAAGATAAAAAATTATATTCATAATAAAATACGCCTTTCAGGGTTTAAAGGGAAGGGGAATTGTCTGAACCAGGATTCACCTGATTAAATGATTAGCATGATTTAACTCACCCCCTAGCCCCCTCTCTTTTTGTTAGGAGGGTTAGGTTGAATAATTTTTATACCCCTTTCAAAAAAAGAGGGGGAATAAATAGAAAAGTTTAAAAGAGTTTAGCTAGCAATTACAATATTTTACTTTGATTTTAAAAATTTAAGAGTGAACCTTTTAAAAAATGACTGTTTGAGCGAAGGGAGTTTCATTTTTTAAAATTTGAGTGAATAAATTTTTAAACCTAAGTAAAATCCTGGAAAACTGGACAAAGTTTTCTTTTGGGGTTTACCCCGTTTTCTTTTTCAAAAGAAAATGGGGTAAAAAAATTTTTCTTTGTTTCTTTCTTTTATACGCTAAAAGAAAGAAAATATAAATAAACGCCCGCCCGGCAGGGCAAAAAAAAGGAGTAAACAATGATGAAAACCGTGTCTTTTTCAGATAAACAGATATTTTTGATGTTCGGACCATTAAATAGTGGTAAAGGAACGCAAGGTAAAAAATTAGCGGAAGAACTAAAAATCCCGCATATTTCTACTGGCGATATTTTGCGTGATAATGTGAAAAAACAAACTGAACTGGGTAAGTTAGCAGATGGTTATATGAAAAGCGGTAAGTTAGTACCGGATGATTTAATTATAGATTTAATTAAAAACAGAATTAAGGAAGCAGATTGTGCGAAAGGTTTTATTTTAGATGGCTTTCCGAGAACTTCAGCCCAAGCAAAAGCTTTTCAGACTATGATGGAAAATGAAAAATTGCAGATTTCCAATATATTTTTGTTTTTAATCAACGAAGATTTAGCAATTAAGCGCGCGACCGGTCGGTGGGAATGTTCGGTTTGTCATACGGATTTAAATACTGCTTATGACCCAGCTTTTGCTAAAGCTGTTGAAGAAGCAGAGAAAAAAGGTGAAAAAGTCTACCACAATCGTAACGGTTGTACCGGTGAAATGAAACATCGTGCGGATGATAGTTCTATTGATGCAATCAAGAGCAGATATAAGGATTTTGTAGTCAATTCAAAACCAGCTTATGATATTTTGAGTAACAAATATCCTCATCTGGTAATTGATGGCAGTAAATCAAAAGAAGAAATTTTTAACGAAGTAATGAAAAGCTCAAGGCAATAGTTTTTTTGTATATCCAGGTGGCGAAGCCACCTGGATATACATTAAAAAAGCAATGAAGATATTAAAAGTTAGTATCATTCTATTAATTGTTTTTGTTCAAAATATTTTAATTATTAATGCTGAAGATCTTAAATTAGAATCAACAAAAATAGTAACTTCTTCAAGTACAAAGATTTATAATCTAAAAAATGCTCCTTTCCCCTGTTCACAAAATACACCAAAGGAAACCAATGATATTTATGTAAATGCATATTTAGATGATCGAGTTGCAGTTTATATCCCTAAAGGTTTTAACTTAAACAACCCTTTTTATTATTTATTTTATTTTCATGGTTGGTATAATAGTTTAAATAAAACCTTAGAAATAGATAATTTGAGAACGCAAGTTCTAAAAAGTAAAAGTAATGTAGTTTTAGTTATTCCTGCTATGGCAAAAAATGTAGGTAATTCATTTCCAGGGAAATTGGTAAATAAATATGGTTTTGATAATTTATTGACAGAGGTAAAAGCAAAATTAGCAGAAGATAATAATTGGGCTTTAGCAGATCTTAATAAAGGTAAAATTATTTTAACAGCACATAGCGGTGGCTATCGTTCTGTGGTTAGTATTATCAAAAATACCGGCTTAAAGATTAGAGCAATTTTTTTGTTTGATGGTTTATATGGTGGATTTGATTCTTTTTTGAATTGGATTAGTTCTAACTCTACTAGTTATTTTATTGCTTTATATACGCACGATCCGTTATCTTTAGCTAAGTTAAAAATATTTAAAACTCAATTATCCTATAATATAAAAGAAAATTATTGGGCGAATGTTCCTACCGGTAATATTAAGTTGCCACATTTTTTGATTATTAATACAGGAAATAGTTTGCATTACGATGTGGTTAAAAAGGGATATTTAGCGTTTTTGTTGAGGAGTTTTTGAGAATAGGCATAAGGAACTAGGCACTAGTGGGGCTCATGGGAAAAGAGTCTCGGGGTTTTTAAGGGGCTTGCCCCTTAAGAAAATCATTCCCCCAGGGTTTAAGGGACAGAGTCCCTTAGAAAAAAAATCTCTCTCGCTTGAGTAATAATTCCTTAACAGTTTTTCCAGCGGAAAAACCACCTATTAATTTTAATGATTTTTTGATCTTGATTTATTTCTAATGCAAAGGGTATTATTGTTTTCATAAAGCATTTTATTATATTATATGCCATTGTGCTTGCACAATGGCATATAAAGAAAGGTCACGCATGTCTATATTTTGGTGCGATTTTTGTAAGAAAGAAATTCAAGAAGCAGATACTTTAAAACAAAACGAAAAGTTTTATTGCCCAATTTGTTTACACCGTGTGTATTATTTTGGCAGTGAAAAAGCATATCTTACTAAAAAAGCCAGGGGTATAAAACTAACAGAAAAAATTACCGCAGAATACGTTCAATTTCCACAGGTATTAGCAGATCCTATAGTTGATTTAAATATTCTACAGGCAGAAGATTCTTTATTACATAAGCCAGACAATTATTTAGCCATGAATGCGCTGGGGGTTTATTATTTATCTCAAAAAAATTTAAAATTAGCTGAAAAATGGTTTAACCAAGCTTTAGAGATAAACCCTGAACACGTACAAACTAAATTAAATCTAATTAATTTATATATGGCACAAAAAGATTATGATAAAGCGTTGCAGGAATTAGTAGTGTTAAAAGAAAAAGAACCTCAAAATTATTTTATAACTTATAATATGGGTATTGTTTATTATCAAAAAGGTGATTTATTTAAGGCCCAAGAATATTTTCGAGATGTAATTGAAAAATCTGATAATGAACAGCTGAAAGAAAGGGTGGAACTTTATTTGAAGAAGTTGGGGAAAATGTCTCAACTGTGATTGAAACTATGAGTCTTTTTTCGTATCCCCAGGCGGCGGAGCCACCTGGGGATACATAAATAAAACTTTATATCTTAAACTTCAAATGCTCCCTATAAAAAATCACAATACCTGGAATCACGGTCACAATCAAAACGCAGATTTGGTTTATCAGAGAGGCGGCAACAGCTGTTTCCATATTAATTTTAAATATGGCTAAAGCAACAATGTAACCGTATTGAAAAGGCCCGATAGACGCTGGCCCAGAAGGAATTAGGGTACTAAAAGCAACTAAGCCAAGAATTAAAAAATAAGCCGCTGGAAATAATAAAATTCCGAAGCTTTTTAAAACAAGTAAAATACTGATTGATTCAATAAGCCAAATTATAAGGCTAAACCCAAAAATATTTAGTACATGAACCGGATTATTGAGAATATGCAGGCATTCTCTAAAATTCATATAATATTTTTTTATGAAATTTGGTAAATATTTATCAATAATATTATGAAAATGAGGAATTTTATAGAATAAAAATAAGATTATCAAAGGAACTAAAAAGATACCGCAACCAATTAACAATACCTTAAATAGCCATTTGTATGGATGAAAGAAATAAATACCTACTAAGAATAAAAACGAAATAGCTATTCCATCAAAAATTCGTTCTAAAATAATAGTTGAAAATACTAAAGTTTTACTAATATTTTCTTTTTTACCTATATAATAAGAACGATAAACTTCACCTAGTTTAAACGGTAATAAATAATTAGCGGAAAAACCTAAAATCATGCCTTTAAAAAGAGATTTGAAATGAATTTGTTTTTGATTAATAATTTTTTGCCATCTTATTGATCTTAGGTATAAGGAAAATATTACGGTTGGAATTAGGAAAAGAAGCCAAAAAATATTGATTTTGGTAAATTCGATAATGGTTTCTTTAAGATTAATTTGAAAAAGTAAGATAACTATCAGAATAAAGCTGATTAGGATACCTAAAGATTTTTTTAACATATTGGCAAGTATAACAATTATGTTTTTTAATGTATACCCATGGCGCGAAGTGCTATGGGTATACAAAAGAAAAACTTAGTTGACTTTTAATAAATCTCTAATATACTTTAATTATGATTAAAACTTTTATAAAAAGAGAAATTTATTTAAGTAAGATTAAACCTTTCGTGAACAAAAATATCATAAAAATTCTTATTGGGCAGAGAAGAGTTGGGAAAAGTTATATTTTATACCAAATAATAGATTATATTAAAAATAATATTCACGGTGTTAAGGAAAAGGATATTTTATATATCAATAAAGAACTTTTAGAATTTGACGAGATAAAAAATTATCAAGATCTTATTAAATACGTTGAATCAAAAGTTCAAGATCAAAACCAAAAATATCTTTTTATTGATGAAATTCAGGATATCGAGTTTTTTGAAAAAGCTTTAAGAGATTTACAGGCACGCGGTAATTTTGATATTTATTGTACCGGAAGTAATGCGAATCTACTTTCAGTCGATTTAGCAACGCAGTTAAGTGGCAGATATATTGAAATAGAAGTTTTTCCTCTAACTTATAACGAATTTTTAGATTTTCATAAGCTAACCTCATCAAAAGAGGTTTTCTATCAATATCTAAAATTTGGCGGCTTACCTTATTTAATTCATTTAAATTTAGAAGCTGATATTGTTTATGATTATTTAAAAAATGTTTACAATACTATTATTCTCAAAGATGTAATTACCAGGTACGGAATACGAAATATTCATTTTTTGGAATATTTAATTCAATTTTTAGCTACCCAAACAGGCAGTATTATTTCTGCAAAAAAAATTAGCGATTTTCTAAAATCTAATTTCCAAAAAATATCGCCTAATATTGTTTTACAATATATGCAGCATTTATGTTCGGTCTATCTAATTAATAAGGTTGATCGTTTTGACGTTAAGGGTAAAAAAATATTTGAGATCGGACACAAGTATTATTTTACAGACTTAGGTTTACTTCATACTATAACACCTTTTGCTGAAAGCGACATTTCTAGAATTTTGGAAAATGTTGTTTATAATCATTTGCGAGTACACGGTTATCAGCTATCCGTTGGTTATAATCAGTTAAAGGAAATTGATTTGGTATGTAAAAAACAAAATAATCTGATTTATATTCAAGTTGCTTATCTTATGCCAGATCAAAAAACTAAGGAAAGAGAATTCGGAAATTTATTGGAAATTCCTGATAATTACGACAAATATGTTCTTTCCATGGATGATGTTCCTATAGGAAATTATCAAGGAATAAAACACATGAATATTATTGATTTTTTAAAGGATTGGGGATAGGCAAAAGGCACTAGGGAGAACTCAGGGATCAATGTCTTGAACTATGATTCGCATGATTAAATGATTGGCATGATTAAAGAAATAAGTCTTATAATCCTATAAATCGGGGTTCAAACAATCTTTTAATCATAGTTTACCCAATTCTAGTTCGATAAATCGTATTCTTCAACAGTACTAAAAGAACTGTTGGTATACCCACCAATAGCATAAATTTTATTGTTTACTACTCCCACAGCAAAATAAGCTTTTTTTATTCGTATATCAGCTTTTCGGTTCCATATGTCTGTGGCTGGATCATATTCTTCAACTATATTAGATAACTCTTTCCCCTCTCCCCCAATAGCATAAATTTTATTATTTACTACGCCAACAGCTAATCCATATCTTGCAGTAGGCATATTTGTTTTTTGTTGCCAGGTATCTGTAGCAGGGTCATATTCTTCAACAGTATTTAAGTTCCTCCAATAACATCCCCCAATAGCATAAATTTTGTTATTTGCTACACCAATAGCTAAACGATCTCTTGCAGTAGGCATATTTGTTTTTTGTTGCCAGGTATCTGTGGCCGGATCATATTCTTCAACAGTATTTAAAAAACCATTATCATTATATCCTCCAATAGCATAAATTTTATTATTTACTACGCCAACAGCTAAACCAAATCTTGCAGTAGGCATATTTGTTTTTTGTTGCCAGGTATCTGTGGCCGGGTCATATTCTTCAACAGTATTTAAAAAACCAGAAGAATAATAATTATATTTATATCCTCCAATAGCATAAATTTTATTATTTACTACACAAACAGCTAAACTATATCTTGCCGTAGGCATGCTTGCTTTTTGTTGCCAGGTATCTGTGGCCGGGTCATATTCTTCAACAGTATTTAAATAATCAGAAGAATAATTATACCCTCCAATAACATAAATTTTATTATTTACTACGCCAACAGCTAAACCATATCTTGCAGTAGGCATATCAGCTTTAAACTGCCAAACAGGTTCATTATCTGTATCTTTGATAGTAATAGTTGTAGTTAAATTAAATTCATTGCTTTTTTGGTAAACTAAGTTACCGGTCTCATTATACAAATTAATAGTATATTCCCATTCTCCGCATTTTATGTTTTTTATTTGTTGATTGCATTGATAATTTTCGAAATTTAAATTATAAGCGTCTTCTTTATTTACGGTGTTTTTTTGTTTTAATATAATTTTCCCGCTTTTTACAAAAATACCGGGGAAACTTAGGTAAATATTTAAATCCCTTAAACCAACTTTTGTTAATTCCAGGTTTATTTCATTATCTTTTTCTTTTACATCTATAGAATTTTCACCGCTATAAAGTAAAATTTTATCTTCATCATATAATTCTGCTTTTACTTGCCAAGTTCCTATAACTAAATCATTTATAGTTACATTAACAGTAGGACCTTCTACCATAAATTCATGGGTTTTGGTAATTTTATATTCATCGTTATAAAGAGAAATAATACCGGTTTTTACCAAAGTTTTTTTATTAATAATTTCATTTTGGTTATTATAATTAACCTTTATTTGTAAAGAACCGGTTTTTGCGTTAGGCGGTATAATTTGTTCTTTAATGGCTTGGTTAAAATTAGAACAACCAGCACAAAAAGTTAGTAAAGTAAAAAAAAACAAAATGTGAATATTTTTTATCATTTTAATAGTCCTTAGCCGGGTCATATTCTTCATCAGTAATTAAATAACCATAATTATATCCTCCAATAGCATAAATTTTGTTATTTACTACGCCAATAGCGAAACTAGATCTTGCAGTAGGCATATCAGTTTTTTGTTGCCAGGTATCTGTAACAGGATCATATTCTTCAACAGTATTTAAATACTTGCCGTCATAACCCCCAATAGCATAAATTTTGTTATTTACTACGCCAATAGCGAAACTAGATCTTGCAGTAGGCATATCAGTTTTTTGTTGCCAGGTATCTGTAACAGGGTCATATTCTTCAACAGTACTTAAAGAACTGCCAGTATACCCCCCAATAGCATAAATTTTATTATTTACTACCCCAATTGCTAAATTAGATTTTGCAGTAGGCATATCGGTTTTTCGTTGCCAAGTATCTGTGGCAGGGTCATATTCTTCAACAGTATTTAAATAACCAGAAGAATAATAATTATATTTATATCCTCCAATAGCATAGATTTTATTATTTACTACGCCAACAGCAAAATCAGATCTTGCAGTAGGCATATTAGTTTTTTGTTGCCAGGTATCTGTAACAGGGTCATATTCTTCAACAGTACTAAAAAAACCAGAAGAATAAACAACTCCACCAATAGCATAAATTTTATTATTTACTACACAAACAGCTAAACTATATCTTGCCGTAGGCATGCTTGCTTTTTGTTGCCAGATATTTGTAGCAGGATCATATTCTTCAACAGTATTGAAGTATTCAAAATACCTAAACCCTCCAATAGCATAAATTTTGTTATGCACTACTCCAATAGCTAAATTACTTTTGGCAATAGACATGTTATAACATTTTTGCCAGGCAGGATTATCATCTGGTAAAGTTATGATCATATTAATAGAATTATCATTAGATGCTGTTATTTCTTTTGTTTCTTGAGCATTTACTTCTATATTTCTTGTCTCACAAGAAATTAATTTGTTATTTTTATCATATACATAAATATTATATTCCCAAGTACCAGCCAATAAATTATTCACCAAGACCTTTCCCTGTTTATTTTCAATGGGTAAATCAATATTCTTAGTGATGGCTTGTTCGCCTTGCCGCACTAATTGTATTTTGCTGGTATTAATATTAGGGTCATTAAAAGTAATATTAAAACTTAATGCCCCAACATTATCAGTTAGCGTAATGCTGGCAGTGGCGGTTTGATCTTTTAATATATTTGCTGTGGTTTCACCATAATAAAGAGTTACATCATTTTTATCTTGCAAAGTTATGGCAATATGCCAGGTACCGATAATAAGCCCTTGTATTTGGGTTTGTGCCATGTTATTTGCAATTATTAATTCTGTTTCTTGTTTTAAACCAAGATCATCTCTTGTAAGTACAATTTTACCTGAGCTTACTAAAGTATTGTTTTTTGCTGTAACACCCTCTTTTTTTTCGTAATTTACCATAATAGATAAATTACCTTTATCATTAGTATTTATCAGATTATTATCAGTTATTAAATTTGTTTTACTGCAAGCGAATATTAAACAAAATAAAAAGAGAATTATTAAACTAAAAATGCTATTTTTCATTGTTTTATTTAACCTTTTTTATCCTTTTAATTTCCGGAAGCGGAAAACTAATGCTTATATCTCCCTGGAAATTATCAATATTTTTTGTGATTTTTTTGGTTTCATTTTTATAACAATAAAAAGAATCAGTTTCTGTTCCGATAATATTATTATTTTGATCATAAAAGGTTAATGCATAATCCCAGTCACCAACAGCTAAATCACTAAATATAACAAAAGCATTATCTTTTTCTATATTAAACGTTTGTTCTTCAGTTAATTCTTTATTATTAGTATTTACTAATGATATTTTACCAAATTTACATAAATTATCTTTAAAATTTAATGAGAATTCTAAATTACTAACTTGATTTTCTGATTCTGTTTGTTCTTCATTTGTATTTTGATTTTCCGTTTCGGTTTGTATAAGATCACTTACTGCCTTATTTACCCCACCGCAACCGTTTAGCAAAAAAATAGTTCCAATTAACAATAAAATTATTAATAGTACTAGATGTTTTTTGATAATATTCATGTATTTATTTTAATTAATATTTTTTTTTTGAAATAATACTAATATGAGTAGCTACGAAGTCTTTACTAAAACATTGGTTAAATTAACTACTTATTACAAAATAAATAATAGTATTATTTTTTGCTTTTGTAAAACACTATTTTTATCGTGTAGAATATTTGTTAGTTGCAAGTAATGTTTTGAATTATGATTTTTAGGGAGTTTAAGGGGCTTTGCCCCCTTAAAAAATAATTAATTTAAAACGATACCCAAAAACTACTTTCAGTAAAAACATAATTTATATATACTATCTATTATGAAAGCACAAGAAGATCTCTTATTAATCATCGATGGACACGCATTAGCGTACCGGGCATTTTATGCTTTTCCAATTAGTTTGACTACCAAAAGTGGCGAACCCATAAACACTATTTACGGCTTTTTCACCTTGTTACTTGGCATAATTGATAAATTTACGCCCAAGTATTTAGCTGTTTGTTTTGATAGAAAAGAGCCAACTTTTAGATTAGAAATGTATCCAGAATATAAAGCTCACCGGCCACCGGCACCGCCGGAATTTCACCCGCAAATAGATTTACTTAAAAAAGCCTTAACCGAGATTGGGGTAAAAATTATCGAACAACCCGGTTTTGAGGGTGATGATTTAATGGGTACTTTAGCCAGAATGGCAGATAAAGAAAAAATTAAAGATTATATTGTTACCGGAGATAGAGATTCTTTCCAATTAATCTCAGAAAATACGAATATCCTTTTAGTACAAAAAGGCATTAGCCATTTTATTACTTACGATCTAGCAGAATTAGAAAAGAATTTTCAACTTAAGCCAGAGCAGATGATCGATTTAAAAGCTTTAGAAGGCGATAAATCTGATAATATCCCGGGGGTGCCTGGAATTGGCGAAAAAACTGCTTTGAAATTAATTAAAGAATTCACTTCGTTAGATAGTGTCTATGAAAATCTTGATCAAATTAAGCCGGATAGTGTGAAACAAAAAATCGCAGAAAATAAAAAATTAGCGTATTTATCGCAAGAACTTGCAAAAATAAAAACTGATATTAATTTAGCAATAGATATAAACGATCTTGAATTTAATTTTAATTGGCAAAGTATGTGGCAAGTATTAAATCAATACGATTTTAAAAGTTTGATTAATAAATATAGACAGCATTTTGAAGATAATAATCTTATGCCTGCTGAAGTTATTCAAGAAAAACAAGAAATAGATGGAGAATATGTTTTAATTGATAATTTAGCGCAACTTAAAAAAGTATTGCCGGAATTAAAAAACGGCTTTAGCTTTGATACCGAAACTACCGGAAAAGATCCTTTAACTTCGGAATTGATTGGTTTATCTTTTGCTTACCAAGAAAAAGAAGGTTTTTATTTGCCTTTAAGAACAAAGGAAGTAAAGCAAAATCAAGATAGTTTATTAACTTATTGCCCTTTATTTAGTGAACCAGCTGAACAAAAAAGTTGTTTAACTGATTTTGCTAAATCTGCTTTGGTTTTAATAAAGCCGATTATGGAAGATCAAAATATTCCTAAATATACCCAAAACGGTAAATATGATTATCTGGTTTTAAAGCAAAATGGGATTGAAACCAAAAATATTGCTTTTGATACCATGCTGGCGGCTTATTTAATTGCGCCTCAAGAAAAAGTAGGGCTAAAAGAACTGGTTAAAAGAATTTTTAAAACTGATTTAATTACTTATGAAGAATTAACGGAGAAAAATAAAAAGAATCTTTTAGATTTGGATATTAAAGAAGTAACCAAATACGCTAGTGCTGATGCAGATTATACTTTAAGATTAATGAATTACTTTAAACCAATATTAAAAGAAAAAGGATTAGAACATCTTTTTTATGAAATCGAGATTCCTTTACAAATTATTTTAGCGGAAATGGAATTTTTAGGAGTAAATATTGATTTAGATTATTTAAAGGAATTAGATCAAGAATTTTCTCAGGAATTAAAAACTTTAACCGCAGATATTTTTAGGGTGGCTGATGCTCAATTTAATATTAATTCACCTAAACAATTAAGCGAAATTCTTTTTCACAAACTAGGTTTGCCAACCATTAAAAAAACCAAAGAAGGTTATTCTACTAATTCTCAGGTTTTGGAAAAACTGGCACCTTTTCACGAATTACCAAATTTACTTTTACGGTATCGTTATTTGGATAAATTAAAAAATACTTATGTAGATAGTTTACCGGAATTAGTTAACCAGAACACCAAAAAAATTCATACTTCCTTTAATCAAACAATAACTATTACTGGGCGTCTTTCTTCTTCCCATCCAAATTTGCAGAATATCCCGATAAAAGGTATTGAAGGGCAAAGAATAAGAAAAGCATTTGTGCCGTCAATATCGCAAAATTTTATTCTTTCGGCAGATTATTCCCAGATAGAATTACGGGTGTTAGCCCATATTTCCCAAGATGAAAGATTAGTTACTGCGTTTAAGAATAACGAAGATATTCATACTGCTACAGCGGCACAAATTTATAACCTTGAGCTTGCTGAAGTTACCAAAGAACAACGTCAATCTGCTAAAGCTATTAATTTTGGGATAATTTATGGTATTTCTGCGTATGGTTTAGCAGAAAACCTCAAAATTTCTAACCAGGAAGCAAAGCAGATAATAGACGATTATTTTGCCAAATTTAGTGGTATTAAAAAATTTATTGATGATACAATTCAATTTGTAGATAAAAATAAATATGTAAAAACGCTTTATGGGAGAATCAGGGAAATCCCGGATATTGCTTCACCAAATAAAAGTATTCGTAATTTTGCTGAGAGAACCGCGGTAAATACTATTATTCAAGGTACAGCCGCTGACATAATTAAAATTGCTATGATAAAATTAGCTAAGGTAATGCAAGATAAAAAGTTTAAATCTAGCATGCTAATTCAAGTTCATGATGAATTGGTTTTTGAAGTGGTAACAGCAGAAAAAGGGCAGTTTTCGAACCTGGTAAAAAAAGAAATGGAACAGGCAGTAGAATTATTGGTGCCTTTGATAGTGGATATTAGTATCGGAAAAAATTGGCAGGAGGTATCCTGAGTCAGTTATAAATTTGAAAAAATCTCTCATTTTACACCAGACTCAAAAAAAAATATTATGGATAAACGAAAATTTAAAAAAGGGCAAATGTTTTTTCATAAAGAAACCAAGGAAAAAATTATGTTTGGCAATATTCAACCAGATGGTAAGATATGTTGTTTAGATAGTAAAAGGAATTTTATTTATCTGGAAGAAGAATTGTTTTTAAAAGATTATACTTCTTACGCTAGTTTGGAAAAAGAAGCCAAAGAGCGAAGAAGATATCAGACTTGGTGAGTTTTTTCTCGTATACCCGGTGGGCTCTGCCCACCGGGTATACATAAAGAAAAAAATAATGCTATAAAAATAGGCATATTTAATAAGCAAAGCTTATAAATATATAACAAAAAAATGCTATTTTTATAGATGAAAATAAATTTATTTTTTTATAATTTAAAAAAAATATGTTTAAAATTTTTAATAAAAGGGTATATTTATAAATAGAGAAAAAAAGAGGGAGGTAAAAAATTAATGACTTACTATAAAAGCCAAGAAGAAGTAGCAGAAGAAATAGATAATAAAACCCTCAAAAAATCCCCTAAAAATATCCCTCTATTGGTTGAAAAGGTATTAGAAAATATTAAAGGTTTTTTAATTATTACTAATGTTACCCCTACAAGAAAAAAACGATTTTATAGTTTAAAACTAGATCATTCTCAAATACATTTAGTTGAAAAGAATTCACAAAATATTAAATCATTTTGTTATAAAATAAAAAATAATAAACTATTAATTAACGATATTGATGTTGTTTTAAGTAAAGAAAATCCTGCTATTTATACGGATTTTTGTATTAAAATTTATAAAATTATTGAAGATTTAAAAAATCATAAAGCTTTTGCTTTGGAGAAGAAATAATGAGAAACCCGAAAAATTTTTCTTCTTTAGAATATAAATTATTTCTCAATACATGGAAATCGATAACAACAGATCCTTTTTACTATAAAGAGAAAGGAAATAAGGCAACCCAAAAAACTGATTTCTCTTCCATGCAAAATGTTTTACGCTATATTGACGATATTTCTGAAAAAATTTAATTAATGTCTAAAATTAGATTAGACAACTATCTCAAACAAATTCAACCAGAGTTTTCTTTAGAAAAAATTAAAGCTTTTATTATGGATGGCAAAGTATTAGTTAATGAACAAAAGATTACCAAAGTTGGTAGTTTGGTAAAAACAGATTCTAAAATAAGACTGCTAGATCAAAAAATTAAATATGTAAGTAGGGGCGGTGAGAAATTAGCCGGCGCAATAGATAAATTTAAGATTAATATTAAAGACAGAATTGCTATGGATATAGGAGTTTCTACAGGTGGTTTTACAGATTATTTACTGCAAAATGGTGTTAAAAGAGTTTTTGCCATAGATGTGGCTTATGGCGATATTGCCTATAGTTTAAGAATAGATCCCAAGGTTGTGTTATTAGAAAGAACTAATGCCAGGTATTTAACCAAAGGGGAATTTTTGCATCAAATTCAAAATGAAAAATATTTATGTAGAGACAAATCTATGTGTTTATCTAATTTGAACCAGGAAAATTTTAATTACGCCCAATACATCAATTTGGTGGTAATGGATGTTTCATTTATCAGCATCTTAAAAATTATGCCAGCAATCAAAGGGTTGGTTTTGCCAAATTGCGAGTATGTTATTTTAATTAAACCCCAATTTGAAGCGGATAAATCTGAAATTGGAGAAAAAGGCATAATTACTGACCCCAAAATTCACGAACAGATTTTGGAAAGAGTTAAAACTAAGTTGCATGACATGGGTTTTAAAGTTAAAGGTGTTTGTGATTCACCAATTTTAGGCGTAAAAGGTAATAAAGAATTTTTCTTTTATATTAAGACCTAAAAATTGAAATAGAAATTCAATATTGTGCCTATCTTGAGCCATTTGATTAAAAAAAGGCGTAGTTTAGAACAATGTTTTTTAATTCAAATATCATAAAATTTTTAATAAATGCATTTTTAGTAGTCAAAACCATTGTCAATTTTTATTAGTTGTTTTATTACAAATCTTAATGGAGGGGTAAAAATATGGATTTAATATAAATGCTTGCTCTAAGGGGTTTAAGGAATTTAAGATAATTGTAATACAAATAATGGTCTGCCTGATTCAAAAGCAAAAGTGTGAAGCACCCTAAAACCAAGAGCTTCAAAATCTTTTCTTCTTAATAAATTGTGGCTGAGCCCATCTATAATGATATAGCCACCGGGTATTAGAACTTTTCGGGCTTTCTCTAAAATTAATTTTGCTTGAGCTTTACTTGCTAGTACTTGCTTTGTTAAGATACCGGAAAAAATTAAGCAACCAGCTCTAATTAAGTTTTTCTCTAAAATTGTATCTAAATCAGCTAAATCACCGGGAATAATCTTTTTTAGATTTAATAATGCACTAAAGAAATTTTTTGTGTTTCTACATAACATTTCATCACGTTCAATACCAAAAAAATTATACTTGGTTTTTCTATATTCATAACATAATTCTCTTAATAACAAACCTTGACCACAACCACAGTCAACTATATCTGCATTTTCAGGTAAATCTGAAGAAATTATATCAAAAGCAGTAAGAATATTTTTGTGAATAAGTTCATAAATTGTACTTATTTCAGTTTCTGAATCCCAACCCATAACCCAATAGTAATCAGGAAAAACTTCTAAATTTTGATATTTTGAAAGATCAATTTCAAAAGATTGAGAATCTAAATTTTTTGCTAAATTATAAAAAAATGCTAGTACTAAATTATAATCTTTTGGTGTAATTTGGTGCCTAATATCTGAAACCGGGAATTCTCTGATAAATTTCGTATATTTTTGGGCAAAAAATTTAGTAAAATCTCGAGAATCAAAATAAATTTGTTCTGTGGAACCATCTAAAAAAAATAATTTCAAAGTAAATTTTTTAATTTGGTATGCAGTAAATTCCGTATTGTTTTCAATATTATCAACAAATTTAATTTGTGTTAATTTTTTTCCGTTAATTACAATGTTTTTTTGTTCTAATAATAATTTTAGAATTATTCTTTCAGGTTTATACTCTGGTGGTTGTAAAGCTGATCTTGAATATAAAGATGGGGTTGTTTCTTTTTGTTTTAATAAATGCGTTATAAAAGCGTTTAAATCTGCAAATATGGTAGGGCTTTGACTTTCTGAATCTAAAATTCTATTTAAAGATAAACTATGCCATAATGGTTTAGCATATGCAGGAACTACATTTTCCATAAAATCCCCCTACTAAAATATTATGCCCGGATTTTTTAGAAATTAAACATTTTTTTCATTTTGGTAATCAATGTTTCCTAAAATGGACATAATTGAAATTTGTAAGTGAGTTTGCCCCCTTCAATTTTCAAAAATCATTATTCAGACTTCTGTTTTTCCCTATCCCTTAAATCTAGTATATCTTAATAATAATTGCTAATATTTTACTATGAATAAGTTAAAACAAATTCAAGATAAAATTGCTATTATTTACTATGCTTTCATAAATCCTTTTTATGGTTTATATGTATTTTTTAGAAATCTACCGATTTATTTTCAGCATCCCAAATTATTAGATTTAGATTTTTTATTTTTTTATTATTACAAGCTTTTTTATTCCGGGCACAAATATCATGAAGAAAAAACTAGCACAAAAATTAAAGATATTGTTGAACTAACATATGGAGAAACACCCTATTTTACGTTAAAAAAAATCATTAAAAAAATACCTATTAAAAAAGAGCAAATTTTTATAGATTTAGGCTGTGGCAGAGGACGCTTGGTATTTTTTGTGAATAAACATTTTAAACTTAAAAGTATTGGGATTGATCTTATTCCAACTTATATTAAGGTTGCTAATTTTTTTAAACAAAAGAAAAAAATTACTGAGGTGGAGTTTTATCTAGCTGATATTCTTAACCATGATTTTTCTAAAGGAGATATTTTTTATATAGCTTGGACTTGTTTAAATAAAGAGACAATTAAACAGATTGAACAAAGATTAATTAATTTAAAAAGAGGAAGTTATGTAATTACTACCAGTATGCCTGTTCAGAATAAAAATTTCAAGGTAATTAAAGAATTCAAACTCCCATTTTCTTGGGGTTATGGACATGTATATTTGAACCAACGGGTATAAATTCCGGTAAAAGCTCTTGCTCATCTTACGAATAAATGGCAAAATATAGAAGACAAGATGGGGTTCAAAGGATGAAGAAACGTCTGAACCATGATTAATATGATTAAATGATTGACATGATTTTTGGGGGTTGAAGGGGGCTTGCCCCCTTTAAAATTAATTTTATATAACCCCAGGGTGCTAAGCACCCTGGGGTTACGAGATAAACCAAGGCGAAGCCTTAACGCCCGCCCGGCAGGGCAAAACCAGGGTTTAAGGGACGAAGTCCCTTATAAAACAATTTTTTTCCGTATCTCCATGTGGCAGAGCCACATGGAGATACATAGGAGACATAATGAGTACTTTACAAAAAATCGCTGAATTAAAAGAAAACGCAATTCAAAGAATAAATAAAAAAGAAGCTGATAAAACAATTGTTTTTGTTGGTTCTGCAACTTGTGAAAATGCGGCAGGTGCTATTGAAGTAATGAATAAGTTTACTAAATTTATCAACGAGAATAATTTAGAAAATAAAGTAATATTAAAAAAAACCGGTTGCACTGGTTTTTGTGCTGATGAACCAATAGTACAAATAGTTGACTCTGGTAATAAAACTATTTATAAAAGAATTACATCTGAAAAGGTGAAAGATATTGTAGAAAAGCATTTAGAAAAAGGGGAGGTTATCAAAGAATGGGAAGTTTAAATAAAGAAGAACATAAAACAAACTGTAACCAATTTGGTGAATCTTGTTTTTTTCAAAAGCAATATAGAATTACTTTATCTAATTGTGGTTTAATTGACCCGGAATCTTTAGATGATTATTTAAAACAAGATGGCTATTTAGCTATAGCCAAAATTCTTGATAATTATAGTCCGGAACAAGTAATAGCGGAAATAAAAAAATCTGGTTTAAGAGGTAGAGGCGGAGCTGGTTTCCCAACTGGTTTAAAATGGGAATTAACCAGAAAAGTATCTAGTGAAGTAAAATATGTAATCTGTAACGCAGACGAAGGAGACCCTGGTGCATTTATGGATCGTAGTGCTATTGAGGGTGACCCTCATCGTATTATTGAAGGGATGATAATAGAAGGATATGCAGTTGGTAGTAGTAACGGTATTATTTATATTCGGGCAGAATATCCTTTAGCAATTAAACGTTTAGAAATTGCTATTAAATCTGCAAGAGATAATAATTTGCTTGGTAAAAATATTTTGGGTTCAAATTTTAATTTTGATATTGATATTCGTTTAGGTGCCGGTGCTTTTGTTTGTGGAGAAGAAACTGCTTTAATGCATTCTATTGAAGGGCAAAGAGGGATGCCTGCTCCAAGACCTCCGTATCCTGCAGAAAGAGGCTTATACGGTAAACCAACAGTAATTAATAATGTTGAAACTTTGGCTAATATTCCTACCGTGATTTTAATGCAAGGTGAAAATTTTGCTCAACTAGGCACAGAAAAAAGTAAAGGGACAAAAGTATTTGCCTTAGCTGGGAAAGTAAAAAATACCGGTTTAGTAGAAGTAGAAATGGGAACAACTTTAAGAGAAATTATTTATGATATTGGTGAGGGAATTATTGATAATAAAAGATTTAAAGCGGCACAAACAGGTGGACCATCTGGTGGTTGTTTACCGGAAAAGTATTTGGATACACCTATAGATTATGATTCATTAAAACAAGCTGGGTCCATAATGGGGTCTGGTGGTTTAATTGTAATGGATGAAGATACATGTATGGTTGATGTGGCAAAATTTTTTCTGGATTTCACTCAAAATGAATCTTGTGGTAAATGTACGCCTTGTAGAGAAGGTACTAAAAGAATGTTAGAAATTCTAACTAGAATTTCTGAAGGAAAAGGAAAAGAAAAAGACCTTGAAATTTTAGAACGTTTAGGCAATATGATTATAAAAACATCTTTGTGTGGTTTAGGTAAATCTGCGCCTAACCCGGTTTTAAGTACTTTACGGCATTTTCGAGATGAATACGAAGCGCATATTAAAGAAAAACGGTGTCCGGCGCACGTTTGTAAAAATTTATTGCGTTATACAATAACAGATAAATGTATCGGTTGCACAGCTTGTTCCAGAGTTTGTCCGGTAGGCGCGATTACCGGAGAACGTAAAAAACAGCATTTTATTGATACTAATAAATGTATTCAATGCGGACTTTGTTATGATGTTTGTAAGTTTTCTGCAATTAATAAAGATTAGGCTCCATTATTTTATTTATTCACAATCTTTTCTAAAAGACTGCACATAGTGATTCTGTCGCGAAATTTTTTATTTTGCAACAGACTCAGTTGATATTTTTAAATTAAAAGGTTTATTTTTTTTTATATCGTGGCATTAATAATAAGTAGGGGGAATAGTATGGAAATATTTTCAAGATCTTATAATGATACTTCTATAAGTAGAAGACAGGGTTTTGTTCCTCCTCAAAGAAGAGTTGAATTGACATCTTATTCTCATTGGGAAAGTTCGACAGCAGAATCTCTACCCCAATTTAAAAACAGTGATATTATGGCGCCCGTAAGTATTCTTTTAAGAGCTATAGCAAAAAGCGATACTCAAGAAGAATTAATAGCGTTACGGAACAAATACTCTGAAGATTTACCTGTTAATATAATAATGTCTTATAGTAGAAATCAAAATGCTAGTCATTTTTTAACAGATACCGGAAAATATTTGTATTCTCGAGGTCAATTATATTATTTAGTTTGTTATTTACCTGCTTTTTCTCATCGTTATGGTGAACCTGAATTGCCTCTTATCTTAGCATCACAAAAAGGAACAAAAGTAATTTCAATTAGAAATAATATGGGGGAAATGTTAAATATGCAAGGTGGAGATATTATTCCAGTAAAAGATCTTATGACGGCTTTGGATTCCAGTATAATTTTTGTTGGTCATGGGTTTTTATCTGATGAAAGAATAATACCTGAATTACGAAAATATTTTCAGGTATTTCCTATAAAAGTGTTAAGAAAAGATTTTTTTCATCTTGATACATTTTTTTGCCCATTACCAGGTAATTATTGTTTAGTTTATAAAGGAAGTGAAGATTCCCCCACAACAGATGAAGCCGGATTAGCCTTAATAAATAGATTATATCCAGGGGATAAACAAATTGTATTAACTGATGAGGAAGCAAGACGATATGCGGCAAATTTAGTGGTTTATAAGAAGAATGATCACTGGGTTATTATGACTTCGGCAAATAGTTTTTCTGATTCTACAAGAGCAAAATTAGTGGATTTAGGTTTTATTATTAAAGAAGTAGATTTTAATAGAATTCAAGAACAAGGTTTAGGATCTATACGTTGTACAACTATGGAAGTATTACAAGGAAATAGTGAAAAGAAAATAATTTTTGAAAATGAAGCAGAGAGCTTTTTTTCAATTCGAAAAGATATATCCCAAACAACTGTGGATTCAGATATTCACTATGATGTTGGACATTTTATAGGAAAAACCAAATCTGGTATACCTTTTGGTCAAGGAATAATGTATTTTTTGGATGGTTCTACATATGAGGGTAAGTGGTTAGCAGGAAAAAAACATGGAATAGGTAAATTCAAAACCCTTCAATTTGAGTATGAAGGTAATTGGAATTTAAATATACCTTGTGGTGAAGGGACATTAGTTTTGTTTAATAAGGGGAAAAAAATTACGGGCATGTTTTCTGGATATACATCTGGTACAGGAATTATTGAATTTCTGGGTGGCGATAGATTTGAAGGAGAATGGAATAATTATGAACCAACACAAGGTATATATACTAGAGATGGCAAAACATTTACCGGTAATGCTGAAGAAATTAAATCTGCACTATTTAAGTATGAAATGGAGTGTATAAAAAAAAATAGTAGATCGGAACCATTAGAATTGCAATTTACTATGGATGAGTTTATTGAAGAAGAAACCAAATAATGTGTTGATTGTTATGGTATTTTTCTTACTGCCCCTGTATCTGCGCTGGTTGTTAAAAAGGAATATATTTTAAGAGCATCAGAAATTTTTCTTTTTCTATCAAGCGGTTTATAAGCTTTTTCTTTTAAATCTAGCATGACTTTTTTTCTGGCTTCTAATTCTTTTTCAGATAATTCAATATTTAGTGTTCTTTCGTGAATGTTTATATCAATAATGTCACCGTCTTTAATAAGTGCTATTTCGCCATGTTCTGCGGCTTCCGGGCTTATATGGCCTATTGATAAACCAGATGTACCACCGGAAAATCTACCATCTGTGATTAAAGCACAAGATTTACCTAATTTTTTTGATTTTAAGTAAGAAGTAGGGTATAGCATTTCTTGCATACCTGGGCCACCTTTTGGACCTTCATAACGAATAACAACACAATCTCCTGGTTTTACTTGATCATCAAGAATACCTTCAACCGCTTGTTCTTGCGAATTAAATACTTTGGCTGGTCCTTTAAATATTAGACATTCATCCGGAACACCCGCAGTTTTTACAACAGCACCTCTTTTAGCAATATTACCATATAGAATTGCTAATCCCCCTTCTTCGGAATAAGGGTGTGCCATTGAACGAATGCAACCATTTTTTCTGTCTAAATCTAGTTCTTTGTAGAAATTAGATTGTGAGAAACCTTGAGTTGTTCGTTTATTACCAGGAGCCGCCAGAAGACGTTTTTTTGCTTCTTCTGAAAATTTGTTTGATAACGGATCGTTTTCCTCAATTAAAGCTTTAATTGGTTTTAGACTAACCGTAAAACAATCTTCATAAATTAAGTTAGATCTCATTAATTCTGCCATTATACCCAAAATACCGCCTGCTCTGTTTACATCTTGAACGTGGTAGTTAGAAGATGGCGCCACTTTACATAGAGTAGGTGTTTTAAGAGAAAGCTCGTTAATATCTTTTAAAGTAAAATTAACACCTGCGGTGTTAGCAATTGCTAATAAATGCAGAACCGTATTACTTGAACCACCCATGGCAATATCAAGTCTCATGGCATTTTCACAGGCTCTTTTAGTAATTATACTTTTTGGTAGAAAAGAAGAGTCATTTTCCAAATAATATTTCTTAGCCATTTCAACAATTCTTTTACTGGCTTTTTCAAATAATTTTTTTCTTTCGGTGTGGGTAGCAAGAACAGTTCCGTTTCCTGGTAAAGCCAGCCCTAAAGCTTCTAATAAGCAATTCATGGAATTGGCTGTGAACATACCTGAACAGGAACCACAAGTAGGGCAGGCTGATTTTTCAAGATTTAGTAAATCAGCATCAGATACGGAATCATCTGCTCCGGCAATCAAGGCATCAACTAAATCAACTGGTTTTTCTTGTTTATTTATTTGCCATATACCTGCTTCCATTGGTCCGCCGGTAACAAAAATAGTGGGAATGTTTAGTCTTAAACTTGCCATAACCATACCTGGCGTAATTTTGTCGCAATTAGAAATACAGATCATAGCATCTGCTACATGAGCCTCTACCATGTATTCTACGGAATCAGCAATTAATTCTCTGGAGGGCAATGAATATAACATACCTTCATGTCCCATGGCTATACCATCATCAATAGCTATGGTATTAAATTCTAAGCCAACTCCGCCAGCTTCTTGAATCAGGTTTTTTACCATACTGCCGATTTCTTTTAAATGAACATGCCCTGGTACAAATTCCGTATAGGAATTAACAATAGCAATAATGGGTTTGGTAAAATCTTCTTCCTTAAGACCATTTGCTCTTAAAAGAGCCCTGGCTCCAGCCATATGACGTCCTTGAGTTATCTTTGAGCTACGATATTTATTCATTTTGATTCTCCTAATTATTCCCAGGGCACGAATGGTCATGGGGATATGAAAAAAATGCATTTATTTTTTTATTCGTATCTTATCATATAATTAATATGCACAAAAGAAAATAAAACATGCTATTTCAATAATCAAATTTTATGAAAGAATATATCTAAAAATTTAGAAGGCCCAATCATACTCAAGATTTGGATTATCATTTCCAGATGTGTCTAAGTAAGTTAAATTACTTAATCTAGCAATAGATTGAACACCTTCATATCCAATGCCATTATGAGATATGTTTAATGACTCTAAATTACTTAATTTAGCAATAGCGTAAGCTCCTACTGGTCCAATATCATTATAAGATATGTCTAATGACTTTAACTCCCTTAATTGAGCAATAAATTTAGCGCCTTTATATCTAATATTATTCTGAGAAATGTTTAATGACTCTAACTTACTTAATTGAGCAATAGCGTCAGCTCCTAGTAGTCCAATATTATTATAAGAAATGTCTAATGACTTTAACTTACTTAATTGAGCAATAAATTTAGCGCCTTTATATCTAATATTATTCTGAGAAATGTTTAATGACTCTAACTTACTTAATTGAGCAATAGCGTCAGCTCCTAGTAGTCCAATATTATTATAAGAAATGTCTAATGACTTTAACTTACTTAATTGAGCAATAGCTTCAGCCCCTTTATATTCAATATCATTATGAGATATGTCTAATGACTCTAACTTACTTAATTGAGCAATGAATTTAGCCCCTTCAGATCCAATAAGATTGTGAGATATATTTAAGGCTGTTAATTTTTTTAATTGAGCAATATCTTTAACCCCTTCGTCGTCGATAAGATTGTTAGATATGTTTAAGGATTGTAATTCACTTAATTGAGTAATACTATCTAGCTTTTTAATTCTATTTTTACTTAAATCTAATGAAGATAATTTTGAAAATCTCATAATATCTTTTACACTAGATAAATCATTACCACTAATATTCAATGATATTAAATTTTGTAAACATGCTAACTTTGTTAAGGCTTCTATATCACTAATTTCATTTTTACTAATATTCAGTTCTTTTAAATTAGTGAAACCTGGTAAGGAAAGAATTTTACATACCTCTTCTTCAATAAGTCCTTTTCCAATTAATTCTAGTGAAGTAACAAATTTTAATGCTCCTTCAGAATTCATTTTTTTTAAATATTTTATTAGCTCATCTGGGGTATTTAATTTTTTTATTTCTTCATTTATTTTCCTCGTAAAATAATAGCTTAAAAAATTTTTCAATATAGGATTTAGCACCTCTTTAGTTGGTATTGTTGGTTCAGCAAATTCACCTCTTGTAATTGCATCGTATAATGCTGTATTAGTAAATTCCGGAGCTATTATCATTAAGAAATTCACAGCTTCTAGAATATTATATATTTGAACTACCTGTTTTTGAATTTCAATTTTTCCTGTTTTATAATATTCTATAATTATATCTAAAGTTTCTTTTGTAATAATCTGTAAATTTAAACTTCGTGATAAAGATTCTTCACAAGCTCCTTTAGTTATGGCTTCTAAAAGTTGGCTTAAAAAAGTACTTTTTTTTGCTAGTTCTTGTAAAACTTCAGAATCATATTCGCAAGTTACGGTTCCCGTTTCAGTGCCATCTGAAAGAATTAGGTCGAATTTTTCTAAACTTCTTAAAGTTTTAGTCCTATTAGGTGGTGGTGTTAGTACAGGAAGTTTTTCTTTATGAATTGTTGTTAGTCTTGAACATTGAGATGATAGTCTTGTTGGTCTTACTGGGGCATTATATGGTGAGTTTCGAGCCATTAACCTTATAGCTTCTGCAGTTTTTTGTCTTCTTAAAGTTTCATCCCTGTCAGGCGGTGATGTTAGTACAGGAAGTTTTTCTTTATGAAATGTTGTTGGTCTTCGAACTTGTGATGATCTAGTCGGAGCATTATATGGTGAATTACCAACTGATGGTAAAAATGATGTTATAGACTCTCCAAATCCTAGTTTACTTCTTGATTCCATCCCCCCCCCCTAAATTAAGATTAAGGAATAAGGAATGAGGAGTAATAACTCAAGTATTCTTAAACATTAATCTTATTTATTTCTAACTAATTTTTCCCACAAAAAAAGGGATTTGAAACATTGGTGTTTTTTATATCCCCATGAAGCGGAGCTTCATGGGGATACGACTAGTGAATAATTCCCAAAATCTTATCGTGCAAAATCCCATTACTAGTAATCATAGAATGATTATAAATTGAAGCGATTCCATTTTGATCTGTTAATTTGCCGCCGGCTTCTTCTAAGATTATTTTTATTGGTGCAATATCCCAAGGTTTTACGCCAAAATCAAAGGCAAATTCTCCGTGGCCCATGGCTACTAGCATGTGCGAGTAATAATCGCCAAAACCGCGGGTTCTTCCGGTTTTTTTAAGAAGTTTAAAAATACTTTTTGGCATAGTTTCTGCTTCTTGACCAAATAGAGAGCTGTAAAAAGCTTGGGCTTTTTTAAAAATTTTAATTTTAGAAACTTCGATACTTTGATAATTATAAAAAGCACCTTGATTTTTACTTGCCCACCAGCGTTCTTTTCTATATGGAGCAGAAATTAACCCTGCAGTAATTTTCCCTTTTTCTTCTATAGCTAAAAGTGTTGCAAAAAAAGGGATACCGCGAATAAAATTTTTGGTACCATCAATTGGGTCAATGATCAATTTTAGATCACTTGGCTTATTTTCTTGGTTAAATTCTTCACTTAAAAAGGAAATTTTAGGGAATTCTTGTTTAGCCCTTTTTATGATTTTTTCTTCAATTTGTTTATCTGCAATAGTAACCGGAGTATTATCTGGTTTTATACTGATTTTCAAATCTGTTGTTTGAAAGTTTTTTAGGGAAATATGATCTGCAATATCCGCTAAAAAATGTAAAAAAGTAACCCAGTCTTTCATTACAGTAATTATAGCATAGTTTTATGTAAAATATAGTTATAGAATCTAAAAAAAAGAAGACAGTAGACAGGAGAAAAGTTATTTAGTGTTTCAATGTTGCAGACAAAAATATATTTACCAACAAATCTTTCTGTTTCAATAAACTGGAAAAAAATATTTTGATAAGGTATATTTTAGTAATGAATATTGCTGGAAAAAGATTAACTTATGCTGAAGTTGTTAAAAGGAAATTGCCGCTTAGTTTAGGTGGTACCAAAAAAGAGGGTTGCTTAAAAGCAACATGGTTACCAGAAAATAACCAAAGAGGTCAGGATGTAGATATTTTTACACCCCCGAAGGCATCTTCAAGAATTATTCCGGAAAGAAGAATGGCTATTTCTCCTCCTGAACCAGTGCTATATCCAATTTCTCAAATTTGTTCCAATAATGTTAGTGATAGTACATTATTAGAAATAAAATCAAGACTAGATAGACAAGGTTTAACAGATACTTTAAGAAGCCCGGTTTCACCTGATTTAAGGGTTAGAAATAGAGCTGTGTCTCCTTTACGAGGAGAAAAAGTAAGGGATTTCTATATGGTCGGAGATGGAGATTTTGTTTATGGAGAAGGGTATATTAATAATCATCCTGAATTAAGATATCCTAAAATTACAACTTATAATGATGAGACACAAATAGCTATAGCAAGAAGAGAGAGAAAACTTCCAGATATCGGAAGAAATGAAAGTTTTCAATGTAAAACAGATGTAAGTTTACCTTTAGGATGTGATGGTAAAACATATAGAGCTGTTTCACCTATAAGGACAAGAAAAATGGGGTTTAATAATCCGGCTATAGCCAGAAATTCTGAAGACCTAGGATTTACAAGAGCTAATGCTGAAAAGAGAGAAGAAATGACAAGATTAGTTAACGCATTTTTTGATAGAGCTGGTGAAAAAGTGGTTAAAAAAGGAGAGGCTTTTATTGTATTAAATCCCTTGCAGGAATTAAAACCAGCTTTTGAAGTTGCTTTGGAAACTGCAAGAGAAAATGGTTTTAGATATAACCCTGATAAGTCACAATTTCTTAATATTGAAGCATTGAGGGCAGAATCAAGCCCATTATATGATCATCAAGCATCTGCTTTGAATGTGCCTGTTCAAAGAATTAGAGAGACAGGTAGAAGAGATTTATTTGATTCGGCAAATTTTCAAGGTAATGAGGCTTTTGTAAGATTAGTTTTTGATAAGGTAGCTTGAGCGAATCTTTTTATTTCTTTTTTTAGGTAAAATATGAAATAATTTTTCTATAAACGAAGAAGTTGCCAAGAAATAGTATAAATAGGCCAAACATGATTTAATAATGGCAGAAAAAAACATAGAAATTGAAGGCTATGATATTTGTGCTTTTTTAACAAAACAAGCGATTGAAAATTTTTTTGAAACACTTTATTTATTAAGAAATCAAAAAATTCCCAGAACACATTATTTAGATGATTTAGTTAGAGGATTAAACTTGTCTGAAGAGATTTTAGATCTTTCAAATGATTTAACCGCAGATTACACTTTAGCTAGATATCCAGATATTCTAAAAATTGAATCTCTTTTCCTACCAAACCCCAGCTGCTTGGCCCATTGTGTTTCCAGGTTTTTTAAATCTTGGTTTGAAAGCAGGGTATAGCCAGTTAAATTAATACCTTGGTTTTTGTATGTTGGAATCATGAATTTTTCTATATACTCTTCGTTAAAAAGGGGTAATTGCCTTCTTTGCATTTCGTCTTTTTCGTACAAGATGCTGTAAGATAAATTCATGGTTAAAGTGCAGGGACGATTTTTAGAACCGATTTTTTTTAAATTTGTGAGGAGGATTTCATCCGCTTTAATCAAACCTTCTAATAAACTACCCCATGGTAAGTTAATATAGATTTCATCAGCAAGATTATTAAGCTCATCGGGTAAATCAAAAGCATTAGCAATAACATAAATAATATTGGAGAGCCCGCCTTTAGCTGGTTTCTTGATAATTTTATCAGCATAAGTAAGATTATCTGCCGCAGGGTCAATACCAATTACGAAGTCGTTTGGTTGGTTCTTAGCCATTTTGTAAGCAAAGCGGCCATCGCCAGTGCCGATATCAACTGTGACTTTCTTATTAACGGTAAATTCCGCTAATGAATTTGTTTCTAAAATGTTTTTGCCTTTTAGTGTTTTCATAGCGCTTTGTTTAGTATACCCATGAGGCGAAGCCTCATGGGTATAAGAGAGAGATTAGTTTTTAGGGGACTGCGTCCCCTAAGACCCCTGGGGAAAAGATTAATTTTCTAAGGGCAAGCCCCTTAAAAACCCTGGGGGCTTTTTTCCCCTGTGCCCCACTTTGTGCCTCTGTGCCTTTGTCCCTTTGTGCCTTGAGTTCTATTTCCTAAAAATACTCTTAAACTTATTTAGAAATCCTCCGGATTTCGGAGGCGCGGTTTCTAGTTGGATACTCGGTTTTTTATTAGCTAAAAGATAATATAAATATTCTTCCAGTTTTTCTTTATTAGTTGGTAACCCTTTTTGATTAACTAAATAGAACCATTTGCTACTTAAAGCTTTGATAAATTCTTTACTTGGCTGATGATTAAATTCACCCATTAATAGTTCTTCCCAACGTTCTTTAATGGTATCAATAACAGAAGTTATTGGTACTTTAATATCTTTATTATGTTTGATGTTAGAGAGATAAGCTATTAGGAAATCATCAGCATCATTTTTATTTAAAGCAAGGTTAATTTTAAATGGTATTTCTTTTTCTCCTATTGGATCGGTATCTTTTGCTTCTTGGTAAGAATAATAACTGCTGCTGATTTTTGTGCTAATTCCTTCGGAATATTCTGTAGTAGCATCAGCTGGAGTAGAGGTAGGTTGCGGAGGCTCTTCTTCTGTTGGAGTTGTTTCTTGAGCTTTTGGTGCATTAGGCATCTTTGGTCCTTGTTGCATAGGCGGTCTTTCTTGTAGTTTTGTACTAGGACCAGTTGGTGCTTTAAATGGTTTACCTTCAATTAAACCAATTAATTCTTTGGTAAAAGTTTCGGTTACAGTGCCACCTTGTTTTTTTACAATTGATAACCAATATTGTGATAAAGCTTCTACAAATTCATCGGTATAGCCGCCAGTTACAGAAGGTAGAATTTCATTCCAACCTTCAATTATTCCTGGTAATTCCAGACTGGTTGGAACAGGTAAATTTTGACCTTCGTCAATAATTTGTAAATAAGTTAAAAGAAAATTTTTGGTGTCATTATTTTGAGTATGTACTGATAAATCATCTAAACTTGCCATGATTTTAATCCTTATAAATTAATACTGCGCCTACTGGTTTTTTTAAATCGTGATAAACACAGGTTACATCATTATTTTCCGTGATCTTAACTCTGGCTATATCTGAAATAGTAAAAACATCATGCCAAACACCTTCATTTAACATAACTGGTCTATCTAATAAAAATGCTTCGGTTTTATCCGGATTATTTGGTTCTGCAAGAACAATAATAGTTGTGCCAAAGATAGGTTCAAAAGATTCTTTAGAAGTAGGGTGTTGTTCAATTCTGGTAATAAATTTTCTTTTAAAAGTGAGTACAGCCCAAATCCAGCCTTTGGAATTCACTTTTACTAAAGGTTCATATTCTAAAGTTGGGTCTTTATGTTCACAAATTGTTCCGTATTTAGCAAAATTTTCATCGGTGATGTTTTTGATTTCATTGTAGATTTCCATTTTTTTCTCCTTTATTTAAATATCTCATCATTCGGATAGAAATCCAAACACATCGGCATGGCTTTGCCGTTATTACTTAACCAAAAACTTAGGTATTCATCAAAATCCAGCATTTGTTTTGTTATAAATAAATTATTAAGACTGAATTGACTTTTAATAACATAATCAATATTAATAAAAGGTTGAATTGGCATTTCAATAATTTCAATTTGTGTTTTTGAAGAGAGATGTGCCATTGCTTTTGCAGTTTCAATTGCAGTTCCTAGACCACCGATATCATCAATTAAACCAAACGTATCAGCATCTTTTCCGCACCAAACTCGACCTTGAGCTAAATTTTTCATTTCATCGGATTTTATCCCTCTGGCTTTTCCTGCTTTATCAACAAAAGTTGTATAAGAAAGCATTATATTCTGGTTAATTTTTTTAATTTCATCTTCATTGGCTGGTCTATCTGCTAATAAAAACCCTTTCCCTAAATCAGCGTGTTTACCAATATTTAAAGAATCTCGGGAAATACCCAAAAGATTATTTAAGTTTTTATTCCAAAAATAACCGCTAATTACGCCAATGGAACCAGTTAGAGTATTAGGGTAAGCAAATATTTTAGTACCATTCATCCCAACCCAATAACCGCCGGAAGCCGCTACATAACCTTGTGAAATTATAACGGGTTTATCTTTTTTAGCTTTAATAATAGCTTCGTTAATAATATCGCTGGGGATATCACCGCCTCCGGGTGAATCTATTCTAACAATAATAGCTTTAATTTTTGGATTTTTTTGTGCTTCTTGAATACTTTTAGCCACATCTTTAGCCGACATACCAAAATCCATTGCACAAACACCTAAAGCATAAATTAAGGCAAGTTTTGGTTTTTCACCCCACTCATCTCCATAGCTTTCAATATTGTTTTCAATTTCGCTACGTGATATATAAACAACCGGTTTTTGTTCGATTTCTTCAGAAATTATTTTTTCAACATCTTCTAATCTGCCTGTTTTATCAATTAATTTTTTTTCTTTTGCTTCTGCACTTTTTACTAAAAAGCTTTCGTTAATAATATTATCAAAATCAGTACTAGAAATGTTTCTGCTTTTACAGATATTTTGTTTTAATAGATCGTATTGTTTGTTAATAATAATTTGATATTGCTCTTTATCTGCTTCTGAAAGTTTATCATTAGAAAAAGTTTCGTAAGCTGTTTTATATTTGAATAATTTGAATTCTTGGAAACCAATACCTAGTTTTTCCAAACTGCCTTTAAAATAAGTACGGTTGAAATTTACGCCTTGTAAATTAATTACCCCTAATGGGTCTAAAATTATTTGGTCTGCTACGGACATTAAATTGTATTTATAAATATCAGCATAGTCAGCAAAAATAATAACTTTTTTATTGGAAGTTTTAAAATTAGCTAATTCATCTCTTATTTCCCAAAGAATCGAGGGATTTTGCGAAAAGTTTCTATCTGAGGAAGTATAATTAATAATAATACCTTTAATCGAAGGATCATTTTTAGCATTGCGGATATCGGTTGTCATTTGTATTAAAGTAGGGTTGTCATCCCAAAAATTTTGATTACGATATGGCACTTGTTTTGAAAGATCAATTTTTAAATAACGGGTTTGCAATTGAGGAAATAAACTATTATCATAATTACCAATTCGTAAACCATAAGTTCTGGTTTGATTTCCCGTAGTATTTATTTTGTAGTTAATACCTGCATAACCGGCACTAAGATCCACCCCAATTACAAAACTGTGATCTCGAAAATAACGCCCTGTTAATTTAAAACCATCGATAATTTGCCAGGTAGCACCAACACTCCAAGGACTTTTATCAAGGTTAGTATTTGGTTCTAGTCCAAAATCACCAAAAAGGGTAAATGTGTCACTACCCCAAGGTCTAAAAGCTAAGTCGAAAATTTCTTCAGGGGTATTACCTTGAGTTTTTATTTTACTTGATGCACCAAAAGAAAAATAATTATTTGGACGATATAATAAACCTAAAAGGAAGTAAGTCCCTTGATCTTCTACAGGAACATTATAACCAGTATTAAAACCAAAGCCTAATCCTGCACTAAAAATCTTATCACCAAGAGCACCGGAAATTTGATACATAGTTGCATTATCTACTGTGAAAATAGCACCGCCAATATTAGGCGCGCCTAAAAATATGGCTTTTGAACTTAAAGGGCTATTATTACTATCTTGAAATAAAATATTAAACTCTGGTTGATATTCATATACGGTTAAAGCAGGGTTAATAAAACCGCTTAAACCAGTTCTGCTAGCTCCGGAAGGCGCTATTAAATAATCAGTATTAATTTCATAATAATTTTTAGCGAGAGTAGCATTAGTAAAAAACAAGATACTAAAAAAAAGTAAAAAACAGAGTTTATTTAGTTTTAGTTGCATTTTTAAGTAACTCCTGGGTATGAGATTTATTATTAATATAATACTTCAAATAATTAGAATTGACTATTTCTTTTCATTAAAAGGGTGCATAAGAAAATAGTGGCAAACAAATTAAGAGTCTATTTAAAAATGGCTATTTTGAAAAATTCGCGACAGACTCATTAATGATTAAATTTTTTTAGTAGGAATAATAAAAGGGCATCCGCCTTTATCGGAAAAAGCTTGTTGACAATTAAGATTAACTTGTAAATTTGCGGCTAATAATTCAACTTGTAAAAAAGTATCTAACCCTTTTTTACTTATTTTAAGTGTTATAGCTTGATCTGGTAATTCGGGATCAAAAACTTGATAACCCATACTTGTAATGTTATCTGCAGAAGGTTTTTGCCCGATAATAAACATTTTTTCAGGCATTAATTGGAAAACTTGTGCTTTTGTAGGTTCATTAATATTTTTATAACGCTGAAAATTAACAAAACCATTTTCTAACCATATTTTATAATGGTAACTACCTAGTTTAAGCCATATGATATTATTTTTTAGAGTTACTTCTGTACTCATTTTACCGGTAATTGAGCTTAAGGTAATTGTCGTATTATCTTGAGTTATAGTTGTTTTTTTTTCAGTCTGGTTGGGTTTTGATTTCATTTCCATTAAACCTCTATTAAGAATATTAACATCAATTGGTTGAAATGTAGCCATAATTTTGTTTTTTTAATCTCTTTTTATTAATTGCAATCGAATTTTTTTTGAAAGAGATTGCATGGAAATTTATTGGTAAATTTTAGGTAACCAATTCACTAGTGTCCGGTTATTTTTTTAATATATATTTATTGTTATAATTTATGAATAGAAGTAATTTATGTGAGTAACTTTAATTTTGCCAGGTATCATTTTTTGAAATATTTAAAATTTAATGAAAAAATACTTAGTTAATAATCTTTTTACTTATTTAAAAGTTAGTGGAGACATTGTTTTAATTCCGCTTATTTTTATTTTTGCTTATAGCGTGAAGTTTAAAATAGGGTGGGCATTACAAAATGTTTTTTCCATTAATATTGGTAAAATTTATCATCACGCTCAAGTAGAACCATATATTAATATTTTAATAATTATTGTTATTTTTTGGTTAATCACTTTTTATTTATTAGGTTTATATCGTGAATTTAAGGGAGTTATGCCGGAAATAGATGAGTTTGTTCAAATTATTAAAGGTGTTACTTTAGGTACTGTAGAATTAATGGCTTTTTCTTTTATTTATCCAAATATTCCTGAATCAAAATTCGTTTTATTATATGCTTGGTTTTTCGGTATTTTAATTTTAGGCTTTTATCATTTTTTTTTGTTTCAAATACAGAAAATATCGCTAACGCAGGGTTTAAATGCTAAGGCAACTTTGATCATTGGCGCTGATGACGTTGCCCAGGATATTGCCGAAAAAATTTTACTTTACCCTACATTTAGGCTTAAATATATTGGAAATTTAACTGATATTCAACCCGAAAAAATTCATTTTCATTTACGAAAAAAAATTCGTATTTTAGGTAAAATTACAGATTATCAAGAAATTATTAAAAAATACAAAATTAAAGTTATCTACTTAGCAGAGACGAAATTTGATAAAGATTATTTAGATGATTTAATTAGCTTTATAGAAAGAAATAATTTGGAATTAAAGGTTATTTCTAATTTATCAGAACATTTTGGTGATATGCTTAATAATGAAATTTTTGATGGTAATTATTTTGAGGTAATAAGAAAATTACAAAAACCTAATTTAACTATTTTGTTGATTAAAAGAGTTGTTGATTTTTTCTTAGCCTTATTTTGTTTAATATTTTTTTCTTGGTTATTTCTATTAATTTCTATATTAATAAAAATGACTTCCTCTTCTGGACCAATATTTTATCTGCAAGAAAGAATAGGGTTAAATAATAAGTCTTTTAAAATGTGGAAATTTAGGACTATGATGCCAAATGCGGAAGAACAGAGCGGACCAGTACAAACCGAAAAAGAAATAGAAAATCGATATATACCTATAGGAAAATTTTTACGTAGATTTAGTTTGGATGAACTACCTCAACTATTAAATATTATTAAAGGAGAAATGAGTTTTGTTGGTCCAAGACCGGAACGCCCTTTTTTTACTGCTAAATATGAAAAAGAAATCCCTTATTATAATCTTAGGCATTTAATGCCACCTGGTTTAACCGGCTGGGCACAAATTAACGGTAGAGGGTTTTTAACTAAAAGAACTTATCATAAAGTTAAATACGATTTATATTATATCAAGAACTGGTCGCTAATTTTTGATTTTAAAATTTTGTTAAAAACGATTCTTATTGTATTAAAACGAGAAGAAGCGTATTAGTTTGGGATATACATAAATATATAAATTATGAAAAAATTAATATTATTTGGTGGAACTTTCAACCCTTTTCATCTGGGGCATCTGGCAATGCTGGAAAATGCACATGTGAAATTTCCTGATATTCCTATTGTAATTATTCCTAATTTTATACCGCCAATAAAAGAGAATAAAATTATTACTACAGATAAACAGCCGAAATTATTACCTAATAGAATAAAAATACTAGATCAAATAACTAAAAAACTACCTTATTGCTCTTTAAATTTAATAGAAATAGATCAGGCAAAAATTTCATATACAATAGAAACACTGAAATATTTTCAGCAGACCCTTCCAAACACAGAATTTTTTTATCTGATAGGTTCAGATAACTATTTTATTTTACATCAGTGGAAAGATTATCAAGAAGTGATAAAACTAACTAATTTTATCGTAATTAACAGAAAAACGGTGCCTATGCAGGATTATCAAGATTATTATAACAAATATTTGAATTTAGTGAAATTTGATAAGTTTATTTTTCTAAATATAGAACCAATTCCTATTTCTTCACAAAAAATAAGGCAACTTATTATTAATAAGTTGCCTTACCAAAGTTTGGTTCCAAATTTTTCTTTGGATTTTTTGTAAAACTAAAGTATTTTTAACCCACAAGATAATGAAAAAACCGCACTGCGGTTAGTCCCACTGATATTTAAATTAGAAAGACCTAAAGCATATCTAGCATCTAAAGAAAAAATATCAGTGAAAAACCAATCAAAACCAGCAACTACACCTAAATCCCAATCTGGCATCTGGCTTTTAATATCTGCAAAAGTAGAGACTGCAGTTGTTGCGCCTCCAACACTAATACTGGTATCGGTATTATATTCTTTAGCTTCTAACAAATAAGAAACATATGGTCCGCCATATACAGAAAAACCTAAAGGCAATCCAAATTTTACTAAAATCGGTAATTTAATGAAATCTAGAGATTTTAATGATCTTGTATTACCGCCTAATAAATTTCTAATTAAAACACCACCTTCTTTAGAATATAATAACTCTGGTTGCAAAGTAATATTTCCAAGTAAAGGCATTTTCATAATTGCACCAATCATTAATCCGCCTGTTGCATCTACTTGTCCAACACTATTTTCCATAGTAAAACTAGCAAAATTAACTCCTACTTTTTCTTGAACTGTGGGAAAAGGTAACATAAGTAATGGCGCGGCAAAACTGGTAGAACTAATTAGTAAGATTAATAAACTTATTCCTAAAATTTTTTTCATTGTTGACTCCTCTTTTGTATCCCCCAGGGTGCGTAGCACCCTGGGGGATACGATAGATTGATTTTTTTTAGGGGACTTCGTCCCCTTTAACCCCTTTGTTTTGCACTAAGGGTGATCTTTGATTCGTTTCAAAGAAACGCCTTCCCCATTCGTGGGAGAGGGTTGGGGTGAGGGTAAAAATTTACCCCTTTAAATCCCCGAAGGTTTTTTTTGTAGGGGCGAACGGTCGTTCGCCCCTACTAAACTTAAATTTTTCAAAACATTAAAAATTTGTTCTTTTTCTTCTTTTGAAGCTTCTATTAACGGTAATCTTGGAATGCCTACGTTAAAGCCCATCATATTTAAGGCGGCTTTTACCGGTGTCGGATTAGTAGTAATAAATAGAATTTCAAATATTGATTTTAACTCTTTTTCTATTTTTCTGGCAATAATTTTGTTGCCGTTAGCAAATTCTTCCATCATGGTTTTAATTTGCTTACCAACGCAATGACTAGCCACAGAAATTACTCCGTAAGCACCTTGTTCCATAAAATCAAGGGTTAGAGCATCATCGCCGGAATAAATTACAAAATCTTGCGGTGTTAAGCTTTTGATTTTTGCCATTTGCTCAACCGAACCAGCGGCTTCTTTTATACCAATAATATTTTTGATTTCACTCAATCTCGTCACTGTTTCTGGTTCCAAATTTCTGCCAGTTCTACTAGGAATATTATATAAAATAATGGGTAAATTTGTATTTTCCGCAATAGCTTTAAAATGTTGATATAAACCTTCTTGGCTTGGTCGGTTATAATAAGGAACTACTGATAAAATAGCATCAACTCCGATTTTTTCTGCTTCTTGGGTAGATTTTATCGCTGTTCTGGTAGAATTTGAACCGGTACCTGCCATTATTTTAGCAGACCCTTTCAATGCCTGGCCTACTTCTTTAAACAAAGTAAATTCTTCTTCGTGAGTTAGAGTAGGCGATTCCCCAGTAGTACCGGTTAATAAAATACTGTCTGAACCGGTTTCTACTAAAAAACCTGCTAATCTTACAGCTTCTTCGTAATCTAGCGCATCATTTTCCTTAAAAGGAGTTACCATTGCGGTAATTAAACGACCTAAAAAGTAATTGTTCATAAATTAACTCCTGATAAGATGAATTTGTTATATAATATATTTATTTTAGTAAATCTTCAATTTCTACAAATTTTGTTTTATTCTCTGTTTCTTTTTTTTCAAAATCTTTTATTACTTCTTTGTCTTTTATATCTTCATATAAAGCCCAAAGTGATTTTTTTAATAAAGTACTTATATCACAGTGCAAATAGGTTCGTAAAAAATTTAAAATTTTTTCGTCTTTTGCATTTAACCTTATTGATGTTACTCCCATTGATTATAAACCTCCTCTCTTTTAGCAATATTAATTATAAAAAAATTATTCTTTTCCACATAAAATATTGCTCTGTATTTTCCTTTTCTTAACCTGTAATATATATGATTAAATTTACCTTTTAATTGTTTTATATCAAATAAACTTAAATCTTTAGTTAAATCTAGAGCTAAAAAAGCATTATGAAAGCCTGTAATTATTTCTTGAGGTACTTGCCCTTTTTTTATACTCTTTTTAATACTTTTTTCGTAAATAATCATGTATACATTGTACTACATATAAATAAAAAATAACAAGAAAATTTTTGAAAATCACGTTATAATAAACAAATAAAAATTGAAGGTTAATGAAAATGAAAGTAAAAACTCAATATTTTGAAACTGCAACACCGCCTAATGAACTTGTTTTAGAAAGCGGCAAAAAAATCGGACCGATTACCTTAGCTTATGAAACTTACGGTGAGCTTAATAAAGGTAAAACTAACGTTATTCTTATTTGTCATGCTCTTTCCGGAGATAGTCATGCCGCATTTGAACATGCAGATACCCCCGATTATTTAGGATGGTGGGATGAATATATCGGTCCTAAAAAAGCTATTGATACAAATAAATTTTTTGTGATTTGTTCAAACGTGCTTGGCGGATGTAAAGGCTCCACCGGTCCAAGTTCAATAAATCCGGAAACCCAAAAGCCATATGGGCTTTCATTTCCAGTTGTAACTATTGAAGATATGGTAAAAGCTCAAAATTTGCTTATAGAACATCTGAATATCAAAAAAATTCATGCTGTAATTGGCGGTTCCATGGGCGGTATGCAGGCTATGATTTGGTCAATTTTGTTTCCTGAAAAAGTAAAATCGGCAGTAGTAATTGCTTCTACCAATAAACTTTCTACACAGGCTTTGGCTTTTGATGCCGTAGGTAGAAACGCTATTATTAAAGCCGCTGATTGGCATGAAGGAAATTATTATGACCAGAAAAAACAACCTGAAAGCGGTCTTGCTATAGCCAGAATGATCGGTCATATCACTTATTTATCTAATGAAAAATTAGCTCTAAAATTTGGTCGCAGATTGCAAGAAAAGGATGATTATGGTTATAATTTTGCTACGGAATTTCAAATTGAAAGTTATTTGAAACACCAAGGCAATAAATTTGTGAACAGGTTTGATGCTAATTCTTATTTATATATTACTAAAGCTATTGATTATTTTGATTTGGAAAAAAAATACGGTTCTTTAGAAAAAGCTTTTAAATTTGTTGATGCTAAATTTTTAATAGTTGCTTTTAAATCTGACTGGCTTTACCCGCCAAAAGAAAGTAAAAAAATTGTAAACGCTCTTTTAAAACTTAATAAAGAAGTGTCTTATTTTGAAAGTAATGCTGAACATGGACATGATTCGTTTTTAATTTCAGATGATGAGTTATCAAGCATTATTAAAGGGTTTTTAAGCTAAGATTTATACATTGTTGACTTTGTTGCTCTTAGACTTATTAGATATAAACTAATTTAGTGGTAAAATCATGGAAACAGTAAAAAGTAAACCTAGATTAACTTCAAGGAAAGAAAAAACTACTTACCTTGGAATATATTTAAGACATACAGCTTATAAAGAAGCTGAAAGGGCCAGGACCCTTGGCAGTACTGATTTTTTGGGCAGACCTCCCCAAAAAGTAGCTATTACACCTTTACCTCTTCCAAGTTTAGAGCCTGAAGGACCTAAACCTCAGCCTGCTTGGTATTATGAAGCTACCTTTCCTGAAAAAAGGGTTCTTGATAGGCATGACCCACGTCAAAGTAAATGGCAAATAAGGGGTAAAATACTTCAACAAAACACCATAAATATACCATCTTTATTTTATGATCTTAAAAATAAAAATATTGAACCAATACTTAGAAAAACTTTTAGAGATCTTAGATTTCATGTATTGGATAGTCAATATATTCAACAAAAAGGTTATATATATACTCCTTTTTTATGTGAAAATAGAAAAGTCATGCAAAGGTTAAGAAAATATGCCAAAGATTGCCAAGCTATTTTTAGTTTAGAACGTGGAGGAGGTTTTGTGGCAGATCAAATTTTATATAAAAATCCTAATATTAGATATAATTTTAAAATTCAAAAAAATCCTGACTTATCTAATAATTTTCAAAGAAATTTTCAAATTGATATGCTTATAAAAACAATGAGAAGAATATTTAATGAAGATAGTCACATAAAAACCATTGGTATTTGTGAAACATTTATTAGTGGCGCTGCTTATAAATCATTGATAAAAGCGGTAAGAAAAATCGCTAAGGAATATCCTCATATTCATATTAAGTGTTTAATACATCGCCAAAATTTTTATAGACCTGTTTCTACTCCTTTTTTAATAGCACGAGATGCTAAAGCAAATATAACCAGTTATTTTTGTTCAAGTAGTTATATTTTAGGCGAAGATGTAGATTATCAGCTACGTTATAGAGGAGCGCCTAATTCTAGATCTCCTTTAGTCCTTTTTGATGGTTCCAAAGAAGACGGTACTTTACATGCTTCATTATTAAGACCAGTTGAAACTTCAACCAGAGAAGAATTAATCAGATTAATTGATGAAGCGAAATAATTTAAAAATATTTAAGCCAATAGCCAACTTGCACTAGAAATACTTTTTATTGTCTCTGTAATCTCACCCGGACTTAGTTGTGCCATTATATACTGCATGGTATCAAAAACTTTTAAAAGAATTTCAAAATCCGGTTTAAAATCAATATTTTCCTTGTGGATTAATTCTTGTATCTGCCGTAACTGTTCATCAAATTTGGTTTTTGTATTTCCAAGGATTTTCTTAACTTGTTCTTGAAGCAAAGCCGGAAATCCACTGCCTGCTTGCGTCATTTGAGTAATGATTTTCAATTTCTTTTCTGGCGACTTATCAAAACTCCTGGCAAACCTTATTAATAATTTTCGATTTTCCTCTGACATTTGCCGACAATTGCCAAAATCTAATAAAAATACCTTTTTCTCTTTCGGATTAACTAAAAAATTACCACCGTGTAAATCAGCATGATATAATCCATGGTTAAAAATTTGATCAAAAATTACTTTTAATATTACCTTGGAGATTGATTTCATCATTTCCTGATCATGTTCTATAAAATCTCTGCTTAATGCTTCTCCCTGGCAATAGTCATCTGCAAAATAGGCTTCACCTTGAAATCCTGTTCTTACTCTTGGTATTACTAAACTCCAACCTTCTATTTTTGTCTTTTTCGGATCATCAAATTTTTGTTGATGGTTATATTCAGCTAAATCTCGTTGATTCTCAATTTCATGTTCCATATCTATTTCTTCGTGAACGGCTCTATCTATTTCATCTAATAACGTTGGTGGCATATGATATTTTTCTTTAATCTTTGGACTATTTAAGATCCTTCTTAATACCTTCATGTTTTCTGCAACATCATACCGCGCTTGCGGTTTGATAAATTTTAATACTGCTTTACTACCATCTTTAAAATTTATTACATACCCTTGTTTTACGGATGCACTTCCTAATAAATCGTCTATACTAACTATTTGTTCTTCTAATTCAGCCAAACTATGATTTTTTTCAATTGCGGCTAAAGCATATCTTTTATCTAGCGGCGGAACTCTATCAGATAACTCTTCTAAAGTTCTTTTTAAAGCTTCATCTCTAATAACCCCTTGTTTAGATAATATTTGCCCAAATTTTACTCCCACAACTCCAAAATTAGTGAGCACATTCTTAATTAACAAATTTCTTGAATTTTCTGGGCTTAACCCTACTGGCAGATCTAGAAAATGTTCAAATATTCCATTAATTAAATCAAATTTCTTTAAATCTGGGCTTTGTTCAAATATTTCTTGAAATATTATCCATAAAATATCATCTTCTGAAACCGGAATTCCGTTATTTACTTTTTGAAATATATCTCTTAATAATTGTTTGAACTCATCTTTACTTTGAAATAATCCACCGTCACCTAAAAACAATGAGGTTAAAAATAAATATCTTTTTGCCGGAGTCATTAAAGATAACATTATTGGTAAATCATCTAAGTTTGATTGATAAACAAACTCGAAATACTCAGTTATCGGAGGTTTAACAGCAGTAAAACCCATCAACCATTTAAAAAATATTGATTTGTTTTCAAAACTTTGAGCTTTTAAATGATCTCCTAATAGTTCTAAACCCCAATGTTGCATTTGTTTTTCTTTACTTAAACTTTCTAAATCTATACCAGATTTTTCTTCAGATAATTCTCTTATAGAAACCGGAATTTTTTGAGCAAGTTTTTTTAATAAATTTTTTCCGATGGCAGAATCAGGTTGAAAATACTTACTGATCAACATTTTTAATTCTTGATAATTATTTATAACTAAATACGGCCAACCAAAATTACTTGTATCTCCGGAATCAATCCTGGTTTTTGTTAATTCAATCCTAAACAAGAACATTTTATGGGCTATTAAATCTTTAAATTCTCTGTTACTTAAATAAGGTAAAGTTTTTTCTAAAATTGCTAGCCGGTCAATATTTAAAGGCTCTCTTAAAGGGTCAAAACTAAGTAGTTGCAAAATTAATTCATCCCGATATATGGAAAAATGCGGAAAAGCTAAATTCAAAATTTGTAATTTTTCTTCTAAGGGTAGAGGAGATTCCATCTCAAAATTTATCCCTTTAAATCTTAAATATGCTTCTAAGACCCTTTTATTTGAATTTAATCCTTTTTCTTTACCAATAAATCTTAAAGGTAGATAACTTGCTTTATTAGCTTGATACGTTCTTTGCTTTTCGGGATCTAAAAAAGTATTAAAAGTATCAAATTTTAATATGGTTTCTTTTTTGGGTTCAGAAAGTAAAGCAAATAATCTAAAAATATTTTTATAATCTTCTTCCCTTAAAGAAGCAAAATCAAAATTTTCTTTTTGAAATTCAAAAACTTGTTTTTTTATGTATTTATCTAAAAAATCTATTGGTATATTTATTTTTTCCAGAAGTCGTAATATTTCCGCTAATTCTTCTAATTTAATTTTTTCCGGTTCATGTAAATTATCATATCTACCAGGCCATAGTTTTTCTTGATCTAATTTTTTCCAATAATCATCCCATTTTTGTAAAGGTTCAGAAAACTGAAAAATAAGAAATATTTGCATTTCCTGAAAAGCTTCTTCAGAAAAATTTTCTACAAATTTTGTTTTATTTTCCGTAAAACATGTGAGTATTCTTTGTTTTTCTTCAAAAGAAAAAGGATTACTTGATGTTTGCAATATATATCCATTAGGAATTAATCCCTGTTCAAAGCATCTTAAAATTTCGTCATATTTATTTTCTAAATTCAAGTCTATTTTATGAATAAAAACAGAAGGTAAGTGAAAATTCTGTTCCCACGGTTTAATTTTTAAACTTTTGTAATAAGAATTTTTTACTAACTCTGCCTTATATACTAATCTATCTTCAGCAGTTAGGGACAAAAATATTGATGTAGCTATAGCATTAATCTCATGTAAAGATAAATTATATTTGGGAGCAATTTGCAATAAAAATTCAAAAGCTTTTCTAGGTTCTGTTAAGTTAACGTAATGTTTAAAAAAAATTGATAATAATTCGGTTTTTTTAATTGATTTTTTTTTAGCTAAAAATTTTATTATTAAATCAGACAAATCCTTAGCTGAAGAAATTTCTTCAACTTTTCTTCTGAAATAGCTTTCCAGGTCAGTATCACTTTTTAAGCTAAATATTTCCGGGTTTTCAAGAATTAAATCAAATTCATTCCCTTCAATTTTAAACAATAATGACATTGCTAAATCTCTAAGTTTTTCTCTTATTTCTGTGAATTCTCTGGGTATTATTTGAAAATAGATTAAAATTTTTCTAATTACTTCTTTAGGTGGCTTTGAAGATTCTATGCTTCTTAATTTATCAATAAGATTATGAAGAATTAAGTTAAATAACCTATATTGCATATTACTAGTAGTACTACCCCATAAATCGCCCATCAATCTTGTTACTTCTTTAGTTCTCGGTGAAGCACTTCCAAAAGTTATGCTAGTTTCAAAATCAAAAATTTCTTTAGCCCAGGTTTCTTTTTTAGTTGTTAGATTAGGATTTTTATAAGCAATACAAAATTTAACTATAATAGGTAATACTTTTTCTGGGTTTTCCCATTCTAATAAATAAGAAAATTGAGCAAATTTAAACCCTCTTACGCCTACTAATAATACTTGATTTATCAAAAGATCTTGATCATGCGGAGTAAGTGTATTTAATTCTTCTGAAAAAACTCGTCTAATATTTGTTTCTAAAGCTTCGAATAGAGGTTCATGCTGTTTGATAAAGTTTGTTTTTTTTTGTACCAAAAATTTACTGTATTCACTTTGCCAAGATTCTTTTGGATTGAACTCTTGAACTAAAGGGTTTAATTCATATGGATTTTTTAAAAGAGCGTACCTTGCTACTTTCGAGAAAAAATTTATGGAAAATCTTTTTAGGAATATTTTTGGGTTTTTCTGTATTTCTGTTGCAATATCTATATGCAATTCATGAGCCATTTGTTTTAATCGTTCTAATACTGTAGGAGTTAATTTAGATATGAAATTTTCTAATTCACCTTCAAAATGCTGTTCTTTTATAAATCTTTCAGCAAGACTATCGTTAATCTCTTTAGCTTTCAAAGAATCTTCTAATACAATTTTTAATTTATCTTTGAATTTATTAAATTTAGGGTCTAAATCTTGAAAAAGCTGATCATTTTTCGGATTAAATTTTTCTGTAATTTCTAGATCAGTGGTTAAATAACCTTTTGAAATTAGTTCTTGTTTTAGTTCATCAAATTCAGTTGGTAAAATATCAATCCTTCTTTTTTCAAAATAAAAAATAGCAAATTTACCTTCAAAATAAGTTTCATAAATGGCATTATCAAAAAAACCCACGTATTCTGACATATTACTCGGATTATCTATGTGTAGGGTTTCAATATCTTCAGGTTCGTAAGAAAACTTACTTGTTAAAACTACTTCAGAAAATTCTTCTTTTTTTGCTAATTCATTAAGCGTTTGCCAAGAATGATCATAGCAAAACAAAATATTAATTAAATATTGTAGTTTCATAAAATCTTGGGAGGTTCTTGCTTCAGCTATATTTGCCATTAAAGCTGTCCAAGATAAATCTTGGTATAAAACAGTTGTAAATGTTTGTGCATGGGTTCGTGGTATTTGTATTTCAGTTTCTGGAATTATTGAAAAACCTTGATGTAAACCATGCCAATAATCAGTAATGATTTTTTGATATAAAGCAGTTTCTCTTCTTTCAGTATGAGGATGATCTAAACTAATATGTTCGTTTTCTCCAATTTCTGAGCGCATAGCTTCAAAAAGTTTCATGCCTGCAATAGGGTTATATGGTTTTGGTCCATTTTCTAATGCAAATAATCCATATTCATCCGCTTTATATTCTTCAACCAAAGGCGGTGATGGAATTCTTTCAAGAAAAGTTTCTTCATTACCTGGTTTTTGCTGTTGTGCTCTTATTAAAGCATGCCCAATTTCATGACCAATGAGAAATTTAAGCGTATCTGAATTAAGTAAATTATGTCTTTCTAAAAATTCTATTAACCCCCAGTTTATTTCGATTATTAAAAAATTAGGGTCAAAACTAGCATTTATTTCATCGCTATCAAGAACAATTATTTCATAGTTTTCTGCAGGTAATTTATATGATTTTAAAGCTTCATTTGTTAATTCAGTTACTCTTTTAACAATGGGTTGATCGGTAGGATGAACACCAATTGTTTGATTTAAATAGGCTATTTGCTGAGCTTGCTTTCTTGCTAATTCCGGTGGTTTTCCTGTTTTTAATTTAATTGATGTGATGGGAGGAATTGGTAAATGGATAGGTAGACCACCAGATCTGACCTGTAACTCTTTTTGTCCCCTGGGAGTACTTGGTCCAACTTCCGGTTTTAATACAACGCTAACACTTGCGCTTGCTCCACTAATTGGATCTCCTGAACTCATGATTATTGACCTTCTGATATTTATTTCCACCAAATTAATATTAAGAAACATAGGTATTTTTCGTTTTTTTGTATACCATGGAGCTTTGCTCCATGGTATACTTAAAAAAAATGACCAAACAATATGTATCTCAAATTATTGGTTTTATTAAACCTGATAGCAGGGTTCTTGATCTTGGCTGTGGAGATGGCTCTCTTTTGGAAACCTTAATTAAGGCTAAAAATGTTAAAGGCTATGGTTCAGATATTAACCCCAAAAATATTTTAGAGTGTATTAGAAAAAACATTTCCGTGGTACAGAGTGATTTAAACCAAGGCTTACCAGAGTATCAAGATCAGTCTTTTGACTATGTAATCTTAAGCCAAACCATTCAGGAAATGAAAAATCCGATTTTGGTAATGAAAGAAATGCTGAGGGTTGGAAAAAAGGTAATTATTACTTTCCCCAATTTTTCTTATTGGACAATTCGTTTGCAGATTCTGTTTGGCAATATTCCTATAACCAAAGAATTACCTTTTCAGTGGTTTGACACCCCTAATATCCGGTTTATTAATATTAAAAATTTTAAGATTCTTTGCAAAGAACAAAAAATTAAGATTATTAAAGAAATACCTCTTTATAAAAGCGAATTTTTAACTAAATTAATTCCGAATTTTTGTTCGAATTTTTTAGCGGAGAAAGCTTTATTTGTGTTGAATGGAAGTATTAATTAGAAGCTTTTAGCAAGTTTAAAATAACTACACGTAACTTTTCAGCTTCTGCAATCATTTCCTTAATTTCTTCAATTTCAATCTCATAACCTTCTTCATATCTACTTAAAACGGCATGTGGCGAAAGTCTTTCCATTAATTCATCATATTGATTTAATTCAGGATATTTTTGACTTGCTTTAATTATTAAATAATACAAATCATGAGTAAATTTGTATTCAATATTATTTTTAATTAATAAACATTTTAACAACTTTTCTATCATTTGTTGAATATGAAAAGCAATAACATCTGTGGGTGAATCTTCATTATTTAATAAATTCTGAACAGTTTTGTAATTATTTTCCGCTTTTTTTAATAATATCTAATCATTTTCCATAAATTTTAATACCTTTATGAATAGCTTGATACACTATTGAATATTTATTTTTCAATTTTTGACTAATTTCATTTGGTGAATAGATGAGTAAGTCTATAGGAGAATCAATTTCTTTTAATAAACTCCGAATACCGACAGCTCTTTTATATAAAGGTTCAGTAGTTTCTTTTTCGATTAGAATATCAATATCACTATTTTCTGTTTCTGTATTATTAGCATAAGAACCAAAAATAAAAATTGTTTTAGGATCTACCTTTTTTACTAGTAATCTTTTTATTTTTTGATAAAGCTCTTTTTTATTTTTATAATCCATCTTTCCCTCAAAATTAATTGTAACTAAGAATTAAAATATTAACAATTGCTATTTAATAATTGCATTCTCAGTTTAAATCCTTTATTATAAAAATAACTTGATTTTGGAATTAAAAACTCCAAATTTAGACCAAATATGGAAAAAATAAAACGATTTCTTAAACTTTCTTCTCAAAGTTTAAAATTTTTTGATTAATCTAAAATGAACCTGAAAATAAAACAAAAAGAATTCGGTCCTATGCAAAATTACGTTTATTTTCTTTATTTTGAAGATAACGTAATTATCATTGACCCTGGCTGGGACATAAATAACGTTAATCAAGAAATTGGAAATAATAAACTAGTTGCCATACTGCTAACGCATGGCCATTTTGACCATGTTACTTTGGTACCGGAATTACAAAAAAAATTTAGCTGTCCGGTATATATTTCTAAATTCGAACCAAAAGAATTACAACCCAATTGCAACTTAACTTTTACCGATGACAATGAAACCTTAAATATCGCAGGTCTAGACATTAAGTGTATTCATACACCCGGACATTCACCTGGTGGACAATGTTTTAAAATCCAGCAAAACCTTTTTACTGGGGATACTATGTTTTTAGATGGTTGCGGCAGATGGGACTTACCCGGTGGTAGCAAAAACGATTTAGTAAATTCTTTTCAAAAAATTGCTTCTTTACCAGATGAAACTATAATTAACCCAGGACATAATTATTCTTTAGCGAGATGCGATGTTTTAAAACACCAAAAAGAAGTAAATCCGTGTTTTAAGAGTTTTTAACCATGTGATTTTGTATTGACATTGCAAAATTACATGGTAACCTATTATTTTTTTTAGGAGCTTTGATTGAATAAATATATTGCAGATTTTTTCTTCACCGCAAAAATTTCAGACGATATTAAAAATATCCCGCTCATACGAAAAATTCGTTTCATAAAATTTTTAAAATCAAAAAAAATAAAAAATTCCCGTATTTATGGTGAATTTATATTGCAACTTGGGTTTGATCAAAACTCCAATATTTTTCAAAGCATGCTTAAAATTAGCAACTGCAAAGATGAATTACTCAACTTATTCGAAGCTAAAAATTTCTCGCTTAAACAATGCTCTTTACTTTTAAGTTACCCAAAAATAATTTTAGACCAAATATTAAACTGGCATAAAGAATTAAACTTAAGTGCATCTCTAATTTTAGAATTGGCAGATAGCTTAAACATTATTTTAAGAAGAAAAAAACAATCTCTGGCTGAACTTATAAATCAGCCAGAAATGCAAAGAATTTTAAACTCCGAATTAACCACGCAAGAAAAAATTTCTAGTTTACGAACTTATTTATGGGAATTAAAATATCCTTCGCTAAAAAAAGTTCACGATAAAATTAAAGCTCTTGAAAAAAACCTGGAAATTCCATCTCAAATAAAATTTGGGTATGATAAAAATTTAGAGCTTAAAGAATTAAATTTCCATGTTAAGATAAAAGATATTGAAGAAATTAACAAGATTTCAACTTTTTTTAAAAAAAATCGTTTTATTTTAAAAAAAATCTTAAATAAACTATGAAAATCGGCTTTTTGCAATATAACCCTAGCTGGGAAAATAAAGAAGAAAACAAAATAAAAATTTTGGCTTTATTAGAAAAATCATATAAAAAAATGGATCTACTTATTTTACCAGAAATGACTTTATCCGGTTTTTCTCAAGATTTAAGTAGAACTACTCTTGATGAATCTGATTTTGCTTTTTTCAAAAATCTTTCTCAAAAATACCGGCTTATTATTTGTTTTGGTGGGGTTCAAGATAACCAAAATAAACTTTTCATCATGAATAAAAATGGTCGTATTATTTGTGAATATGCCAAGATCAATTTATTCTATTTTGCTAAAGAGCATCATTTTTACGAACCTGGAAAAAGGATGAAAACTTTCAAATTAAAGGATTTTAGAATTACCCCTGTAATTTGTTTTGATTTGAGGTACCCTACAATTTTTTGGTCAAAAGGCATAAAAACTGATTTATTTATTGTAATTGCCAGCTGGCCTGAAGCAAGAAAAGAACATTGGCTAACTCTTTTAAAAGCTAGAGCAATTGAAAATCAATGTTATGTTGTTGGTGTTAATCGTATAGGGGAAGATCCGAAATTTACATATTCAGGGAATTCGGTTATTATTGACCCGCAAGGAAAAACAATTTTATCAGCTGGTTCAAAGGAAGGTCTTTTTACCAAAACCTTGGATAAAAAAGCAGTAAAATTGGTAAGAAGAACTTTTCCAATTTTTCGTATTCCCTAAAGGGGTTCAAGGGGCGAAGCCCCTGGATTTTTAAGGCGAAGCTTTAAAGCCCGACCGGCAGGGCAAAAACAGGGTTTAAGGGGGCTTGCCCCCTTAGAAAACAATTCTCTCTCGTATACCCATGGGGCGAAGCCCCATGGGTATACATATAAAATAAAATGTGGAATGATCTTGTAAAATACTTATTCTATAACCTTATGCAATTAGACCCTGCCACCCCAGGGGTCAAAGTATTTGAATTTATTTTTTACGACTTCTTTAAACTCATCTTTATGGTGAGTTTGATTATGGGGGTAATTTCCTTTATCAAAACTTATATTCCTGAAGATAAATTAGTAAAAGTAATGAAAAAAAACTTTTTAGGATTAAATTATTTTGCCGCTAGTTTATTTGGGGTAATCACCCCTTTTTGTTCTTGTTCCAGTATCCCCATTTTTATGGGACTGGTGAAGGCGGGTGTGCCATTAGGACCAGCATTTGCTTTTTTAGTAACTTCTCCGCTAGTTAATGAGGTGTTAATAGTGCTTATGTTTAGTTATTATGGTTTAAAAATTACGGTTGCTTATGTAATTGCAGGGATGTTTGTAGGTATATTCAGTGGTCTCATTATTTCAAAATTGAAATTAGAAAATCAAATTCAAGATAAATTTTCACCTACTTGTAATAGTAAAGATGCAAATTTAGAAGCTGTTAAACGTTCATTTCATGCTTTTAAAGATAGGTTGTCGTTTGTAGTAAAAGAAGTAAAAGCTTTATTAAGTTCTATATATATCTATATTTTTATTGGTGTTACGCTGGGTGCTTTAATTCATAATTATGTGCCGGAAAATATTATTTACACCATTTCCGGGGGTACATCTATCTGGTCTGTTCCGATAGCTGTTCTGATCGGTATTCCTATCTACGCTGGATGTTCTACGGTTGCCCCATTAATTTTTTCCATTACTCAACAAGGTGTGCCGCTTGGTACTTCTTTAGCTTTACTGATGGCAATAAGCGGTCTTTCTTTGCCAGAGGCTTTAATTCTTAAAAGTGCTTTAAAAATCAAGCTTTTGGTAATTTTCTTTTCTTTAGTAGGAATTGGTATACTTATTGTAGGGTATTTGTTTAATTTTCTTTTTTGAGGCTGTAGTAAAATGTCTGTTTTTTATTTCGGGATTATTTTCTTTTGAATCAACCTTAAGTAAATCAATTATTGCTGTTCCCGCGCGATCAATCACGCCTTCTTTTCCTAAATACTGCCTTACTTTTAACAAATTAGCTTTAATTAAATTATATTCGTTTTGATCATTTAATAACAATTCAGCAGAAGCCAAAACATTTTTAATTGTAAATTCTTCCTGTAGAAATTCAGGTAATACTTTTTCCTTTAAAATTATACTTGGTAAAGCTAAAAATTTCACTTTTTCTTTAAGTGCTTTTTCAAAAAATAGCCTGATAATTAAAGCTGAAAATTTTCCAAATTTATAACCTACAATCGCTGGTGTGCCAAGTAATGCATGTTCTAAAGTTATAGTCCCAGAGGTACTTAAGCTAAAATAAGTACTATTAATTAAATTGTAACTATTACCTTGATAAAAATAGGCATCTGATAGAACTTTTTTAGTCGTATTTTTAATTTGTTCGGCAAATTTAGGAGAAGCTATAGAAACTATTACTGCTAAATCGGAATATTTATGTTTTAGTTCTTTTGCGGCAGATAAAAGAATGGGAAAGGTTAATTTTAATTCTTGTGCTCTTGAACCGGGAAAAATACTAATAATTTTTTTATTTTTAGGTATATTTAATTGATGGTAAAACTCTTCTTTAGTTATATCCTCTTTTACAATATCTAAAAGCGGATGCCCAATATAAGTAGTTTTTGCTCCTAATTCTTGGTAGAATTTTGCTTCTTCAGGGTAAATAGCTAATATTAAATCTGTAACATCAACTACTTTTTGACCGCCTTTTTTGGTACCCCATTGCCATTCTTGCGGTGCAATATAATAAACTGCCGGAATATTTAATTCCCGAATAGCTTTAAGCAGAAGTAAATGAAAACCCTGGTAATCTACGGTAATAACAAGATCTGGTTTTTCCTCTTTAATAAATTTTTTAGCTTTATTTAAACTGCTAATAATTTTGGGCAAATGTAAGATAGGTTCAAGTATGCCAATGGTTGAAGCGGTAGTTAAATCATCAATTAGGTTTACGCCTTCTGCTTTTAATTTTTCATGACCTATCCCATAAAAAATTAAGTTTGGATTAAGTTTTTTTAAAGCTTGTACAAGTTTAGAAGCATGTAAATCACCGGAAATTTCACCGGTACTGATAAAGATTTTTTTTGCGGTATTCATTGATTTTTATTGTACTAAAAATATAATTCAATGTATACAAAAAACTATAACCGTGAAAAACCCCTGTTTTTTATTGCTTATTCACGTTTTAGTTGACAAAAACGTGAATATTATTTTTCTTGTGATGAATTTAAAGCAGTTATTGGATACGGAATTACAATATTTTCTTTTTTGTAGCGTTGGTGTAAAGCTTTGATAAATTCATGTTTAATAATGTGTTGATCAACAAATTCCTTTGCTCTAAGAATTACTGTTAGATTAATAGCATAATCTCCAAAACTATTATACCTAATGAATGGTTCAAAATCTGTAACCCCGCCAGGAGTTTTTAGCATGATTTCTTTACCAACTTCAGAAGTTATTTTTTCGACTTTGGTTAAATCACTATTATAGTGCACTCCTAATTGAACTAGAACCGCCATTTCTTTATCTGGTGAATAATAATTAGTAATAATTGCTTTTGCTAATTTGTCGTTAGGAATAAGAATTATATTATTGGCTAGCATACGTAATTTAGTAGTACGCCAATTAATATCTTCTACATAACCTTCTTCACCGGTATCTAATTTAATGTAATTACCTACTTTAATTTGTTTTGCTATGGTTAAATTAAAGCCGGAGAATAAATTAGATAAAGTATCTTGTAAAGCAAGAGCTACGGCTAAACTGCTCACACCTAAGGTCGCAAGTATAGGAGTGATAGAAACTCCTAAAGTGTTAAAAATAATTAAAAAACCAAGAGAAAAAATAATTATCCGCATAATATTTTGAGTTAAAGTTGTTGCAGGTAAATTAATTTTAATCTTAGTTGAATATGATTTAATTAGAGCTGTTACAAGATTAGAAATAAAAAAGGTCGTTATAAAAATAATGCCGATAAGAATAACTTTATCAATAATAGAAGTATATTTATGCGGTAAATTAGAAAGATTATTGGCTAAATATAAACCCAAAATAACGATTAATAAATAGGTTGGTTTTTTTGCGGATATTATAATAATATCATCAAATTTGTGAGAAGTTTTTTTACTTATAAACAGCAAAAAATCTAAAATAAATTTACTAATGATAATGCCAACAAAAACAGTTATTACAAAAATTATAAGAGGATAAGAAAAAATAATCAATTTTTCTAAATTAATAGTGTTCATTAAACCAATTATAGAAGAGATATAATAATTTTTCTATAACCTATATAAATAAATCTCTTTTGCCTAAATAAATTTTATTTAAAGAAGTTTCTAAAAAGCTTTTTATTTTTGGTTCAGCTTGATCTAAATACTCTTTAATTTTAGTTTTACCTAAAGTAGCAACTTCAGGTGAAGCAAAATCTTGCAGATATTCGGCAAAAGTTAAAATAGCATTTGGTTCGCACTTTTTCTTTATATCACCTGGTTTAGCGTATTCCATAAAATCTAAACCGGTTCTGCCTAAACGATAGCAGGCTGTACAAAAAGAAGGGATAAAATCCATTTGCAGTAAATCTGCAATTACTTCATCAAGACTTCTGGTATCACCTAAGGAAAATTGTTCTGTAGCATTTTCTTTGGCATCGTATCCGCCTGGGTTAGTTTTTGAGCCAGCACTAATTTGTGAAACCCCAAGCGATAGTAAATCTCTTCTAATTTGCGGATATTCTCTGGTAGATAAAATAATTCCGGTATAGGGCACTGCTAAACGTAAAATAGCCACGATTTTTTTGAAATTAGTATCATTTACTTTATAAATGCTAGTTTCCGGAATATCAGTTCCCGTAGCAGGTTCAATTCTTGGTACGGAAATTGTGTGCGGTCCTAAACCAAATTCTTTCTCTAAATGTTTTATGTGACTAATTAAAGCAAGTACTTCAAATTGATAATCGTATAATCCAAATAATAAGCCAATCCCAATATCATCAATACCGCTTTTTAATGCTCTATCCATAGTTTCTAATCGGTATAAATAATCTGATTTTGGTCCGGAAGGGTGCATTTTGGTATAAGTTGCAGGGTGATAAGTTTCTTGAAAAAGTTGATATGTACCAATATTAGCGGATTTTAATTTTTTGAAATCTTCAATTTCCAGAGGAGCAATATTTACATTTACTCTTCTTATGTTATGGTTTTTATAACGGGCGTCATAAACAGCTTTTACCCCTTGAATAACATAATCTAGACCTTCTTGTTCAGGATATGATTCTCCGGCAACTAATAGCACTCTTTTATGACCGTCTTTTAATAGGGCTTGGGTTTCTTTAGTAATTTCTGCCATACTAAGCGCTTTTCTTGGGACTTTGTTATTGCTTCTAAATGCGCAATAAAGGCAGTTATTTTTACATAGATTAGAAATATAGAGCGGAGCAAAAAATACAACCCTGTTACCGTAGATGAGATTTTTTACTTGATATGCAGTATTAAATAAAGCTTGCAGATCTGTTTCATTTTCTATTTTTAATAACTGCGCAATTTCTTGAAAATCTAAACCTTTTAAATTAAGCGCTTTATTTAGGATTTCTTTGACAGTGTTAGATTTAGGAACAGCAGTAGTTTCAATTGTGTTTTGAATTTTTTGTTCATCAATAAAGGTCATGATAAAAATTATCTTATACCTAATTAATGATTATGTATAGGGATCAGAGACTGATATAATATTATTTAGCTATGAAAAAATTAATCATTTTTATTATTACTATTTTAGGGCTAATTGGTATTTTGGCATTAATTTCCTATTTATTTTTTTTAGATAATAAAAATCTTTCCGAAAATAATAAAAAATTACAGATTATAGTGACTATTTTACCTCAAAAAGCATTTATTAAGGCGGTTGGGGGTAGTTTGGTAGATGTAAAAGAACTTGTTCCTCCTGGAGGTAGCCCTCATACTTACGATTTAAAACCAAGTGATTTAGTAGCTGTGGAACGAGCCAATATTTATTTTTTAAATGGTTATTTACCTTTTGAAAAATCTAATAGAAATAAATTTATCGATCTTAACCCTGATTTGAAAATAGTAGATACTTCTAGAAATGTTAAACTTAGGTATTTTAGTGAAGCTAAACGTGAAGAAGAAAATGTGAAATTTGCTCATGAAGAAAGGGCTGAGAATCATAATCACGAAGGAGTTGACCCTCATATTTGGTTATCACCAATGCAGGTAAAAAAGCAAATAGAGGTTATTGAAAAAACTCTTTCGAAAGAAGATCCCGCTAACTCGTCTTTTTATCAAAAAAATGCTAAAAATTTTAAAAAGCAATTAGATAATTTACATGAGGAAATAAAAAAAGAATTTCAAAAATTAAAAACAGATCGATTTATGGTTTTTCATCCTGCCTGGGGCTATTTGGCAGATGAATTTGGCTTGCAACAAATAGCCATAGAAGAAGATGGCAAAGAACCAACAATAAAACAGTTGAAAAAACTGATAGATATTGCTAAAAAAGAAAAAATTAAAGTAATTTTTGTTCAGGCTCAAAATACTAAAAAAATAGCTCAATCAATGGCTGAGGAAATAGATGGTATAATTGTTTCAATAGATCCGCTTTCTCTAGATTATATTAATAATTTAAAGAAAGTAGCTTTTGCTATTAATAATAGTTTGAAAAATAAATAAATATGAATAGAAAAACAATAATTACTTTAGAGAATATTTCATTTAGTTATAATAATGAAGATTTTCTTCATGATATTAATCTTAAAATTTATGAGGATGATTTTTTAGGTATTATCGGACCAAACGGAGGTGGTAAAACAACCTTACTTAAAATCATGCTAGGATTGTTGGAACCTAAAAAAGGAAAAGTTTTAATTCTAGGTAAATCACCTAAAAAAGCCAGAAAAGAATTAGGTTATCTCTCTCAATTTAAAAATATTGATTTTGATTTTCCCATAACTGCTTATGAAATAGTTTTATTAAGTAGAATTAATAATCAACTTTTCAAACATTATAATAAGGACGATAAAAAAGCAGTTGAAAAAGTACTTAAACTTTTAGCAATATGGCATTTGAAAGATAAAAAGCTTAATGAATTATCCGGCGGTGAAAAACAAAGAGTTTTTATTGCCAGGGCACTTGCTAATGATCCTAAATTATTAATTTTAGATGAGCCATTAACAAATTTAGATATTCATATTCAAGAAGAGTTATATAAAATACTTAAAGAACTAAATAAAAAAATAGCAATTATAATAGTAGACCATGATTTGGAAATGGTAGCCAAATACGCGAAAGAAGTTGTTTGTGTTAATAAATGTCGAAATCATACTATTAGATACCATGCCGCAGATACTATTAAAATGAAGGAGATTTGTCGTGTTTGAAATTTTACAGTATCAGTTTTTTCAAAATGCGCTTTTTGCTATAGTTTTAGCAGGTTTAGCCGCTGGTATTATTGGAACATATATTGTAGTAAAAAAAATGTCTTTAATTTCAGGCAGTATAGCACATACTGCTTTTGGTGGGTTGGGGATTAGTTATTTTTTTGGTTGGTATCCGCTTATTGGCGGAGTAATATTTAGTTTGATCTCTGCTGTAAGTATTGCCTTATTTAGAAAAAATATTAGAAATAGACTTGATACTTTACTAAGCTTTTTATGGGCAACCGGTATGGCTATTGGGCTTGTTTTTATTTTTCTTACGCCAGGGTATACTACAGATCTTTTTACCTATTTATTTGGTAATATTTTACTTGTTTCAAAATTTGATCTTCTTATGATATTGGTTTTAGATTTAATAATTTTACTTCTTGTTTATTTAATGTTTAATTCTTTTTTAGTTGTAATTTTTGATGAGGAATACGCAGAAACAAGGAACATACCAATTACTATAGTTAATATAATATTGTATAGCTTGATTGCTTTAACTATTATAGCAACTATAAGAGTGGTAGGCATTGTTTTAATGATTGCTATACTAACAATTCCGGCGGCAACTGCCCAATTATTTTATAAAACAGTTAAAAAAATAATGGTAGTATCAATATTAATAACCTTATTAGCTAGTTTTTTAGGTTTATTTTTATCTTATTATCTGAATTTTGCTTCTGGACCTATAATTGTTTTAATAATAGCTTTCTTTTATCTTGTTGGTATTTTTTTATCAAAAATTGTTAGTCCTTATTCAATTTAGTTTTGAGAAAAGTAACAGGGTTTGCCTCATACCGGCAATACAAAATCTATTAGATCTTTATCTTTATTAAATGTTTTTTTTACTATACTATTATTAATAATTATGAAATCACATCATATTGCTTTGAATATATTTAATTATGGTGAAATTGCAGATTTTTATCAAAATATTTTAGGTATGAAAAGTACCAAAATAATTAATTTGAAAAAAGAATTGGCAGATAAACTATTCGGTATTAAAAATGATATAGAAGTATATGTTGTTGAAAAAGGTGAATTATATTTTGAACTTGTAATTAATCCGTTAAAAAATAATAGTGAAAATTTTTCTCATATCTGCATATTTATAAAAAATAGAGAATTAGTTTTAACTAAAGCAAAAAATATGAACTATAATACTATTCATGTTAAAAGAGAAGGTAACGATTTGCTTTTTATTAAAGATAAAAATGGTAATAGTTTTGAACTAAAAGAAGCAGAATAATTTTTATTTAGTAATATGTTTTATATAATAAGGGAATAAAATGCCTTTCATGAAAAAACACCGTTTTTGTAGACCATTTGATGGCGTACGGTTTTTTAAACCACAAGGAATACCTATGCATGGTCTTGAAATTTTAAGATTAGACCGTGATGAATTAGAAGCTATTCATTTATGTGATTATGAAGAATTGAATCAACAACAAGCCGCTGAAAAAATGAATATTTCTACTGGTACTCTTCAACGCTTATTATATTCTGGTAGAAAAAAAATAGCGGATGCGTTGTTTTCTAGTAAAGCCTTGGAAATAATTGACCACGATTATATTGCTTCAGATTTTAATATTAATCAAAAAAGGTTTTGTCGTAGAAGGGGACAGAATATTTCTTGAAATATTAATAAAATAAGTATAAAATATATGTGTATATACACATATATTTTGGTGATTAGCCAAAATATAAAATTTGAGGAGGTGTTTATTATGCCAAGAGGTGATGGAACAGGCCCAATGGGTCAAGGTGCTGGTACAGGTTGGGGAAGAGGTGGTTGTGTACCATTTCAAGGAAGACAACTTTATTGGGGACGTGGCTTACGTAGTGGTGTTGGACGAGGTATTTTTGGAAGAATTATGCCATGGAATTGGTTTGATAAAACTGGAGAACCTACTTCGGATGATTTAAAAAAAGAATTGAACTATTTAGAAAATCAAGGAGAAAGTATATCAAGTAGAATAAATGAAATTAAAAATGTTTTGCAAAATAAAAAATAAAAAAAGGATGTTTTATTATGAAAATAGCCATTTCAACTGATAATGAATATGTCTCTGCCCATTTCGGCAGATGCCCAAGTTTTACGATTCTTGATATTAACGACAACAAAATAGTTAATAAAGAAGTTATTGAGAATCCGGGGCATCATCCTGGTTTTTTACCGCAGTTTTTAGCAGAAAAAAAAGTTGAAATTATTATTGCCGGTGGTATGGGGCAAAGAGCTCAAGAATTATTTTATGAACAAAATATTAAAACTATTTTAGGTATAACCGGAACTATAGATGAACTAATAGATCAATTAATTAAAGGTGATTTACAAGGCGGTGAAAGTTTATGTATGCCAGGTGCTGGTAAAGGTTATGGGGTAGATAAAACTGTATGTACCCACTCCAATGCAGAAGGTAAAGAAGAGGCTTGTCAGCGTAAGGAAGAAGTTGTTGGTGATATTCAAGAATTAATTTGTGTTACCAGTGAAGGAAATACTTTAACAGCCAATGTTGATCCTAGATTTGGTAGATGTTCATATTATATTTTTGTAAATCCGGTTACTTTAAAATTTGAAGCTATACAAAATCCTTATAAAAATGCAACCGGTGGGGCTGGTATTCAGGCAGGTCAATTTATAGTGGATAAAATGGTTAATGCGCTTGTAACAGGCAATGTCGGTCCGAATGCTTCTAGAGTATTAGAAGCGGCTGGGATTAAGGTTTTTTGTAATGCTTCAGGAACTATTAATGAGGCAATTGAACAATATAAAAAAGGGCTCTTAGAAACTGTAATAGGACCAACTGTTAGTTCTCATTTTGGTATGAGATAAGGAAATTAGTATGTCAATAAATCATTTGCCAATTATTTCTGTAGCTAGTGGCAAAGGAGGAACTGGTAAAACAACTGTTGCTACTAATTTAGCTACCGCACTTGAGAATGTTCAACTTCTCGATTGTGATGTTGAAGAACCTAATTCGTATATTTTTATTAAACCAAACATTAATGAAACAAAAGAAGTAAGTATCCCTGTTCCTGAAATAGATAAACAGAAATGTACTTCTTGTAGTAAATGTGTTCAGGTTTGTGCTTTTAATGCTTTGACAAACATAAAAGATAGTATTTTAGTTTTTCCTGATTTATGTCATGGTTGCGGAGCGTGTTCATATTTTTGCCTTCAAAAAGCGATTAAGGAAGTTAATAGAAAGATTGGGGTAGTGGAAAAAGGTATAAGAGATAATATGGTTTTTATCCAGGGGCGGTTAGATATTGGTCAGCCAATGGCACCTCCTCTAATAAAAGCAGTTAAAAAATATATTGATCCAAATAAAATTAATATCATTGATGCACCACCGGGAACTTCTTGCCCGGTAATTACAGCAATAAACAATAGTCATTTTTGTATATTGGTAACAGAGTCAACCCCTTTTGGTTTAAATGATTTAAAATTAGCGGTTGAAGTTTTAAAAAGATTGAAAATACCTTATGGTGTAATTATTAATAAGTTTGATCTTGGAGATAAAAAAACAGAAGAATATTGTCAAAAAGAAAATATACCAATTTTGATGAAATTACCTTTCTCAAAAGAAATAGCCTCTACTTATTCAAAAGGAACTTTAATTATTGAAGAATATCCTGAATATAAAGAAAAATTTAAAGATTTGTATCAAAAGATTAAAAAGGAGGTAACAAGATGAAGGTTGTTATTATCCGTTATCAACTTAAAAAAGTAAGTTATTTAGGTTGCGTAGAAAAAGGGATTTAAAAATGAATTTAAAACAAGTTGTAATTATTAGTGGTAAAGGGGGAACTGGTAAAACAATTCTTACCGGTGCATTTTCAGCTTTAACTACGAATAAAGTAATAGCAGATTGTGATGTTGATGCGGCGGATATGCATTTATTATTAAAACCTGATTATCAAGAAAAAAATATTTTTAGAAGCGGTATAACTGCTTATAAAGATTTTGATAAATGTACTAAATGTGGTTTATGCAAAAAAGTGTGTCGTTTTAATGCTATAAAATCAGACGGATCTATAGATCCAATAGCTTGCGAAGGTTGTGCTTTTTGTAGTTATGTTTGTCCTGAGAAAGCTATTGAAATGAAAGAAAATGAAACAGGTGAATGGTATATTTCAGATACTAGATTTGGTATTTTGGTACATGCTAAATTAGGAATTGGAGAAGAAAACTCCGGTAAATTAGTAGCTTTAGTAAGAGAAAAAGCTAAGGAAGAAGCAGAAAAAAGAAATAAATCTTTGGTTTTGATTGACGGTGCGCCTGGAATTGGTTGTCCGGTAATTGCTTGTATTACAGGTGTTAATTGTGCTTTAGTTGTTACAGAACCTACGCAATCAGGTCTAGCTGATGCTAAAAGAGTAATTGCGGTAGCTAAACATTTTAAAGTACCTGTAAAATTAGTGATTAATAAATATGATTTGAACCTTGAATTTACCACAATTATAGAAGATTATAGTGAGAAAAATAATATTGCTTGTATCGGTAAAATTCCTTTTGATGAAGACGTTGTTAAAGCAATGGTAAATGGTAAAACGATTATTGAATATACCAATAATAAAACAACAGATATTATTAGGGATATTTGGCGACAAGTAGAAATAGACCTATGTGTCTATCCTTAAATAAAAAAAAAGGAAAGTGATTTTATGCAAAATACAAATATTAGTGAAGAAATAGAAAATGAAAATTTGAAAAGGAATTTGTCTCTAATAAAAAATAAATATATTGTTATTAGCGGTAAAGGAGGGGTAGGAAAATCAACAGTAGCTGTAAATTTGGCTTATGGTTTAGCTAAAAAGAATTATCAAGTTGGTATTTTAGATGTTGATATACATGGTCCGAATATTCCTAAAATGTTAGGCGTAAAAAAAAGAAATGAGCTTTTCGATTTAGGTCATGGTATTGAACCTATAAGTGTTTTACCTAATTTGAAAATTATGTCTGTGGCATTTTTATTACAAAATGAAGATACTCCGATTATTTGGAGAGGACCGTTAAAATATAGAATCATTAAGCAATTTTTAGGTGAAGTAAATTGGGGAAATTTAGATTATTTAATTATTGATTCACCTCCGGGAACAGGAGATGAACCCTTAAGTGTTTGTCAACTGATAGGCGATGTTACCGGTGCAATTATTGTTACTACTCCGCAAGAAGTAGCAATTTTAGATGCCAGAAAAAGCGTAGTTTTTGCTCACCAAATTAAAGTACCGGTAGTTGGTATTATTGAGAATATGAGTGATTTAATTTGTCCTTATTGTGAAAAAGAAATAACGCTATTTGGTAAAGGTGGTGGAAAAAAAGCCGCTCTTGATTTAGAAGTCCCGTTTCTAGGTAGCGTTCCTATTGAACCGGCTGTGGTAAAGGCTGGCGATAATGGGGAACCTTTTATCTATTTTAACAAAGAGACTTTTACTGCTAAAGCTATTGCTGAGATTATAGATAATATAGAGAATTTATCAAAACACTGATGGTATTTGGTTTGTTTTTTTAGAAGATATGTAAAAAACACAGAAAGTTTGATTAAGGAGAAATAATGAATGAGTTTGATATAGAAAAAAATCATAAAATTTATTTAGAGCGTTTAGCTTTATATAAAAGTTTGGGGTTAGATCAAGTACAAGCTAGAGAAAATTTAATAAAAGAGATTAATCCACAAGTTAAAAATATTTTAGAAATAGGAACCGGTAAAGGTCATTTAACTATTATGTTAGCCCAAAAATTTCCTATGATATATTCTGTAGATATAGATAAAGAAGAACAACGAATTGCACTGATGAATATTGAATACGCAAAAGTACAAGATAAGGTAAACTTAGTTTTATCTGATAATAGTCCATTGCCTTTTGAAAAACAAAGTTTTGATTTAGTTATTTCTGCCTTTACTTTTCATCATTTAGTAGAACCTTTTAAAGTAATCAAAGAAATGATTGATTTGGCAAAAGATCAAATCATTATTTCAGATTTTAATAAAAATGGTTTTGCTGTTGTTGAAAAAATTCATTCAGCAGATGGCGGAAAACATCATCACGAAAATAAAGGCTATTTTGAAATTGTGGGAACTTATCTTGAAGAATATGGTTTTGTTGTCAAAAAAGTTTCTGATAATTGGCAAGATGTTTACATAGCAAACAGAAAAAAATCATGAAAATAGAAATAATTGCTAATGGTTTTAAGAAAAGTGATTACCTGATTAAACGGTGGGGTTTATCAATCTTGATTAATGAAGATATCTTATTCGATACTTTTAGTGATCCCGAGTTTTTAATGCTACAGATACAAGAAAAACAAATAGATATTAAGAAAATCAAACATATAATACTTTCTCATGAACATTGGGATCATATAAATGGATTGTGGTCAATTTTAGAGCAAAATCCACAAGTGACAGTATATTTTGGCAAACATTTTACTTCTGAGTTTAAGGAAAAAGTTAAAACCTACAAAACTCAAATAATTGAAATAGAGCAATCAATAAAAGTTTATGATAATGTTTTTACTACACCAGAATTTTGTGGCAACTATAAAAATCAAGCATTATATGAATCTGGGTTAGTTGTAAAAACACCAAAAGGCTTAGTTTTATTTACGGGTTGTGCACATCCTAAATTAGCAATAATGATAAATGCGGTAATAGAACAATTTGGAGACAATCTTTATCTACTTGTAGGCGGTTTTCATTTAAGTAACAGTGATCATAATGAAATTAGGGAATTAATTAATTATTTGCATCAAAAAGGTATTCAAAAAATTATGCCTTTGCATTGTACTGGTGAACAGGCAGAGAAGTTAATTAAGCAATCATTTGGAGAAAACTATATTCAAAATTTAAAGGAGATTTAAATGCAATTTGTGTCTAAAAAAATGGTCCTAACTGAAGGGGGTTGGGTTTTATAAACAATCATGAAAACTTATTTGGATTGTATTCCTTGTTTTTTCAAATTGGCTCTTCAAGGAGCAAGAATTGCTAATGCAAATGAAAAAGAACAAAAAATAATTATTGATCTTATTGCCAAAAAAATTCCTTCCCTTTCTTTCGATGCTACTCCTCCGGAAATGGGAAAAGTAATCAATAACATTATTATTGAAGTAACCAATAATAAAGATCCTTTTTATGCTATTAAACAGAATAGTAACAAGCAAGTTCTATTAATTTACGATCATCTAAAAATGAAAATCGTACATGCTAAAGATAGTTTGCTTATGGCTGTAAAATTAGCCATAGCCGGTAATATTATTGATTATGGCGCAAATATTAATTTAAAGCTTGAAAATGAATTAGAGAGAATTTTAAAACAAGAAGATTCAATTATCAAAAAAGAAAATAAGAAATTTTTTGCTTATGAAGATTTTAAAACAAGAATTATCAAAGCCAAAAATATTCTTTATTTAGCAGATAATGCCGGAGAAATTGTTTTTGATAAATTACTTATAGAAGAAATTTTACGAGTTAACTCTAAAGTCAACATTATTTTTGCTGTAAGGGATAAACCAGCTATTAATGATGTTTTAATAGAAGATGCTTTGTTTTGTGGGTTAGATCAATTTGCGGAAGTTATTTCCAGTGGTTCTGATGCACCGGGAACAATACTTTCTTTATGCACACCTAATTTTATAGAAAGATTTAATCAGGCAGATGTTATTATCAGTAAAGGGCAAGGTAATTTTGAGGCTTTATCGGATAAAAATTTAAATAATCCGATTTTTTTTATGTTAATTGCTAAATGCCCGCAAGTTGCCAAACATATTGGCTGTGAGCTTGGAAACGTAAATTTGTTGAAATACTTTCGAAAATAATTTAGACGAAATCACTGATTTTTTTTGTTAAAAAATCGTTGTTTTTTGATGAAAATTAAACTACACTTTTAAAAGATATGCGAAGAGTCTATCGCGAAATGAGAAATTTTTTCAAAATAGAAGGCATAAATTAATTTTTGACTCGGAGTTTATGTTTATAAATGAGTACCAAAAATTAATTTTAACGCACTAGTTTGGAAAAATAGCCATTTTGCAACAGACTCGCGAAGGAGTTTATATGAAAATTTTAATAATTAATGGTCCAAATTTGGATATGCTTGGAAATAGGGAAAAAGAGCATTATGGAAGTTTTAATTTAAATGACTTGCAAAAAGAGCTTAATAATTATGCAAAAAAGCATGGTTTAGAATTAGAATTTTTTCAATCAAATTTTGAAGGAGAAATTATTGAAAAACTGCATAAAGTTGATAAACATTATAAAGGAATTATAATCAATCCAGGAGCTTTAACTCATTATAGTATTGCTTTAAGAGATGCTTTAGCTATTATTGATATTCCTAAAATTGAAGTTCATATTTCTAATATTTATTGTAGAGAGGAGTTTAGACAAAAATCTTTAACCGCTGGGGTTTGTTTAGGGCAGATTAGCGGTTTGGGTTTAAAAAGTTATTCTCTAGCCCTAGCTTATTTTGTTAATTAATTTAGACAGAAATCGTATTGAATTGAAATTTCACCAAATTCCATAACGTATTGAATTTTTTCTAAAATGCCTTCGTAGTTTTGTAGTGAAGTTTTTTCAATAATTGCGTTTATTTCTTTTTCTGTCATTTTAATTACCTCCCGGATTTTTTTCTTTTCTTCTCTTCTCTAAATACGTCTATTCCCCATAATTAGGATTTTTAAACATAGATTTTTTCCGTTTTTATATTTGAGTCTGTCGCGAAATTTCTCATTTTGCAACAGACTCATATTTTTAGTTATAAATATTTTTGTTGTTGGTATAAATAATATTTAGAGGGGGGAGAGATTTGGATATAGTTGTTTCTGCTAAAAAATCTAGGGTTGTCCCTGAAGATTTTGTAGATTTTAAAGCCCTTGAAACATTAAAACGTTTTTTTTTAGAAAAGTTTCCGGAATTACAAGTTAAAATAGATATTCCACACAAAAAAATAGTTTTAAAAGAAAAAAGACCGTCTGGTCAATTACTCGCATTTCAAACTATGCTTGCTGATGCTGATCCTCAAGATCTTAGAGGTACTAGTTTTAGATTAAGACATAGCTGTTTTAAGAAACAAATAGTTATTGATTTTACCTCTTCTTTAGCTGAGATAGTACAGCAAATTACCAGTATATATGAAAAAATTTATGCAACGCCAGTACCTGAAGAAAATGAAGATGATTCTGCTATGTCTGTAGTACGCGAGGGTTTAGATACAGAAATACATGACGATTCAGCAAGAGGCGAGACTGTAGGCAGTTTGACTTCGGCTGGATTATTGGTGCAAGAAAGGTACCAATGCGGGTTAAGGTCTGAACCTGTTGAAAGTACAACAGGCGATTTACCACCAAGTTCCTCAGATTTTAGAATTGATTCCTTATTAATTGATTTGGAAAAATATTTTGATGAAGTAAAGCCAGATTTAAATTTTGAATTAGAAATAAATTTATCTTGTTTTATTAAAACACTTAAAGGAGAAATTCCAATAAGGATTGATTCAGATGCAGATATTGTGGCTATTCCTGATGATCAACAAAAACCTTTAACAGCCGAAAATTTAAATAAACTTAAAAGTATTTTTCATATTTTATTGAAAATTTTCCGAATAATATCTCAATACGAATCTGTAAAGTTATTCAGTTTAAAAAAAAGTTTGTTGCCAGTTATCAGTAAATTAAAATTAATATTAATAGATAACAAACCTGATATCCCTTTAAGAAGTAAAAATTATTCTGAATATATATTTGGTTTAGTAAAAGATTTTTTAGTTCCAATTAAAGGAGACTTAAATCAGGAAATAAAAAGTCAATTAAAAGCGGCTAGTTGTTTAAGTATTGCGGATCCGCATGGTACTCTCGATTTATTTGTTCATTCACTTTATAGTATGGGGTTGATCAATAGAGAGGGGCATTGGATACCAAAAGCAGTAAGGAGTAGGGATTTTGGTCCGGAAAATAATATTGATTTAGTTGTTCTTGGTGATATGATTGATCGCGGGGTATTACCTTATGAAACATATAAATATTTGAAACTACTTAGAGAAGAAGCGTTGGCTGTTGGTGATAATATCCAATTATTATTAGGTAATCATGAATTAATGTATTTGAATAAAGCACCGAATAAATTTGGTAGTTTTTTGGCAGAAGAGGCAGACTTATTTGTTTCGGAATTAAAAGAAGATATTTTAGCGGGTATAATAAAAATAAGTTATGCAAAAAAAGAATTAGGTAGTTTTTATTCACATGCCGGATGTGATGCTAGATTATTACGATCAATAGGGAAAAGCCGTTTAGCACGAGATCCAGAAAAGTTATCAGTTTTTTTTAATAGAGTTTTGGAAGAAGCTGTTCGAACTGATGATTTTTCTCATCCAATTTTTGCAGTAGGAAAGTCCAGAGGTGGAGATGATGATTTTGGTGGACTTGTTTGGTTTAATTTTGATAAAGAGCACTATATGTTTTCAGGTGCAACTAGATTTAAAAAAATTTGCGGGCATGTAATCCATGAAACAGGTTGTAAAAAGGTCGGGAATTTTTATTTTATAGATACCGGTTTATTTTCAGAAAGAAAAGGTTTACTCAGTGTTTTTGTTCAAACTTCTTCAGCAGATTATGCTCTTGAATGTCCAAAACCATCTGCAGAACCAATATTTAGAGAATTAGATTTAAGTAGTTGGTTTATAAGAAGTTTACCTCCTGATTGACCTACTTGTTGACAGAAGAATTAATTGAATGATATTGTATGTAAATCAAGTAGCTATTTAGCTTTTTTGGTGATTATAGCGTAGAGGAAACACCTGTTCTCATTCCGAACACAGCAGTTAAGCTCTACAGCGCTGATGGTACTTGCGGGTTACCCTGCCGGGAGAGTAAGACGTTGCCAAGGAAGCTAAATAGCTATTTTTGTTTTTAACTGTATTTTTTCTTCTTTGATGAACTAAGAGTTTGTCGCGAAATGAGAAATTTTTTCAAAATAGAAAACATAAATTGATTTTAACGCACTTGGTTGGAAAAATGATCATTTTGTAGCTGACGCGATACATATTCAGCTAAATCTTTTCCTTGTAAGAGTTGTTTTTGAGCACTACTCATAGTTTGCTCTGATAGCTGCCAAAAAGTTTGATCTGGCTCTAAGTTATAATTTTTACATAATTGATTAAATATTTCTCTTATTTCTTTTTTTGCTTCAGCTAAAATAGGTTCTTTATGAGGATTTTCGGTATTTAATTGATGATAAATTTCTGTTAATTGCGTTAAACAAGTATTTAAGTAACCATTATTTCCTGGGGCTCTTTCCAATAAGCCTAGGTTTTCATCTAATAATTGAAATTTGTTTTGAATAGATCGGTCTAATTTTTGCCCAAAAAATCTTTTATTATTAACAGTTTCTAATTTTGCTAGTGTTTCTTGTGCACTTTTACGAATATTTTTTAATTCAGCTAAACTTTGATTAGCGGTTTCTGGAATAATGGTAGGAATAGTTTCTGCCCTTATTGTAGAAGGGTTACCTAATGGTGCGGAAAAGATAGTTGGTTCGGAATTAGGAATCTCAGTTTGAGCGTGAGAATCTATAGCTTTACTCATGTGATCTGCAAATTTTATCTCTGTTGATAAAGAAGGCGTATTAGTTTGATGACTTAGAGATCTACTCTTAGGTGCTAATGATTCAACCATATTTTTTCCTTAGTTAACTAATTTATTAATATAATTGGATTTTTGAATAAAATTTTTGCATGGAAATTTTTTAATGTATAATAAATTGATCGTGAAATTGTTAAAAAATGAAAAATATAGTAATGTTTAATAAAAATTAAATGGATATGAAAATGAGATTTAAAGATTATTATTTAAAAAAACAGAAAAAAATCATTGCATTCCCAGGTATAAAAGTTGAGAATAATGCTTCTAAAATGGCTTTAATTTTTTCTAAAATTTATGAGGAGAGGATTATTCCACCGGCTTTATCTTCTCTTTTTTTAATTTTACCTAAAGCTGAATTGCATGCTCATTTACGCGGATCTATACCGCTTCGTTTTTTACGAGAAATTATGCTTGTTCATGGAGCCAGTGAAAAAGAAATAGCGGAAAAAATAATCATTCCTAATAGATTTGATAATCTTAATCAATTTATTCAGGCGTATGAAAAATTAACGATTAATTGTAAAGAAAAAGAAAATTTGACTTTAGCAACTTATTTAGTTTGCCGTAAAGCCGCTGAAGATAATGTTAAGTATTTGGAATTACGGATTAGCTTAGTGGAAGATAATTTATCTTCTCAAGATATGCTTAACAGCATTCGTCGTGGTATTGAAATTAGTCAGCAAGAATTAAATAATAATGATTTTAAACAGATAGTTAAACTTATTATTTCAGCTAAAAGACATGGTAAAACAGGTGATAGCTTAGAAAAGATCAAGAAAAAAATGATGAAGGAAGTTAAATTAGCTGTGGATTTATATTATAGTCAACCTGATCATTTAATAGTTGGTTTTGATATTTGTGGAGATGAGACTAATCATCCAATTTATCTTTATAAAGATGTAATTCAATATGCGAAAGAAAATAATTTGCCTATTACTATTCATGCAGGGGAAACTTATTTTTCTGGAAACTTAACAGGAAATGAATCTGTTGAACATTCAGTTCAACTGAATGCTAATAGAATTGGACATGGTATTCGTTTAAATAATAATAAATTAATAGAATTAATTAAGAAAAAGAATATTGTTGTAGAAGTTGCGCCAACTTCTAATGTAGCTATTAAGAATGCTGATTGGAAAAACCATCCAATTAGGCATTTTTTGGATAAAGGGATTAAAGTAGCTTTGTGTACTGATGATGCAGGGCTTTTAAAGACTAAACAAACAAAAGAATTTGAACGACTTTATAAGCATGGTTTAATAACATCTTGGTTTCAAATTAAAAGATTAATTCTAAATAGTATTGAAGGCGCTTTTATTGCAGATGAAGAAAAGAAAAAAATATATAATGAATTCCAACAAGAGTTAAAAGCAATAGAAAATAACCCTTTTTATCAGAAAATAATTGAACGCTATTTATAGATAATATCAATAATGAGTCTGTCGCAAAATAAGAAATAAACCTTTTCATATAATTAGATCTATATTAAACTAATAAAATATGATTAAAAATATTCAAGATAAACAAATGCATAGTTTTTTTATGCCGGTAATGGGAACTTCGTTTAGTGCGGATTCACCACTTAAAATTGGTAAATTTGGTATAAATTCCGTAATTTCAATTATGGATGATGCTTTATGTGAAAATTTAAAGGTTTTTTATGCAAAAATATTTAAACTGCCTTATACAAAAATCGATCAGTCAGAGCATGATTATCGGGCAAAAAGAATTACCACTTATTTAGATTTGTTATCAGATATTATTGATTTACAAATAAAAGAAATGAAAGATCAGAATCTATTTGAAGAAAACAATCTTAGCAAATATTTTGAATTATTACCTGAAGATTCAGAAATTAAAAAGAAATATTTAACAGCGTTGAAAGTACAGAATCCAAATGAAAAAGAAGAAATGGCTAAATTTCTGAAATCTAAAATATTAGCTGGAAAAATAGAAGTAAATATTATGACAAAAGTTGATAGAGATAATTTTGATAAAAATGGAGAAAAATTATCAGATATACATTCCGATGCTTTATCTGCATTACGTGGTTTTGCTAATAGTAAGATAGAATCAAATATAGTTTTTTCTGCAGGTTTTAATAGGCGCCTTTATGCTTATATAGAACAATTTAAAGATTTTTTCCCGGATAAAAATGGGTATTTAAAGAAGAAAATAGTTTTAAAAGTATCAGATTATCGATCTGCTTTAATTCAGGGAAAATTTTTAGCAAAAAGAGGGCTTTGGGTTTCTGAATATAGAATTGAATCTGGTTTAAATTGTGGTGGACATGCTTTTGCCAAAGATGGTTCTTTAATGGGACCAATTTTGGAGGAATTTAAAAATCATCGTGGTGAACTAAGGGATCAATTATTTGAATATGTTAATCAAGCTTTAACAGAAAAGAATTTAGTGCCTTTTTCAGAAAAGCCTTATTTAAGATTAACAGTACAAGGCGGAGTAGGAACTGCAAAAGAACATCAGTTTTTATTTGATCATTATCAAGTTGATGCTGTGGGTTGGGGTTCTCCATTTTTATTGGTTCCTGAAGCAACTACGGTAGATAGTTTTACTAGAGAGCTATTAATAAATGCAAAACAGGAAGATTATTATTTAAGTAATATTTCTCCGCTGGGAGTTAAATTTAATACTATTCACCATACTATGAGTGAAAATTATATCAAAGCTAGAATAAAAGAAAATAAACCAGGTTCCCCTTGTCCTAGAGGGCATTTAGCTTTTAATTACGAATTTACTAAAGAGCCTTTGTGTACTGCCAGTATAAGGTATCAACGTTTAAAACTGAAAGAATTGGCAGAACAAAATTTATCTAAAGAGGAATATCAAGAGAATTACGAGAAAATAACCGAAAAAGCCTGTTTATGTGAAGATTTAGGAGCTGGCGCTTATATTGAACACCAAATAGAACATCCAAGACCATTAATGCCGGCTATTTGTCCTGGACCAAATTTGCAGTATTTTTCTAAGATTATGAGCTTAACAGATATGGTAGGACATATTTATGGTAGAAAAAATATGTTAAATACAGATAGAAGACCACATGTGTTTTTAAATGAATTAAAAATATATATAGAATTTTTAAAAGATGAAATTTTAAGTGTATTGCCTAAAATTAATGAGAAGCAAATAGATCATTTTAAAGAATTTGGTCAAAGTATTAGCGATGGTATACATTATTATAAGGAAATAATTCCAAAATGGGTAGAAGAACGTAAAAACTATCATAGAGAAATGTTGGAAAAATGGCAAAATTTAAAATTAGAGTTTGAAAATGTAATTAATTCTTATCCTAACATTTTTAATAATAAAATTTTGGCAGTTTGTTAATGTTTGAAAAATTCACTGTTATTCCCGCAATAGATTTATTAAACGGTAAAGTTGTACGTCTTACAAGAGGTGACTATAATCTGGTTGATAGTTTTACGGAAAATCCAGTAGAATTAGCGCAATATTTTGCAGATAACGGCGCTAAAAGAATTCATTTAGTTGATTTAGATGGCGCAAAAGACGGTAAAATAGTTAATTTAGAAACGATAAGGGCTATTAGAAAATCGGTTAATTGTGAATTAGAATTAGGTGGCGGAATTAGGCAGACAGCTTCTGTAAAAGAATTGTTTTCTTTAGGTATTGATTTTTTAATTTTAGGATCAATTTTAGTAAATGATTTTGAGTTTTCTAGTAAAATTATTTGTAAATACAACAAAAAAATCATTGCTGGCTTAGATGCTAATAAAGAAGAGTTAGCAATAGAAGGCTGGCAAGTAAAAACTAAAATTAGTTTATCTGAGATTATTAAAAAATTAAACCAATTACCAATAGCTGGGATTATTTATACTGATATTCAACGTGATGGTGTTTTAAGTGGACCAAATATTGCGAGTTTACAAAATTTAGCTAAGCAAACTAATATTCCGATTATTGCTTCCGGTGGAGTAAGTTCAATTGAAGATATTCAAAATCTTAAGGCTTTATTTAACAACGGAATTGAGGGAGTAATTGTTGGTAAAGCGCTTCTTACAAAAAAGGTTCCAATAACGGTTGTGGGAAACAGGCACTAGCAGAAGGCACTAGAGAAACGGAGATAAAATTATAATATCTTATAGTAGCTAGTGTCTTGACGTTTAAAAAGAAAATTAAATTCCCAAAGCTTTTTTAAAAAAAGACTCTTTTTCTTCTTCTTCCATTCCTTTTTCAAAAGGAGTTTTATCTTCACTGGATTCAACAATCTCAATATGATTTGGTGTAAAAAGAAAAATGTTTTCACCAATTTTCATCATATGACCATTTAAGGCATATGTTGTACCACAAACAAAGTCAATTAACCTTTTACTCGCGTCTTTATCTAAATATTTTAAATTAATAATTACCGGTAAGTTGCTTCTTAAATTCGCGGCTATACAGAGTGAATCTTCATAAATTCTTGGTTCTTCGATCTTTATTTCATTCATAGCACATTTTTGTTGAGCTGAACCACTAATTAAGGTGCCTTTAAACCCTTTAATAATTGGAATTGCCGGTATTTCTTTTTTTACCGGATTAAATTTATTAATTTCTTTATCAATTAAATCTTCTTTAGAATCTTCTTCGAAACCAAAAAAGACTTTAACTTTTTCCATTATAGTCATTTTTTTCCTCCTTAATTTAGTGGGGCTTTGCCCCACACCCGAGGGTAATGTTTTTTAAGGGGCAAGCCCCTTAAAAACCCCGAGAAAAATAATGTTTTTCTAAGGGACTTCGTCCCTTAAACCCTGTTTTAAAAAAAACTTACTACCAATTCTAATTAAATTAGAACCTTCTTCAAGGGCAATTTTATAATCATTACTCATGCCCATGCTTAAAATTCTAACCTTATTGTAGCGCAGATTCAGTAAATTATACAAGTTTTTTGTAATTTTAAAGTAATTACGTAAATCTTTTGCATTTTCTGTATCCGGCCCTATAAACATAATACCTTTAATTTCTAAATTTGCAAACGAAAAAATTTCTTCTAAATTAAGAAGTAATTCTTCAAGAAAAAATCCGCTTTTACTTTCTTCTCTGGCAATATTAATTTGTAATAATATTGGTGCTTTTTTTTTCATATTGGCGGCAATTTTATCTATTTCTGCCAGTAAACTCATTTTTGCGCCGGAATGTATTAAATAGGCGTGTTCTATAACTTTTCTAATTTTATTGGATTGTAAATTACCAATAAAATGCCATCTGATATTCGGATCTGGAAATATTTCTTTTTTACGTAATAGCTCTTGAACTTTACTTTCTCCAAGATCATTTATACCGAGATCAATAATTTTTTGGATTTGTTCTATCGATGCATATTTGGTTACAGCTACTATGGTAATCGGCTCTTTTGAATTTCGTTGTTTTTGAATTTCTTTGATTTCGGTTTGAATTTGGTTTAAAGTAGTTTGCAAGTTAAAAATCCTTTCCTTCTTTTTGAATATGGTCTAATAAAGTTGGTGAATTGATTTCGTTGAAAATAAGAACATCAAAAGTATAAGAAATAGGCAAATCTTCCAGTTCTTGTTTGATTTTACCATGGAGATCTTGGTTAATATTTCCGTAAAGAACTAGGTCAATATCTGAATAATTTTGATAATTCCCCATAGCTCTAGAACCAATAATTTGCGTTTTTTCAATTTGCGGGTATTTTTGTAATACTATTTTGATGGAAGAAAGATGATCGTTAGATAAACCAAATTTATTCATTTTTTTGTTTTTTGAAAAAGGTGAGAATATCTTTAAATTCAGATAAGTAAGCTTCTTGAATTTTTATTATGGTATTGGCAAATGTTTGTTCATTGTAAGTATGAGACAATAAATTACGTTGCTCTAGCATATTTAACCAAATTTCTGGCTTAGTAATTATTTTGGCTGAAAAAGCTTTTTTTATTACGGTTTTTGGGGTTATTTCTTCAAAATTGGTTCCTTGAGCAGTAAGATAATCTTTAATGGTTTTCCAGGCAAGTTCAAGTGTATATTCAAAACGTTGAATTGTACCTTCTTGCTCAAGATCATTTAAACTTTCAGAACCATTTTCTAAAGCAGTTGCTAAGAGTAAGTAAGCTTTTTCAAAGTTTTCTAATCTTTGTTGCCAACGGATGTTATTCATAATATAATAACTCTCTCAATAATATTTTTAATTTCTAAACTAATCTGGAAAGCTTTTTTTGCTTCTTCAAAACTTGGTTCAAAATATTCATCAGGATATCTAATTTCAACAGAATAACCTTCAAGTTGTTCAATCTTTTCGTAGAAAGAATCAGTAACAAGATTATTTTTATCTTCTTCTTTAATTAAATCTAATAGATAACTAAGATTATGTGTTTTAATTGGTTCTAAATTCAGATAAATCATATAAGCTTTGAGATACTTTTCAACTGCTTGTTGTGCATGGAAACAAATAATATCTGAAAATTCTGGTTCATTTTCTAAAGTAAGTTTTGCTGTTCCTAAATCATGTTTAGCTTTAATTAACCATTGTTTTATTAATTCATTATTTTTTTTCATATAAAAGAATACCTTCAGATATAACTTGAGCGATAAATGATGATTTTATATCTTTCCATTTATTTATTTCTTTTTGATTGTAGATAAGTAGATCTATGGGGATTTTTAAACCACGGAATAGTTTTCTTAATTCTAAGGCTCTTAAATGCCTTGGTAGATTTGTTTTTTTTATTATTAGTAAATCTAAATCACTATTTTCCGTATAAGTATTTTTTGCATAAGAGCCAAACAAAATAACTTTCTCAGGTTCTGCATTACTTGTAATTATTTTTAATATATTATTTATTTGTTCTTTATTAACCATTGTTCATATTATTTTACCGTAAATTCATAATATCTCAACAAAAATTTATTTCGGTAGTTTATATTATATCATATTGAATTTTCTAAACATTAATCCAATCTTAATAAATAGTTCACATTTTAAAAGATATTTTTTTGGAAATAGAAGGCGGACAGCAACAGCGGCTTTGCATTGCTTGTTCTTTAGCAATGAAGCCAAAAATAATTTTGTTAGATGAACCAACTTCAGCATTAGACCCAAAATCTACTGCGAAGATAGAAGAATTAATGATAGAATTAAAAAAGACCGTAACTATTATTTTAGTAACTCATAATATTAGTCAAGCATCGCGGGTTTCCGATTACACGGCATTTTTGTATTTGGGTGAATTAGTAGAGTTTGGCACAACGGAAAAACTTTTTACCGTGCCGCAAGATAAACGGACAGAAGAGTATTTAACCGGGAGGTTTGGTTAGGGGACGAAGTCCCCTAAAACCCCTATATAAGGAAAAGTTATGAAAAAAATACTAATCATCGAAGATGAAGAAGACATTCAAGCTTTAATTGAATTCAATCTAAAAAAAGACGGTTTTCAAACCGAAGCTTTAAAAGATGGCTTGGACGCTATAAGTCAGATTAAAAAAATTAATCCGGATTTAATACTTCTTGATGTTATGTTACCCGGTTTGGATGGTTTTGAAATTTTACGTCGGTTAAAAATGGATCAAGCTTTGCAAAAGTTATCCGTAATTCTGGTAACAGCCAAAAACGAGGATGTAAATATTGTTAGCGGTCTGGAGCTTGGAGCAGATGATTACATCACAAAACCCTTTAGCCCAGCGGTTTTAGTAGCTAGAGTAAGATCAGTCTTGAGAAGAAAAAATCAACCTATTGAAGTTCAAGATGCTTTGGCTTTTAAAGACTTGAAAATTTATAAAGATAAATTTAAGGCTCTGGTAAAAGAAAAAGAATTAGATTTAACTACCACGGAATTTAAAATTTTGATAGCTTTAGCAGAAAAACCTGGCCGGGTTTTTACCAGGTATCAATTAGTAGATGCGGTAAAGGGAGAAGATTACGTAGTAACCGATAGAATCATTGATGTAATGCTGGTTTCTTTACGCAAAAAGCTTGGTAAAATGGCTGATTTGATAGAAACAGTAAGAGGCGTGGGGTATCGGTTTAAGGAATGAGAGTATTTATCAATTTAGCTTAGTGGCTAGAATTTTTGATAATTTTTTAAATAGCAATTTTACAGATTGAACTATAAAATAAATTGATGATATTATTAGGTAAGTAAATCTTACCAATGTGGTAAAAAGGAGTAATTTATGAATGATATTGAAGTTACATCTCTTTCTTCAAAAGGTCAAATCATTATACCAAATTTAATTCGAAATCAATTACATTTAAAGTCCGGAGCTAAGTTTGTGATTTTAACAGATGGTTCAAATATTTTATTGAAACCTATTGAAGTACCAAAATTACAAGAATTTGATTTATTGATTACAAAAGCTCGTAAGTTTAGATCAAATGAAAAACTTACCCATAAAAAAATACGGAGAATAGTAAAAGAAGTTAGAATTACAAAATGAATCTAGTAATTGATACAAATGTTTTAATTTCTGGTATTTTTTGGGGAGGTATTCCATATAAAATATTAAAATTTTGGATTCAAGGAAAATACCAAGTTATATTTACAGTAGAAACATTAAATGAATGTGTCAGGGTTTTGAAAGAAATAGGGTCACGTAGAGATCTTAAACTAATTGAAGGATGGATCACTTTTATTTGCCAAAATGGTATTTTAGTTCAGAATATTAATAATTTAGCAATATGTAGAGACAAATTCGATGACGCATTTGTCAATAGTGCTTTATCTGGTCATGCTAAATACATTGTTACTGGAGATAAAGATTTGTTGTCATTATGCAAAGTTAGTAATGTGTGTATCTTGACGCCTAAACAATTTATTGAGGTAGCTCGTAGTAAAAATGCCTGAAAAATCTTTAAAGAAGACTTTATTTTTTACTTATTTTACGATTATCTTAATTTCTATTTTAATAATTTTTGTTTTATCTGTTTTTATTTTTCGAGCTTTTTTTATTGAATATAATATTTCAGATTTAAGAGAACGCCTGAGCGTTATCAAAGGCTTTACAAAAAGTGATGACGTTTTTACTAAAAATCAAAAGAGCTTCATCTCAAAATTTAGGAAAGGAAATACTCGTCTTACTATAATTAAGCTCGATGGTAAGGTTGTTTTTGATTCTGAAGAAAACCCGGCTTTAATGGAGAATCATCGGGATAGACCAGAGATTATAGGTATAAGGCAAAAGGCACGGAGTCCCTTAGAAAAAAAATATTCCTCAGGGGTTTTAGGGGATTTGTCCCCTAAGCCGTCAGCAGATAAAAACGAGGTCCAAGGGGCGGAGCCCCTGAATAGCACATCTATCAGATACAGTAAAACACTAAAAAAAGACATGCTATATTTAGCGGATTTTATTAAGCTTGATCATCAAATTTATATTATTAGAATTGCTAAACCTCTTACCTTACTAAATACTCAAATTAATCAGTTTGCTTTAAATTTCTTTTTTATCACCATAGTTCTTATTTTTATTGCCGGAATCATCATTCTTATAGTTACTAAAAGAATTAATAAACCTTTGGAGGCAACAATCTCTCGCTTAGAAAAACTATCACAATCTGGGCTTGATATAAAAATCCCTTTAACTGAAATAAAAGAATTAAATAGAGTAATAAAAATATTAAATAAGATGAATTTGGAAATTCATGAGCGGATAAAGACAATAGTTCACGAACAGCAAGAAAAAGAATTGATTCTAAATAATATGAAAGAGGGCGTCATTACCATTGATTTTGAAGAAAAAATCACCTTAATTAATAAAGCGGCTAAAAAATTATTGGGTATTAATGATGAAATTCCTTTGTTTTTGCCGGAAATTATCAGAAGTATAGATTTACATTCTATGGTAAAACAATCTTTGCAATCAGAATATCAATCAAAAAAAGAAATTTTTCTTAATCAAAAGAATTTATTTTTATGGTTTTCTGTTTCCACTTTAATTGATACTGATAATAAAATTCAAGGTGTTTTAATTGTATTTAGTGATATCACGCCTGTTAAGCAAATTGAAATTAGAGAGAAAGCGTTTTCTGCAAATGTTTCTCATGAATTAAAAACGCCCTTAACAGTATTAAAGGGGTTTGTGGAGACTTTGGAAAAAGAAGATATTAAAGATAAAAAACATCTGAAGCAGGTTTACGGAATTTTGTTAAAACACGTAAACCGTTTAGAATTAATTATTAATGATATACTTACTTTGGCAGAAATTGAAGAACAGAAAGAAATTGAAGTAGAAGAGGTTTTTTTATTTAATTTTTTTCAAGATATTTGCCAGTTATTAGAACCTAAAATTCAGCAAAAAAAGATAAAAATAGTTTTGAAAATACCAAAAGATCTTAAAATTAAATTTAATTCGTTTTTAATGGAACAAGCTATGGTTAATATTCTTGATAATGCCATTAAATATAGCTCGGAAAAAAGTAAAATAGAATGCTTTACTGAAATACAGGACAAGCAAATTATTATTAAAATTCAAGATTTCGGACAAGGTATTTCCAAAGAACATTTGCCGTTTATTTTTGAACGGTTTTATCGGGTAGATAAAGCCCGTAGTCGGGCACTTGGTGGTACTGGTTTAGGGTTAGCCATTGTAAAACATATTATAGATTTGCATAAAGGAAAAATTGAAGTGGAAAGTAGTTTGAATAAGGGAACAATTTTTGTTATTAAATTTTTTAACTAAGATGAGTCTGTCGCGAAATGAGAAATAGAGGTGCATAATAAATAGCCATTTTGCAACAGACTTAAGATAGTTGTGTTATACTTATAGTTAATATGGAAAGAGCTCTTTTTGAAGATTTTGAAGAAAAATTTTTAGCCTTATATGCAGTTAAAAGTAAGTTTTCCCGCGGTCGAGAATTTGTAGAAAAAGAATCCGTTAATAGAACTTGTTTTCAAAGAGATGTTGATAGAATAATTCATTCTAAAGCTTTTCGCCGGTTAAAACATAAAACTCAAGTTTTTGTTGCACATGAAGTTGAACATGATCATTATCGATCTAGGTTAACGCATACTATTGAAGTTTCACATATTTCAAGACATTTAGCCCGTTTGCTTTTTGTTAATGAAGACTTAGTAGAAGCTATTGCTTTAGCTCATGATTTAGGTCATACACCTTTTGGACATGCTGGTGAACAGGAACTAAATTTTCTAATGGTAAATTTTGGCGGTTTTGAACATAATTTGCAGAGTAAAAGAATAGTGGAAAAATTAGAGCAAAGATACCCGGATTTTTATGGTTTAAATTTATCTTTTGAAACTAGAGCTGGTTTAAGTAAACATGAACATTTAGTTAAAGACACAAAAACACAATTAAAAGAAAAATTTGTTTCCCTAGAAGCGGAACTAGTTAATAAAGCAGATGAAATTACTTATAATAATCATGATTTAGATGATGGTTTGCAAGCAAATATTATTGATTTGGCAGATTTGGAAAGAAAAGTAACCCTTTGGCGAATTGCTATTGAAAGAGTAAAAAATGAGTATCAAAATTTAACTCAAGAACAACTTATTCATCTTACAATTAGTTATTTAATTTCCCATCAAATAATGGATCTAGTTAAGGAGACTAATAATAATATCAAATTAAATAATATTATAAGTATTGATGATTTACAAAAGAATAATCTCAAGATAGTTGAATATAATAAAGAAAATTATTTTTATAATGAGGAATTAAAAAAGTTTTTATATAATAATTTTTATTTATATCCAACAATTTTAGATAAAATGAAAAAAGGACGAGAAATAGTACGGTTTTTATTTCAATATTTTCAAAAACACCCTGAAAAAATTCCCGAATTATATGATAATAGTATTTACGAAAATGAACCAATAGAAAGAAGAATAGCCGATTATATTGCCGGCATGACAGATCAATTTGCGGAAACAAAATTTTTTGAGTTGAGCAAGTGTTCCTATTCCTAATTAAAGATATCATCTGGTATACTTAAATAAGAAGATGCGTTATTATTAGAAAAGAGGTTTATCATGAAAAAAATAGAATCGGAAATATTAACTATCTTAAAAGAAAATGCTCGAACAGAAATAACAGAAATAGCAAAACAATTAAGTGTTAGCCAAGAAGAAGTTGTTCAAGCAATAAAAAGTTTGGAGCAAAAAAGAATTATCAATAAATATACTGTTATTATTGATGAGAAAAAAATACCGAACCCCGTTAAAAAAGTTAGAGCTTTAATTGAATTAAGTATTAGACCTGAAAAAAATGCAGGTTTTGAGCAGATAGCTCGAAGAATTTCTCGATTTGAGCAAGTGATTGATCATTATTTAATTTCAGGTACTTATGATTTTTTATTAATTGTGGAAGGTGATAGTTTAGAGGAAGTTTCAACTTTTGTAGCAGAAAAATTAGCGTCTATTGATAATGTTAAAAGTACCAGAACTAATTTTATTATGAGAAAATATAAAGAAGATGGGAATATTTTTGAGGAAGAACAATTACAACGTTTGGCAATACAACCGTAAATAACAATGGGAAAAGAAAAAAGAAAATATGCTGAAATTATAGATCAAATACCTCCTTCTGGGATTAGACGGTTTTTTGATTTAGTAAGTGAAGCCGGCGATATTATTTCTTTAGGCGTAGGCGAACCAGATTTTATTACACCCTGGAATATCAGAGAATCAGCAATTTATGCGTTGGAAAAAGGTTATACATCTTATACGTCTAATTGGGGTTTGCCGGAATTGAGGAAAGTCGTTGCTAAATATTTACTAAAACGGTTTTCTTTAGAATTTGATGCTAATAATGAGATTTTAATTACAATAGGGGTTTCTGAAGGAGTAGATATAACTTTAAGAACCTTGCTTAACCCTGGTGATGAAGTTATTTTACCTGAACCATGTTATGTTTGTTATGATCCTCTAATTAAGCTAGTTGGGGGTGAGGTAGTTCATTTAGATACCTCACTAACTCAATTTGAGTTATCTGCAGAAATGGTAGAAAAAAGTATTACCTCAAAAACAAAAGCAATTATTCTTTGTTCACCAAATAATCCAACCGGAGCTATGATTTCTCAAGATAATATTCAAAAAATTTTAGCATTAGCAGAGAAACATGATTTTTGGGTTTTAACTGATGAAATTTATGCAGAATTAACTTATGATGAAAGTTATATTTCAGTTGCCAGTTATAAACAATATCGTGATCGAATTATTTATTTCGGTGGAGTTTCTAAAGCGCATGCTATGACTGGATGGCGGATTGGTTTTTTATGTGGTCCGGCAGATTTCCTTGAGAGGGCTTTAAAAATTCATCAATATGCTATTTTATGTGCTCCGATAATGTCGCAATATGCTAGTATTGAAGCATTAAAGAATTCGCAAAAAGAAGTTGTTGAAATGGTAAATACTTACAAAAAAAGACGAAATTATTTTATTTCCGAATTAAATGAAATAGGGTTACCAACAGCATTACCCAAAGGAGCCTTTTATTGTTTCAGCTCTATAAAAGAAACTGGTTTAAGTTCAGAAGAATTTGCTTTAAAATTAATAGAAGAAGAGAAATTAGCAGTAGTGCCGGGTAATGTATTTGGTTTAGGAGGGGAAGGTTATATTCGTTGTTGTTATGCTAATAGTATGAAAGTTTTGAAAGAATCGGTAAAAAGATTAGAAAGGTTTTTGAGAACTCGAGGCACTAGGCACTAGGCACAAAGTTTGGCTCAGGGAAAAAAAGCCTCCGGGGTTTAAGGGGGCTTGCCCCCTTATAAAACTAATCTATCTCGTATACCCCAAGTGGCTTTGCTACCTGGGGTATACATCAAAGGAAAAACAATGGAACGGACAGCTTTATTTTATCCTGGTAAATTAATTGCGGTAGAAGGTTTAGATGGGTCTGGAAAATCTACTCAAATTTATTTATTGAAAAGATGGTTAGAAGATCAAAACTTAAAAGTCTTTTTTACGGAATGGAATTCTTCTTTAATTGTAAAAAAAGCTACTTCAAAGGGAAAAAAACGACAATTATTAACACCTACTACTTTTAGTTTAATTCATGCTACAGATTTTGCAGATCGTTACGAAAGACAAATTTTACCCTTATTAAGAGGAGGGTATCTTGTTTTAGCAGATAGGTTTATTTATACTGCCTATGTTAGAGATATTACCCGCGGGTGTTCTAAAAATTGGGTAAGAAATTTATATAATTTTGCTGTGAAACCAGATATTACTTTTTATTTTCAAGTTCCTTTAGAAACAGCTTTAAGTCGTATTTTATCTGGAAGACCCAAATTAAAATATTTTGAAGCTGGTATGGATTTGAATTTATCTGCTGATATTACAGAGAGTTTTAGATTGTTTCAGGGAAAAATTTTTGAGCAATATGAAAAAATTGTCGATGAATTAGGTTTTATTAAAATTAAGGCTAATTTATCTATCCAAGAACAACAAATAATAATCAGAAAAATCGTAAGTGAGAAAATTGATTTAGATTATTTTAAAAAACATACACATCTTTATGGGAGTTAATAATGTCTAAGATGTTTTATGGTGAAGGTTTGCCAAATATTGACCTTAGTCGCAGTAAGGGTAAGCTTATTGTTATAGAAGGTTCAGATGGTTCTGGTAGATCTACACAAATGTTACGCCTTACACCTTGGTTAGAACAAAAAGGGTATTATGTGGTAAATGTAGGTATTAAAAGATCAACCTTAGTTTCTGAAGAATTAAGTCAAGCTCAATTAAGTAATAATCTTACTGCAACTACCATGAGTTTATTTTATGCTACGGATTTTGCAGATCAATTAGAAAATAAAATTATTCCGGCATTAATGGCAGGGGCTATAGTTTTATGCGATCGTTATATTTATACTTTAATGGTAAGAGATTTAGTTAGGGGCGCAACTGCAGAATGGGTGGAAAAACTATATGGTTTTGCAATAAAACCAGATTTGGTTTTTTATTTACAAGTTAACCCTAAAATATTAGTAGAAAGAAATTTAGAGAAAAATTCTAGTTTGAATTATTGGGAGTCTGGTATGGATTTAGGTATTTCTAATTTTATTTTTGATAGTTTTATGATCTATCAAAAAATGATTACCAAAGAATTTATCAAAATGAAAGGAAAATATAATTTTCAAATTATTAATGGCAATAAATCTGTTAAAAGCATTACTAAAAGTATGCAAAATAAATTAGAAACCTTATTAACGGAGGGTTAAAGTGTTAAAAATAGCAATTATTATGGGTTCGGAATCTGATAAGCAAATAATGATAAAAGCAGAAGAGTTTTTACAAGAAATGGGTATTGAATTTGAAACGTTTGTTGCTTCTGCACATAGAACACCAGAAAAAGTACAAGCAATTTGTAAAAAGATTGAAAAACAATTCAGTCTAGTTATTGCCGGTGCTGGTATGGCGGCGCATTTACCAGGTGTAGTTGCGGCGTATGTTACTAAACCAGTTATAGGGGTACCGATTAATGCTTCTTTTCAAGGGTTAGATTCATTACTGGCAATTGTACAAATGCCTACTGGTATACCTGTGGCAACTGTAGCGGTAAATGGTGCAAAAAATGCGGCTATTTTGGCATTAGAAATTTTAGCGTTAAAAGATAATAAATTAAGAAAAAAATTAAAAGAATTTCGACAAACCTTTAAAACATGAATTTTTTAGATATTGGTATTTTTTTAGTCCTTTTTTATAACGCTTTTAATGGTTTAAGAAAGGGGTTAATACGTGGTATTTTTGAGATAGCGGCATTAGTTGGCGGTATTATTATTGCCATGATGTATTATGCTAAAGTTGGGGAAGGCTCTTCCAGATTATTAGGGGTTCATTTTAATTATTCTAGTGTTATTAGTTTTATTATTTTATGGTGTTTAAGTTTTTTTATTATTCTTTTAATAGGACGCTTTATTGAAAATTTATTAACTATTTCGCTTTTTGGATCCGTAAATTTATTAGGCGGAATGTTATTTGGTTTATTTAAAGGTTTTATAGTGTTATTACCGTTTATTTTACCAATGCTTTATTTTAATTTTCCTTTTGCAAAAGATTCTTTTTTTATTAATTCTTTAAAGCCGGCTTTTGTTTTTGTATTAAAAAATTATATTCCACAGCAAATGTTTGAATTGAAAAATCCGGTAGTTGATATTAATACAATTAAAAGTATGGCTCCGGTTATTCCAATTTTAGAAATAAAAAATAATGAAAAGTCACAAGATAAAGTTTTTGAAAAACAGCAGAATCAATCAATTAAAGAAAAAAAAGAAGTTATTAACCAAAAGAAACCTGATAAAATTTTAGCGAAAAAGCAATTTACAGTAGTAACCTCTAAAAAACAGGTAACTAAAAAGACATTTAACAAAAATATAAAAAATGCGCAAAAAGAAATTAAGAAGAAAGATGTAAAAAAAAATAACAATAGGGTAGAACCTAAAAAAAAGAGAAATTAATATCTTAATCAAATCTTAATAATTGTTTGGTAGCATAAAAATGCGCAAAGTTTTTTTTCGTATTCCCTGGTGGCAAAGCCACCTGGGAATACATACAAAAATAATTATGAAAAAAATAATTTTATTAATTTTAATATTTTGTTTATTACCATTAAATATTTATGCTTTTAGTAGTTCTGTTAAACAAAAGGACAATTTTATGATACAAATCAAAGGCTCAGATACCATGGTGAATTTGGTACAAGCTCTTGCAGAAGAATATATGAATCAAAATCCTAATTTTTTTATTGCCATTACCGGAGGTGGATCTGGCACCGGTTTTGCCAGTTTAATTTCTGGTACCTGCGATATTGCCATGGCTTCTAGAACAATAAAACCCAAGGAAATTAAATTTGCTCAAAAACATCAAGTATATCCTAATGAAATAAAAATAGGGTTAGATGGTTTAGCTGTAGTCGTTAACCCTAAAAATTCTATTAGTAAACTAACTATTCAACAACTTTCTGATGTTTTTTCCGGTAAAATTACTAATTGGCAAGAATTAGGCGGAAAAAATGAAAAAATTGTTATTTTATCTAGAGAAGTAAACTCTGGTACGCATGTTTATTTTAAAGAACATGTATTAAGAGGTAATGATAGTAAATCAAAAGTAGAATTTGCGCCTAGGGCTTTAATGCTTTCTTCATCACAGGCAATTGCAGATGAAGTTGCTCAAAATACTGCGGCAATAGGTTATTATGGTATGGGTTATATTTCACCTAAACATAAAACTATTGCGGTTGCAAAAGATAATAAAAGCCCCTATATTAAGCCTACTGTTGAAAATGTTATGAACGGATCTTATCCTATTTCCAGACCTTTATATTTATATACTAATGGAAAACCAGAAGGTCAGATAAAGGCTTTTATCAGAAGTGCTTTTACTAAAGAAGGGCAAAAGATAGTGGTTGAAAATGATTTTGTTCCGATTCATATACCTGGGGGGCTTCGCCCCCCAGGTATACATAAAAAAATCAAATGAGAAAATTTAAAGAATTCATTATTGAAAAGATAATTTTTATTTGCGGAATAGCTTCGATTATTTTTGTGGCATTTATCTTTTTGTTTCTTTTAAAAGAAGGTTTATCTGTATTTAAATTTGAAACCCCTTTAAGATTTTTATTCGGCGCGAATTGGTATCCTATTTCAGACCCACCGGAGTTAGGTATTTTACCTTTAATTCTTGGTTCATTATTAGTTACTTTAGGCGCAACAGTTATTTCTGTACCTATTGGTATTGCCGCGGCAATTTATATTGCGGAAGTTGCACCGCATAGAACTAAAGAAATATTAAAAGCTGGTATTGAATTATTAGCCGCTATACCAAGTGTTGTATTAGGTTTTATTGGTATAATTACGATTGTACCATGGGTAAAGATAGTTTTTAATTTACCAACAGGGTTAACAGCTTTTACTGGTTCATTGATATTGGCTTTTATGGCAATGCCTACTATTGTTACAATTGCAGAAGATGCTTTGCATTCTGTGCCAAAGTCTTATAAAGAAGGGGCTTTAGCATTAGGAGCAACAGAGTGGCAAGCAATTTATAAAGTTATTTTACCAGCGGCTTCAGGTGGTATTTTAGCCGCGGTAATGTTAGGTATTGGCAGAGTAATTGGAGAAACTATGGCTGTGATGATGATTACTGGTAATTCTGCGGTTATCCCTCATACTATTTTTGAACCGGTACGTACTTTAACGGCAACTATTGCCGCAGAAATGGGTGAAGCCGTGGTAGGTAGTGAACATTATTTTGCTTTATTTGCTATTGGTATAGTGTTATTTATTATTAGTTTTTTGGTTAATGTTACCGCGGATTTGATTTTGCATAAAAAAAATCATAAGGCGAGGAAATAATGAATAGTCATTTATCTCAAAAAATAGCTTTTTTTATTTTGTTTTTATCAACTCTATTAATTGTTGTGCCTGTAGGTTTAATTGTTATTTTAATAGTAATAAAAGGTTTACCCGCTATTAATTGGCAATTTCTAACAGATATTCCTCGGCATGGCATGAGAGAAGGCGGAATTTTTCCGGCAATAGTTGGTACTTTCTATTTAGTTTTAGGCGCTATAGTTTTTGCTTTACCAATAGGTTTATGCGCGGCGATTTATTTATCTGAATATGCAGAAAGTAACTATTTATCGCGTTTAATTAAATTAGCGATTGTAAATTTAGCTGGGGTTCCATCAGTAGTTTATGGTTTATTCGGTTTAGCTTTGTTTGTAGTTTTTTTGGGTTTTGGAGCTTCAATATTATCCGGTTCTTTAACTTTGGCAATTATGATTTTACCTATTATTATTACTTCTTCACAAGAATCTTTAGAAAGTGTGCCTAGGCATTTCAGGGAAACCAGTTATTCTTTAGGTGCAAGTAAATGGCAAACAATTCGTTTAATTGTATTACCTAATGCTATACCGGGTATTATTACCGGAACTATTTTAAGTATTGGTAGGGCAGCTGGTGAAACTGCCCCTATTTTATTTACAGCCGCGGCTTTCTATTTACCGCAATTGCCAACTTCTATTTTTGATCAAGTAATGGCATTACCTTATCATCTTTATATTATTTCTACGCAAGTACCAAATGTAGCAGAACAAACTAGGTTTGGAACAGCTTTAGTGTTAATGTCATTAGTTTTATTCATGAATTTAATTGCTATTATTATTCGAGCAAAATATAGGAAGAGAAAAAAATGGTAAAATTTAAGGTCCGTAATTTAGATTGTTGGTTTGATCAAAAGCCTGTTTTGAGACAGATTAATTTAGATATTAAGAAAAATGAAATTTTATCTATTATTGGTCCGGCAAATAGTGGAAAAACTACTTTTATTAGGGTTTTAAATCGATTGAATGAATTAAATAAAACTTTTAATTTTCATGGTTTAGTTGAATTAGATAAAAAAGCAATTAAAAAAATTAATGTGGAATTATTGAGAAAAAAGGTAGGCATGGTATTTGCGTTGCCTTCACCTTTACCATTATCAATTTTTGATAATGTTGCTTATCCGAGTAGAATACAAGGTATTAATAATAAAAGGGAATTAACCGAAATTGTAGAAAATTCTCTTAAAGAAGCATTTTTATGGGATGAAGTAAAAGATCGTTTGAAAGAATCTGCTTTTAAATTATCTGGCGGGCAACAGCAAAGGCTTTGTATTGCCAGAACTTTGGCAGGTAAACCAGAAGTAATTCTTTATGATGAACCATGTTCTGGTTTAGATCCTATTTCCACGGCAAAAGTTGAAGAAAATATGATCAAGCTAAAAAAGCATTATACGATTGTTTTAGTAACTAATAATGTTAACCAAGCCGCAAGGGTTGGTGATAGAACTGCTTTTTTTCTTTCCGGCGATTTAGTAGAATTAGATCAAACAGATAGAATTTTTACTAACCCAAAAGAACAAAAAACACATGATTATATAAGAGGTAAATTTGGTTAATAATGGATAAATTAATAGTTAAAGATCTTAATCTTTGGTACGGTAATTTTCAAGCTTTAAAAGGAGTTTGTGCTAATTTTCAAGAAAAGCTTATTACCGCAATAATTGGTCCTTCAGGATGCGGAAAATCAACTATGTTAAGGGTTTTCAACCGTATGAATGATTTAATTAAGGAAGCAAAAATTAGCGGTGAAATTATTATTGATGGTAAGAATGTTTTATCTTCTAAAACAGATCTAGTAGATTTAAGAAAAAAAGTTGGGATGGTATTTCAGCGTCCTAATCCATTTCCTTTATCAATTTACGATAATATTGCATTTGGACCAAGAATTCATAATTCTGTAAGAAGAAGAATTGAACTTGATCAAATTATTGAGGAAAGTTTAAAAGCAGTATTGTTATGGGAGGAATTAAAAGATAAATTGCATAATTCTGCTATGAGTTTATCGTTAGAACAAATGCAACGTTTATGTATTGCACGGTTGATTGCGGTAAAATCTGATATTGTATTAATGGATGAACCTTGTTCTACTTTAGATCCACAAGCAACAGAGAGAATAGAAGAATTAATGTTAGAATTAAAAAATAATTATACAATTATTATTGTTACACATAATATGCAACAAGCTGGTAGAATTTCAGATGAAACCGGCTTTATGCTTTTAGGTGAATTAGTTGAGTTTGGAAAAACTAAAGATATTTTTACCAAACCGCAAGATAAACGAACAGAGGATTATATAACTGGTCGTTACGGTTAATTTTTATGTATCTAATTTTTGCGGAGCAAAAATTAGATACAAAATAAAGCTGGTCACAGGCCAAAAAAGGAGTAAACAATGTCTCATTTTCATCGTGAGTTAGATAAAATAAAAAAAATGTTATTAAATTTAAGTTCTATGGTTGAAGAAAATGTTTTTCAATCTACCAATGCTTTAACTTCTTTAAATTTAGATATTGCACAAGAGGTAATTCAAAAAGATAAAGAAATTGATCAGTTAGAAATGCAATTAGAAGAAGAATGTCTAAAAATATTAGCTTTATATCAACCGGTTGCAGGTGATTTACGATTCATTATAGCAATTTTAAAGATAAATAATGATCTGGAAAGAATAGGCGATTTAGCTACTAATATTGCCAAAAAAATAAAGCATTTACCATCTGCATCTGAAAATATATCGTCAATGTTCCCGGAAATGATTGATAAAGTTTTAGTTATGCTTAAAAAAAGTATTGATGCTTTCATTGAAGCAGATACAGCAAAAGCCAGAGAAGTTTGTGGTTTAGATGAAGAAGTTGATAATTTAAAGAGAAAAATGGCTAAAAAAATTATTAAAGAGATAAAAGAAAGCCCGGAAAATATCGAAGGTCTTTTAGCTGTATTAAATATATCAAAGCATTTAGAACGAATTGCAGATTTATCTACTAATATTGCCGAAGATATAATTTATATTTTTGAGGGAGAAATCACTCGGCACAAAAGTGGAGCTTTTGAAAAAAAATAGAAGGCATAAATTAATTTTAACACACTAGTTTGAAAAAATAGCCATTTTGCAACAGACTCGTAATGCAAAAAAGACTAAAAAACGTTATTGTTTTTAAAAACTTTGTGCCTCTGTGCCTTGATAACTTTTTAAAATATAATTTTCAATTTTTTCACGCACCTGCTAGAATAATATATATGTATTCAAAAACCATACTATTAGTTGATGATGATGCTTCTATAACTTCGATTTTAGAATTTATCCTTAAGCAAGAAGGTTTTAATATTTTAATTGCAAACAATGCAAAAGAAACTATGGATATTATTAATTCTAAAGCAGTAATTGATTTAGTATTTCTTGATGTCAAAATACCAGGGATTGAGGGTTTAGAATTATTTAAGGAAATTCAAAAAGTTAGAAATAATATTCTTATTATTATGATGACAGGTTATTCAGTAGATAATTTATTAAGAGAAGCTTTTGATTTAGGTGCTTATGGTGTGATTTATAAACCTTTTGACGAAGATGAAATTTTTTCGGTTATTAAACAAATTTTTAAATCAGAATTAACAAAGGAGAAATAAAATGGAAATTTTTGAAAAAAGTATTGAACCTAATATTCTCTATCTTCAACTTGGGTCAACTATCACTGATAATTCTGCAGAGGGTGAATTAGAATTAGATATTGATTGCCAAAAAAAACTTAATGATAAACTAATCGCTACTTTTGATAATAAAATTAATATTATTCTTGATTTGAATAATGTTATTTATATAGATTCATCTGGTTTATGGGCTTTATTTGAGGGATATAAAAAATCAGTCTCTACTAATTTATCTTTTTGTTTATTAAATATTAATAAAGATGTTAAAAGAGTTTTTGATATTACTAAAATGTCTTCAAAATTTAGTATTTGTGAAGATTTAGAATCCGCTGTAAAATTAATATCTAAGTAAAAACTAGATGAAATCCCCAAAAATAAATTTAGATTTTCAGAAAATCAATAAAATCACATCTAAAAATCAAACTGTTATCCCAGTTGTTATTCAAGAAAATACAACCAAAGAAGTATTAATTTTAGGTTACACAAATGAAATTGCATTTGAAAAAACTTTAGAAACAAATTTGGTACATCTTTGGAGTACTTCCAAAAATCAATTATGGCTCAAGGGTCAAACTTCTGGTAATTATTTAGAATTAGTTGAAGTCAGAGTAAATTGTGAAAATAATTCGCTTCTATATTTAGTTAATTTAAAAGGTGATGGTGCTTGCCATGAAAAAGATAAAAACGGGAAGCATTATCGATCTTGTTTTTTTAGAACTATTACTTAAGGGGCAAGCCCCTTAAAAACCCCTGGGGCTCTTTTCCCTTATTCACTCTTTTCAGTACTGTAAAACCTGGAAATATCCTTTTTAAACATTAAGTCTACCTTTCCGGTAGGACCATGGCGGTGTTTTTCTACGTAAAGACCGGTTAAACTGATGCTTTCACTAGAGTGTTCGTAATAATCTGGTCGATGTATAAACATAACTACATCAGCAGTTTGTTCTAATTCACCGGTTTCTCTTAAGTCGCTAAGACGAGGTACAGTGTCAGTTCTTTTATCTACTTCTCTGGAAAGCTGGGAAAGTGCAATTACTGGTATTTGCATTTCTCTGGCAAAAGCTTTAAGTTCTCTAACAATTTCTGAAACTTCTTGGAAACGGTTTTCCACTTTTTTTCGACTGGATTTCATTAGTTGTAAATAGTCTATGATAACAAGTTTAATATCTGCTGTGGTTTTTAGCCGTCTAGTTTTAGCCCTTAAATCAAGCGGGGTTAATTCCGGGGAATCTTCTATATAAATTGGTGATTCGCTAAGCCGTCCTAAAGCTTGAGTTAGATTTTTGTATTCATGATCTAATAAATTAGCGGTTTTTATTCTAGCTCCATCAAGTTTTGATTCACTGGAAAGCATTCTTAAGGCAATTTGTTCTTTAGGCATTTCTAAACTAAAAATAGCGATTGGAATATTGTGAAGTAAGGCTGAATTTAAAGCAAAATTTAAAGCTAGAGCTGTTTTACCCATAGCAGGTCTGGCCGCTAAAATAATCAGATCAGATGGTTGAAATCCGGATAAAATTAAATCCAAATCTTTAAAACCAGAGCTAATACCTAATATTTTGTCTTTACTATCATAGACATTATTAATATCATCAAAAACTGTTACTAAAATATCTTTAAGATGAATAAAATTTTCTTTAATTTTTTCTTTACTTAAATCAAGAATTAATTGTTGAGAAAGCTCTAAAACAGAATCCGCGGATTGCTGATCATGAAACGCTTCACTAACAATTTCTGTGCCGGCAGAAATTAATTTTCTAAGTAAAGCTTTTTCAATTATTATCTCTGCGTAATGATTCGCATTGGCCGCAGTAGGTACGGTATTTAAAATTTCCGTTAAATAACTTCGACCGCCGGTTTCTTCTAATAAGTTTTGTTTTTTTAATTCATTAGCTAAGGTAATTAAATCAATAGGTTCGTTTCTTTGAAAAAGATCAACCACTGCTTTAAAAATATTAGTATGAGCAGAACGATAGAAATATTCCGGTTTTATTTTTGGTATAGCTAATGACGCGGCATCTTTAGAAATAATAATAGAACCTAAAAGCGATTGCTCAGCTTCCAGATCTTGTGGTGGGATTTTTTCTTCCATGTTTTATTATTTTAATAGCAAAATTAAAATAAAGATAGTAGCAACAATCGTAATTAAGTTTATGGCAAATAATTGAGTTAAACCCATCATATATTGGTCATAACTAACTATTAGAGTCCCTATTAAGAAGAAAATTACAAAAAAAATGCTGATATTTTTATTTTTATTGCGCATCATATGGGCAATTTGTACTACTAAACTAAAAGCGATAATTATTAAACCTAATTTATCTAGATATGCTTCCATTATTTTACTCCTATTGTAAACCTGGTGGGTAAAGCCCAACTGGTATACGGAATGATTGTTAGTTCTTTCTTTTTTTAAAAAAAAGAAAGAACCAAAGAAAAAAAGCCATTCATTTAATTATGATTTTCATTATAGTAAATTTTACTACTAAAAACTAGATAAATACTTTAAAACATTGAAAAATCAGTTATACTTGGTTTATGCATTTTGAAATAATAAAAAAATCTAAAAAATCTAAAGCCAGGGCTGGTATTCTTCATACAAAAAGGGGGTCAATAAAAACTCCAGTTTTTATGCCTGTGGCTACCCAAGGAGCTATAAAAGCACTTACTTGGCAAGATATGGAAGAGCTTAATACCCAAATAGTTTTAGGTAACACATATCATCTTGCCTTAAGACCTGGTATAGATTTAATTAAAAAATTCGGTAATCTACATAATTTTATTAATTGGCAGAAACCTATTCTAACCGATTCCGGAGGTTATCAGGTTTTTTCTTTAAGTAAAATCAGAAAAATTTCAGAAGAGGGCGTATATTTTAAATCACACATCGATGGTGCTAGCCATTTTTTTACCCCGGAAAAAGTAATTCAGCTTCAACTTGATTTTGATTCAGATATTATGATGCCCCTAGATATTTGCACGGCTTACCCAAGTACTCATGCTAAAACTTTGGCAGATTTAGAAAAAACGTTTGAATGGGAATCTGCCGCTAAAGAGTATTGGCAAAAACATGAAAAGGAAAATTTGCTTTTTGCTATTACGCAAGGTGGTTTTTATAAAGATTTAAGAACTAGAAGTACAGAAGAATTAGTAGGTTTAGATTTCCCCGGTTATGCTATTGGCGGTTTAAGTGTTGGCGAACCAAAAGAATTATTAGATGAAATGATTGCTTATTCTGCTAATTTATTGCCAGAAGAAAAACCTCATTATCTAATGGGGGTTGGTTTACCAGAGAATCTACCAATGGCAATTAATGAAGGTATAGATATGTTTGATTGCGTTGTGCCCACCCGTTTAGCCAGGCACGGTCATTTTTTTACTCATGAAGGAAAATTCAATATTCTGAATCAGCGGTTTCTAGAAGACTCTCAACCGTTAGAACCAAATTGTAGTTGCTACACTTGCAAAAACTTTACCAGAGCTTATTTAAGGCATCTTTTAAAATGCAGGGAAATTACCGGTTTAATTTTATTAAGTTATCATAATACGCATTTTTTAATTAGATTGGTGGAGAAGATCCGGGAAGATATTTTAGCTGAGTAATCAAATCAACCCCTCATCAATCTGAAATTTAACAGATTTTTCACTTTCTCTTTCCCACATTTTTTTTGATTGCATTTCTAAACTATTATCTGCTATTTTTTCAACATGCCTTTTATAAGTAGGACAATTATAAGGTGAAATATAACAATATAAACGTAATTCCGTAACCGTGGGCGGGGTAATACCCTTAGCTTTGCAGATTAAACGATGACCTTCTTCTTCAAAATAATGGCATTTCATCGTTTTATTATATCATTTATTGTATGGTATAATAAAATAAAATTATTTTATTGGGGTATTAATGCCAGAAATATGTAGGTTTTTAGGTATTATTATTTATATGTATTTTAATGAACATGATCCCCCTCATTTTCATGTAAAATATAATGAATATAGGGCAAAAATTAATATTGAAAATTTTGCTGTAATAGAAGGGGAATTACCTGCAAGGGTATTAGGCTTAGTTATTGAATGGACAGAATTACATCAGAAAGAATTATTAAAAAATTGGGAAACAATAATTATTAATGGATCATATAAAAAAATTGATCCGTTAATTTAATAAAAGAGGTTTAAAATGTATTGGATTATAGATGCAAAGTATCACAAAAATTATGAAATTAAAATAAAATTTAATGATAATTTTGAGTGTATGGTTAATTTAGAGGATACCATAAAAAACGATAATAGAAAGATTTTAAAAGAATTAAAAAATATAGATTTATTTAAATCGTTTAAAGTAGATATGGATACTATAGTATGGTCTAATGGGTTGGATTTAGCTCCTGAATTTCTACGTTCTTTATCGGAAAAATAAAAAAAATTTATTCCCCAATAATTTTTACTAAAATTCTTTTAGCGCGATTACCATCAAATTCACCGTAAAAAATTTGTTCCCAAGGTCCAAAATCTAATTTGCCGTTAGTAATAGCAACCACTACCTCTCTGCCCATAATAGTCCTTTTTAAATGAGCATCAGCGTTATCTTCAAACGTGTTGTGATGATATTGCGAATGAGGTTTTTCCGGAGCTAATTTTTCTAGCCAAGTTTCAAAATCTTGGTGTAAACCAGATTCATTATCATTAATAAAAACACTAGCTGTAATGTGCATAGCATTTACCAGAATAAACCCTTCTTTAATGCTACTTTCCAGCAAGGTTTTTTCAATTTCAGGAGTAATATTAATAAAAGCTCTACGTTTAGGTATTTCAAATGTAAGTTCTTTACGAAAGGTTTTCATTCTTTAATTTTAATTTTTTTTAGAAAAATAAACAATGTTTTTATTGACTAGTTCTATCAAATATAGCTCTGGATACTTCTGCGAATTTTTCACTGATTTCTGATATCAGCTCGCCAGCTGATCTTTTCAATGATTCTGAAATTGGTTTATCTCCTTTTAATAAAGCTTGATACATTTGGCTGGCTGATGGTGTTTGAATCATTTGAACTGCTTCTCTTAATAAATAAGATAAAGTAGTATTATCTTCAATACCTAAAGTTTGAATATATTCAGTAAATGAGGCAGGAATAGTATTTGGGGTACAGCCTAAAATATCAAAAGGATTAATTACTTTTGGTAAATTAGCAAGAAATTGTTTTTTTTCCTTCTCAGTTGGGGTAGTGCCCTCAAAAACTAATTTTAAGAGATGATTTCGTAAATCACGGAAATAATCGGGAAATGATAATAAACTTAACATAGAGCTCAATCTGATTAATGAATCTCTGTATTCTTCCATTGATTTAATCTCTGCTGTTTCAAAATTAGGTGATTGATTAATAATTGCTCTAGCTCTTTCCATCGTACTTAACATAATTTTATTTGGTATTTGTGGTCGGGAAATAAATCTTATAAGAGCTGGTAAACCTAAAAATAAAATATTACCTAGTACCCAAAGTATTTTTCCTACAGTTGTTTTAGGAAAGGCAATAGAAGAATTTTGAACTAAAGATAAAACAATTTGTTTTTTTTCTTTAACAGTTTTACTTGTTTGTAATTTAGTTAAATAGGTTAGTTTTGGTGAAGTAATTTGAATTTGTGCGGCGGTTTGAGATTTAATTTCTGCAGGTTTGTCAAGACCAAGTTGTCGAAATAAATCTAACATTTTTCTATTTTTTGTACCTTGAACAGTAATTTCTGTTGCAACTTCTTCTGAAGGAATCGTAACACCTTTTAAATCTGCTAGCCTGATATCTCTTAATAAAGAATTTGAAACTGCTTTATGTGTATCTCGAAGTAACAAGAATAGCTCTCTATAAGGATTTTTAGCATCATCATGAATATTAAAAGTATCCATTAAACTGCTAAAACTAGGTAAGTTTGTGGTTTGCGGATCAATCCCTAATAAGCTAAAAACATCAATTTTAGCTGGAATTCGAGAGATTTGTTCAGTAGTTGCCGATTCTCCAAATAATAAAGTTGCAAGACGTCCTCTTATAGATTTATATTTATCTGCAGAAGATAAAATCGTTAAATTAAGCATTGTTTGATGTAATAAGTTTAATTGCTGATACTTTTTGAAAAATTGTATTTTTTGTTCGGGGGAAAAATCATTTTCAGTTAATTCTTCGACAGTTTTATTTTTTTGAGTAGCAACTAAAGACAAATCCTGATTTATTTCTTCATTTAAAGTAGTCATTTCAGAAAATAGGGCTTGAATTTTAGTTTTTATGTTTTCTAAAATAGTTGTTTTTTCGTGTTCATCAGTTAATTCAGTTATTTTTTCTTTTTCAAGAAAAGATAGAATTTGAGTTTGCTTTTCTTCTATTGTGGCGGTTTGTAATTTTTTAGCTAAGGCAATAAATGGTGGGTCAGTTGATGGGTGAACAACGTGATCACCTTGTACTTCAACTACTTCAACAGATGGAGGAGGTATTTCTGCAGAATCAAGAACAGGTGCATGACTATTTTGAATGTCTGCTGCTATTGATTTTTGATGCTCTGTCTTTGTTGGTAGATGGCTACCTTGTATTGTATGAGGTGATTCTAAATGTAGTTCTGCCATGGCCATGATTTTTTCCTTTATAATACTTTTACCCAAATAGGATGAAAAATAAACATAGATTGTTTTTGATTTAATCAGCATTTTGGAAACCTTGCTGATTTATGCAAAAAATAATATAATTTATAATTAAATAAAATTTAAAGGAAAGATATTATGCCTAAGATGATTAATTTAACTATAGATAAAGTATCGGTACAAGTACCAGAAGGTACTACAATTTTAGAAGCGGCAAAGACTATAGGTATAAAAATTCCTAGTCTATGTTATCATCCTTATCTTTCTAAAGAGGGTAGATGTCGTATTTGTATTGTGGAAGTAAAAGGCATGAAGGATTTAGTAGCCAGTTGTGCCTATCCGGTAAGTGAAGGTATGGAAGTAACTACTAGTAACCCTGAAATACGTCAATTAAGAAGAGATATTGTGGAGTTAATTTTAGATAATCATCCTGATGAATGTCATACTTGTGAAAGAGATAGTAATTGTGAGTTACAGCGTTTAGCTTATTCCATGGGTGTAAGAAACAAGCATTTTAAAGGTGAGAAAAAGCATTATGAAAATGATTATAGTGGAAGTGCTGTTATTAGGGAGCCGGATAAATGTATTCTTTGTGGTAGATGCGTAAGAGTTTGTAGTGAAATACAAGGGGTTAATTGTTTAGATATAGCACATAGAGGGTTTAAATCTGTTGTTGTTCCGGCATTTGAGAGCCCGTTTAGTGAATCAGTTTGTAGCAGTTGTGGTCAATGTATTAATGTTTGTCCTACAGCCGCTTTTTTAGAAAAAGATGCTACGGCTAAAGTTTGGAAAGGTTTAGCAGATCCGACAAAAGTAAAAATAGCGCAATTTGCTCCTTCAGTAAGAGCGGCTATTGGTGAAGGGTTTGGTTTAGAACCCGGCACTAATATGGAAAAAAAATTAATAACGGCTTTAAGAAGATTAGGTTTTGATTATGTTTTCGATACTCAATTTGGGGCAGATTTAACCATTGTAGAAGAAGCCTCAGAACTAATCGAAAGAATTAAGAATAAAGGGCAAATGCCTATGATAACGTCTTGTTCAGCGGCTTGGATTAAATTTGTAGAGCATTTTTATCCGGAATTATTACCAAATTTATCTTCTTGTATGTCGCCTATGATTATGGTTGGAAGTGTAATTAAACGTTTCTTTGCCGGTAAAATCAATAAAAAAGCAGAGGATATTTTTTCTGTAGCGGCTATGTGTTGTACAGCGAAAAAAAATGAAGCAGAGAGACCTGAAACTCAAATGGATTCGGAAATAGCTTTAGTTGATGCCGTAATTACGACTAGAGAATTAGTTTGGATGTTAAAATCATCAGGGATAGATTTGCCAAACTTAGAAGATGGTGAATTCGATTCTCCTTTAGGTGAATCTACCGGTGCGGCTACAATTTTTGGTGCTACTGGCGGAGTTATGGAAGCGGCTTTAAGAACAGCTTATTTCTTTTTAACCGGTAAAGAAATGCCAGATTTAGAATTAAAACCAGTTAGAGAAGCCATTGAACATATTAAAGAAGCAGAATTAGATATTAACGGGCAAAAAATTCGTGTTGCGGTTGCGTCTAGTTTAGGTCATGCGCAAACTCTTTTAGAAAAAGTAAAAGCTGGGGAAAAATATGACTTTATTGAAATAATGGGCTGTTTAGGCGGTTGTGTTGGCGGTGGCGGGCAACCTTATGCTGGGTCTGATAGTATTCCTATTGATAAAGAATTATTAAAAAAACGAGCGGCTACTTTGTATAATTTAGATGAACATAAAGAAAAAAGAACTTCGCATAATAACGAATATATACAAAAATTATATCAAGAGGCTTTAGATAGATACGGTTCAATAAAAGCACATGAATGGTTACACACGCATTATTCGCCTAAATTTCCAAAAGGGGTATGTTTAAAACCGCATTTTGATAATGAAAAAATAATTTGTCTTGATAAAAGGCAAGAAGAATTAAAACAGTATATGGATCAATATCTTAACCATGAATATTGGTACAGTTATTTAATACCGGTATTGCATAAAGCTCAAGAATTATACGGATATTTGTCTGTTGAAGTAATGAAATTTATTTCTCAATATATGCAAATTCCTAGTGCCAGAATTTATGGTGTAGCAACTTTTTTTCATTTATTTAGGCTAAAACCGCAAGGTAAATATAAATTTTATGTTTGTATGGGAACAGCTTGTTATGTCAAAGGCGCAAATGAAGTATTACGTGAATTAGAAAAACAATTAGGAATTAAAGCACATGAAACAACTAAAGACGGTTTATTTTCCATTGAACAAATGCGGTGTTTTGGAGCTTGTGGTTTAGCCCCAGTTTTAGTAGTTAATGATAAGGTTTATGGAAAGGTTAAGCCAGAAGATATAAAGGGTATTATCAGAGATTATAGCACTGCTAAAGTTTAAAGGAACAATCCCTCTCTGAGTAAAGAAGCAAAATTTCGCAAAAAAAATTGAAATTTCTACTTTTTATTAACGATAAGATATAGATTCCTATTTTTTTATATTTTTTAAGGGTATTTTATTACCCTTGAGCTTGATATAGAATTATTCGTTTATAATCGAAATTCTACCAATAATGGCTCACTAATGATAATTCAAAAAAAATAAGAGTTTGTTGCGAAATAAAAAATTTTTTCAAAATAGAATACATAAATTAATTTTTAACTCGGAATTTATGATTATAAATGAGAGCCAAAAATTAATTTTAATGCACTAGTTTGGAAAATAATTATTTTCTAGCAGACTCACTAAGGAGTAATCAATGAAAATTAACCCAAGTAACGGTAGTATTGTTATTAATATTTCGGTTTCCCCATATAGAAATCAAATAACAGCACAAGAAGTAGATAAAAGTAAAGTTTGTGTAGATTGTGCGGAACAAGAACCCTCTGTAATTATTAAAGACAAAACCAAACCAATTATTAAACAACTTGATAGCGTTACTTCGGCAAAGGTCAAAACTGATAATTCAAATATATCTTCATTAGTAAATAGATATCAACCTTTACAATTTGTTTTTGATCCTAAATTAAAAGAATTAGTATTAGAGAAAAAAGAAGATTATTCTTTAAGTAGTAAGGCGCATCAATTACAGAAAAGTTTATTAACCGGTTCTGTTGAAGAGGTTGAAGAAGCAATTAAAGAAATTAATGCTTTAGCCAGAAGAGCTGGGTTAGAAAGTGCTAGTATTCAAGCGCATTATGAAGATAAAAGTAAAGGTAAATTTAAACATGTTACAGTTCCAGCAATTAATGGAAGAGTTTTTACAAATTTAATGGTTTATTCTGCGTTACAAGCTGGAAAACAAATAGGAGTACCTAAAGATCAACCTATAATTTTTGAATTAGCAAAATCAGAATCTTCTTATACAGGACAAAAACCGGCTATTTTTGCGGCTTTAGTTAAATTAGGTTATTTAATGGCTGGTGCGAGAAATCAAAAAATGTATATACAAGGGGATCATTTTCAAGTAAATAAAGCTAATTTCTGGTCGGAATTAACTAAAGCCGGGTTTGCGGGTGCAAAAGCAAAATTAACTAAAGAAGAAATTGAACAATTATCTGCTGAAACAAAAACCATGACTTTGGAAGCTAAAAAAGCTTTGTTTGAAAAAGTAACTAAGTTTTTGAATGAAAGTAAAGCGGTAAAAGAAATAGTAGATTTATGCCGCGATGCAATTAAAGCCGGATACCGTAATATTGATATCGATTCATCAGTTCTCGAACGTGAAAACGGAACTCCATTTTTAAAACAACAATGGAATGGATTAGTCTGTGCTTATTTAATTAGTCAAATCCGTCAAATGGAAAAAGAATTTGGAATTAAAAAATCGCTTTCACTAGGTGGGGAGGTTGGTGAAGTTGGTAAAGATAGCACAACCAAGGCAGATTTCGAAGCCTATTTTGCTATTATGAAAGAATACTTAGCCTTTTTAGGTAAAGACATTTTAGGACCAAGTAAGTTTGCGGTTACTACCGGAACCGCTCATGGCGGGGTAAGAGATGCTAGTGGAAAAATTTTGAGAAAAGTACCAATTAGGTTTGATATTCTTAGCGATTTTTCTGCTATTAAAAATCCTTGGATTAAAGATTCTGTTAGACAAGTAACCGTTCAACATGGTGCATCTACTTTAGATCCGGAGTTATATAAAGGTTTTGCGGCAATTGGAGTAGGAGAAGTTCATTTAGCAACTGAATATCAAATAATTACTATGAATGTAATTAAGGAAATGGCGCCGGATATTTATAAAAAATTACAAGATATTCTTTTGAAAGATGAAAGTATTTCTGCTATAAAGTCACAAAAAACTAAATATGCTAATTATAAAACAGATACAGAAGTTCAAAAAAAATTCTTCGCAGATAAAGATACTTTTAAAGCTATAGCCGGACCAAAAGAAAGCATAAAATTATTAATGAATTTAAAACCAGAAGTTTACCATGAAATTTCGAAACGATTATCAACTTTATTTGCAAAACAATTTGAAAATCTAAGGCTAAACAAAGGTAGTTTATCTTTAACCGCGGAAGAGGAAAAAATTGCCCAGGATGTTATTTCAGCAAACAAAGCGGCTGTTAAAGTTAAAACCGTAGCAAGTGAAGACTAAATTTTCGGAGGATATAAATGACCACGATCAATCAATTAGATCCTAAAATTTGGGATAAGGGGCTTAATGAATTAAAAGCAATAAAAAGGAGAAGTAGTGTAGAAGTTAAACAAATAAAACCTAATGAAGAAAATATTACTGGTAAAGAATTAGAACAAAATTTATTAGGTTATTTAACACATATTGTTGTAGCAGGTGCTTTATATGCGGCACCTTTTAGAAGAGCTGGTTATTTATTTAAAAAACCAGTTGATGGTAGAGGTACTGAAGGACAAAAAGGTGCTATTAAAGCGATGATTAAAGATTTAGATGCAGTACAAATTGCAACTTTAACCGGAGAAGGGCCTAAAGATGCTCAATCTGTTTATATCCCAACCGGTACAGTATTTAGTAATGTTGCGGATGATACAATTGTAAAAACAAAAATTCATTGGAATACAGATCCGGTTGACGGAACAAATAATACTATTGGCAAGAATAAGGATAATTCATTTGTTGGTGGAGCTACCTCTATTGCTTTATTTGCAAAACCAATTAATCCGCATAAGCCTGCTTTTGTTGCTTTTCCGGATGAAGTATCAATTTGGTCATATTCAACGCCATCTTGGGTACCTAAAGTTGGTTTAGTAATGCAAGGTAACAGCATTGCAGAAGTTGTTGAGAAAAATGTGAAATTAATTGCAGAAGGTTGTTTGAAACAAAAATTAGGTCGTTTACCTAAACCGGAAGAATTAGCTAGTTATATTAAAAATGAGTTTAAAGCGGCTTTAATGAATAGACCTTTTCAAAATTTAGAAGTTTTAAAAGGTTTAAAAAATGCTGGGGTAAATATTGATTTCCAGGTTAAACCAGATGGAAAAAGTATTGATTTTTCTTCTTGGCAAAGTGATGGAGATACTCTTTCAACAAAACATTTTAAGAAAGGAAATGTGTTAATTATTGGTGACGGAAATATTATGGTGCCGTATATGAAAGATGTTCATTTGAATATTGGTAATGGTGGCGGACCGGAAACTTTACAAATATTACCAGGTACCAGAGAAATGGTAACATTGTTTTTATCTAAAGATCGTAGAGAAAAAATGCCAATTAATACTTTATTTGGGGAAATGTTTAGAGCTATTAATTCTGCAGATAAAAATGTAAAGGAAGAAGTTCTGAAAAAAATATTTAGTGAAAAAGAAATAAAAGCATTACAAAAACATGGTTTTAACGCTGAAAAAGTTTTTACTGTTTATAATAAGGACATATTATTTAGTAACACTAAAGATTACATTACTTCTTTTTCTGCTATAACTGATTTAGAGAAAACCAGAGCATTATTTGATGTACCAGGTATGGCTGGGGTAAAAATTAACCCAAAAGATGATACGGTTGAAACTTCGGCTATGGCGGTTACTGGTTCAGGAGGACAATTTTTATTAAAAGAAAAATTTGTTTTAAAAAGCGCATCTATTAAAGTAAATTTAATGGATAATTTAACTAAACTTGAAGAAATGAATAAAAGTATTTTAATAGATAAAGAAAAAAAAGAAATGAAGGAATTATTAAAAGTAATTATGGCCGATTATATCTCTCTGGCAAAGGAATATATTTTCTTTGGTTGTTTTGATATTGCTAAAGCTGTTTTAGATGATTTTATTAAAACTATTGAAAATTATAAACAACAAATCGTATTAACAGAATTAAAAGAGTTTTATTATGCTTTAAAGGTAAAAAGTCAAAATCTTAAACACTATATTGATCAGATTGAAACATTACAAAAAGTTACGCCAAGTGAATTAAAAAAGAAAGAAAACCTTGAGAGATTAAAAGAATTAAAAAAATTAAATGATGAATTATTAAATTCAGATTTAACCCCTGGTATTGATGGTTGGCTAAAAAGAGATTTGCTTTTTGCTAATGATGAATTAACCGCTTACATTAAGGCTCTAGAAAAAGCGAAATAATTTAAGAGGCACAAAGGCACAAAGTTTAGCTCAGGGGAAAGAAGCCCTCGGAGTTTTTAAGGGACGGAGAATCGTCTGAACCATGATTAAAATGATTAAATGAAGACTAAGATTAATATAAAAATCATAGTTCATCAAATAATTATTTAATCACAGTTCAAGACGTATTCTCATGTGGGCTCTGCCCACCTGGGTATACATAAAAAATTTAAAAAGCAAAACCCTTCAAATAAATTTCATGGATTTTTTTCATCTTATTTTTAAGATCATCTAAACTAAAAGGTTTTTTTAGAATAAAAGTAATTTGTTTAATTAATAAATCGATTTCAGAATTATTTTCATTTAAACCATAAATTTGTTGATCTTCATACACTTGTAGAAAATTTTCTATTTTGCGTAAATACTGATATGCCTGAATTAATTCATGTAAGTTATTATCCGAAATAATGGATAAATAGTTTAAAGTAGACAGAGTAGAAAGTGTATCAGGAATAGTTTTTTTCTTAAATTTTGATAAGTTTATTAATTCTAAGCCTTGAGCTAAAAATTCTATATCCCTTATACCGCCTTTATCATTTTTAATATTAATTGTATTTGGAATAGCTAACTCTTGCACAGCTTTTTGCCGCATTTTAATAATAGATTCTTTAATTCTTTTTTCTTCACAATTGTTTTTAATTATTTCAAATGCTAATTTTTTAAAATCTTGAGAAATTTTCAGATTACCAACAATATATCTTAGTTTAATTAATGCTTGAATTTCCCATAAATCAGCAGATTTTTCATAATATTTTTTTAAATATTGTAAGTTAATTGCTAGTTCCCCACCACTACCAAAAGGACGTAATCTAAAATCAACCCGGTAGACAAAACCTTCTTGAGTATGTATAGATAAATTTTTAATGAAATTTTTAAGTACCAGATTAATTTTTTCTTTCTCTTTTTCTGTACATTCTTTTTTTATAATTGCAATTAAATCAATATCTGAACTATAATTTAATTCTTTAGCTCCTAATTTACCTAACGCAAAAATACTAATTAAATAATCGTCATTATTAAAAATTTTTTGATAAGTTTTTTTAAAGGAAACTTCAATTAGAAAATCAGCTAAATCTGAAATATCAGTAATAATTTCTCTGAAAGTAAAATTTAAGCATAAATCTTTAATAGCTATTCGTAATGTTTCGCGATTTTTAATTCTTCTTAATACATCTAACCATTTTTCTTCTTCCGGATATTTTTTAGTAAACCGATTTAATTCTTGTTCTAATTTTGATTTATTAATTGGTTTTAATAATACTTTTGGGTTTGAAACCCAGTTAAAGTAAATTGGGTTATTAATGAGAATATTTGATAAATATGGGCTTAAAGAAAAAAGGGTCAGTAAAATTTCAACTCGTTTGGGTTGTTCTAAAAGTAATTTATAATGAGTTATTGGTCTATTTAATTTACTGACAAAGCGTTCCCAATTATTTAAGGCAGAATCAGGGTCAGGCAAATTAGGGAAAATAGTACTGGTAATAATAGCTATACGTGCAAAAATACTTTTGTTTTTTTTTGATTTTGTGAGTTTTTTGAAATTTTTATAAGCTTTTTGCTGGTCTTGAAATCCTAGTTCTTTAAGAATATCCATTCGTAAATTTTCTGGTAATTTGTCAGAAATAATAATATCAGCAATGGTGCCAGCATTGGGGTTTGCAAGAGCATCTCTGGTAAAATAATGTTCAATGAAATTACGAACAATAGCACTTTGAGTTTCATATTCAAGATGGAGTTTTTTAGCAGGATCAAGCTCAACTTTTTTTGTATAGCCCATTCTTCTTGCAAGGTGGTTAAATTCTAAAGAATTTATATCCGGTAAAAATAAATCTTTGGCATTACCTCTTAATAATCTTAAACCATTAATTAAAATTCGGAAAAAATCATAGGCTTTTTTTAAATTTTCTGCAGTTTCTTGATCTAATATTTCAATATATTTTAATTCATCTAAAGCTTGATGAATACTAGGGGTACGTAAATTGGGATAATCTTTTCCATAAATTATTTGCAGTAATTGTACCGCATATTCAATATCAACCAAACCGCCTGGGCTAAATTTAGCATTAGCTTTTCCGTCAATAATTTTTTCTTCAAATTGTTTTTTTCGTAATTCCCATAAGTCATTCGGATTAATTTTTTGTAGATTATAAATTAATTGATCTCTTAAATTTTCTATTTTATTTCCAAATATTTTTGCGCCGGCAATAAATCTTAAACGCGTTAAAGCTAGTTTTTCGAAAAAATAAGCATCTCCGTCTAAAGCATAATATTTGCAAAAAGTGTTTAAACTAGTAGCAAGTGTGCCATCTTCACCATAAGGACGCAATCTAAAATCAAGTTTGAAAATGCCATCTCTTTTAGTATTAAGAAAATTATTAAGTTCTTTCACTAGTTGCTCAAAAAATTCTTCGTTGGAGATTTTACTTTTTTCCGTAAAACCGCTATCGCTATAAATAAAAAGCAATTCAATATCAGAAGCATAACCTAAAGCAGAACCACCCATTTTTCCTAAACCCAAAAGGGCATATTCAGCCGAAAAACCAAAAGTTGTTTTTGGTTTACCGTGAATAAGAATTAATTTTTCGTATATTATTTTTAAACTATCTTTTAGCATTGTTTCTGCTAAACGAGTAAGATCATGGGAAAGACTACGGAAATTTTCACTTAAAATAATGTTTTTTAGATCAATCCTAAAAAGCATTTGATCTTTAAATTCATTAATAATTTGTTTTTGTTCAGAAAAAGAAATAGCTTTTTTAAGACTATTTTTGTATTTTTTGATTATTTCTAGATTTTCGTTTGCATTATTTTTAATGAAGGGTTTTAAAATAGGAATCAGATTTTCATATTGTAAGCGGATAAAATCTTCCCATAAATAATCACTTGTACCTAAAATTTTAGCTAAGTCGTGAATTTTTTGAGCATTAGAAAGAATCCCAAACCATTCTTTTGGTTGGTTAGAATTACTTATTTCTTGGATTAAGCTTTCAAAACGTTGTAACGCGGAAAAAGGGTCTGGTGCATAATGAATAAAATAAGTAAATTGTTTGGTTAACATAATAGCAAGCTTTATTTGTTCAAGTTTTTTTTCATCAGTTATTGGTAAATTATTTTCATCAATAATATCTAATTCATCTTTGATTTCATTATTAATAGTTTTTATGGATACATGTTCAATCATTATTTTATTGTAACTTAAGGCATAACCGAGCGAATATAAAAAAGCAGGAGTATCTTGCGCATAGATTTTTAAACTTGTGTAGTTTGGTAAAATTTTTGTTTTTATTTGAACAGGGTAAAGAACAGGTGCAATATTAACCGCTAAAGTTGCTAGACGTTTTGATACTAAATTATTAATCATTTGTTTGGCTTTTGTTTCTTTCTGCTCATGAATAAGCAGAAAAATATCTTTAGCTAAATCATTTATTTTTTTTTGCCAATATTCAAAATTAATACTTTCATCTATTACACCAATAAATTTATCTATTATAAAACGTTTATTATATTCTTCATGATTATTTCGAGTATTTAATTCTATGTAATTAAAACTATTAAGACACTTTCTCTTATAAGACGGGATTGTTTTTTTCTCTTCAATTTTTTTATAAGTAAAAATATCACCAGAAATAATTTCAAAAGACATACCGCTTAATAAACCGGTAATAGCAGAAAAAAGACCAGGTGCATCATAGGTTATAAAGGTACATTCTATTTTTTGTTTTTTTATTTGATTATGGTTCTGTAATGAAATTTTTCTTGCAAGTATGACGATAGGTTGATCATCTTTTAAAATAGATAAGGAATTTAGATGGTTAATGATTTCTGGTTCTGTAAAACATTGAAAATAACGGTTATCAAGTCGGGAGAAATGGGCATCAAGAAAATCGAGAGATAAATTAGGGTTAGATTTAATAATATTATTTTTTATTTGATTTTTTTTTAAAAGCATCTATAAAAATTTTATAGGTTCAAGAAGTTAGGGTCAAGTTTTGTTTCAAAAATTATCCACTTAAATTTTACTGAAAAAATGTTAAAATGATTTTACTATGTTCACCAGATTTCAACGTATTGGTATAGTTGGTTTAGGAAGTATCGGTGCTAGCCTTGCAGAATTAATTAAAACAAAACTCCCAGATACCGAAATCTATGGTTTAGTACAAACACAACAAACCATTGATATCGCATTAAAGCGTAGAATAATTAATTTTGGTTTTACTTTTTTAGAAAGTTTTCCTTTAGATTTAGATTTAATTTTTCTTTGTTCTCCGATTAATACCATTAAAAGCTACGCTGAATATTTTTTAGCTAATTGTCAAAGCGATGTAATTATTACTGATACTGCCAGTGTAAAAAGAGCTATTTATCCAGAAATTATGACTTATACAGACAAAGAATTTATTGGCGGACACCCAATGGGTGGTATTGAAAAAGGCGGCATTCAGCATGCTAAAGCGGAATTAATCAGTAATTTCCCATATATTTTAATTAAAGAAGATAGTCATTATTATGAAGAATTAAGAAATTTTTTGGTTTCTTTAGATATAAAAATTATTGAACTGGCTTCAGCAGAAGAACATGATTTTTTGCTAAATTACGCTTCACATATTCCTTATTTAATGGCAGTTTTAACTACCAGTTTAGCTGAAAAAGAAATAAAAAATACGGAAATTTTTAAAACTATTATTGCTACTGGTTTTTATGATACCACCAGAAGAGCTAGTGCAGAAACAATTTGGGGTAAAGATGTTTTTGCCTACAACAAAGAAAACCTTTTACAGGGTATTAAACTTGCTAAAAAAGAGCTTGATAATATTGCAACCTTGATTTTAAACGAAGATTATATAAAATTAGAAGAGTTTTTTCAAAAAATAAAAATTTTTAGAGACAAATTGTATGAGTGAAAATTTAAAAAAAACACCTTTATATAATGAGCACGTTAAATTAAACGCAAAAATTGTACCTTTTAGTAATTGGGAAATGCCGTTAAATTACTCTGACGGTATTATAGAAGAAGCGTTTCATACTCGCAAAAAAGCAAGTCTTTTTGATACTTCGCATATGGGAGAGTTTTATTTTAAAGGAGATTTAGATGCCACAAATTTAGATTTTAATTTTTCGTTTAAATTAGCAGAAATTAAAATTGGTAAAGGTAAATATGGGTTTCTTTTAAATGAGCATGGCGGTGTGATAGATGATTTAATAATTTTTAAGCTAGATACAAATGAATTTTTGATTGTGGTAAATGCAGGTACTTATGAAAATGATTTTAAAGTAATTAAAAACAGCTTAAAAGGAGATTATATTTTTGAAGATCGATCTGCCAAATTAGGTAAGATTGATGTTCAAGGACCGTTATCAAAAGTAATTCTAGAAAAAGTATTAAATATTGAAAGTATTGGGTTACCTTATTTTGGCATTATGAAAATTAATTTTCATAATCAAGTTGGTTATTTAGCAAGAAGTGGATATACTGGTGAACTTGGGTTTGAAGTTTATTTACCTAATAACGAAATTGTTAAGTTGTGGCAGATTTTAATTGCAGAACCAGATGTAAAACCAGCAGGTTTAGGGGCAAGAGATATTTTGCGTTTAGAAAAGGGTTATAGCCTTTACGGACATGAGTTAAATGAAGAAATAAACCCAATAGAAGCAGATTTAAGTAAATTTGTGGATTTAGAAAAAGAGTTCCGAGGTAAATCTTTTCTAATGAAGAACGGCTTAAAAAGAATAAAAACCGCTTTTAAAACAGAATCAAGAAGATCACCAAGAGCACATTATAAAGTTTATTATCAAGGTAAGGAAATTGGCGAAGTTACCAGTGGTACCTATTCACCATTTTTAGAAAAAGGGATTGGATTAGGTTATATTAAACCGGAATTTAATAAAATTGATCAGCCGATTGAACTAGGTGATGACAAATTGAAAATCCCGGCAGTAATTACAAAACTACCGTTTTATTAATTCGTATATCCAGGGGGCTTTGCCCCCTGGATATACATAAAAAAACTCAAAGGAGACTACTAATGTTTTATACAAAAGATCATGAATGGATAAAACCAGAAAATAAAACTGCTACTGTAGGTATATCAGATTACGCGCAAGAGCATCTTGGCGATATTACTTTTATCGATCTACCAACTGTTGGTAAGAGTTTTAAACAAGGTGATGTTTTTGCCAGCATTGAATCTGTAAAAGCCGTAAGTGATATTTACATGCCTATTGCCGGTAAAATTATTGCTATAAATTCTGCATTAGAAAACCAACCGGAACTAGTAAATCAGGATGCAGAAACAAATGGTTGGTTGGTAAAAATTGAAATGGAAAATGCGGATGAACTTAATTCTCTCATGAATTTTGATACCTACACTCACTATATTGAAGGCTTAGAATAATGAACTATTTGCCTCATACAGCCGCTGATAAGCAAGCAATGCTTTCAGCTATTGGTGTGAAGAATATAGATGCTTTATTTAGCCATATTCCTGCTGATTTAAAAGTTCAAAAATTTGATTTGCCAGCTGGTAAAACAGAATTGGAAATTATTAAATATTTTCAAAAATTAAGTCAAAATAACGAAGCAGTTAAGCTTAATTTATTAGGAGGGGGTTTTTATAATCATCATATTCCGGTAGCGATTGATTTTTTAGTAAACCAAAGCGCTTTTTATACTGCTTATACACCGTATCAACCAGAGGCATCTCAAGGTAGCTTGCAAGCGCTTTTCGAGTACCAAAGCGCAATTTGTAGGCTTACTAATTTAGAGGTGAGTAATGCTTCTCTTTATGATGGTGGTACTGCTTTAGCTGAAGCAGTTTTAATGGCAATTAGAATTAAACAAAAAAACGAAATAATTATCGATAAAGGGGTTAACCCTTTATATAGATCTATTATTAAAACCTATCTTAAAAATTTGGATGTAAAGATTATTGAATTGGAACATAGAAATTATCAATTTGATGTAGAGGGGTTAAAGGCAAAATGTAATGAAAATACGATAGCGGTAGTTTTACAAAATCCGAATTTTTTTGGTTCAGTTCAAGATTTTACCTCTGCGGTAAGTTTTATTCACGAAAAACAAGCCTTAGCTATTTTGAGTTTTTACCCGATTTCTTTAGGTATTTTAAAATCTCCTGGTGAGATGGGTTTTGATATTGCTACTGCAGAAGGTCAAAGTTTAGGTATGCCATTAAGTTTTGGCGGACCTTATCTTGGTATTATCGCGACTAAGCGGGAGTTTATCAGGCAAATGCCAGGCAGAATTGTTGGGGAAACTGTAGATAAAAGCGGCAAAAGAGGTTATGTTTTAACATTGCAGGCAAGGGAGCAACATATTAGAAGAGAAAAAGCCACTTCCAATATTTGTTCTAACCAGAGTTTATGCGCTTTGAGGGCTTTGGTTTATCTAAGTTTAGTGGGACCAAAAGGTTTAAAAGAAGTGGCAGAGCTTAATTTAGCAAGAGCAGAAGAGGCTAAAAAATTAATCTGTAAATATGCTGTTATCAAAAATGGATTTACTTTTAATGAATTTGTAATTGAACCTAAAAAGGAATATGCTAATCTTTGGCATGATTTACTTAAAAAGGATATAATTCTAGGGCTTCCTTTGGATAAATTTTATCCTGAATTAAAAAATCAGTTTTTGGTTTCTGTAACGGAAAATGTTAACCAAGAAGAGCTAGAACAAATTTTCACTTAGTGTAAATACCCTTTGACTTTTATTAAACCTTTCGCTTTAATAAGACCATGCTTGCAAAGAGTACCATCGAAGCAGTAAAAGCCTATCCCGATTTAGTTAGTGTTGTTTCAGAATATGTTACCTTAAAAAAGCGTGGTAGAAATTATTTGGGATTATGTCCTTTCCATTCGGAAAAAACTCCGTCTTTTACCGTAAGTCCGGATAAGCAAATTTGGCATTGTTTTGGATGTCATGAATCCGGAAATTTAATTTCTTTTATTATGAAAATTGAAAATCAAGGTTTTACTGAAGCTTGTACTACGTTAGCGCAAAAGTTAAATATCCCTATTGAATATACGGAAAAACCGGAATATCAAAGTAAGGAAGATCAAGAATTTGAACAAATCAGAGATCTTTTATATCAAGCCAGAGTATTTTTTCAAGAAAAATTGACAGAAAATAAACCCGCACAAGATTATTTAAAGAATCGTAAATTAAATGAAAAAAGTATTCGCGATTTTCATCTTGGATATGCACCATATAATAGTCAATTATTGTCGTATTTACGGCAAAAAGGTTTTAAAGATATTGTGCTTGGTAAGAGTGGTCTATTCTTTTTGACCGAGGAAAATGAATTAAGAGAGCGTTTCAGAAATAGGGTTATTTTCCCTATTGTAGATGAAAGAGGCAGAACAATAGCTTTTGGTGGTAGAATTTTTAATAATGAAGAAAATACAGCTAAGTATTTGAATTCAGAAGAAACAGTTATTTTTAATAAGAGAAAAACTTTTTATGCTTTAAATTTGGCAAAAGCCGCTATTCAAGAGAAAAATTTTGTAATTCTTATGGAAGGTTACTTAGATGTAATAGCCACGCATCAGGCTGGTTTTCGTAATACAATTGGTACTATGGGAACAGCCTTAACATTGGAACATTTACAAAAATTAAAACGTTTTACGGAAAATGTATATCTGGCTTTTGATAACGATAAAGCAGGTGTAATTGCTTTGGAAAGAAACAGCGCTTTACTTTCGGAATACGGTTTTAAGATCAAAGTTATTCGGTATTTAACCAAAGATCCAGCGGAATATCTTAATAAATACCCGGTAGAAGAATTTGAAAAATTAATTAACCAGGCAGATTCCTTAATTATATATCATTACAAGAGATTAAAAGAACAATATGGCTTAGCTAGTATAGAAAATAAGCTTAAAATTATTGAAGAATTAATACCTTTATTGAAAAAAGAACAACAAATTGTGCAAGATCATTATCTGCAAATTATCAGCCAGGAATTAAAGATAGGGCAAGAGGTAATTAAGGAAAAATTAAGAGAAAATTTAATTGTTTCTAAAAGAAGTCCTATTAATGTCTATAAAAATAAAGATAAGTATAGAAAAGCTGAGGAAATTGTATTATATTTATATGCAACAAAAATAGGTGAAAGTCAGTTTTTAGATATTAGTGAAGGTGATTTTAGTAATCCAATGGCAAAAAAAATTTTTGCCCAATTGCAAAATAATCAATTTTCTAATATAAATAAGCTGATTGAAATTTTAGATAAAGAAGAAAAAGCCTATTTTTCGCAAATTTTAATCTTAGGGGGTTTAAAAGAAAAGTATTCAGATTCAGAAATTACTGATTATCTATTTACTTTGAAGAATTATCAACAAAAGAAACGTTTGGAAGAAATCAGAACTAGAATAAACGAACTAGAGTCAATCAGTGTGCCAAATGATGAAGAATTAAATCAATTATTAAATGAGTATAATTGTTTAATTAGAGTTAATAAGGAGGGATAATGGCAACTAATACAATTGAAGAAATTAAAATATTAGAAGAATTACCGGAATTTCCTACTGCTGATTTTGAAGAAATAGAAGCTTTAGCTGAAGAAGTTTTTGCAGAAGAAGAAGAAGCGTTTCAAGATGAATTAGAACAAATATTGAATTTAGAAAAATTATTACGTATTAGAGATGATGAACTTAATTCTGATGATGCTGTTAAAATGTATCTGAAAGAAATAGGTAAAATCAAACTGCTTAATAAAGAAAATGAATACGATTTATCTAAAAAAATTTCTCAAGGTGATATTAAAAGTAAGAATAAATTAATTATTTCTAATCTTCGTTTAGTTGTAAGCATTGCTAAAAAATATACCGGTAGAGGTATTTTATTTCTAGATTTAATACAAGAAGGTAATTTAGGTTTAATCAGAGCAGTTGAAAAGTTTGATTATACCAAAGGTTACAAATTTAGTACTTACGCAACTTGGTGGATTCGTCAATCAATTACCAGAGCTATTGCAGATCAAGCCAGAACAATCCGAGTACCTGTGCATATGATAGAAACCATTAATAAGCTAAGAAAAATTTCACGTCAATTGTTACAGGAATTATCTCGCAAACCCACTGAAGAAGAAATTGCGGAGAAATGTGAATTGCCTATAGATAAAGTTAAAGAAGTGGTGAGAATTTCGCAAGTACCGCTTTCTTTGGAAAATCCGGTTAGGGAAGAAGATGGTTATTTATTAAAAGATTTAGTTGAAGATTGTTCCTCTGAAGTTCCGGAAAAAATGTTGTTAAAAGACTCTTTGAGAGAAGATATTGATGAAATTTTATTGGATTTAAGTGAAAGAGAGGGGCAAGTAATTAAATTGCGGTTTGGTTTTGAAGATGGAAAACCAAAAACGTTGGAAGAAGTTGGTAAAATTTATAATGTAACCAGAGAAAGAATTAGGCAAATAGAAGCAAAAGCCTTGAAAAAATTACAACATCCAAAACGGAAGAAGGTTTTAATAGAGTATCTTTAATGGGGTTTAAGGGGCATAGCTCCAAAATTAATTTCCCGGTAAGGGTTTAAAGTAGCCAACTACATTTGGGGAGGCAGTCATAATATTTCCAATTTGTTCTGCATAATTATCGCTTAATTTCGAACCATCAACTTGAAAATTAGTTTTATCTTTGGTATCAATAGCAGAAGCTGTTTTCCCTGAGAATTTAATGCTGTCAACATTAATTAATTGATTAGGACTAAAAGAAAAAACATAAATAGAACCATCGTTCAGCATATAAATAATATCTAGATTTATCAGTAGATGTTTATCAAATAAGATGCTTCCTTGATTATCTGCTTGTGGCACTGAGAAAAAATCGCTAGGTGAATATTTTCCATTTTCTAAAAGAGCTTTTTCTTGTGCTAATAAGAAACAAGCACCGGTATCTGTTGAATTCAAGGTTATAGTTTTAAGCTGATCGTTGATATCTGGGGCAGTAACATTTTTAGTTGCTGGTTCAGGGGTAACAGTTAATGGAGTATTTGATTTGTTAGCAGGTTTAGTTGTAACTAGTTTTGTTTTGTTTGTAGTATGAACTGTAAAAATAAAAGCACTGCTAAAAATACAAATTAAAATAATTATAAATAGTAATTTTTTCATGTTTTACTCCTTTTTATAAATTATAGCAGAAAAAAATGAATAACGAAGAAAAAGAATTTAAAGTTTTTGATTTATTAATGGCTGGTGAAGCAAAAGGCACCATCATCTTTAACCAAGATCCTTCCAGAACAATAATAACACTAACTGAAGTAAATAATAATAAATAATCGACGCTGTAGGCGGAGCCTACAGTAGATAAAAAAACAAACATCGTATCGGATAGTTGATTATTTACATCTATCCGATACCGATATATAATCTAAATAATGAGTTTAGATGAAAAACTATTAAGAAGTTTAGATGGTAAAAGACGAGAACTTGATAAACTGCGTCCTTTCCCTAAATCCGCCTTAGAACGTTTACATCATCAGTTTATTATTGAATGGACTTTCAACTCTAATGCTATAGAAGGTAATACACTTACTTTAAGGGAAACTGCTTTGGTTTTAAATGAAGGTATTACCATTTCCGGTAAACCTTTAAGAGAACATTTTGAAGCTATTAATCATCAAAAAGCAATTTTAACTTTAGAAGACTTTATAGGGAAAAAAGTACCTCTTGACGAGAATTTAATTAAATCACTACATAAAATTATTCTAACTAATATTGATGAAATTGAAGCAGGTTGCTATAGAAAAGAAAGAGTGCGCATTTTAGGTGCTACTCATATCCCACCAGATCCTCTTAAAATATCTAAATTAATGGCTGAATTAATAGCTGACTATTATCAAAAAGAAAAGGTGTTACATCCAATTGAATTAGCCGCAGAAATTCATTATCAATTAGTTAAAATTCATCCTTTTTTAGATGGTAATGGCAGAACTGCCAGATTAATCATGAATTTGATTTTAATGAAGGCAGGTTATCCGCCGGCAGTAATTTTAAAACTGGATAGGAAGAAATATTATCATGTTCTAAGAGAAAGAGATAATAATAAAAGAGAAGCTTTTGATAATTTTGTTGCTAAATCCGTTGAACGTTCATTAATTATTTATTTAGAAGCATTAACTCCAAGTACCAATAAAGCTTATAATAAACAGGGTTATCTTAGCTTAGCCGAAGCAACAAAATACTGTAATTATTCTCAAGAGTATTTATCTTTACTGGCCAGAACCGGAAAATTAGCGGCTGTAAAAATTAACCGTAATTGGCTTACTACCAAAGAAGCTGTAGAAGAATACCAAAAATTAATTTTTCGGTAACGGTTTAAAATAACCTACAGCATTTTATTTAATTTTTTTTAAAACAATTATATAATAGTAAAAAGAAAATCGATATGAAAAAAAATCAACAAATTAACATAAAAAAAATAACCCAAAAAATAATTGCGAAATTTAATCCAAAACTTATTTATTTATTTGGTAGTTATGCTAAAAATAACAATACTCCAAATAGTGATTTAGATATTTTAATAATTGATGAAAAAGCTGAAAAAGAAGATTTGGCTTTACAAATAAGTTTAGAATTTTTTCCCAGAAATTATCATATGGATTTACTTGTTTATATGCCAATTGTTTTTGAAGATAAGCTAAAAAATAAATCTCCTTTTTTTAATGATATTATTCTTAATGGAAAAAAACTTTATGAAAGAGCTTGAAATTGCTGAATGGTTAGAAACTATTAAACATGATATAGAAACTGTTAAATTAATACTTAGAGAAAATGGTCATGCAGATATTGGGATTTATCACATTCATCAAGCGGTAGAAAAATACTTTTCATTTTAAAAGGAAAAAATTTCCCTAAAATTCATTTTTTGGATAAATTAAGTTCTGATTTAATGAAAGCTTATCCGGAAATCAATATTATCCTAAGAGAAATTATGTTTATTGATAAATATTTGCCAAAATTGCGTTATCCAGTTAGTGATAGATTAATTGATATTGATTTAATCAATTGTTGGGAAAACTTTCAAAAAATTGAAATTACAATGAAAAATATTATTTCAAAAGAAGCTAGCATTAGCATTTAACGATAAGAATACAATTTTTATGAACCCTTTGATTTATCATTAAAACGTAAAATTTTATAGCATTATGATAATATACACGGTATATTATCGGTATGTTTTTTTTCTTTTGTGGTTGCACCAATTAAAATAACTGAAAAAATAGGTCAAACGTTGATAGTTTCACCTGAGCAACTTTTGAAAGAAATAATCTGTTTATAAAGCTCAAAAAAATCTTCAAGGTTTAATTTTTCCCCTCTAATATCCGGATTTTTTTGGAAAAAATCAATTTTTTTAAAATCCGGATTTAATTTTAAGTAAGGGCTTTTTTCTAAACAATTAACTAAGGTTTTTCTTCTGGCCCAAAAAGCAGAACGAACTAAAGCAAAGAATTTTTCTTCATTAATTTTGTATTTTTGATTTATCGGCACTAATTCTAGGAAGCAAGAATCAACTTGTGGTTTGGGGAAAAAGCATTCTTTTTTTACTTCAAATAGTTTTTTGGTTTGGAAATAATAATTTGTATATACAGTAAGTGAAGTGTAGTTTTCAGTTCCTGGTAACGCTGTAATTTTTTGAGCAAATTCTTTCTGTACTAAAAAAATTAAAGAAGTAAATTTTTTGGGATAATTAATAAATTTTTTAATAATTTTGGTAGAAATATAATAGGGAATATTGGCAATAACTCTTATTTTTTTTTCAGGTAGCTGATCAAGATCAAATTTTAGAAAATCTTTTTCGAAATAAATGATATTGGTAAAATCAGAAAGACTTTGTTTTAGATTTGTCAGAAGTTCAGCATCAATCTCAACCGCATAGATTTTTTTTGCTAGGGGGGCTAATTTTTTGGTTAGAAAACCAGTGCCAGGCCCAATCTCTAAAATAATATCAGATTTTTTTAGATTTATAGATTTTACAAGTTTTTCAATAATGTTTTGGTCAAATAAAAAATTTTGGCCAAGAGATTTTTTAGGCTTGAGTTTATTTTTGTTGTTTTCTAGAGGCATTTTAAAGCGAGTTTAACAGCGTTTGCAAAAGATTTAAAGGAGCTTTCTTTTTCATAGGCTCTATCAAAAGCAGTTCCGTGATCTGGTGATGTGCGAATAAAGGGTAAGCCTAAAGAAATATTAACTGCGCTATCAAAAGCTAGTAGTTTTATAGGTATTAGTGCTTGGTCATGGTAAAGTGAGATAACAAAATCAAACTCTCCTTGAATAGCTCTAAAATAAACCGTATCTGGCGGTAATGGCCCAATAATGTTTTGATTTAATTTTTTTAAAAGGGGTATAATTATATCTTGTTCTTCATTTCCAAATAAGCCGTTTTCTCCGGCATGTGGGTTTAAGCCGGCAATGGCAATTTTTGGGTTTTTAATTTTAAGTAATTTGGCAAAAAGCAGAGTGTTTTCTATAGCCGAATTTAAGCTATCTGTTGTTATAAGCTTAGGTATTTCTTTCAAAGGTTTATGAATAGTCACTAAAACAGTCTTTAATTTTTTTGTCCAAAAGCCCATATTTACAGTTTTAGCTTTAGTTTTGTCTTTTAAGTAAGAAGTATGATCATGATATTTTAGCCCAGCTAATTGCCAAGATTCTTTGCAAATTGGGGCAGTTACCAGAGCATCAGCTTCGCCGTTTTTAATTGCATCAATAGCTTTTTCCAGATACTGAAAGCTAGCCAAACCGTTTTCAGCTGAGGGTTTTTTGGTAATGAAGTTTTTTGAGAGTGGGGAACAATCAAAAAAAATGATTTTGTTTTTTACGGAGCTTTGATTACCCCTCACCCCTACTTCGTAGACCCTCTCCCATAATTGGGAGAGGGTTTTGTTGAAATAGTTCACTGTATCTCCCCCTCGCCCGATTGCGGGAGAGGGGGTAGGGGGGTGAGGGTTAAAGCTCAAGCAAAATAAAGATTTTAAATGAGAATGTTCCAACACCTGTTTTGATCCAAAAACCATGGGTATAAAAGGTAATTCTTTATTGGTAAGTAAAAGATGATTCAAATACCGAAAAACAATTTCCGGTCCAATTCCACCTGGGTCTCCTAAAGTAATAGCAATGGTAGGTTTTTTTTGCATCGTTTTAATTAAAATGTATTTAATGTTTTTTCTTCCAAAATATAGGTCGAGGATTTTGAGAACGCCGTAAGGGGGCCCACGGGGGGATGGGTGGAGGCGTTCACAAAATTCTCGGGTCCCTGTATTTTGGAAGATGATTTTCTTTGCTACTTTCTTTTTTCACAAAAAGAAAGTAGATATAGAAAAATTTTTGTTACTTTTCTAAAAGTAAACTAATTCTTATGCCTCTTCTCCAACACCCCAATAATATCATCAAAACAAAGATTTTCCTGATGTAAAAAAACTAAAATATGAAAAATTAAATCTGCGCATTCATTTTTTATTTCTTCTTTATCTTCGTTTTTACCGGCAATTACTAGTTCAGTAGCTTCTTCACCGATTTTTTGTAAAATGCGATTTTTTCCGGCTTTAAATAATTTGGTAGTATAAGAATTCTCTGGTAATTGATTTTTTCTTTCTTCTAATAAGGTTTCCAGTTTATCTAAAAAATTATTCATGTGGATATTGTAGAAACTTTTTGGCTAAAGTGCAATTATTTTAATTTTGTACCTTACATTTTTTGCGGAGCAAAAAATGTAAGGTACATAATACCATACTTGATGGAGTTCTGCTCCATCAAGTATACTAGAACACATGTTATTAGGCGTAAATATTGATCATATTGCAACTTTACGACAAGCCAGGAAAGAAGGTGACCCAGATTTAATTTCTGCGGCAAGAGAGGCTATTCAAGGTGGTGCAGATGGAATTACCGTTCATCTTAGAGAAGACCGTAGACATATTCAAGATCAAGATGTTTACGATTTGAAAAAGTTAGTTCCTAGATTGAATTTAGAAATGTCTATTAGTCCGGAAATAGTGGCAATAGCCAAGGACGTTAAACCAACTTTTTGTTGTTTGGTGCCGGAAAAACGGCAAGAATTAACTACCGAAGGCGGTTTGAATGTAATAGAAAATAAAGATAGATTGATAAAAGTGGTAAAAGACCTTTCTCAAGTGGGAATTCACGTTTCAATTTTTATTGATCCTGATTTAGCACAAATCGAAATGGCAAAAGAAGTTGGTGCTGAATTTATTGAAATTCATACCGGTAAATTTACGATAATAGAAACCGAGGAAGAATTATTTCTTATTAAAAAAGCGGCTAAATTTGCGCATGATCTTGGTTTAAAGGTAAATGCCGGTCATGGTTTAAAGTATTATCATATTTCAAGAATTAAGGAAGTATCTTTTCTTGAAGAATTAAATATAGGGCATAGTATTATTTCAAGAGCAGTTTTTGTGGGTTTAAAAAAGGCTGTTCGCGAGATGAAAGATTTGCTATAATAAATCGAAGGGGATTTATTTAAAATAGTAATTTTCATTAGATATTTAGAATTATATTTTTTATGTTTTTACAGTAAAAATTTAGATAAAAGATATAAAGATAAAAGATATAAAAATGTTGTTTTCGTAATTTAATTATTATATGATGAAAGTATATGGATGTAAGACCAAATAAACAATTAACTGAATTTGAATCTTTAATATATAATCCTTCTACAGAAGGCATGGCAGAAGCTATGTCTGTTGTGTTGGGGATTAATAATAAAACCATTAGAATCAGACGATCAAAAATAAAAGATGTAGTAAAAGGGTTGTCTGAAATTGCTTATAATATTGGGGAAACTAATGATCCTGAAGCTTTTACAGAAGAAATGACGGATAATATTTATAATGCTTTTAAAAAAGTGCAAAGAAAAAAAGAGCGCGAAAAGAAAAAAAAGTAAAACCCATTACTAGACATTTATTTAATATTCCGCTAATATTTGTGAGTATTGGCCGGCGTAGCTCAGCTGGTAGAGCAACTGATTTGTAATCAGTCGGTCGTTGGTTCGATTCCGACCGCCGGCTCCAGCAATGTATTGAAATTAAGCCGAGATAGCTCAGTCGGTAGAGCAGAGGACTGAAAATCCTTGTGTCGGTGGTTCGATTCCGCCTCTCGGCATATCTTAATGTTAGGTTTTAGTTTTGCCAAAATTTTTAACGAATAAATTCATGAAAAGATTTTTTTTCCTATTTTTATTTTTTTTTATAACTACCAATGTTTTTGCTTTTGCACAAAAAGACAAATTAATTTTTGACGAAAATATTGTAATAAAAGCCAGAATAAAAAAAAGTTTTTTTAATATAAAAAGTGATATTAAAAATATTCATTTCAGGAAAATTTCAGAGAAGTTTCCTGCAAAATATGATGATTTTCTAAAATGTTTAACACCACAAAATAATTTAATTACCAATAAAGCAGAAATTATGGTTAAAGGGGAAAATAAGTATTTATTACCTACTTATATTAATGGAAAAGCTATTTCTGTTAGAGAAGATGGTCGTTTCTTTTATAAAGTTCCTGTGCAAAAAGGGGCTAATAATCTAATTTTAAGTTTTTGTACTCCCACTTTTGATGTGATCTCTATTAATAAGAAAGTGATTTATTTAGTCCCACCTCCTAAAGATATTAATTTATATGATGCGAAGAATCGAATCTTTATGATTTATTATTTAAATAGTGAGTTAATGCATCCTAGTAGAAATGTTACGCATTTAACTCAATCTTTTACACGAGCTGATTTAGCTTATTTTTTATTTCAAATTAATAAACAGAAAGATTTTAAAGTTAAGACGCCTATTTTTATTGATGTTCCTATTAATTTTTGGGCAAGTTCTGCAATTCAATATGCAGTAGAAAAAAATATGATGCTAGAGTATCCGGATGGGCGGTTTTATCCTGAAAAATCAGTTGATGTTTTTGAGTATGTTATTACCATGATTCGTGCTCTAAATTTGCAACAAGCAGAAGTTAAAAACGTAAAAATACCATATTTAGATATTGATCAAAAACATTGGACTACCAGATATTTAAAAATAGCACTTAAAAATAATCTTTTACCGAAAAAGAATAAATTAAATGCATTAAAAGAACTTAATTACGGTGATTTTATTTCTTTAGCAATTAGATTGCCGAAAACCAAAGAAATTATTTTACAAACAATTGATTTTAATAGAATTTGTTTAGATACAGTTGAGTTACATAATTATTATGCCCAGATTAGAAAAAGATTAACAGATTTTCAAATTACTAATTTTGAAAAAAGTAGAATTGAATTTAGTGATCCTAAAAATAAAAAATTATATTTAGACCCAATAGTTTATTTTAAGGGGAGAATTTATCCCCCTATGAATTTTGAAATTAATAAAGAAAAAATTAAACCTAACATAAAAGGAGATTTTTTAATCTCTTTTAATATCAAAAATAAAATTAATCATTTTAATATCAAAGTTTTTAAAGATAAATATCAAATTGAAACATATTATTTAGTAGGATATAAAGATTTAAAAACGCATTGGTTATCGGAAACTGCGGCAAAATTAAGAGATTTGCAACTTCTAGATAAGAACGATTATTTTTATCCTAATAAAGAAATTAGAAAATACGAATTAGCTAAATATTTATTAACGTTTTTTGATTTAAAATCTTTAAACAAAAGAAAAATTGAATTTTTAGATTTAACTTATAAAAATGAAGATTATCCGGCATTAAAAGTTTTAAATGAATTAGAAATTCTTAAAACAAATAAAAAGGGACAAATTGAACCATATAAAATTACTACTAGATTAGAAGCTGTGGTAGCTATTATTAGAGCTCTTAATTTGAAGGTAGATGAGCGCAGTTTAGTAAAATTACCTTTTAGAGATATATCTCATAATCATTGGGCGTATAAAGATTTGCAAATTGCCTTAAGTCAAGGAATAATTTCCGGAGCTAAAAATTTTAATGCTAATCAAAAAATAACTAAGGCAGAATTAGTAGCTTTATTGGCAAAAACTCCAATTATTAAAGATAAATTAGCAAACATTTTTACTGATGTTAAAAAGTAAAATACTGAATAAAATTCAAAAAATTATTAATGAGAAATATCATTTTGATATTCCTTTTATTTTGGATATTCCTAATAACAATTTTGGTGATTACGCAACAAATTTTGCTTTTCAAATTGCTAAAAGTTTGAAGAAAAGTCCTAAGTTAATTGCGGAAGAATTAATTCAATTGTTTAATCAAGAAACAGATTTGCAGGAAATATTTACTTGTTCAACAACTAATGGATTCATAAATTTTCGTTTAAATGATAATTTTCTTTTCAATGAATTCATTGATTTCTTAATTAAAAAGCCGCAATTTCCGAAAATAGATAAAACTACAATTTTAGAATTTGTTTCTGCAAACCCAACCGGTCCATTACATATTGGCCATGGTAGATGGGCAGTTTTAGGTGATGTTATGGCTAGAATTGCTCGTTATCTTGGGCAATCTATTAACACGGAGTTTTACATAAATGATAGTGGTAATCAAATAATTAATTTCAATAAAACTATCGAGGCTATTAGAAATAATCAACCGATTCCGGATGATGGATATCACGGACAATATATGTATAATTTAGCTAAAGAAACTGAACCTTTAAAAGCCGTAGTTAAACACCAAAAACAAGTTCTCTCAGATTTAGATGTTAATTTTGATAATTGGTTTTCGGAATCTAATTTGTATCAAGATGGTACTATTATTGAAGTCTTAACCCTTTTAAAACAAGCTGAATTAACCTATGAAAAAGATAATGCCTTATGGTTTAATTCAAGTAAATTTGGCGATGAAAAAGATCGCGTTTTAATTAAGAAAGATCAAGCATATACTTATTTTTTAGTAGATATAGCTTACCATTTAACAAAAGTAAAAAGAGGTTATAACCGGATAATAAATATTTGGGGTGCAGATCATCATGGTTATATCCAACGTTTAAAATCAGCGGTTTTAGCTATTACTGAAGGAAATATTAAACCTGAAGATTTCCAAGTTATTTTAGGACAACTTGTTAATTTATATCGTAATAGTGAACCGTTAAAAATGTCCAAGAGAACTGGGGAAATGATTACCCTGGAAGAAGTTTTAGAAGAAATAGGTAAAGATGCTTTAAGATTTTTTTTAATTCAAAAAAATGCTGATTTACATTTAGATTTTGATTTAGAACTTGCTAAGAAAAAGAGTAGTGAAAATCCGGTTTTTTATTTGCAGTATTCTTATGCTAGAATTTGTAGCGTTTTAGTAAAATTAGAAAAAACAGATTTAGATGTTAAAAAATTTATTGAAGTTAAATTAGATGAATACGAAAGAAATTTAATTTTTAAAGCTTTACAGGTTTATGATGAAATTTATTTTTCAGGGGTTAATTTCAGCCCCTATAAATTAACAATTTATGCTTTAGAACTAGCTAAAACGTTTCATCTTTTTTATGAAAATTGTTCTATTCTTAAAGCTATTGAAAATGAAAAAAATAAACGAATTTTTATTTTGTTACAAGTAAAACAGGTTTTTGGCATAATTTTTGATTTATTGGGCATTACTAAATTAGATAGAATGTAAGTTTTTTTTATGGAATTAATTATTCACGAACTCAGTGAAAAACACTCTCAAAAAGGAATTAATTATAATCTTAAAAATTTTAGATATGCTTTAAAATTATTAGGTAATCCAGAAAAAAAAATAAAAAATGTTATTCATATTGCCGGGACTAACGGTAAAGGGTCAACTTTAACTTTTTTAGCTAGTGCTTTAAAAAATAATGGTTATAGAGTTGGAACTTATACATCTCCGCATCTCGTAAGTTATTTAGAACGTATTGCCATTAATTTCCAATTAATTTCAGAAGAAAATTTCAAAAAAGTTTATTTTGAACTAAAAAATAAATTAGGTAAAACCCTTAATCTACTTACTGAGTTTGAAATTCTTACAATAATTGCTTTTTGTTATTTTCAAAAACAAAAACCGGATTTTGTTATTTTGGAAACCGGGTTAGGTGGAAGATTAGATGCCACCAACGTAGTAAAACCAATTTTAAGTATTATTACCAAAATTGGGTTTGATCATCAAGCAATTCTAGGCAATACGTTAATGAAAATTACTCAAGAAAAAGCCGGCATAATGAAATATCAGACACCAATAATCACAATAAAACAAGATAAAAAAATTATTGAAAAGTTAAACCAAATTGCAACTAAGAAACACTCTGAATTGATGATTGTGAACCCGGTTAGTAAAATACCAGCTGGTTTTTTATTAAATGCAACTTACCAAAAAGAAAACTTAGCCTTAGCAAAAAAATCCTTGGAAATAATTAGAAAACTTGGCTTTAAACTTAATAAAACTCAAAGTTCGGTTGGTTTAAAAAGCGCTAAAATTAATTGTCGTTACGAGAAAATTTGTTTTGATAATAAAACTATTATTTTTGATGCAGGTCATAACCCTCTTGGTATAAAAAGTTTGTTGAAAAGCTTAAAATTAGAATTCCCTTATGAACAAATTACCTTTATAGTTGGTATTATTAAAACAAAATCATTTTTTGAAATGCTTAAATTAATATCTACTAGCTATAATGATATTTTTTATTGTGATTTTGAGCCAGGTTTTTCTTATTCATACCAGGAAATTAATAGATTGTTTCCCAAAATTGAACCATATTATTTGCACGATCCAATACCTGATATCAATAACATAATTGTTATTACTGGTTCGATTTATTTTTTAGGAAGCTTTCGAAATAATGACGCGTTTTCTATCTAATTTCAATAGCTAATTCTGTTTTTAATTTTTCAACCAAAGCAAGATGCACCTGATTTACATAATCATCTTTTAAACTTTCGTCATCTTTTTGGTAAATAAAAGAAAGCGTAAGACTGTATTTATCCGAGCCAAGTTTTTCAGAAGTGAAATGGTCAATTAAATAAAAATCTTTTAGCTCAGCTGGTTTAAATTCATTTATTTTTATCGTAATGTCAGTAAATTTCACGTTTTTATTTGCCAGAACAGATAAATCTCTTTTAGTGGAAGGATATTTTGAAAAAGATTTAAATTTTTTTAGTTCATAATCTAATGTTTCTGTTTCAGATAAATTTAAAGAAAAATAAGCAATTTCTAGATCCAGATCATATTTTTTAGTGAAAATTGGATTTAAAAAACCGAATTCGCCAATAACCTTGTTTTGAATTACAATATTTACCGCTTTTTTAGGATGTAAATATGGTTTTAAATTTTGATCTTGAATTTGTAAATCTAAATTTAACTTACTAAGTAAATTTTCGACTAAACCCTTTAGCCAGTAAAAATCAATGTGATTATTGTTTTTATCTTCCGCTAAATAAGCTTTAGGATTATTTTTACCAATTATTAAACCGGAAAAATACACCTGTTCAAGCGGTAATTCTTGATTATTATCAAAAAATACCTTATTATTCTCGAAAATTTTAAGGTCATTAATGCCTCGATTATAATTGAAACTTAGTACTTTAATTAATGATGGTAAAAGACTTGTTCTTAAAACTGATTCTCTTGGGCTAATCGGATTTCTGAGTTTAAGTTCAGTTTTTTCTTCAAGATTGAGTTGATCTTCTTCACTGACCATGGGAAAGGTTTTAGCCTCAAAAAAGCCGTAATCAATTAATGTTTCTCTTAAAGTATCAATATTTAAAGAAAGCTTGCTTTTTTCGGTAATAATTACATTTTTTTCTGGTAACTTAGTTTTAATTTTATCGTAACCTAAAATTCGGGCTATTTCTTCTGCCAGACAAGGCATTTCTTGCACATCAAAAAGACGCCAGCTAGGCACTATAACCTGATCCTTTTCTTTATTAAACTGAAAACCAAGTTGAGTAAGCACTTTTTGCATTTGTTCAGCACTAAATTCGGTGTCTAAAAAGCGATTAATTTCAGTTACGGAAAAATTAATTTGGCGCGGCTTAAAACCCGGATAATCCGAATTTACTACCTTATGAAAAGAATTAGTAATTTTTGCTTCTGCCAGTTCACTTAACATCTGTGATGCTTTGTAAGAAACAAACTCCACTAATTCAAAATCAATCCCTTTTTCAAACCTAATAGAACTTTCAGTTTTGAGTTTCAGCCGGGATTCTGTTTTTCTGATTGTTTTAGGGTCAAAATAAGCCGCTTCAAGCAAAATATCTTTAGTGGTAGCTTTAATTTCGCTATTTAAACCGCCCATAATACCGCCTAAAGCTACTGGTCGTTTGCTGTCTGCAATTACTAAATCACTTGAAGTTAATTCGTGTTTATTAGCGTCTAAGGTTGTCATTGGCTCATTATCAAGAGCTCTGCGTACAATAATTTTAGCATCACTAAGTTCAGTTAAATCAAAAGCATGTAATGGTTGACCAAACTCTAAAAGTAAGTAATTTGTGATATCAACAACATTATTAATGGGTCTAATTCCTGAAATTTCTAATCTGCGTTTTAACCAAAACGGTGAATCTTGGAGTTTAACATTTTCAAGAATTCTGGCTGTATATTTGGGACAAAGTTCCGGAGCAGTAACCGTTAACTCAAAGTTAACCTTTGCTGGAGTTTCTGGTAATACTTGAATCTCGGGTTTTTTAAGAGGCGTATTTAAAATTACACTGATTTCTTTGGCAAAACCAAAAATACTTAAACAATCACCGCGGTTAGGTAAAATAGATACATCTAAAACAGTATCTTTTAATTGATAATAATCAACAAAATCAATGCCAAGCGGTATGGTTTCCGGTAATAACCAAATACCAGCTGATTCTTCTGTAACCCCCAATTCTTTTTCTGAACAAAGCATACCGAAAGAGTCAACTCCGCGTAGATTGGCTTTTTTAATTTCCAAACCACTAGCCATAACTGACCCCGGAACACTAAATGGTACTATTGCGCCTTCAAAAACATTGGTAGCACCAGTAACAATGACATGCTCGTTTTGACCGTCATAGATTTTGGTGATTTGTAATCGATCAGCATTAGGATGTTTTTCAATTTTAGTAATTTTACCAACTATAATTTTTTGCAGATTTTTACCAAGTTCTTCTATCCCTTCTACTTCAAATCCGGAAAGTGTTAATTTTTCAACTAATTCTGAAAGGGTACAATTAATATTTACAAATTCTTTTAGCCAGTTTAAAGAGTATTTCATTATTTATCCTTTTTGCCTACGGCGTTTTAGTTCTTCATATATATCCGTGGGGCGTAGTCCAACGGATATACGAGAAAAATAGCCCTAAAATTGCCTTAAAAATCTCACATCATTTTCATAAAATAATCTGATATCAGTAATTCCATATTTTAAGATTGCAATTCTTTCTATACCCATTCCAAAAGCAAAGCCAGTGTATTTAATTGGGTCAACATCACAAGCTCTAAATACATTCTTGTTAACCATGCCTGACCCTAAAATTTCTAACCAGCCGCTATTTTTACAGGTAGGGCATCCTTTTCCTTGGCAAATACCGCATTCTACATCAACTTCTGCAGATGGTTCTGTAAAAGGAAAATAGCTTGGTCTAAACCTTACTTTTCTTTCTTTTCCAAAATAAGCATGAATAAAATGGTTAAGAACGCCTTTTAGATCTGAAAAAGTAACCCCTTCATCTACATATAAACCTTCAATTTGGTTAAATACCGGTGAATGGCTCATATCATTATCACAGCGATACACAGTTCCAGGAACAATAATTTTTAGCGGTGGTTTAGTTTTTTTCATTACTCTAACTTGTACCGGTGAAGTATGAGTTCTGAGCAATGTACCATTCTCCAAATAAAACGTATCGTGCATATCACGTGCTGGGTGATCCGCCGGGATATTTAAAGCCGTAAAATTATGGAATTCATTTTCAACATCAGGACCTCTAGCAACTGAAAACCCGAGGTTTTCAAAAATTTCGCTAATTTCTTCTATCGTTTGGGTAAGAATATGTTTTTTACCTGTTGCAGAAAAACGACCAGGCAAAGAAGTATCAAGCTGTTCAGAATTTAGATCAGCTAAAACTTTAGCATTTTCTAATACCGTTCTTTTTTCGTTAATTGCCTTGAAAATTTCGGTTTTAACTAAATTGGCAACTTCACCAATTTTTTTACGATCTTGCTGAGTCATGGAACCCAGGGTTTTTAAAATTTCATTTAAGTAGCTTTTTTTACCTAATAATTCAGATTTCATTTCTTCTAAAGCTATTAAAGAATTAAGGGTTTCAATTTTTTTTAAGGCATTTAATTTAAAATTTTCTAATTGTGAAAGCATAATCAGATTTTAACAAATTTGGTATTTTTTGTATATTACTCAAAAACTGAAATATTAGGCACATTTGAGTTTCCTATGCCTTAATTTCTGCTTCAAAAAGTCTTTTCCAAGGGAATTTTATTTTTTCATTTAATGGTAAATAATCAGGTAAAGCCCAAATATCCAAATCCATTTTTTTTGCTTCAGTAATTAATTTTGGTCTAATTATACTTTGATAGTGCCAGTCGTCAGTTAAACGTAATTTTAGAAAATCTTGATTTTTAAAATTCAAAATCCCCTGAATTAGGGCAAATCCTAAAGTATTAGCTGAAGTATTCCAAGCAGAAAATCCGGTTAAATTTGTTAGATTAATTTTTTTTGCTAGAACAGCCATTAATTCGGGATCTGCTCCGTTAGCATATTTTAAATCTGCTAAAATAACCTTTTTACCTAAAGATAATTGGTTAATAATTTTGTTACAAAATTCGTTGATGTTATTATTATTATTTGTGAATTTTTTGGTAAAAATTAAATCTTTTTGTTTTTTTAAAGGACACCAAATCATTAAAGTGAAATCTGGTTTTTGATTTGTTTTTTTTATTTCTTTTAAATTAAGTATTTTCATTTGACCTTGTAAAGATTTTTTTATACTTCTATCTTCATAAAGTGAAGTAATTTTAGCTGAATTAGCATTAGAAAAAATTATTTCTATTTTTTTTGGCAAGCCTTTTATAAATTTTTGCCAAAGTTTAGTTAAAAGTACTAACCCTTGTTCATCAGTTCCAGTTGTTAATACTATTTTAGACTGAGTTTTTGTTTGTGTAATTTGATTTTTTAATTCTTGCTGTTCATTGAAAATCAAAGAATTTTTAATACAATCTTCTTGTGCTAAGGTAAGAAAATCAATGGTTTTTTCTTTAGTTAATTTAATAGCATAAACATTTATTAAGTGATTTATTAATCTATCTTCTGCTAAAAGTTCAGGGTTATTATGATATTTTTCCCAAAGTTCAAGATCACTGGTTTTATTTACGGTTATTGAACAACGTTTTATTACGTTAAAAGCAAAAATTAATATCTTCGGATATTGTTTTTTTAATGTTTTTAAAATTTCTAAATCCGTTTCAATTTCCAAAAAAGTTTTTTTTACGTTTCTGGAAGCTAACAAACCGCCGTAAGCTAGCATATCTATGGAAATTACCCAGCCTTTAACTTTGTTAAAATTGTTTTCTAGCCAATTACTAATTTTTGGAATTTCTCCGGGTTTATTACGATTTCCTAATAGTTTTTTTGGTGGATGTAATATTTTAATATTAGCGGATTTCATTGCCACTAATACTTGCTGTAAATTAACAGGGCGATTATCTAACGGAAGATAGCCTAATCTAATTTGTTTTGTCAAATTCACCCCAATTTTTTAATTATTGCTTCTGCGGCTTTTTTTCCGGCACCCATTGCTAAAATTACGGTTGCGGCACCTGTAACAATATCACCGCCAGCCCAAACGTTTTCTAAAGAGGTTTTGCCCGCAGAATCAAAAACTACAATGTTGCCTTTTTTATTGAGTTCTAAGCCTGATGTATTTTTCGTTAATAATGGATTAGCTGAATTTCCTAATGCCATTATTACAGAATCAATTTCTAAATTGAATTCGCTATTTGGAATTTCAATTGGTTTTCTTCTACCGGATTGGTCTGGCTCACCAAGTTCCATTTTTATGCAGGTAATGCTTTCAACTATTTTATTTTCATTAGCATTTATTTTGGTAGGGTTAGTCAGTAAATAAAATTTAATACCTTCTTGCTGAGCATGCTCAATTTCTTCAGCTCGTGCTGGCATTTCATCTCGTGATCTGCGGTAAATTAGGTAAACTTCTGCCCCAAGTCTTTTTGCACATCTGGCGGCATCCATAGCAACATTTCCGCCACCTACTACCGCTACTTTCTTCCCGATTTTTACAGGTGTATCTGTTTCAGGAAATTTATAAGCTTTCATTAAATTTACTCTGGTTAAAAATTCATTTGCAGAATAAACTCCGGCTAAATCTTCTCCTGGTATATTCATAAATTGAGGTAAACCAGCTCCAACTGCTAAATAAATAGCTGAGAAACCTTGTTCAAATAAGTCTTCTAAAGAGTAAATTCTACCAACCACCATGTTTAGCTGAATTTCAACACCTAAATCTTTTAAAACATTAATTTCTTGTTGAACAATTGCCTTTGGTAAACGAAATTCCGGAATGCCGTACATTAGTACTCCGCCTGGTATATGAAAAGCTTCAAAAATAACTACTTTAAAACCAGCTTTAGCTAAGTCAACGGCACAAGTTAAACCCGCAGGTCCTGACCCGATAATTGCGATTTTTTTTGCATCCTTAGGTGGTGAAGTTTTTTGGTTATGAGTTGAGTTTTTTGTAATATCAGCAACAAAACGTTCTAAGCGACCAATAGCTACTGGTTCAAATTTTTTTCCTAAAATACAGGTTCCTTCACATTGTACTTCTTGCGGGCAAACTCTGCCGCAAATTGCAGGTAGCATGTTGGTTTCTCTAATCTTTTCAGCCGCTAATAGATAATTTTTGGTTTTAATTAAATTTATAAATTCCGGAATTTTTACATTAACAGGGCATCCGGTAACACAGGCCGGATTTTTACAGTTTAAACAACGGCTGGCTTCTGTTAAAGCTTGTTCTTCTGTATAACCAAGCGCAACTTCGTTAAAATTATGAATTCTTTCTTCTGGTTTTTGTTCTGGAATAGATTGTCTTGGAATCATTTGTCTAAACCAATTTTGCAAGTATGTTCTTTTGCTGTTTTTTCTTCAGCTAAGTAAAAACGTTGCCTATTCATTAAATTAACAAAATCAACATCAAGTCCTTCAAATTCAGGACCATCTACACAAACAAATTTTGGTTCATTTTTTACCATAACTCTACATCCTCCGCACATGCCAGTACCATCAATCATAATTGAATTTAAAGAAACTATGGTGGAAATATTTTTTTGCCTGGCAGTATCTACTACTACTTTCATCATAATTGCCGGACCAATTGCATAAATTTTATCAATTTGCCGCGAATTAATTAGTTTTTCTTGAATATTGGTGACTAGACCTTTTTCACCAGCGGATCCGTCATCTGTACATACATAAAATTCATCGGAAAAATAAGCAAGTTTATCTTGCCAAAAAAGTAAATCTTTGTTCTTAGCACCAAGAATAGTAATGGTTTTATTATCAGCATTTTTTAGAGATTTTAAAATTGGAAATAAAGGTGCAATGCCTACTCCGCCGGCAATCATTAATACTGTACCAAAATTTTTTATTTCTGAAGGATGACCAAGTGGACCTAAAATATCTTGAATAAAATCGCCTTCTTGCATTTGGCCAAATTCAATGGTGGTTTTACCAATTTCTTGTACAACTAAAGTAATAGTGCCTTTTTCAACATCAAAATCTGCTAGTGTTAAAGGAATACGTTCACCATTTTCCCTTAAGCGAACAATTACGAATTGTCCGGCTTTGGCTTTTTGAGCAAGTAGAGGGTAGTCAATTACAAATTCTTTTAAATTTTCTGCTAAAGGCAATTTTTTTATTATTTTATGCATATATTTGTTAGATCCAGGAATAAAAATTATTATTTTTTTAATTATATGTTTTCTGAGCTTGGTTGGCAATAAAAACCTTAAATATTAAACAATTTTAATTTTTAATTTCAATTTGTAAAGGAGGTAAACAGATTTTAGGATAATATTGATTTTTCACAAAAAAATCTTCTTCTTTTTTTCTGATTTCAATATAGTCCTTAATTGTAATAAAAACATAGGGTTTTAAATTTAAAAATTTTAAACCAATAATATTTTGTTTTGCATTTTTTTCTCTGGTAATTTGTAATTCAACTCTAATTTGATAGTAAACGTAATTAATCTGATTTTGATCTCTGATAATTTTGGGTATTTTTATAATAGCAGAAAGAAGATCATTTTTAATAAATTTCATTTCATTATTTTCAGGTATAATTAAAGATAAACCATTGGTGCTAATATCTTTTATTTCAATACTGTCTGATTTATTCTCTACAAAATTATTTTTTATTCTTTCTGCTTTACGATGACAAATTTTACAAATTTTTTCCGGCCATTTATAAGAAATTAGTTTTAAGTGTTTAAGCATTTCAAAAGAATCGCTATAAGTACTGGAAAAAAAATATTTTTCATTGTTTATTTGAAAATTAAAATTACAAATGGTTTTTCTGGTTTTAAGATTTTTTAGTAATTCTTCATCTTTAGGAGCTTCAAAAATTAATTCATTAATTGTACTAAAATGATCAATTTTTCTTTCAATATCTAAAAACTTTAAAGAATTCTGAATAGTTTGATCTTCTATCTTTAATTCAAATTTAACCCAACAAAATTTTGCTAAGGTGAGAATTTCTTTAATTTTTAAACCGTGTATTTCAATATAATTATTCACTGGTACTATTTAAAAATCAGAAGAGTCTTCAAGATCATAAGCATTATCAACTTCTATTGAGCCTAGATCTTCTTGAATTTCGCTAAAATCGTATTTAATTTTACTTTTGTTTAAATTTCCTTCACCAAAATTTTCCATTTCCGTATCAACTTCTGTTTGCGATTTATCTTTACAAATCGCGCAGGTTTGCCAATAGATTCCGTGAACACATTCTTTTATTTCTTTGCTCATTAAATTACTCCTTTTCTAACAATTCTTCTTCTTTTTTTATGGCTGATTTTATCTCCCGCATACCGGTTTCAATAAGAATCCAACCTCCATTTTCAAACCCAACTCCTTCATCAACAAAAATTAAAGCATTGTTTTCCTCAACTAAACCAAGGTCACTAGCAATTTTATTAGCTTTTTTTGCTTCTAATTTTTTTAAAGATGTCTTAATTCTTTCAAGTTGATCTTTAGCCAGTTCTAAACCACCAAGTACTACTAAAATAGAATTAATATTTTCAATATTTACGTTTAGAATCTTGGCTATATCTTGATAAATAGCTTGTGTAGATTGAGTATCTAATTCTTTTAGAATTTGGTGAATATTAACACCTTTTATACCAGGTTCAACACTTAGTACTTTTATGCCTTGAAAGCCCATGGTTTCTTTAATCATTTTTGTGGTGTCAGGACTTAACACTTGGCTCATGTCACCTTTAGCAACAAACCAGTTACGAAGGCCTGAAACACCTTCAATACCAAACGACATTAAATTGCTCCTAATTTTATTTTTTTTGGATGGTAATAGTTACCATATCTGATTCTTTACTATTACCTAACATATAAGTACCTAATTGCACCATGATCTTTTTTTCTTCGAGATTTCCTTCTCTGCCATTTACGAAAATTTTTCCGGTTTTTCTTTCGTAAACAAAAGTTGTCCCTTTTTCATAGGGTTTTTTATGATATAAAACAATTTTTTCTTCATTTTCGGCATAAATAATTTTACTGCCGTCTGGTAAACTTTTATTTTCGTCAGAAAATTGAACAATTTTTACTTTGTCTCTTCCAACAGACTTAAAAATATTTTCCATTTTTGGTGTATTTCCTAGATTTTGATCAAACATTTTGTACTCCTAAAATTTATTATAACTGACTTTTTTTAATTTTTTAAGTATTATTTAAAATTGGGCACTAGAAACTCGAGGCATAAGGCAAAAGGCACTAGGCACTAGTGGGGCTCAGAGGAAAAAGAGCCCCTGGGGGTTTTTAAGGGGCTTGCCCCCTTAAAGAATTTTTTTTCGTATACCCGTGAAGCGAAGCTTCAGGGGTATACATAAAGGAAAAGTAATGAAATTAATCGGAATTGATGAAGCAGGTGTTGGACCAATAATCGGACCAATGGTAGTTGCAGGGGTCTTGGTTAAAGATCAGTTTTTATCAAAGCTACAAGAATTTGGCGTTAAAGATAGTAAAAAATTTAGTTTATCTAAAGCTAGACAGCAAAGATTGGCTACACTTGAAGCCGTGAGAAAGTATATTAAAAAAAAATTTGTTCAGTTAATTAGCGCTGAAGAATTAGATAATAGTAATTTTATTGATTTAGAAATTTTAGCAATTATTAAAATTTTAGAAGAATTAGATTATAAAACAGCTGATATTATTTATATTCCTCAGATAGGGCAGGTTAAATTAAATACATTAATAAATAAAATTAATCAGATTAAACTGAATTTTTTTACTGAAAAAGTTATAGATAAAATAATTTATGAGATAGATGCCGATGATAAATTTTTACCGGTTTCTCTTGCGTCTATTATTGCTAAAACACGTAGAGATGCTGAAATGATAAGGCTTTGTGAATCAATTAATGAACCCTATATTTCTGGTTATCCGAATAAAAAAACTGCTGAATTTTTATATAATTATTATAATAAGTACAATAAATTAGTGCCTCAGATTAGAAAAAGTAGAAACTGGGAACCTCTACAAAAGTTATTATCCAGTATACACATAAATTTGTAATCGTTAATAGTTACAAACTAATACTTTTATCTCTTTAAATTAATGTTATTATTTTAATAAGGGGTATTAATTTGGAGGTCTATATTTATGGAAAAAAAACTTGTTATGGTTGTTGAAGATGACGAAATGATGGCTAAGCAATTAATTAATATTATTAAAGATTTTTTTACTTATCATCGACAATATGATGTTATTTGGGCTAAAAATGGGTTAGAGGCTTTAGAATTATATCGTAAAAATAAGGTTTGGTTTGGCTTTAAACAAAATAGAATTAAATGTATTTTACTTGATTTACGTATGCCGGAAATGGATGGCGTACAATTTGTAACTCAATTACGTAAAATTGAAGAAAAAAACATTTTTGCTCAATTTATACCAGTTCTGTTTATTACTGCTTGGGAGGATAAAGAAAAATGGGAAAGTGCTATAGATTCTTTTGTTTCTGGTTATATTAAAAAACCGGTTGAACCTGAATCTCTAAAAAATTTACTTTGGAAAATCCTATATAATAAGGATGCAGAAATACTTACGGAAAAAACTAAAAAACAAGCTTTAAAAAAGTATCAAGAATTCAATCAAAAAGGAAAACCTAAACAAGTTGCGGAAAACTAATTATAAAAGAGGTACCCATATTTAAATTGGTTTCTACTTTAATATTAGCCTTGTGGTTAAGTACTATTTGATTAACAATACTTAACCCTAAACCATGTCCATCTGTAGTATTGGTGGTAAAATAAGGTTCCCAAATTTTTTCTAAATTTTCAGGCGATATCCCTTTACCGTTATCACTAATTTTTAAAACAATATTTTTAGTATTACTATCAAAAAAAGTATTAATAATTATTTTGCCATTTATTTGCGGCAATGCATTAATAGCATTATTTAATAAATTTAAAAGTAGGCTTATTAAATCAGTTTTATTACCTGAAATTAAAGGTATATTTGTTAAATTTGTTTCTAAACTAAAACCGCTTGGCGGTTTTAGTTCTATAACTTCTTTTATTAGGTCATTAAAATTTAAAGGTTCCTGCTTTTTTTCTGTTACTGAACCAAGTTCAATACTATTATCAATAACTTTAAGTGCTCTACTTGTTTGAATATCAATTAAATGCATAAAATCTTGAATATCGGAATTAGAAATATTTTGTTTCTTTTTTAAATTATAATTCGCCATATTAATAGTAAAAAGGGGACTTCTTAATTCATGATTAGTATTTAAAGTAACTCTGGCTAAACTAGCGTTTTTTTCTGATCTTAGTAATTGTAATTGCGTTTGGTATAATTTTTCTTTATTTTTTTGAAATTCCTGCTCAATTTTTTCATATGGGGTGAGTTTATAAAATACAGCGTTAATATTATTAATTAACATTTTAAAAAAGTTAAGATCTTCCTTTTTATAAACAGCTTGGTTGCTTCTTTCACCTATAATCACTAAGCCTTCTAAAATCTCAGGTGAATGAAATGGTAATACACAGGCTTTTTTGTTAAACCCTAAATTGATGATTTCTTTTTTAATTTCTGAATCTAAATATTTAAATAAACTCGTAACCGTAATATTGTGAAAATAATTAATTAAAGGATGATCAATCTGGATTGCTTTTTCCTGCAATACATTTTTATTCATTACTTTAGTAGTAACATCAATCTCATAATCAATTTCTCTTAATAAATAGCTGACTGAAACATCCTGCAGTGACATTTTTACATCATCATTTTTCCTTTGAGCAAAAATCACCAGACTTTTTTCCAGCTCTAATTCGTTGTAAAGTTTTTCGTCAATAATTTCAAAAATTTGACTGCAGTTGTCCGTATTCCCGGCAAGTTCGGTAATCTGAACCAAAAGTTTATCGGCGTCGTAGTAGCCACGAATAAATTTATGTTTTATTCCTGTAATTAAATATTCTTGTATATCCTTGCCAAATAAAACTGAAATTAAACCTAAAAAAATCATCCAACAAATAAGAAAAAAAGAATTATGACCTAAAAAATATACAGAAAAACCAAAAATAGGAATAACAAAACAAGAAACAATAAATATCGCGGTTGTATTTTTAATAACAACCTTGATATCCATTAGTTCATGTTTGGTTACAGCTATAGCCGTTAGAAGTAAATATATAAAAACAAAATAATTTGCTACTGGATAAAAACTTATCCCAAATACTGGCAAATAAGTTGTTGAGCCTCCAGTAAAACCAATTAATGTAGCAATAGAAAAATAAAACACTTGTTTTTTTCTATGTCCACCTAGTTTTTTGTAAAATTTAATTAATAAATAGCAACCATAAAAAACACCCCAAAAAAAGAACATTAAAAAAACAGGATATAGTAAACCCGCTTGAGTATAATAATTAAAAGACATTATAGGCATTACACCTTTAATAAATAAATTTGTTGGGATTAATAAAAGAAAAATGAAGCTTGATAAATAAAGAATAAAAACTGTTCTTTTTTTTTGCTTATTCAATCCTAGAATAGAAACAACAAAATGATAGTAAGAAGAATGAAGAAAAACTACCCCAATATGCAATATTTTAGCCCAAAATAAACCAGAGGCTTGATTTAAAGCCGTTACTTCTAAAGATAGCCCTGTGCTCCAAATTACTGAAGCTAATGCTAACAATGCAAATGATTGATTAATAACGTTTTTCGGATTTCTTATTAGAACATAGCCCCCAAGTATAATGGCAAATATAGATGTAAGATATGAAGTTAATTCAAAAAACATATTTATTTTTTTATTAGTCCTTATCTCTTAGTTTAGCATGAGCATCCATATAATTATCCTTAGGGAAAGCAGAACAAATTGAGATTTCACCTGCTAGAAGAGTTGCCGCAATAATTTCAGCAAATTTTTTTGCTCCTCCTATTCCAGCACAGCCTAATATTTCTAAACATTCTTTTTGAGTTGCTAATGAAGTTCCTCCTCCAATAGTCCCAATTACTAAATTAGGCGCCTTTATTGATATATACAGATCTCCATTTTTGGTTATTTCGCAGGTACTAATACCTATAGATGAATTAACAATACTTGCCACATCTTGACCACAAGCTATAAAAATAGCAGCTAACGCATTAGCAAATTGGCCATTCATACCTATCATACCCCCAAGAGTTGTACTCAAAATTACAGTTTGATAGTATTGATAAATTTCTTCTGCAGATGAATTTAAATACCTATTAATAATTTTTTGAGGTAATAAAACAGATGCAGAAACATTCTTCCCATAAGTGTCAGTAAAATTTACGGCCGAAACTTTTTTATCAGAAGAAAAATTTGAACGTAAATAATATTTTTTCACAGGATACTTTTCAACGATATAACGCGAGGCTTCTCGTGTTGCAATATTTATCATATTTAATCCCATAGCATCACCGGTATAATATTTAAAAGTTAATATAACCTTATTACCAATAATACGAGATATAACATTTTTTAATTTACCATATTTTGTTGTTTTTTCAGCAATAGATTTAATTACAGCTAGATGTTCGCCTAACCATAAAACAAAAGCATTAGCTTCTGATAATGTATCAAAAAAGAAGATAGGTGATGTACTTATTTCATCTTCATGGATCACAACTTCTGCTCCGCCGGATTTAGTTATTGCAATCATTCCTCTAGTATAAGCTTTCACCAAAACACCTTCAGTTGTAGCAAATGGCACATGAAAATTTCCTTTAGCGTATTTACCATTAATTTTTAATGGGCCTGCTAGACCGACAGGAACTTGAGCAACACCAATGAAAGTTTCTATATTATTTTTATAATTCTGACTGTCATCAGAAAAATTATTCAAATGCTTTATTTTAATATTCCTATTTTGTTCTAACCATTTTAATCGTAAAAATACATTTTCTTTTTTATGATCATTGTATCCATAATTGGGTATTCTTTCCTTTATTAAAGAAAAAGTAGTTTCTTCAGCATTTACTATAGTTTTTAAATCATTATTTGAATCTAATTTAATTTCTTTTTTATTGTATATAGTATCCAAAATTCACACCTTCAAAAAAAATAATGAATGAAATTATAAATAGTACCTATTAAAATAGCATACGAACTTCTTTAATTAATCGCACAAAAACAATAAGAATTTCAACTTTTATTTATTTTAATAGCGGAAATTTTTACAAAGTGCTTGTTTTCTGAAATTAATTATACAATAATTTGCATTAAGAAACAAAAAATTTATTAAATAGAAAAAATCACCGAATGTCCAAATTGACCAACTAAAAATAAATAACGAGAAAACTATATTTTTCTTACTATTTCTATTATGAATTAAAACCATTGCGCCTAGAAGTAAATTAGCAATAGACGCAACTAATGGTGATACTCTACTATAATTGATTATTAGTTCTAGCATGAAATTACCTAATTAAATTATATTTAAATTTTTGCCTATTTTCTCTATTTTATCAATAGTAAAATTAATTTGTTTTTCAGTATGTCCGGCTGAAACAATAAACCTTAACCGTCCTTTACCCTTCTTAACAGCTGGGTAAGAAATCCAATTGGTAAAAACACCATTTTTAAAAAGTTCTTTACACATAGTCGCCAAATCTTGTTCATTATCAATGTAAATAGGAACTATTGGACTACTGCTTTTTCCTACATTAAAACCTAAATTTTTTATAGAATTTCTAAATTTATTTGTATTAGACCATAATTTTTGTTTTAGTTTTTTATCTTTTTGAATAATATTTAAGGCTTCTAGACATGCCGTAATATCTGCTGACGGTAAAGATGCTTGAAATAAATATGAGTTTGCAGTATGCCTTATAAAGGTTGCGTATTCTTTTTTACAAGCAATAATTCCACCAATTGAACCAATGGCTTTGCTTAAAGTTGTCATAATAAAATCAACTTGATCTAAACAACCTAAATGAGCTGATAATCCGTTTCCTTTTTCTCCATAAAAACCAAAAGAATGAGCTTCATCTACATATAAATAAAATTTATATTTTTCTTTTAATTTACAATATTCTTTTAATGGAGCTTCTTCACCTGACATACCATAAACTGATTCCGTAATAACAAAAATATTTTCATATTGACCTGAAGGTATCCGTTTTAATATTTGTTCTAAAGAATTAGCATCATTATTTTTAAAAGTTCGGAAATTTGTACCTGAAAGTTTTACCCCTTCAATAATACTAGAATGACATTCTTTATCAAAAATAATTAAATCATGTTTATCTGCAATAGCAGAAATAACGCCAAGATTTGTCGTAAAACCAGTTGGAAATAGAATAGCGGCTTCTTTATTAAAAAATCGGGCAAATTCACTCTCTAATTGATTATGTAATGAACTAAATCCACCTGAAACTGCCGAAGTTCCACAACCAACGCCATTAATATCAATAATTTTTTTGGCATTTTCTAATACTTGAGGATGACGATTTAAACCTAAATATAAATTAGTGCACCAGATAATACATTCATTCTCATTACTTTTATTGGGTGTCATAATACTAGCTGAGAAATTACTACCATTTTTCAAGAATCTATCTAAAGTATATATTTCTAATTTTTTTTGTAATTGAGTTATTTCATATGTAAAATTAGTTTTTTGATCAAAATTTGTAATATTATATTGTTTTAAATTTCTGGCAATACTTAAAGGATGAATATTTTGAGCAAGTTTTTTTAAATATTTAATATTATTTTTCTTTATTATCTTAAATGTTTCTTTTTCAGCATTAACAATTTTTTTATTTATATTTTGAATTTTTGTTTGAGCAATATCAATTTCAGAAGAATTTTGTTTCAAATTCATTTATCCCCTCCATAAAAACAAGTTTTTAATTGATATTTAATAATCGCATAAATATTATAAAAATTTCAATTTTGCCTATTTTTATAGCTAAATTAAGTATAGCATTTTTTTAGATTAATAAAGCAAGAAGTTTTGAAAAATAGCCATTTTGCAACAGATTCAAATTACAAAGGCAAGAAGGCACAAGGTTTAGCTCTAAGGCTCGAACTCAAACCCTCACCCCAACCCTCCTCTCACACGAATGGGAGAGGGCGTTTTTTGAAAAAAGACAAGAGTTTACCCTTACTTAGTGCAGAAATAAAATAAAAAATGAGTTTTCCCCCAAAAGATAGGTCGGAGATTTTAAGCCCGCCCGGCAGGGATTCTAAACATAGATATATTTATATTTCTTTTTTTAGTAAAATATGAAATAATTTTTTTATGTACGAAGAAATAGCTAAGAAATGGTATAAACAGGCTAATCATGACTTATTAATGGCGGAAAAAAATTTAGAAATTGAAGGATATGATGTTAGTGCATTTTTAACACAACAAGCAATAGAAAAATTTTTAAAAACAATTTATTTATTAAGAAATAAAAAAATACCAAGAACGCATTATTTAGATGATTTAATTAGAGAGTTAAATTTATCTGATGAAATTTTAGATTTAGCAAATGATTTAACGGCAGATTATACATTAGCAAGATATCCTGATATTTCTGATTTAACACCTTATGAAGAATATAATGAAGAAATAGCGTTAGAAAAATTAAATATAGCAAAACAAATTTATGATAAAATAAGTGCTGAATTTAAAGGTTTAAAATGAATAATAATTTTAAGGATAAAGTAATTAATCAATTTATTAAAGAAGTAATCCCAATTCTTAAAAAAGAGATAAAGCCTGAGGAGATATTATTTTTTGGGTCAAGAGTTACTGGTGAAGCAAAAGAAGAATCAGATTTAGATGTAATTTTAATTTCAGAATATTTTAAGAATATACCATTTATTAAACGTATGCCACTCGTATTAAAAAAAATAAAATTCAATAAGCATGTTGATATTTTATGTTATTCTCAAGATGAATTTGAACGTATTAAAAAAACATCTTCTATTATAGAAAATGCATTGATTTTTGCAAAACAATACTAATTATTTCACTTCATTTTTTTTTAGAAAAAGAAAACGGGGTAAGCCCCAAAAGAAGATGATAAATTTTTACCGGTTTCCCTTGCTTCCATTATTGCAAAAACACGTAGAGATGCCGAAATAATAAGGCTTTGTGAATCAATTAATGAACCCTATATTTCTGGTTATCCGAATAAAAAAACTGCTGAATTTTTATATAATTATTATAATAAGTACAATAAATTAGTGCCTCAGATTAGAAAAAGTAGAAACTGGGAACCTCTACAAAAGTTATTACAGGAAGAAAATAATGTAGGGACGCGATTTATCGCGTCCGCAGAATCTAAAATTATCTAAGATGATTTTTTGAAATCTACCATTGGTACACCATTAACGTATTCATCAATTACAATATTTTTCATTTTACTTAAAGAATCCATGATAGTTCTAATTCTTCTGGCACAGTTTATTACTTCATTTACAACTTTTTTTTCTGCCGGTTTATCAGCAAACATACTTTTCAATAATTGCGACCCTAATAATATAGTTGTTAACGGATTTCTTATTTCGTGATGTAAAGAAACATATATTTGTTTTAAAAGTAATTCTTTTTCTTTTTCTATAATTTTAGTTTGATTTTCAGTTAGATTTTTTTCATTACCAGCTATATCAACAGCCATAGCTTTTAAATTATCTTTTTCTCTTTTAAATCTTAAAATTAACTCAACCCGTAATAGTAATTCTTCTGTAATATAAGGTTTTGTAATATAATCATCAGCCCCAATTTCAAAACCTTCTTTTTTAGCAGAAATTTCTTCTAAAGCAGTTACAAAAATTACTGGTATTTCTTTGGTTTTAGGATTACTTTTAATCTTTTTACAAATATCAAAACCATTTTCACCAGGTAAGAAAATATCGAGTAAAATTAAATCTGGATTTTCTTTTTCAATTAGAGTAAGCCCTTTTTCACCATTTTCCGCAGATATAACAGTAAAGCCAGCATCTTCTAAAGTCATTATAGCAAGTTCTAGATTCATTTTATCATCTTCAATAATTAATATTTTTTCCATTAGTTCACTCCTTATTTAATAGGACTATTTTTTTATTATATCAAATATTAAATATTAAAGCATTTTATTTTTGTGTTATTAAACATTTGCAAATATCATGCCAAAATAGGTTTTGGTATAGCCATGAAGTGAAGCTTCATGGCTACTAATAAATATGAAGTTTTTATTTTGGGTGAAAACACAATTATGTCGATAACCATGCTATAATAGAGTAGTCATGAAAATGAATTCTCCTATAGGGAAAAAGATTCTTTCTATGGTACGAAATGGTGATTATGCACATCCCGGTGAAGAATCTGCAATAGATCTGGTACTGAAAAATATTTCTAAAAATCAATCAAATACTATCCTTGATGTAGGTTGCGGTAGAGGTGGAACCGCGGATTATATTTATAATCACGGTTGGGGTAAAGTAACTGCTTTTGATATTGATGCAGAATCAATAAAATATGCTCAAGATAATTTTCCTCAAGTAAACTTTTTTACTAGCGGTATCGATGAATTGAATCAGAAATTAACAAAAGAGTTTGATATTATTACTTTATTTACGGTTTTTTATGCTTTAAAACAACAAAAAAATGTACTTATTTCATTAAATAAGGTTATTAAACCTAAAGGAAACTTAATTATTTTTGACTACACAGATTTAACAGATAATGATGCATCTCTTCAATTTCACGAAGATAAAGATCAGGTTTGGCAACCAATTAAAATAAAAGAGATAAAAGAATTGTTTGCTGATACCGGATGGAAGATTACAAAAATTCAGGATATTTCTAATAAATTTGATCAGTGGTACATGGATTTGGTAGATAAAATAGAACAGAAAAAAGATCAAATTATTAATTATGCCGGTAATACATGGTATACCTTTGTTTTTAATTTTTATTCAAATATGCTAAAATCGATAAAACAGAGAAAATTGGGGGGCGTTATAATTCAAACTAGAAATATTAGTTAATCAGTAAATTTGGAGGTAATAGATGCGTAATATCTATTTTTTTAATAATAATTTTGGCTTAGAGCAAGTAGGGGGAAAAGGTTTATCTTTAATTAAAATGACGCAGGCAGGTTTACCTGTACCGCCCGGTTTTATTTTGGCAACAGATTTTTTTCTTCCCTGGGAAGAAGAGTTAAAATCATTGGCAGAATGGAAAAAAACAGATCTTAGAAAAAACTTATCAGAATTAATAGACGCTTTGAAAAAAGCGTCTCAAAATTTAAAGTTAACCAAAGATCAAAAAGAAGAATTAAATAAGGCATTAAGTGATTTTCCTGAAGCAAAGGATATGCTTTTCTCCGTAAGATCATCTTCACCCGAAGAAGATTTGGCAGGTGCTTCTTTTGCCGGAATCTATGAAACTGTTTTAGGCGTAAATCTGGAAAATATAGAAAAAGCTATTTTAACGGTTTTTCAATCTCAATTAGATTTAAGAGCTTTTGAATATAAATATCATCATGGGTTTGATATTACTAAACTTAAAATTGCGGTTATTATTCAAACTCAAATTGCCAGTGAATCTGCCGGAGTAGGTTTTTCTATTAATCCTCTGAATAATTGTTATGATGAAGTAGTAATTAACGCAAATTGGGGGTTAGGCGAAAGTATAGTTTCCGGTGATGTTACCCCAGATACTTATTTGATTAATAAATATACCAACGAAATTATATCAAAAGAAGTAGGTTCAAAAACGCAGAGCTATTTTCTTACCAAAAATGGGATTGAAACAAAACAAAATAAAAATCCAAAGGATTTTGTTCTTTCAGAAGATAAAATCCTGGAATTAAAAGAATTAATTCTAAAAGTTGAAAAATATTACCAAATGCCTATGGATACGGAATGGGCTTTTTACAAAGACACCTTGTTTTTGTTACAAGCTAGACCAATTACAACTTATCTACCGTTACCTCCTAAAATTCTTACTAAACCAGGTGAAAAACCGCAATTATACTTAGATTTAACCTTAGTAGAGCAAGGTATACAAGGGGCTCTTTCTCCGATAGGAATTAGCTGGTTTGGCGGAATTACCGAAACTATGATTTTTGAAGCAACCAATATACCTGATTTAGGATGCGATTTAAAAGATGGGTTAGCAGATTCGGTTGGTGGTAGAACCTATCTAAGTATTTCTAATCTATTATGGTTGATGAAGGCTAAAGCTTTAGCGGGTGAATTTGCCAGTCTAGATACTTATGCGGCTAGAATATTAGAACAAATTAATGAGAAAGATTACAAATCGATTAAAAAACCTAGTACTTTCAAAGGAATAATATGGAAATCGCTTTATCATACCGGTGGTTTAATGAAAGATACTATGGTGGGTATTATTTTCCCACAAAAACTTAATGCCAAATATGAACGTGGTGTAAAACAATATTTAGCAGATGTTGAAGCACTTAAAAAGGAAAAGTTGGATATTCTCAGTTTATACGAAAAAACCGTGAAACTGGGGGTAGATTTAATGATGAAAATTACGCTACCTACTCTTATGGATGCAGAAATGGCAAAGGCTGAACTTAAATCTATGTTTAAAAAAGATCCGCAAGAAATTCAAGATTTAGTTGATTGTCTGGATCGTGCTTTACCGAGGAATGTTACTACAGAAATGGGGTTAGCAATTTATCATATGGCAAGGCAAATAAAACCGCAAGAATATCAAGATTTAGATAAATTAGCTAAAAAAATTGAAGCTAAAGACATGCCTAAGGAATTTCTTGCAGATTGGCAAAATTTTATGGCGAAATTTGGTTTTAGGGGTCCAAAAGAAATCGATGTTTTATCCGAAAGATATATGGATAATCCGATAATTTTATTAAATCAAATGGCAAATTTTGCAGAAATTAAGGATGATAAACTAAATCCTCAAGCTCAGTTTGAAATTAAAGCCAAAGAAAGAAAAGATGCCTATGAAAAACTTTTGGAATATACTAAAAAACACCTGATTAAAAATAAAATTTTCAAGAAAATGTATAAAATCCTGGAAGAATTTGGCGGTTTAAGAGAAGTTCATAAATACTACCTGGTAATGATAAATCATTATTTAAGAATAAAGCTATTAGAAGAGGGTGCTAAATTAGTTAAATTAGGTAGATTAGATAAACCGGAAGATATTTTTTATCTTTATATTAATGAATTGAGAGAAGGGCTTGAACATCAAGCAACAAACTTGAAAGCACTTGCAAAAGTAAATAAAGAATTTAGTGATAGGTTAATGCAAGTTCCTTCTTTTCCGCCATTAGTAGATTCTCGGGGTAGAATTCTTGCTCCGCCAAAAAGAAAAGCCGGTCCTGGCGAATTAATCGGGGATCCGGTAAGTAACGGGGTAATAAAAGGTCCGGTTAAGATTTTACATACTTCCGATGAAAAGAAAGTGGAACCAGGTGATATTTTGGTTATTAGATCAGCAGATCCGGGTTGGACACCGCTTTTTATTACTGCCGGTGCGGTAATTCTAGAAGTTGGCGGTATGTTACAGCATGGTTCAATCATTGCCAGAGAATACGGAAAACCTTGTATTGCTGGTATAGATGGGGTCATGGATAAACTAAAAGATGGACAAATGGTAGAAGTTAACGGGCAAGAAGGAATTGTAAAAATTTTATAAATCCTTGAAGATTTAGATTCTAATTTATGAAATTAGTAATTAAGTTTTGGATTTCTCGCCAGCAAATAATGGCGGTTTGATTTCTTGTATAGGATTCTTCGCCACCATAAATGATGCCACGATTTTGAATTTTATATTTTAGAGTTTTTAAGAAATCTAAACCTTTAAAGAAATCAGGATTTATAGTTCTTGCGGCTTTTATCTCTATAGCATTTATCTGAATAACCTTGTCAAAGATAACATCAACTTCATGACCGGCATGATCGCGAAAGAAAAAGAGATTTTCCATTAATACTCGATTATAAATGATTTTTAAAATTTCACTGATTACATAAGTTTCAAAAATAGACCCAAATAAAGGGTGATTATTAAGTTGTTCAGGTTTTTTTATATTTAATAAACAACAAACTAAGCCAGTATCATAAAAAAATAATTTAGGTGCTTTTACGTAACGTTTATTTTGTTTTTGATAATAAGGATAAATTATTTTAATAATATAAGAGGCCTCTAAAATAGAAAGCCAGTTTTTTACGGTTTTTTGATCTATGCCAATATCATTTGATATGGAACTATAGTTTAAGATTTGACCGGTTCTACCCGCAATTAACTTCAAAAAGATTTCAAATACGGATAAATCCTTTATATTTATTAGGTTACGTAAATCTCTTTCGATATAGGTATTAATATAAAACATTAAAGCTTCAGTTGGGTTTAAATTTTCTTTAAAAATTCGGGGATAGAATCCCTTAAATAAAACTTCTGTTAAATTAATTGTTTTATTATTGTGATAGATTTCTTGGTAACTAAAAGGTAAAAGTTTAATTAAAGCGGTTCTTCCGGCAAGGGATTGAGTTAAATTAGACATAATTTCAAATTGTTGACTACCAGTTAAAATATATAAGCCATTTTTTTGTTTTGCATCAACAATAGTCTGGATATAAGAGGTTAAAGCAGGTGCTTTTTGGATTTCATCAAAAACAGCTCCATCCGGATATTGAGATAAGAACCCTTTAGGGTCATTATTCGCAAAATCACGTTGATCTAAATCTTCTAAAGAAATATAGGGTTTATTCGGAAATATTTGTTGGCAAAGAGTGGTTTTTCCTGATTGTCTGGGACCTGTTATGGTTATAACTGGATATTGTTTAACAATACTTAAAATTTTTTCCGTAATAGAGCGATTTATTAACATATATTTAGTATAAAATATGTAAATCCGGAATTCAAGTCCTAATTTACAGGTTTTTTGATATTCGTTCTAATGCGTTATGTAGTTTGATAAAATTATCCAAATAACAAGCTGATTTGCATAAGCAATTTACACAATTGTTTATACTGGTGCATCTTGGTAAGGGTAACCCAGAAAATTTTCTGGGTTTAATTTCCAGGGGATCATTATTATAGAAACTTGCGTAATTATGGTTAATTAAATGTGTAAAATAATTACCATATTTAAACAACCAAAAATGATCTTCAAGTATTTCTAGTATTTCATTTTTAGTTTTCTTATTTAGTTTGAGTTCGCAATATTTGGCTAATATAGCTTTTAAATCAAATACCCCATATGTATCTTTTTTGATAACTTTTAAAGCTAATTCATAGTTTTTGACTTCCAAAAAAATGAAACACATAAATATTTCGGCTTCAATATTAAAATTGACAGGGATACGTAAAAATAGATTTTGTAACTGATCTCTAATTTTTTTAGTAAAGAGAAAAGAAGTATTTAGCCGTTTAGCTAAAATACCAGCTAGTTGTGATATTTTTTGGAAACTAGTTTTATCATCAATTTCACAAATGGTATTAATAATCTGATCAATTACTTCTGTGCAATAAAAGTATTCGTCTTTATTTAGCGGTTGAGGTGCAGACATACCAGAGATATAAATATAATAAGACGGGAAACCTAAAAAAGAGAAGTCTTTTACATAAATTTGGTGTTTATTTTTTGATAAATGATTCAGTAAGAATTGAAGATAAAATTTGTTTGATTCGTTAGTTTTGGTAAAAGCGGTTTTATAATTAGGTTTTTGATTATTAATCAGAAGTAAATTAAGTAAATTTTCCGGATTGTTAAAAATATCAATTTCTACATTTATCTTTTTTAGATATTGAGAATAGCAATGCCATAAAGATTTAGTACCTTGATATATTTCGGTTATACAACGAGTAAGCGCTATTTCAAAAACAGGGTCAGATCCAAAAGCTATACCAAATACGTCTTTTTGATGGTCTATGATTATTACCGCTAAAACCGGAATTTTTCCGTTTAAAGTGCAATCTTTTATAATTATTTCTAATTTTTTTTCTTTTAATTCGTTTAATAATTTAATCGTAATTTGGTCTGTAATTGGTAAATTTTCAAGTGGAATATTTGGAAAAGATTTTATTTTTCCTAAAGCGAAATCACGAATAATAAACCGTTCCATAATTTCACAAATACCTTGGCATAAGGCTTCTTCTTTGGTATTTCCAGCGCACATACCAGTACTTCCGGTAGAATTTAACATTAAATAATACGGTAGAGTAACTATTTTGTATTCAAAAACAGATTCAAATGTTAAACAGGGTAATTTTTCAAGAATGACATTTTCTTCTATTAATTCCGAAAATAATTCAGGAAATTCATTTTTTAGTTTCTTAGCGTTTTGCCAAGAGAAATCAGGGTGAAAATAGTTTTTGGGTATAATCTTACCCACTTGACCTAGCCATTCATGGGTATAGCATTGTAAACGTTCCATAAATTCAGCATAGGCGCTGGCTAATGCTAGTTCTTTGGTAAGCCCTTTTCCGTTAGCATAGATTAAAGGATATTCATTACAGATTAAGTGACAAGAATAGCAATGATTATAAGAATGAAAAAAAATAGGTTCTTTTTGAAAAGTAATACCAAGATCAGCTAAAATTTTTTTAATTTTTGCAATAGTTGTTTTAGGTTTAGCATCTTTATGTTGATTCATTTATTTTAATATTAAAGCTTAAATAAAAAAGTTAAACCAAAGTTTTTTATTGGTTTTAGTTTAGATTTATTAACAAATTCAGCTGTTTCCGGACGAGCTAAAATAAGTAAATAGTTAATATTTTTTTTTCTTAATTCAACGATCATTTGGTTAATATCAGATAAAGCTAAAATAGAATTAAAAGATTTGTTTAATATTTTTCCATTTTTAATTTCATGCGCTCCAATTCTGGCAAATAGAGTATTAGCCCTGGAATTCCCTCTTATAAATGAATAATAATTGCGGTCAGTACCCCATTCTTGAGAAATTGGTGTAATATTAGCTACTAAATCGTCTTTTTTTATGATTTTTTCTAAATACCTGCACATTCTAATATCAGAATGATTAATAAAAACACTTACCGGTGTAAGATGAAAACCAGGAGCAAGAAAAAACAACCAAATTAGAATAAACAAAATAAAAAAAGATTTTTGAAATTGCGGGAAATGAGTTATTAAAATTTTGTAGCCTAAGCCTACAGATAAAATCCAAATGCCTATTACACTAAAAGAGGCTTGAAACGTTGCGGTAAAATGATACGGGGCTGTTGAGCCAAATAAACCATTAATCAGGTTAGCCCCTAAAAACCAAGTGATTAATAAAAAAAGAGGGAAAAATTGCTTTTCTTTTTCTTGCCAATAATATTTATATCCAAATAAAGCCAGAAAAAGAAAAATAAAGAAAAAAGAAAGATAAAAGGTATCGTTATTTAACCACCGTAATAAGTTATTAATAAAAATGGTAGGGGTAAGATCTTTTAAAAGCATAGCTGGTTGGCTAAGATATAAAGTTTGTCCAGATCCCAACCAAATAATATAAATAATACTTAAGCAAAGAATAATCCCTCCCCAGATAAAATGAAAATGTCTTTCTTTTTTTATGATATTTTTCATAAAGTTAACCAGAAAAACTAATAAAAAAGGCAAAGAAACAATCGGATGCACAATTATACCGGCAGATAAAATTAATAAAGCGAGATTTATTTTCTTTGTAATAAGAAAATAAATCATTTGTAGCCCTAAAAAATAAGCTAACATTTCTTGAACCTGACCACCTGTTAAACCATAATATCCGGTAATAGTTAAATTTAGAGAAAAGAGAAGAATAATAAAAATATTTAATTTAAACAAACGTGCTAAGTTTCTAATAGCCATAATGAGTAAAAAATAACTTAAAAACCAAATAAGCAATAAAGCTTCACTGGCTCTTAAATTTAATAATTGAGCAATACCCCAACCAAAGGAGCTTAAACCAGCAGGGTATCTGATAAAAAACCATTCATCGTAATAGCCGGTACTAGCATGATGAAGTGTTTTACCTTGAAAAATATAACCCATTATTTCTGATTGGGTAGTTATATCCGCATCTGGCGGAGCAGGTGTGAACAAATAAGGTGCTAAAGGGAGTAAAATAACCAATAGTAAAATTAAGTATTCTGGTTTCAATAAGGATTTTAAAAAATTAAAAATAGAAGGGAAATTTAATTCATCTTTTAAAATTTTATTTCCAACAAAGATAATAATAACAGTAGTAGTAACAATAAAATGAATAATAATTGTTGGTCTATTTAATAAATAATTTAGTTTTAAGAATACACTGAAAAAACTAATAAGTAGAACGAAAACTAAGCCTAAAGTTAATTTATTAATAGAATTAGAAGTGTTAATAAAAAAATCACCTATTTTGTAGAAAATTATTAGTAGAATAGTAATATCCGCAATAATACTTAATAAGCCAAGAGGGGTATCGTATGCATACATAAAAAATGTTCTCATTAAAAAAGGAGTAATGAAAAAAAGAAACATGATAGTTAATAAATAATATTTTTGAAATTTTTTCGGAATGATAATAAATAGTAAAGTTAAACAAATAATAATCAAAGTCAAAAAACTGAAATTGGTAATAAATAAATTAATTCTTTCTCCTAAACTAGGGTTATTTATAAAAGGTTGGAAAAAAGAAAAATTTAAAAGAGTTTTCATTATTTATATTTTAAATCTCGTTTTTAATAAAATTTAATTTTGTTAAGAGTAAATATTAACATTTTAAACAATAGCCAACCATGTTTAAACCTACTGATATTAGTTGTACCATATTTTCTTTCCTGATACCGAATCGGTAAATCAATTATTTTTAAGTTCATTTTAAAAGCCCCAAAAATTAAATCGAAATCTCCAAATGGATCAAAATTTCCAAAATAATCACGGTTTTTTGCTAATTCTTGATAGTCTTTCTTAAACATTACTTTGGTACCGCAAAGAGTATCTTTTATCCTTTGCCCTAAAATCCAGGAAAACATAATACTAAAAAACTTATTTGCCAGCATATTTAAGTATTGCATAGATTGTTTTTCTAAAGGATAAACTAATCTTGAGCCATTAATAAAATCGCCTTTTCCGGAAATTAATGTTTGATAGAATTTGGGTAATTCTTCAGGCATTACGGTTAAATCTCCATCTAAAATCATCAGAATATCATTGTTGGCATGGGCAAAACCTTTTCTTACGGCATCGCCTTTACCTTTACCATTTTGTATATAATATTTGATATCATGAGTTTGTTGGTATTTTTCTTTTATTTCTTTGATTTTTTCTAAAGTATTATCAGTAGAATTACCTTCAACAAAAATTATTTCTAAAGATTTTCCAAATTTTGGCATTCTTTTAATTGCATTTTCAATTGAACCTGCTTCATTTTTAGTTGGGATAATTACGGAAACAGAATGATCCTTTTTAATAAATGAAGGAGTTTTTCTCACAATTAAATAATTAACTAAACATAAATTATTAATTAAAGGTAATTTAGCAAAATATTTATTAATAAGGAAGGAAATTAACGGGATTTTAATAGGAAAAAGAAAACGTTTTTCCGTTCTGATAATTTCAAATCCTGCTAAATATAGAAAGCTTTTTAGATCATCAGTATTAAGCCAATTTTGTGGGGGTTGTTTGCTTTTTAAATTAAATAATTCAGTTAATTTTAAAATAGGTTGCCAAAACCAATTATAATAAGTAAAAACAATTCTGGTTGAATTATCACAAATAGATTTAACATTTTCTAAAAATTTTTGAATATCAATTAAAAAACCCAAAACATCAGAACAAATAATATAATCAAAATGATCTGTTATCTGAGGGTTTTCAATATCCTGTTCTAAAAAAGCAAATTCGGGAAAATTTTTTTTGGCAATTTTTAGCATTTCAGAGGAAAAATCAACACCAACTCCATTTGCTGGTTTTAAAGCGGCTAAAGTTTCCCCAGTACCACAGCCCAGTTCAATTATTTTCTTATTTTTAGGAATAATGAATTTTAAATAATGTTCTAAATCTTCATAATAATAATGATTTTTTTTACGAAAATAATTTCTTTTTTTTGCAATAGAGTTAAAGTAAGTAATTAATGCTTCTTTTTTCATTTTTGATACCACTTAAGACGTGCTGTATATTTTTGCCCAGACCAAAAATTACCAAATTCTAATGCATTATTTTTTTGAATGTTCTCCGCAATATTATATTTCTCTTGATCAACAATTTTTCTTATTTGATTTAATCTATTATTAATTAAGTAGCTATTATAAGTGAAAATAAAAATGAAAATAACAAAAGTCAAAAGATTAAAATATTTTGAGGGAATTTTTTTAGAAACATGATAAAGCAATATTACCAAACAAAAACCAGATAACGAAAATGCTGGTAGCATGTATCTAATATTATAATGTTTACCAACAATAATTAATTGTAATATTTGGGTTAATACACACCCAGATAAAAGATAAAAAATTAGGTTTTTTTTCTTTTTTAAATTAATAATAATAAAAATAATGGAAAGAACTAAAATAAGCGTAAATAGCCAGTTAGAAGAAATAATGTTTAATACATGGTTCCATGTACGAAAAATATCTATACCAACTTCACCATGTCCATAATTATCTTGGTGCGTAATTATTCTTAAAACCCAACCAGTTATAGATTTGTATCTGGTAATAATAGGGAGAGTAAAAATGAAAAAACTGATTATTACACCTAGTAAAAAGGGGGTTATTTTTTTTTCTTTCCAAAATAAAATACCCGGAATTAAAATTAGAGGGAAACAACTTATTTTTATGGCTAAACCTAACCCCATAATAAAAGAAAACAAAAAAAGATAAATTTTAATATGTTTTTTCAGATTAAATTTTAATAAACTTATTAATAATATTATTATTGACAAGGTTATTATGAGTAATAATGGTTCCGGAGTAATCCGATTAAAAGATTCCATTATTACTGATGAAAATAGCGGAGTAGATTGTATTATTAAGGCTAAAATAATTTTTTTAGTGATTAGATACGTAATAACACCTAGAAAAAAAATCGTAACAAAAATCATTAAATTTATGATAAAGTTAATTTGAAATAAATACTTCTCCGGTGTATTTAAAACAATAGTCTCTATTTTTTGTGAGTTTACGAGAGGGTATTGTATTTTAATAATTATGGCACCTAGAACTTGTAATGGGGTACCCGGATGATCAATATGCCAAGGTGGTATACCGTGAATAACATTTAGAGCATTAAATAGATACGCATATTCAGGGTCAAAATGTTGACCTCTGTAACTAGTAGTCAAATAATTAGGACCACTGTTTTTTTGTAAAACAAAAGCCCAAGAAAAAAATAAGATAGGTAAAAGCAATAAAATAAATAGGATAATAATTTTTTTATTAATTTTCATAAATTGTAACTTTTTTTATTTGAAATTTTTATGTTTTATTTACAATATTTATTAATTCTAGCATAGATTTTGAGCCTGGTGCAAAATTATCACCCATAGTACGTTAAAATTAATTTTTGGTACTTATTTATAACCATAAACTCCGAGTCAAAAATTAATTTATGCTTTCTATTTTTGAGAAAATTTTTCATTTCGCGACAGACTCATTTTGTTTTTGAATTAATAAAATAAAAATATTTGACAAGATATCTTTTTAAAATTATAAATGGATAATGATTAAATTCATAAAAGGGTTTTTCTTAAAAAACAAATATAATTGTTTTTTATATTTAATACTAATTTTGTGCTTAATGTTTCCGTATATATTTCTTCGTTATAAAGCACAAGTAATTGATACAATATTTTTAACTTCTTATCTGAAATTTTTAATTGGCGGTGTTTTTCCACCTTTAATTTTTTTAATTTGTTTTAATTTATTTAGTAATAAAATCTATCGCTATTTCATGATTTTTATTTATAATTCCATATATTTCAGTGTTATTTTAAGTATCTTAATTTATTTTAAATATTTTAAAATAATACCTTACTACAATTCTATTTATCAAACTAATAATTTACCGGTTATTATGCATCAAATAATTTTTCAATTGATTGGGATAGAAGAATTATTCATTTTTATGCTTTTTATAATTTCAATAATAATTTCTATATTTTTAATTAAAAGTAGATTATTTAATCGAACAATTGCCTTGATTTTATTAATAATTGCTGTTGTTACTTTAATAACTATTCCTATAATTAGAATGAAATATAAAGAAAAAAGGAGTTTTGACTTAGTAGCTCTTCATATTAAAATAGATCCGGTAAATTCTTTTACTCTTTATGGCTTTTGGCCTTTTTATACAATACAAATTATAGAAGATTTAAAACGAAAAAACACATCAAGATATCAAGAGATAAAAAATTGTCCTAAATTAAATCAAAGTAATTTTAGGAAGAAAAATTTTAATTTTAAAAATCACAATATAATATTTGTTCAAGTTGAAGGCTTAGATAACAGGATTATAGATTTAAAAGTTAATAATGAATATATTATGCCTTTTTTACATTATTTTAAACAAAATTCCGTTTATTTTTCGCATATTTACCATCTTAACGGGGGTGGTAATACCTCAGATAGTGAACTTTCTATTTTAACTGGTTTAATTCCATTAAAAAATCATTCTGCAATTATGACAGCAAATTATAAAAAAATTAAAGCTTTAAATTCTCTTTTAGCAGAGCATAATTATTCTTCTGCTATTTTTCATGCTTATTCCGGTACATTTTGGAATAGAAATTGGTTTTTCAAAACTATTGGGATTGACAAATTTTATGAACAAAATTCATATACTGGGTTGGCCAGAGGATGGTTTTCTAAAGATTTGCCATTTTTTGAACAATCTTTGCCTAGAATTAAAAATATGACTCAACCATTTTTTGCTTTTTTAATTACATTACAAAGTCATGGTCCATTTGGAAATCATGATAAAACAAAATTAAATCTAAAATCAATAAAGAATCCATTATTAGTTAATTATTGTATTTCTATGAATGAAGTTGATACTGCTTTAGCTTTTTTTGTTAAAGAATTAGAAAAAGAAAAATTATTAGATAACACGATTATTTTTATTTTTGGTGACCATTCCTCATATATTGAAGATAAATTACTTAAAACAGATGCAATTAATAAAGTCAGTATACCTTTGTTTATTTATAACAAGAAATTGAAACCAGCTATTATCAATAAAATAGGCTCAACCATTGATTTTGCACCAACAACATTAGATCTATTAGCAATTCCTGAACCAAAGAACGTTTGGATGGGGACTTCTTTATTTTATGAAGGCGAAGGCAAAGTTTTATTTCAAAACTTATCTGTTATAGAAAGGAAAAATCAAAAATTAATTTATAAAAAAGATTTAACCTTACAACCATATTTAGACTATTGTTTTTATATTTTAGATTTCTATAAAATTCCCGGAGTTTAAAATACCCAAAAACTGAAATAATAACTATTCAACCATGTTCATAATTTCTAGGTTATCATTGATATAATATTTTCCCATGTTACAATAATAGTAGAAAATATTTAGTTGGAGGAGAATTTTTTATGAGTAATAATTCAGTTAGTTCAGATTATTACAAACAAATTAGCCAAATGATTCAATATAATTTAATCGGATCTGTCAGTAAACTTTTTGAAGACAGCAGTGACGATGATGACGATAATTCTTCAAGCATCAGTTCTGGTAGCACTAGTAGTTTATTCGGTAATTATACTAAGAGTTTTGATGAATTATTGCAGACTACTTTGAAATCAAATACCGAAAGTATTAGTAATCTTGATGCAACCGTTACATTTAATAATTATGATAAAAATGCAGACGGTCAATTAAATGCGGATGAATTTAATCAATATTTAATAGATTCTAAAACCAGCAATCAAACTCAAGAAGATTATCTTTCTAATTTAATTACGAATCCGAGTCAGTTAGATTTAACAAAACTATTGAATACTGATTTGGAAATTTAGTGTGCGGGACGCAGGTCTGCGTCTCCTCCAGTAATTTACACGTGTCTGGAATCTACGTTTGCCTGACAGAATTTAATCTAGCAAGGTATTTACTTCTTTTAAATCTATTCGTTCAAGTAGATGCTCGTAAGAGTTAATTTTATGATGCTGTATAGTTTCTGTTAAATTAATAAAATTAATTTCAGGGATGTTCAAAAACTGTTCAATTTTTTGTGCAGTAACAGGAATTACTGGTTTAAGTAATCCGGTAAATAATCTTAAAAAATTAATGCCGGAAGTACAAATTTGTTGAGCTAATGCTAGGTTTTCTTTAACTACTTGCCATGGGGCTGAGTCATTAATAAACTTATTGGCAACTTCAATTAAACTCATTATTTCTTTAATTGCCTTATGATATTCTAAATCAAGATAGAGATCTGTTATTTGTGGAATTTTTGCTGTAAATTCTGAGAATATTTTTTTACCTTCTTCTTCAAATTCACTTAATTCATTATTAAAATTTTTGGTTATTAAATTACCAAGTCTAGAGGCAATATTAATGAATTTATTAATTAATTCGGCGTTAATTTTATTAACGAAATCTTCAGTGCTAAAATCCAGATCACTAATAGAATTATTTAATTTACTGGCATAATAATATCTTAGTAATTCTGGGTTAAATTTATTTAAATAATCTTTGGCTAAAATAAAAGTGCCTCTACTTTTAGACATTTTTTGGGAGTTTACGGTGAGGAAACCATGAATAAAAACTTTTTTAGGCAGTTTAAAATTACTGGTTTTAAGCATAATCGGCCAGAATAGGGTATGAAAATAAAGAATGTCTTTACCAATAAAATGATAGATTTCATAATCTCCATTTTCAGACCAAATAGTATCAAATTTTTTTTGATCTCCTTTGCACCAATTAAGGGTGGAAGCCATGTAGCCAATAGGAGCATCCAGCCAAACATAAAAGAATTTATTTTCCGTTCCTGGAATTTGAAAACCAAAATAGGGTGCGTCTCTAGAAATGTCCCAATCTTTTAAACCTTCTTTAAACCATTCTTCCATTTTGTTTTTAATTTCTTCTCGTATAGGGTTTTCTTTTAGCCAGGATTTAACATCGTCTACAGAAGAAGATAATTTGAAAAAGAAATGTTGTGATTTTTTTAAAATCGGTTTGCTATGACATTCAACACAATACGGATTAATTAAATCTTGCGGATTATAAGTACCAGAACAAATTTCACAGTTATCGCCATATTGATCTTCTGCTTTACATTTGGGACAAGTACCTTTAATAAGGCGATCTGGTAGAAAAATTTGACAATTAGGGCAAAAGTATTGTTCAATTTCTTTTTCATAAATTAGATTTTTTTCTTTGGCAGATTGATATACATATTCTGCTAATTTTTGATTTTCCGAAGAATGAGTTGTGTAGTAATTATCAAATTCGATATAGAAATCGTGAAAATTCTGGAGATGTTCTTGATGCATTTTTGAAATTAGTTCTTCTGGAGTTTGGTTAGTTTTTTTAGCAGAAAGCATAATGGCAGTGCCATGGGTGTCGTCTGCACAGATATAAATACAGTTATTACCAAGTAGTTTTTGTACTCTTACCCAGATATCGGTTTGAATAGTTTCCACTAAATGCCCAAGATGAATACTGCCATTAGCATAGGGAAGTGCACTCGTGACTAGAATGTTTTTTGACATGGTTTAATTCTAGTTAGTATAAATATGAAAGTCAATGTTTGGGGGCTTAGGAGCCAGAAGACAGGAGTCAGGAGACAGAAAAAAAAATCTCTTGGGGTGTAGGGGCGAAGCCCCGCCAGGGTTTAAGGGACGGAGTCCCTTAAAAATGATCTTTTTTTGTGCCCCTTTTTTTGCGAAGCAAAAAAAGGGGCACATAAAAAACTAGCGCCGCAGGCAAAAAAACAGAATGTTAAGATGAAGCCTTAAAGCCCGCCCGGCAGGGCAAAACAATTTCTCTCGTATACCCAGGTGGCTCTGCCACCTGGGTATACACCGGATTTTTAAGGCTCTGCCTTAACGCCACGCCGGCAGGCGAAAACGGGGTTCAAGGGGACGAAGTCCCCTTGAATCGAAAAAATCCTTTACAAATGAGAAAAATCATGAGTATAATTAACAAAAATAGGGTTTTCTTCTTACTTAATTGTGCTTAAGAGTTTCTCGAGTTTCGGAAAATGCTTGCAGGTTAGCTAGAGAAGAAAAAACAAGCAAAAAGGAAGTGATAAAATTTTCTGAGTGGAGAGAAAATAAAAGAAAGCAAAATTTAAGTATAAAAAATTATGTGAGGAGAAAAAAATGGCAAAAAAATTATTCGTTGGTGGTTTACCATATAATACAGCTGAGGAAACATTGAGATCTTTTTTTGAAGAAGTAGGTACAGTAGAAACAGCTAATATTATTTTCGATAAAATGTCAGGAAGATCAAAAGGCTTTGGCTTTGTAGAAATGGCAACAGATGAAGAAGCACAAAAAGCTATTGAAGAATTAAACGGAAAAGAATTAGGTGGTAGAACCATTATTGTTAACGAAGCTCGCCCAATGGAAAACAGACCTAGAACCGGTGGCAATGGCGGCGGTTTTAATAGAGGCGGAAATAGAGATTTTAATAGAAGTGGTGGCAGTGGCAATAGAAGTGGTTTTGGTAGCAAAAAAAGAGAATGGTAATTTTAGTATATTAAAATAATTCTATGACCTTATTTTCTATTATTACGGTTGTAAAAAATGGGGATAAGGTCATAGAAAAAACCCTCAAAAGTGTAATTAATCAAAATTATTCCTGGTTTGAATTTATTGTAGTAAATGGGGAATCAACAGATAAAACTTCGCAAATTATAAAAAAATACCAAGAAAAAATAACACATGTAATTGAAGAACCGGATACTTCGGTTTATGAAGGTATGAATAAAGCAATTAAAAAAGCCAGTGGTACTTGGCTGTTATTTGTAAATTCTGGTGATAGCTTTGTAAGTAATAGTTCTTTAAATAAGTTAGCAGAATATTTAGCAAAAGGTGAGAAAAAAGGATTAATAGTTTTTCCAATATTACGAAATAGTATTAGCTTGTATCCTAAAAAATTTATTGATAATTCGGTTTATGTTGCTAAATTTTTTGGTCAGCAATCGATTTTGTATCATCGAGATTTATTTGAAGAAAGAAAGTTTGACTTAAATTTTAAGTTTTTAGCGGATTTAGAGTTTTCATGTTATCAATTAATAGAAAATAAAATGCTTTTTAGTTTATATCCGCAACCAGTTCTTAATTATCCGATGACTGGTTTAACAGCTCAAAAAAGGTATTTTCGTGATTGTGCAAAAGAAAGGTTTTTTATTTATAAAAAATATCATTTATTAAATTTTGGGGAAGTAATAAAGTTTTTTATTAAAATGATTGTATTTTTTCATATACCTAGGTAACCCTTTGGGTAACAGCTTTTGAAAGACTCGAAATAGGCTTAATTTTTCAGTGAATAATGTTCTCTGATATTGATATCTCTTTCGGCATTAATTGCGGCAATCATGCCATCTGAAACAGCGGTGGCAATTTGACGTATTTGTTTTACTCTGATATCTCCGGCGGCATAAATTCCCGGAATATTTGTTCTCATAAATTCATCGGTTATTAAGTATCCTTTTTCATCAAGGTTTAAATTAAGATGAAAGATTATTTTTGAAGGTACTCTACCGATATAAACAAATACGCCTTTAACATCTAGCCAGGTATATTGAGAATTCATCATATTTTCAACTTTAATTTTTTCAACTGTGTTTATTCCGAAAATTTCGGTAACTTTAGAATCCCACATTGGGTTGATTTTTTCGTTATTTAATATTTTTTCTTTTAAAGTAGCAACTGCTTTTAGTTGACTTGATTGGTGAATTAAATAAATTTTTTCTGCGTATTGAGATAAAAATTCTGCCGCATAACAGGCACAGTTACCGCCACCAAGTACGGCAATGGTTTTACCCTGGTAAAGTTCGGCATCACAAGGAGCACAGTACGAAAGTCCTCTGCCAAAGAATTTTTTTTCAAAACCAGTGTTTAATTTTTTGGGTTCCAAACCAGTGGCAATAATTACGGCTTTTGCTTTGTAAACATTGTTCATATCAGTTTTTACAATTTTTTCAAAGTTAAAATCTTCAATATCTTCAACAAATTCAGTAGTATAGTGAATTGGAAAACGGAATAGGTGGTTTTCCATAATCTCACTTAAATTAATACCGTTTATTTTTGGAAAACCCAAGTAATTATTTATTTTAGCGGCTGTAGCTAATTCTCCCCCAGGTAAACTTTTTTCAATAATCAGAATTTTAAGCTTGGCTCTTGCCGCACAAAGCGCCGCTGACATACCAGCCGGACCAGCACCAATGATAATAATGTCAAAAACATCTAAATTTTTAGGAGTGATTTTTTTACTTTCAGTTAAAGTTTCTTCATCAATCATTAGTCTAACCTTTCCGGTAATTTATCCGGAGATAATATAATCTTAGTTCTGCCAGAGGTAATAATTTTTTTCTTTTTAATTAAAATTATGATGGTATCCCCTGTTAACCGATCAACCCCTTGCCAGGCTTTGGCATTACCAATTAAAGAAAGTTTTTCTTGTTTTAAATCGTAAACAGCTTTATCTGAACTTGCTTCAATATCGTCTAATTTAAAATTTAAATCTCCAGTAGCAATAATAATTTTTTTATTAAAGTCAGCATCTAAATGGTCACAAGTTATAATGGCGTTATCTTTAATTAGTTTTATATCTTGCAGTAATTTTACCTTTTTTTGTTTAGTAAAGTAAATAGCTTTTTTGCTAACAATTTTAATATCTTTAGTTTCTGCAGTTACATTTCCTTCAGCAGTAATTTGGTTTTTAATTCCATCATAAATTAAAGAATCTGCATTCAGAATTATATCATCGTTTTTAGCAAAACTTGTTAAGGGGAAAATCGTCACAGCTGTGATTATAATTAATAAAAAAGTAAGCAGATTAAATAGATATTTTTTATTCATCATGATAGTAAAAAGTTACTGAAAATCTTTTGATAATTTAGCAGTTGATGCTTTATTTGGCAAATAGAATTTTTGTCCATAAAATATTTAGACAAGATTTAACAGTTTGTAAAATTAGATTTAACAAATTGCAAAATATTTACATGTGTCTCGAGTTCAAAATTTTGTTTTTTTTAAAAAAGAAACAAATTATAGATCAATCCTTAATTTTTTGTAACAGTAAATCTATCTCTTCCTGAGTTTTAGCTTCAATAAAAATTCTTACAATTGGTTCGGTATTAGAAGGTCTGATATGTAGCCAAGATGAATCAAACATGAATTTATATCCGTCTAAATCTGTAAATTTAGCCTCAGCAAATTTTGTTTTTGCATTATTTAGTAATTCTTGTACTTTTTCTTTGGAATCAACTTCAATTTTACTTCTATGCATTAAGTATTTTGGGTAAGTTGCAATAATTTCCGATACTTTTTTCTTGCTTTCTGCTAAATAGAGTAGGGCAGTAATCATACCTACCATGCTGTCTCTGCCCCAACCGATTTCTGGATAAATTACTCCGCCATTACCTTCACCACCAACATCAGCTTTCAGTTCTTTTAATTTGGCGGCTACGTTTGGCTCACCAATTTTTGTATAAGTAACTTCTGCTTGGTATTTTTGGGCTAAATGTTCAATAACTAATGATGTTGAAAGGTTAATTACTACTTTTTTATTGGGATTTTTGATTTTAGAAAGCAAATAATCAACACAAAGTGCAAAGGAGTAATCTTCACCAATAAATTCACCTTTTTCATTCAAAATTACCAAGCGATCTGCATCAGCATCTTGCACGAAACCGATATCGTATTTACCGTTCTTCATAACATCCATGATTTGGGTTAAGTTTTCTCTGGTTGGTTCTGGGTTATGTTTAAAAATACCGTTTGGTTCAGCATTGATCATTTCGTATTCAATCTCTAAATGTTCATAAAGTAAGGGATTACAAAGTGCGCCAGTGCCGTTATTTGGGTCAATTAAAACTTTTAAACCGCTGTTTTTAATGGGAGAAATAGCGAGTTTAGCTAAGATTTTCTCAATGTGAATTTTTATTGCATTAGGTTCTACAGTTACTTTACCAAGTTCATTCCATTTGGCTAATTTAATTTTTTCTGGATTGTTATAATAAAAAATGAATTCATCAAATTCTGCTTGGTTTAAAAATGAACCGCTACCATTCATTAATTTAATTCCGTTCCAAATAATTGGGTTATGGGAAGCTGTTATAACAATTCCGCCTTGAGCTTGATAGTGTCTGATAAGTTGCTGCACAGTAGGAGTTGGTACTTTACCAATGTCGATTACATCTAAGCCAACACTGGTTAACCCAGCAATTACAGCGGATTTATACATTTCGTGGGAGGTTCTGGTATCGCCACCTACAATAACCGTGCCTTTTTTGAGGTAATTACCAAAGGCTTTGGCTATTAATAAAGCAGTGTCCGGTGATAAATTATCTCCAACAATTCCTCTGGTTCCAGATGTAGTCATAATAAGTGGTGTGGTCATTATTTTTTTTTCCTCCTCACTGGTTTTAGCTATGCAATAATGTTATTTTATTAGCGATAACTTTTCAAGTGGAAACTCAAGGCATAAGGCACTAGGCATTAGGGAAAACTCAAGGCTCGGGAAAAAGAGCCCCTGGGGTTTTTAAGGGGCTTGCCCCTTAAGAAAAGATATCTCCCCCTGGGTTTAAGGGACGGAGTCCCTTAGAAAACTAATCTCTTTCGTATCTCCATGTGGCGAAGCCACATGGAGATACATAAAAAAATATGAAGAAAATAATTAGTCTTAATTCAACATTTATTAATTTAATAAATAACAATCTAACTTATGCTGAATTCCAGCAGAAGCTAGAAGAAATTTACCAAAAAACGCAAAATTTACCCTTAATATTAGATATTTTACATAAAGAACAATTACATAAAGGAGTAATTTCACAAGAAGGTTTAGATTGTGTGAAGAATTTTTCCTATCCCATTAAAGATCCGGTTACTGATATGGAAATTATTTTCCAATCTAATCCCGCCAGGCAAAAAAGAGGTATTTCGAATAGAGTAAATCCGAATCCCGTTAATATTTTGCCAGGTAAAAACATACCTTGCTTTTGTTGTATGGAAAATATCAAGAATCAGTGGCCTGATGAACGTGGTTTTGAAATTAAAGTTGATCATAAAGAATATGTTTTTTTACCAAATCCTTCACCATTATTTGATAAGCATTTGGTTTTAGTATCTAAAGAGCATCGCCCAATGAATATGAATATAAATTTGGGAATAAAAATAAGCGATAAATTACCAAATCATTGGATTACTCAAAACGATATCGATGCAGGGGCTTCTAACCCATGGCATTTTCATTTACAGCTTTGTGAAGGAGATTATTATCCAATTGTAAAAGTACCTGCTGAAAAAAGTATTAAAAAGCAAATTGATGGGCAAGATTTAATAATTGAAAAATTAAAATATCCTTTTGAAATTTACCGTTTTAAATTTTCTAAAGTTAGTGAGGGAGTAATTTCTTTCCTCACCAAATTGACTAATGAATATCTGAAAATTCATTCTGATAATAGATTTACCTATGCAATAAAAAATAAAGGTGATGAATTTGAACTTTATGTAGTGCTTAGAGATGCTAAAAAACAACGAGTATCTGTTTATGGCGAAGCGATAGGGTTTCCTGAACCAATGGGTTTTGTAGCTTCTCCGTTAGAAAAAGATAAAGAACCTTGGTTAAAAGATGGAATAGGAAAATATCGGGAATTGTTACAAGGTGCCAGGATAGATTCAGCTATTGCGCGACAATTTGAAAAAATGGTATTCCCATTGTAGAGAGGGGTTTAAAACTCCTCTCTACAATGCATTTTTTTCAAATTTTGTTGGATCTATAGAATAAAACAAATCACTGATTTTTAGATAAGAAAATTTATTGCTATATTTATGGTAGTATTTAGGATCTATTTTGGCTAATAGTTCTTTTAAGATTTCATAATCTTCTTTGGTTAAAGTTGTTTTGTTTTGTTCAACATAATTAGTTAAGCCCAAAAAAGTAGATTCTTCTTCTTTTAGCAATGTTTTGCTGATACGGTAACGATGATTTTCATGTTTTAGGTAAGCATCAATTATAAATAGTAAATTGCGATGATTAATATCAGAGGTTAAAACAATTAGTAAAATTTCTTTTAAAAAAGGATTATCTGTTTTTTTATAAATATTCATTAAATCTTTGGTAATTTTAGTTAAGTTTGCGGTTAAAACCAAAGAGATTTTTAAAATAATGGCTCTTTCAGTGGTTAAAGTCAGCAATTCTATAAGTTCTTCTACGGGAATATCATATAAAGTATAATAATAATCTCTTAAAAGTTGATCAACTTTGTTAAAGTTTTTTTCTTCATAAAAATCCACTATGGATTTTGGTAATTCATCCATATTAATATTATAGGTTTTTAGGTTATAATAAGCAAATAGAGTTATTCTTGTATATCCAGGGGGCAAAGCCCCCTGGATATACGAAAAAATATTTAACGAAAAAAATCAATACATGTTTTAAGTATAAAAAACCGATTTTTAGGCATAAAAAGTAAGGAGGGAAAAAAATGGCAAGTGTATCAAGTGGCGAAAATTTTGTAAATGTTTCAGCTCATTCTCAGATAAATAGTCGTTTCAATAGTTTTGATGAGTATTCTAAAGATATTTTAATGAATTTTTATAATACTCTTAATAAAGCAGTTGCGGCCATGGCAAATCCGGAGGATGGTACTTTAGTACTACCGGATGGAAAGACTTTAGATTTAAAAACTACGGCTGGGTTAAGTACTTTTAGTTTATGGGTACAATCTCAACAACCTATGATTGATTTTGCTAATAATACTTTAAATTACGTAAAACAAGTTGAACAAAAACAATGGACTAATTTAAGTAGCTAAATTTAAGAGGTAATTATAATGTCTTATGCATCTGCACCACCTCCCATATTTGTTCCTTATGATCCTGCGGAACAAAAAATAACTAAAAAACGTGCACCAAATGTTTCGGAAACTGATTTTGAAAATGCTTTTAGGGCAAATGTAAAAAATACTAATTTTGCTTTAGAGCTTTTTAAATTTGTTTCTCCATCAGAAATAGCTTGGTGGACAAATGATCCTTCTAAAAAAACTAATTATGGATTTCAGGGACCTTTAAATAATAATTATGCTTGGTGGACCAAAGCACAAAGATGGTATATTGATCCAGTTGCTCTACAAAAAAAATATGACCCAGAAATAAAAACAATGAATTTTAGCGATAAAAATGTAATAGCTAGTTTAGATAGTGTTTCTACACCGCCTAATACTTGGTTAAGTGACAAAAATGCTTGGCATAGCCCTGCAACTTTTACTGGTGATGGTTTACATCCTGCTAATCAAGCTTCTTGGTTTGGCACAACGCATAGGGGGAGTGCTTTTATTTATGGAGGTACTGGTTCTGGGGATATGTCTGGTTGTCTTTATAATATTAATCCTTTTGCCGGGGTAGCCGGTGGATATGATAATAAAAATCCTAATTCTATTTATAATAATTATAACACTTGGAACCATTTTCAGATTTCTGAAGGTAATAAATATGCCTGGGATTATGACATTTCTAAAGGATATCAATCTGCATTTGCTTTTGATAATTGTAATGACTGGAATCATATGAACAATGATATATTGGCAAATATTAGTCAGCAGGCAATTTATATGAAAGACCATCATTTTGGTTATACAACTAATGGTTTTCATGATTGGGGAACCAATCTTTTTAATAGTAAAACTAAATGGACAAAAGATAATGGAGATTCAAAATTAGCGGATGCTTTTGGTTCTATATGTAGTGATCCTTATACTGATAAAAAATTAAATTATAAATCAACGCAAGCTCCTAGTTATTTTGAAATTGTAGATTCTGGGGCTTGGTCTCAATGGACTAAAGATTATTCCTATGGTAATTGGGATAACCAACCTGTTTTAAATGCCAGTAATTTAGATAATGAGAAGTTTTATTATTTTTGTAAATCTATGTTAGAAAGCAAAAGACGAGGTTATAACGCTTATGCTAACATGCTAGGTAAAATAAAAGATTTATCTTATGCTGAAGGACCGAATTTGCAAAATAAACAAAACCCAGATTTGTCTGTTAGTGATTGGCAGAAAATTATTTATGGTAATACAGAAACCGGAGATCCTGGTTTAGCTAAACAATGTGAAAGTATTAAAGATTGGTATAATAATGTTGTAGCAAAACAACCAGAAAAAAATAGTTTTATGAATTTTACTTTTTTTCTAATTGGGCATGGTTTTTTTAACCAATTGGAAAAGTTTTATTCTATTGATGATTATAAAGCTAATGGTCATGACGGTATATATCAAGTCACTGATTACGGAGATCATGGTCCCATAGCTACTTTTAGACCAGTAGCAATTGCCGGTGCATTTCAGTACTTAATGGATGACAACAATAAATTAAATGGTATTACTGCTTTAAATAGTCAATTAAAACAAACTACTTTAGCCGCTGGTTTAATTAAAGAAACTGAAGATAAAGATAAAAATAAAGTATTATCCGGTGATGCAGATATTTTAAAAATTTTAAATCATGATTATAAATATTATGAATTTGATGATGCAATGGGTATCCATGTAAAAGCGCAGTTAGACGCAACAAATTTTCTTCAGGTATATAAAAATCTATTAGGTGTTTATAATGATTGTGAAGCTAAAATTCAAGCTTTAAAAGGACAACCGGGTAAAACTGAAGTTTCGAAAAGTTTGTTAACTATTTTAAATGCAGTAGCCCCGGTGTGTGAACTTTTTCATCATAATAAGGATTTTGATAGTGATGTAGATACATTTAAAATGCCGGTTTTTAATTTTTCAACTTATAAAAAAGACAATTTAAATTACGATGATATGGATTGGGATTATTTAGCCCACGAAAATTTAATTTATAATACAAATACAAAATCTCGTTGTTGGGATGGTTATGCCCAAATAAGAGGTGAAGGTGTTAGTTGGATAGGAAATAGTGCTAGAGCTAGAAGAGAAGGAACAATGTCTTTAGCAAAATTTAACCCAGTGCAAGATTCAGAAGCCATAAAAAAGGTTTGGGTGAATGGTAGTGGATTTGATAATACATCTGTTTATAAAGCTGGTTCGAGTGGTATTGTTTTATCTTCTGAACCAAATGCTTTATTAGATCCAACAGTTAGAAATAAATTTTACATGAATGCTGATGGAGTTGCTAAATATGGTGTGCCAGCGGCCGCGGCTAGTGCAGTAAGAGGTGCAGATTTGGAAGTTAACCAAAATCCGGCTTTTGCCGCAGGGTCATACGCTTATACACCTCGTGTTGTTTTACCAAATGAAAATTTGCAGATTTTTATGTTTAATATGCTGAATAGAAATAATTATAATAGAGATAAATATCGATATCAGGAATATCAGGAACAAAAAGAACAACAAGATGCAGACGATCAAAAAGCCGCAGATCAAGCACAAGCAAGGCAGGCGGCGGAGGAAAAAGCCGCAGAAGCAAAAGCCGCGGCACGAGCTAAACAAGCAAATAAATCTAAATAATCAAACAGGATAAAAGATGACAAATAATAATTATGCCGTTAATGAAATTAGTACTGAACAAAGTAAAAATGCTGAGAAAATATTAAAAGATCCGCGGTATCAAAAAATTCAACAAGAAATAAAAGAAAATCAATTAAAACAACAACCACCAGAAAAAGTGAACCCCATTGATACAGAAGATAAAATTCAAATTAGTCAAAGTCTTTTTAATTGGCAAAAAAACAGTGTTGGAGATTATGAGATAAAAGCTAAAGAAAAAATAGGCTTAACTGAAAAACCAGATGAAATTAAATTTAGCGGTGAAAAAATTCTTAAAATTTTAGGTTATAAAATAGATTTAACTTCGCGGGTAGAAACCTTAAAAGACGAATATATGCGTACTTTTATTGAAACTAAATCTGTTAATCAATTTTTAGCTAAGTTTTATCAGGCTAAGTTAAATATTCTAAATGTAATGTTGAGTTTTTTAGGAATAACTTCTGAAGAATTAGAAGAATTGCAAAAAAAAGGGCTTAAAAAAGCTATAGAAGAAAATATCGAATTATTTGAACAAAATGAATATAATACGGAAATGTTTTTTGTTTTTGGTAGTAATAATAGAAAAGATAAAGGAAAAACAAAAGTATTTAATGAAGTTAGAAATCAATTAATGAAACAAATGCAATTATTAGGAAATAAAGATTTTTATTCTCAAGAAAAAATTGATACTATTAAGTTGAAAGAGTTAAATAAAATAAAAGATGATTTAACCCAGGAACAGCAAAATCTTTTATATTTAGAGGATCTACGACTATGAAAGAAGTTGTTATTTCTGATGACAAAAATGCTATAATTGATAAAGCAGAAATAGCTAAAAAGGTGACTAAATTAGAAGGATATATCAATAGAGTGAATAACCGAATACAACAAGTAAATAAAGAGATAGCAGGTTTGTTAGATCAATCAGAAAAAGCTAAAGTTGAAGCTGGTTTAAAATATTTTCATTTGAACAGTGCTGTTTCAAAAAGTATTTAGAGATTATTAGATGTTATTAATTGAAAAAATAAAAAAAATAGTTACTCTTAAGAAAAAAGATAATAATTTATTATCAATAGCCTTTTTAACCAAAAATGAGGAGGAAATTCTTACTCATATTTTACCTAATTTAGTAAAAACTAATTTACCAATAGTAGTTTTAGATACTGGTTCTACGGATAATACTAAAAAATATTTAACTGAAAATAATGTGACAGTATATGATATTGATGAATGGAAACAAGATTTTTCTTATGCCAGAAATTTTTTATTAAGTAAAATTACCACTACTTGGGTTTTGTTAATTGATGCTGATGAATATATTGAACAAAATAGTTTTGATAAGATTAAAAAATTAGTTCAACATACAAAAGAGAATTTTTTCCTTTTCCCAATTTATCAAAATAATATAGATTGTTTTATGCTTAATACTAATCGAAATTACCGTGTGAAATTATTTAGAACAGATAGAAATTATAAATTTATCCGACCAGTTAATGAAGACTTAAACATTGATTATACAAAAGTAAAAAAGATAAATTATTTAGATGATTATCCAATTTTTCATTGGGGTAATGATTCTACTAATTTAGATGAACGGTATAAGAAAAAGATTAAAAATTATATTGAAATTTTTAAGAATATTTTGAAAACACCCGAATATCATCGTGATGCTATGTTGAATTATCAATTAGGAAATCATTTGAGTTATTTTAATAAAAAAAAGGAAGCAGAAAAATATTATTTAAATGCTGTCAGATTTGTTGAAGATGAAAATTGGATTATGAAATTTCAGTTTTCTTATAGTTTAATTAATATTTATCTCGATTTTCATAAAGATTTTTTAAGCAAGAAATTTCTTTTGACTTTGGAAAAAAAATATAAAATTTTAAATAAGGCATTAACTTTATTATTAGGAACTATTTATTTGAAAGAGCATAATTTAATAAAAGCTAAAGAATATATGCAGAAAAGTTTAGATTTCAATAATGAATTTGATGAAAAATTTGGACAGTATCCATTAGAAATAAAAGGGTATCGTCAATATTTATATTTAGGTTTAATTGAAGAGTTTTTAGGTAATTTTGATATGGCGGAGAAAAATTATCTTAAAGCACAGAATCTGCAGAATAGTGATTATGTTCATTCTTTGTTGCAAAGAGTTATTAATAAAAGGAAAGAATTAGCATATGCCAATAGAAAATAAATCTGGCAATATTTCTGCCAATTATAATCAAGCGGTTAATCAAAAATTAGAAGAAAGGCGAACTCGAACTCTTGATGATAAAAAACAGTTAGAAAAAGAAGATCAAAGCATTTTGTCGAAATTTTTAAATGATGACAAAGAATCAGCTAAAATGGGGTTGGTTAAAAGTTCGCTTGGTTTGGTTTCTGCTCAAAGTCAAACTAAATCAAATAAATTAAATGAAAGTGTAAAAAGAGAGATTGATAGTTTATTTGAGCAAAGGGAATCTTCAAGTGATGAAGTGAGTATTTCTTCAGGGTTAGATAAAAATGCAGATAATATTAAAGAAACACAGAAAAATTATATTCAACAGAAAACGCAACAAGCTAATCGAGAAAACGCGGAAGTAACAAAAAGAAGTACTGATTTTACAGAAATATCTAAAGATAATATTGCTATGCAGAATGTGGCTGATCAAATAACTGATCAACAAAAAAAAGATCTAAAATTAAAACAACAAGAACAACAGCGTTTTTCCGCAAAACAAACTAAAAGAGACTCCTCATTAATTGAGACAGATGCGCCTATGTTTCAAGCACAAGATGAAGTTAATAAAACTATGAAAAAATCTGCTAATAGAGATATTACAGAACAGGGGAAAACCGGTTATTCAACTGAAGAACAAGAAAAAAATGATACTAATATATTAAAAAATTATGCTAGTCAATATGCAGAATATTTAACCAGTAATTCACCGCAAAAAAAACGTCAGTTAGAAGATATTAAAGAGAAATTATATGCCGAAGGATATAGTACCAAAAGTTTAACTGATATGGATGCAAAAGTCGGTAATATGGTGCGCCAGCAAGTTGCCGCTGATTTAAAAAATCAGATAGTTAAATATTTGTTTTCAAAATCACAAGGTAAAATACCGGAATTAAGAGAAAAAGTAGGGTTAAGTGATTTATTAGATAATATTTCGGCAAATTCTGCTTTAGGTGGAGAAGATTTTGGTAATTATTTGGGTGGTTTAGGTGATATGGTAAAAAAAATATCGCAAGATGTTGATGTCAGCGGTTTTATGTTAGAAGAAGCCGAAGAATTATTTGTTAGAAATCGTGGTGCACATGATGATCCGGAAACTTTTGATAAGGAATTTTATAAATTATCAGATTTATGTCTTAAGGTTAGAGGCGGAGTTGATATGAATAGTATTAACCTAAGGTTAACTAGAAGCATTGATAATTTTGGTTTATTTCATTTTTTACCGCCAGAAGATCCTAATAGAACATTTAGTTTTGAAGAAGGTGACCAACGAGGTAAAAGGGAAGCTGTAAAAAATTATCTTTTTGAAGAAGATAAATTAGAAGAAACTTTAAGAAACTTATATTATTTAAAAGCTCTGTCAATTAATAATTTTTCTTTAAAGAAAACTTTGGTTTTACAAATGTCTATTATTACCATAAAAAATAAAATGTTGAAAATGGGTTTAATTGATAAAAATTTAGAGGAGCAAATAAAAAAAGAAGGAGAGTTATTAGCAATAGATAAATTGTTAAGTAATTTACATAAAGCTTTTTTAGAACAAGCTACTTTATCAAAATTAACCGGCCCAAATTATCAAGTAATTAAAACCAGAAAAAATTTTCTTATTACAACCTTACATAAAATAGGGTATAAGATAAAAAAAGAAGAATGTGATAGAATAAGAGATAATGCCAATAGAGAAATGTTCCCTGTTTTAAAAGAACAGTTTAAACAATTAGAAATGTTAGAAAGTATTAACAGAAATATTTCAATAAGTAGAAAAAAGAAAAATGTGGCAGAAACTATGAAAAGAATTAAAGAAGAAAGTAATATTTATGATAATTTGGAATTAGATACAGAAGAGCTTAATCGGTTTTCGGAAAAATCTATACAAGAGTCTGCTTAGGAGGTGAAAAAATGTTAGATTTAATAGCCCAATGTCAAAATTCTATAGAAGCGTATATGGATGCTATAGGTCTATTAACTTCCAATATTGAAAATGTGCAAACTCCTGGTTTTAAACAAGAGAATTATACTTTTCAAACAATTTTTGATAAAGCCTATGGGGTAGGGGCAAATAGTTATAGTACTGCCGGCGGAGTAAATATGAAATATGCAGGGTTAACTTTTACTCAAGGTGGTTTAAATACTGGTGGTGCACTAAATGCCGCAATACAGGGCGATACCTTATTTGTAGTAGAGGATTTTAATAAAACAGCATATATTTATAAAAGAGCCAGTGATTTTGCTTTTACTAGTGATGGTTATTTAGTAGATGGTTTGGGTAGAAAAGTTATGGCATATAAGATGTCTGCAGATGGCAGTATTGATAAAACTAAATTAACTTACATTTACGTAGATCCTACTAAATATGATTTAGCTGATCTTGGTTTTGAAGCAGGCGGTATTTTAATTACTAATTATAAAAATAGAAAGAATGCTATTGCTAATGGCGTATCTCCATTACCAAATGGTACTCCGTTATATATTTTAGGGTTAGCTAAATTTGCTTCACCGGAAAATTTAGCTGTGAGTACAGGTAATGCGTATCGTGCGACTATCGATTCTGGGCAACCAATTGGTTATGGTACTACTACTACTGCTGGTTTTGGTACAATTGTAGGTGCTAGTAAAGAGAGTTCTAATGTTGACCCTTCTGCTTTAGCTATTGAAGGTATGCAATTACAAAGAGGTTATAACGCTGTGCAAGGTGCAGTTAATATGGTTAATCGGGTTTTAACGGATTTTATTAAATCAATTTCGCAATAATTATGGATAAAGAAATTTTAGAATTAAGAAAAAAAGTTAAGAAAGAATTAATAGAAACAGTTAAAAAATATTTAGCTGTTTTAGAAAAATTTGAAGAACCTTTTTTTAATTTACAAAAAAGTCCGAGAATTAAAAAAGCAGTTAGAGATGAATATCATAAATTATACGAAGAGTTAAAAAAACATTTGCATAATTTAAAAGTATTTGATGAAGAATTAGCCAAAAAAGAAATAACCACAGTTGAAGAAGATGTTGTTTTTACGGAAATTGCTTTGTATTTTGTAAAAATTTCAGATTATATCATTAATTTACCTAAAATTATTGCTGAAAATGATTAGAATCCTTACTAATTATAATTGTAATCTTGGTTGTAAATATTGTTTTGAACAACATTTATGGCATAACAAAGAAATGCTGACTGTTGATGAATTAAAACAAATTTTAGATTTTGTCGGACCAGGTCAAGAAATTCAAATTCTTGGGGGTGAACCTACTCAGCATCCGCATTTTTTAGAATTAACTAAAGTATTAGAGGCTTATGGTAATCAGAATTATTTGTTAACTAATGCTATTTTTCATCCGTCATATAGAGACGCAATTATAGATACTTTTAAAACTACTTTAGTAAATCTTAATGATCCACGTAATTATAGCACTACTAATTGGAACATACTGGAAGATAATTTAAGGCTTTTAGCTAGTGATACTGGTGGCACTAAAATTCAATTAGGCGTTAATTTATATGATAAAACACAACGGTTTGAATATTTAATACCTTTTTTAGAGACTTTTTATTTATTAAAAGAAATACGAGTTGCTTTAGCTAACCCTAACTATTGTTTTACCAATAAATATTTAGATATACATTTTTTTAAAGAAATAAAAGATGTTTTTATTGCTTTAGTGAGTATGGCAACCTTTTATGATTATGCCGTTTTATTAGATTGTCCCATGATCCCGTGTATGTTTGATTCAACAGAATTTGAAGTTATTGCTAAACATATTGCAGATTTAAAATTTAGCGATTGTAAAGGTGGATTCACTTTTTATCCTGGGTTAAAAATTGGACATTGTTTTAGTTCTTTTCCAGATTTGTATAATCTTAAGGATTTCAAAAATACAGATGAGATTTATACAAAAATACTCAATAAAGAAGATCAGTTAGATGAATTTTATCCTTTTAAAAAATGTAATACTTGTTTGTTTAAGACAAATCGAGTTTGTCAGGGTGGGTGTTTAGCTTATAAATTAAAGAGGTTGAAATGAGTGATTTAATAAAAAATTCAGATTTAGAAAAATTATTATTAGAACAAAAAGATGTTTTAAAGATTAATATTGAGCCTCCTTTTTATTTTAAAATTAACCCAGTTAAAAAAGTTAGTGAATATAAAACTATTTGTTTAACGATTTTTGATCAAAATCAAAAGCCTTATTATGTTATAAAATTTCCAGAAAAAGGGTCTGACATTGCTAATAAAATGTTAGAATTGGAATATGAAAAATCAGTCCAGTTAGCTCAATCTGGTATTGATATAATTATACCTAAAATACGGGGCAGGGGATTTATTAATGGGCGAGTCTTTATTTGTTCTGATTATATTGAAAATACAATTTTCGAAAAAATGATTTATAGTAGCAAAGAAAATTTTAATCTTGATTTATTAAAAAAACCTTTAGATTGGTTGTTATTATTCAACTTAAACACATGTAAGTATGAACAATTGCCGGAACAGTATTTTTTAGATTTTGAAGTAAAATTTTTTCACTTGGTGAATACTTATGAAGATAAAGAAATTGTTAATTTAATAAACATTTTATGGAACACTTTTAAACCTAAAATTTTTTCTTTGTGTAAGACTAAAATTCCTTTAGTTGCCACTCATGGTGATTTTACCAGTGTGAATATTGGATTTACAAATAATAAGAAATTGGTAGTTTTTGATTGGGAAGATTATGTTGAAAAATTTCCGATTCTATTTGATTTTTTTTGTTATACAATGGTTTTTTTCTGGCAACTTTTTGATAACAATAATAGTGAATTAAGACTGAAATCGTTTCCACGGAATTTCCATGGTTTTTATAAAATTATTGAAAGATATATAAATGAGTTTCAGAAAAAATTTCCTGGCTTAAAACAAAATTTTGATAATTTATATCTTTTTTCATTGTTTTACAATATATATTGTGATTTAAACGAGAAAAGAAAACCAAAAGATCAAAAGTTGAGGTTAGATTGGATTATTCCTTTAGTTGATTTTAAATCTGGTACGGCTTTACTTAGATATTTTAAATCCCCCAAAATACAAAAATCAATTAAAGAGACTTTATCTAAAAATGACTGAAGAAGTACTTGAATTTAATAATTTGAATTTAAAAATCTCACTTCCTTATAATCATGATCTAAAAATTTTAGAATTAGTCGAAAAATACCGAAAACACATTTATTCTCTATACCTTCCTATACCAAAACGATTTATGTATTCTGGTGACGTAACTCAAGATATTGATTGGCAGAATTATGAGGAAATAGAAATTTTTGAACTGGCAAAAAATTTAAAAGAATGGGGAATTGAATTATCTTTTCTCTTTAATATTACTACTTATTATGATTTAACGATTTATCAGAATTTTCATCAGACTGAGCTTTATCAGTTTATGAAAAGATTATTAAATGTTGGGCTTAACCGTTTTGTGGTTGCAGATATTTCTCTGGCAAAATTGATTAAAGAACATTTCAAAGAAATAAATTTAGAAGTTTCCCTTAATGCGTTTGTGGATTCGGTTAAAAAAGCAATTTTTTGGGTTGATGAAGTTGACCCTGATACTATTTGTATAGCAGAAGATTGTAATAAAGATTTAGAGTTAATTAAGGATATTAAACAAGTAACAGGTAAAAAAATTAAAATTCTTGTTAATTCACGTTGTCAAAACTCTTGTCCGAACGCATTGTGCCATGCAAATTTACTTTCTCAAGGCGTACCTGTTTCACCTTACCAGTGCGGTACTGCGGCTGGTAGAAAACCATGGCTTTGGTATAGTGCAAATGCAGTTGTCCCTTATAATTTAAGATATTATAAAGGGAATATTGATTATATAAAAATTCTGGGAAGAACACAGCCTACATATATTTTAGAACGAGATTTACAATTGTATATTGATAATTGTAATTCTCGGGCTTATTCGTTAAATCATGGTATTATTAGTGAAAATTATCGTCATTACGATGATTTAGGTAAATTTATTATTAGGAAAATTCCTCATCCTTATTTAAAAGATGAACCTGAAAATGTTTTTAAAAAGGTTACTACTTGCAAAAGAAATTGCCAGATTTGTAATTGGTGTTTTGAAACCTGGCGAAAAGATTGGGACATAAAAGAAGAAGTAAACCCTATTGACGGTATTAAATATAAATATCAAGATAATTATTAAAAGAGCGTCTTTTCTGTTTTTTATTTTATTAATAATAAAAAAATATTTAATATTTTTTCTAGAATAATAAAAAAAATCTTTCATAATATAAAATTATTATTTATAATTATAAAATATGAAGCAACTACAATATTTTGAGAATAAAAATATCAATTATTTAATTCTTACTTATTCTTTACCGATAGCTCTTAATTTAATAGGTACTATTATTTATTTATTTATTAATCGAATATATCTTGGGCAAGGTTATGGAGTAGTAGCCATTGCCAGTATTACTTTAATTTTTCCTATAACTATAATTCAAAGTGCCTTAAATTTATTAATTGGCGCAGGGGCTGGCAGTTTAATATCCATTAAATTAGGTGAAAAAAATAAAGATGAAGCTGAAAAGATTTTAGGAAATGCTTTTATTCTTGTTATTATATTGTATCTTTGTTTTACTATTTTTGGTTTGGTATTTGCTAATTCAATTTTACATTTATTAGGTGCAAACTCAGAAATTTTTCAGATGGTAAAAATTTATTATCAAATTATTGTTTTAGGTAGTATTTTTCAGGGTATAGCTTTAACCATGATTAATTTTATTAAAAGTGAAGGAAACCCTTTAAAAGCAATGTGGTTAATTATTCTTAGCATTGTTTTAAATATGATTTTAGATCCAATTTTAATTTTTTATTTTAAATTAGGTATTGCCGGTGCTGGTATTGCTACGGTTATTTCTCAATTCGTATTATGTTTAATGGTGTTAAAATATTTTTTTTCGGAAGAGAGTTATTTGCAATTAAAGCTTAAAAGCATGATTTTAAATCCGGTAATAGTTAAAAGTGTTTTATTTTTAGGTTTTGGTGCTTTTTTTGGTCAATTTATTAGTAGTTTTTTGAATATTTTATTTAATTATCAAGTTTCTTTTTATGGCGGTACTATAGCTTTATCTGTAATAGGGATATTATTTATAATATTGCGGTTAATTTATATACCTATTTTTGCAATTGCCCAAGGTAGCCAACCTTTAATTAGTTATAATTTTGGAAAAAAAAGTTTTGATTTAGTGAATTTAATTGTAAGAAGAGTATTATTTTTTACTACGATAGTAGGTTTTATAGGTTTTTTAGTAATCCAAATTTTCCCTAAAGAAATTTTTTTAATGTTTAATTTTTCTGATGATAAATTTATCCAAATAGGGGTACCGGCACTTAGAATATTTTTATTGATGTTGCCAATAGTTAGTATTCAGATTGTGGCAACGGTTTATTTTGAAAGTATAAATAAACCGGTACTAGTGTTTTTAAGTACTTGTTTGAGGCAGATTTTTATTTTATTACCGGCTTTACTAATATTACCTTATTTTTTTGGTATTACCGGCATTTGGTTTGCAGGACCAGTTTCTGATTTTATTGCATCTGTAATAATGGGTGCTTTATTATTGTATTGGATGCTGAAGGGTATTAAAAAATGATTTGGGGGGTTAAAGGGGGCTTGCCCCCTTGTATTTTTTGTATAACCAGGTGGCAGAGCCACCTGGTTATATGAAAAAATAGTCTCCGCCCTCTGGTTATACATAAATATATCTGTTAAAATAAATAATAATTTTTATAAGGTTAAAAAAATGTCATTACCAAAAGCATTTACCAATAAAGTGATTTTGCCTAAAGAGATTTCTGAAAATGAAAAAAGTTTAGCTGTAATTAAAGATTTTTTAGAAAGTAAAGGATATCAAAAAATCATTACGCCTTCTTTTGACTATTTAGATAACATTAAAAAAGGGTTAAGTGAAAATTTATTAAAAAGAACTATTAAGCTTTTTGATTCAGAAGGTAATATTGTTGTTCTAAGACCAGATTTTACCGTGCAAATTGCTAAACTTACAGCGGAAAGATTAAAAGAATATCCAAAACCAATTAAATTATATTATTGTGATAATATTTATCGTAGACAGATAAAAAAACAAGAAGCAATTGAAACCATGCAAATTGGTATGGAATTAATTGGTTTAGATGGTCCAGAAATTGATGCACAAGTAATAGTACTTGGTATACAGATTTTGCAAAAATTAGGGTTCAAAAAATTTGCCGTTGATATTGGACATACAGATTTTGTAACCAGTTTTTCAAAGGAAAAAAAACAAGCTTTAATTGAAGAGGATTATGTCCAATTTGGCTCAATACCTGAAAAAGGTAAAGATGAATTAATTAGTGATCAGCCAAATTTATTAACAACTTATCAAATTTTAAAAGATAAAGGTCTAGAAAAATACGTAAATTTTAATAAAGGTTTGATAAAAGATCTTAATTATTATACCGGAATTATGTTTGAATTTTACATTGATGGTATTGGCTCAATTGTAGGTTCAGGCGGAAGATACAATAATTTAATTAAAAAATTTGGGTACGATTTACCAAGTATCGGTTTTTCTTTTGATATTAATAAAATTTTAAACTATTGATTATGAAAAAAGATTATTTAACTATTGCGGTTGCTAAAGGATATTTACTTGAAGAATCTTTGAGCTTATTATCGAAGATTGGCTATGATTTTCAAATAGAATCAATTAAAGATTCACGTAAATTATATTATTTTGATAAAGATCATCAAATTCGGATTTTAAATATCAGACCTTGGGATGTAACTGTATATGTAGAACAAGGTGCCGCGGATTTAGGTATAGTTGGTAAAGATGTATTATTAGAGAAAAATGACGATGTAGTAGAATTAGTTGATCTTAAATTTGGCAAGTGTAAATTAGTTTTAGCTGGTTTAGAAGAGAAAAATTCTGAAATTATTCCTAATTTAACGGTAGCAACTAAATATCCAAATTCTACTGAAAGATATTTTAATCAACTAAATATTAAACCGCAAATTTTAAAAATGTATGGGGCAATTGAACTAGCCCCCTTAACCGGATTAGCTGATTATATTGTAGATTTAACTGCTACCGGACAAACTTTAAAGGAGAATCATTTAAAGATTTTAGATACGGTTTTTTCTTCCAGTGCTAGGTTAGTTGCCAATAAAATAAGATTTCGTATAAATTATTTAAAAATAAGAGAACTTATTAATAAAATTAAAGATCAGCAAAATTCATTATGTTAAAACATTTTTCTGAATATTTGGAAATTGCCAGAGAATTATTGACCCCGAAACAATACGAAGAAAGATTAGAAAATATTTCTTTGGAGCATTTAAGAAAATTAAATAAATACGCAATTTATTTAGATATTGATAATACTATTTTGCCATATCATTCTCGTCGGGTTAGTTTTGAGAAAGCTAATTGGGTTAATAAAGCAAAATCGTTAGGTTTTGAATTGTTTTTAGTTTCAAATAATATCAATTTTAATCGGATTAAAAAAATTGCGCGAGATCTTGATATAGATAGAGGTCTTTGCTTTGCTTTAAAACCATTTAGTTTTAGTTTGAGAGAATTTGCTAAAAAGCATCGTGTTAATTTAGAACGTAGTGTAATTATTGGTGATCAAATATTTACAGATATTATTTTAGGTAACTGGTTAAAATGTTATACAATTTTAGTTGATCCGGTTGATAAAAAACTTTCGTTTTTTAAAACTACGCAAAGGGAAATTGAATTTTCTTTATTAAAGAAAATATCAGCTAAAAAATAATTTGCAATATTTTTTTTAATAAAACGATAACTGGTTAGTAATATTATTGGGGGGAAATAATATGGATAGAGCTTCAGCTATTGGCAGTAGTGCTTCAGGCGTGTTAAGTCATCATGAAGTAAAAAAAGAGGAACGTGATCCGGAAAGTTTAGAGGTAAAACATCACCCTGGTAGATGTTTTTATTTTTGTCATGGTTTTGGACAAGGTTTTTATGATCACGCAAAATCATTAGTTGGTTATTTGGGTAGGGTAGTAGATACAGCAAAACAACCAGAAATTAAGACACCTTTATTAGATTCCAGAGAAAGAGCAGGCGTTGATCTTCCTGGCGTGGTAGAAGCTTCTACTGTTTGTGCTGATGCTGTGGATTTACCTTTATCCAGAGACTATGTTGCTATTGATATAGAAGCATTAGCCAAAATTGCGCAAGAGCGTGTTTTAGAAGGACATCAAGATGACGCTACAGCAAGTATTAGTAAATTAAGTAAAATATGTCTTGATAAATCTCCTGAAGAAATTTTAAAAGATCCATCTTTAGTTGCAGAAATGATGCAAGAATTTATGGCTATAGATCGTCATGCTAATAGTTGGGATATTAGAGATAAAAACTATTTGCATCTTTTTGTTGAAACTTTTAGATTTATTACCAGTTCTTTACAAACTTTTAAATTTCTTACACACCTTATAATAAATGGTTTGTATTATAGTGGTTACAAAGATTGTAAAAAAGAATTGCCAGATTGGCGTCAACGTTATTTTGAACGAGCTATTCCACCGGAAGATTTAGATAAAGTTAGAGAGGATTTAATGAGAGCTTATGAAAATACCATAGCAGGAGCTGATCTTGGAGTTGAGGCTGGAATTGTAACTGGGTATCTTATTATGGATCAGGTACATAGATCTGGAGCAAGCGAAAGTTCAAAATTTGAATGGGCGTTAGGTGTCAGTTTTTTAGCTTATGTTCTTATGCCGATTTTTTCCGTGATAGGGTTTAGAACAAAACAAGTTGTAGTTAACAAAATGGATACTAAAAGAATAGATCGTTGGCATAAATTTGTTGATGATTTATCGCATACCAGTTTTACTCAAAAATATAATAGAATCAGATTTGGGACAAATATTATGAATTTTATGATGTGTAAAGATAGTGAAACAGGAATAGATAGCGGACCATCTTTGTGGCAGATGATTTGGGACATGGTACATGCCATTAATTTTCAACCTACTACTTCAACTTGTGTAGAAAAAGGAGATGTTGAGGAAGGGGAGATAATTGAAACCGTAGTTTTAGATCGTTTAAGAGAAATTGACAATATTGCTAAAATTGCCCGTGAAGATAAAGGAATGTTATCTGGTATTGCCATGTTTGCTTTAGCTGAGATCGAAAGATCACAGACCGGGGAAACCCCAAAAAGTTTAGAATTAAGAGTGAGAGCAAAACATCAATTGGATACCATTATTGAAGAAAATAGAGCAAAACCTGAAAAAGAAAGAAATCAATGGGTAGAAGATTTTGGTATTATTGCCAAAAGAGATATTGGTGCTAGTATACCGCATACAACCGCTAAACAGTATTTTTTACAAAATATTTATTATTTGTTGCAACTTATGCCTTATGCTATTTCTACTACTGTAGGTTGCGGAAATTTAATTTCTAATATCCAGTGGATGATAGATCATAACGGCAGACCATGGTAAATATTGAAAGTTTTTTGATTTGGGTTGATTAATTTCAATAATATAATAAAATGAAATTATAATTCCTAAATCAAGAAAATAATGCGAAATCTATTTTTATATTTTATTTTAATATTTTGTTTTTTAATTAATAGCGAACTTTGTTTTTCTATTAATGAAGCTAATTTAAAGAATTTAATTAATAATAAAGAATATTCACAAGTTGAAAATATTTTACAAGAATACTTACAAAAAAATCCTGCTGATATTGAAAAAATTATACAATTAGCTACTATTTATTCTTGGGATAATAAATTAGATTTAGCACTTATAACTTATAACAGAGTTTTAGCTTTTGAACCTAAAAATTTATCCGCTAATTTAGGTATTGCAAGAGTTTTAAGCTGGCAAGGTAAATATAATGAATCTATTAATGTCCTTTCAAATCAATTAATTAATTACCCTTCAGTAATTGAAATTTATGTTCTAATGGGCAGGATTTATCGATGGAATAGTCAATTAATATTTTCAGAAAATATTCTTAAAAAAGGTTTAGCAATTTCTGTAAATAATTTTGATTTATTATATGAATTGGGGTTAACTTATTTAGAACAAAATAATTTTCAGGCTTCTTATGATATATTTAATCAATTAAATCAAATTGATCCGAATAATGAACAAATTAAGCAACAATTAAAAAATACTAAAATGTTATTGAATCCTGTTTTTACTGCAGGATATTATTACATAGATTCATTTGATATTAATTATCTTAAAAATAACCAAAATAAAAAAATTACAGATGCAAGATTTAATTTCAAATATAATCAAAATATTTTTCCGCACACTAATTTAGAATTATCTTTTTTAGTTGGAAATGAAACTCAAACAGATGTTTTTGTGCCAACCCAAGATTATGAATTAGTACATAATATTTATAGTTTAAATTTAAAATATAATTTTGTGGATTTATTTGATTTTAATTTTATTTCTCAAGTTCATCAATTTGCAGATACGCCTGGTTCTAATCATGATCTTGATGAAGAAACACCACATTTTGCAGTTATTTCTGGTATTACTAAAAAACTTGATAACAATAGATTTGATTTATTCTTTTCGCAAGAAATTTTTCCTTTAATTCGTGGTATTTATGCTCAGATTTTTAGTTCAACTAGTTATGGGATGAGTTTTTATCGTAATATAACTTCTAGAAATGGTTTAGGTATAGCTATTTCTAATAATTATTTCACATCTTATAATGGTTACAGACAATATTATTTATTTTGGACAGATAATACTTTTATTAAAGATGGGTGCACGTAAAACCCTTGGGTGCTAAGCAGCCAATAAATAATTCTCCACAA
>CAZFTP010000003.1:0-5189 GCA_964521915.1 uncultured Candidatus Marinamargulisbacteria bacterium
ATGCTCCCTATCTCCTAACTTTTTTCTATTTCACACATTCTTTTTGACAGAATCGATTTGAAATACCAAACGCTAGTATACAATCATTAGGATTTATATTATAATATTTAACAATTTATTGTATTGTGGGTATTAATACCCTTTTAATGGAGGTTTAACGATGAATTACGGAACAAAACTAGGAACAAGCAACGAAGAATTATCTTTTTCTGAATTAGAAAAAATAGATAACAATAGTTTACAAGGGACTAAACTTGGTTCTATTTCTGAATTAGAAAAAGAATTACTACAAAACGAAGAAACGCCGGAAATTAATCCGGTTCAAAATTCGCATATTGCAGAAACCGAGATAGTTTCAGAAGAAACAAAGACTATAGAAAATAAACCAGAAATTAAAAAATCAGAACCAATAATCGAAAATTTATCTATTACTAATTCTAATTCAGAAACAAAAAGTAACATAAATGATAAAACTACTACCAAAACAGCAACAAAAACTAATACACAACATCAAGACGAATTAGAAAAAAATCTTAATAATATTATTTTTGATTACAATATTGGTGATTTAACTACAGGCATTGTAAGAGCCATTGAAAAATCAGGTATTTTAGTTGATTTTAAATATAAAGCCGATGGTTTTATTCCTAATAACGAATTTAGTTTAGGAGCTGATGATCTTCAAATTAAAGATATTAAACCTGGTGATGAAATTAATGTTTTAATTATCAAATTAGAAACAAAAGAAGGTTATGCCCTACTTTCTAGAAAAAAAGCAGAATTTGAAGCGGCTTGGAATTACTTAATTGCCATCGCGAAAACTAAAGAAGTTATTAATGTTGATGTTATTTCTAAAGTTGAAGGTGGCTTAGTTGTAGATTATAAAGGCATCAGAGGTTTTATTCCGGCATCACAAGTAATTAAAAAAACAGAAGAAAACCTGGATGAATTTCTAAATACTTCTTTAGACGTAACCGTTATTCAAGTTGAAAGAAAAAGAAGAAAAGTTATTTTTTCTCATAAGCTAGCTAAACAAAAATCAACAAAAAAAGAAAATGAAAAACTTTATGAAGAATTAGAAGTTGGACAAATTAGGACCGGGCTTGTTTCCAGTATTCGTAGTTTCGGCGTATTTGTAGATTTAGGCGGTGCAGAAGGTTTAGTTCATATTTCCGAATTATCATGGGCAAGAGTAAACCATCCTTCAGAACTTTTAAAAATTGGTGATGAAGTAAAAGTATTTGTATTAGGTTTTGATAAAGACAACCGGAAAATTTCTCTTGGTATGAAACAATTACAAGCAGATCCATGGGTAAACATTACGGAAAAATACGAAATAGGTCAAATTGTTCAAGGCAAAGTTTCCCGTTTAGTTTCTTTTGGTGCTTTTATTCAATTAGATAAAAATATTGAAGGTTTAATTCATATTTCAGAATTATCATATGATCATATTGATAAAATTGAAAATGTTATAAAACCCGGAGATACTATTAATGCTAAAATAATCAAATTAATTCCAGAAGAACAAAAGATTGGTTTATCTTTAAAAGGTATTGATCAAACTCAAATTGAAACCAATGATGAAATTACCAAATAAATTTGGTCATTTTGAACAATTTGGTGGTAGATTCGTACCGGAAACATTAATTCCAGCTTTAGAAGAATTACAAATTGCATATAATAAATTAAAAAAGAATGCTGATTTTAAAAAAGAATTAAATTCTTATTTTCAGAATTATATTGGCAGACCTTCTTTACTCTATTTTGCGAAAAATTTATCCAAAACATTGGGATCTAAAATTTATTTAAAAAGAGAAGATTTAAACCATACCGGTGCACATAAAATTAATAATGCCATAGGTCAAATTTTACTTGCTAAAAAATTGAAGAAAAAAAGAATAATTGCTGAAACCGGTGCCGGACAGCATGGTGTTGCTACTGCAACTGTTTGTGCATTAATGAAAATCCCTTGTACTGTTTACATGGGAGAAGAAGATATTCAAAGGCAAGCCTTAAATGTTTACCGTATGCAGATGCTGGGAGCAGAAGTAAAAACGGTTGCTTCTGGTTCTAAAACTCTTAAAGATGCAACATCTGCCGCTATTAGAGATTGGTTAGCTAATGCAGAATCTACTTATTACTTAATTGGTTCAGTAGTTGGTCCGGCACCATACCCAGAAATTGTGAGAGATTTTCAATCTGTTATTGGTAAAGAAATTAAAAAACAAATTTTAAAAGAAGAAAAAAGACTTCCGAATTACCTAATTGCTTGCGTTGGTGGCGGATCAAATGCCATGGGTACTTTTTACGAGTTTATTAATGAGGTAAAAGTTAACCTGATTGCCGTGGAAGCTGGTGGTTTAGGAATTGCATCGGGTTTACATGCGGCATCTCTTAGCCATGGTAAACCAGGCATTTTGCACGGATCTTTAATCAATTTACTAATGGATAAAAATGGGCAAATTAAATTAGCTCATTCTATTTCTGCTGGGTTAGATTACCCGGGAGTTGGACCAGAAATGAGTTATTTAAAATCAATCGGCAGAATAAATACCGGCATAATCACAGATAAAGAAGCTGTCTCTGCCTGCTATTGGTTAGCTCAAGAAGAAGGGATTATTCCGGCTTTAGAATCTGCCCATGCCATTGCTTATTTAAAAAAGATGAAAAATTTAAAACCAAATGATCTTATAGTAGTTTGCCTTTCCGGTAGAGGCGATAAAGATATGGAAACCTTAAAAAACTATGAAACAAAATAAACTAGATAGTAAAAATAAAATTCTAATTCCCTATTTCACTTTGGGTGACCCCAACTTAGATTTTACCGAAAAACTAGTAAAAGCTAGTTTAAAAGCAGGTGCTACGGGAATTGAACTTGGCATTCCGTTTTCCGATCCTTTGGCAGATGGTCCGGTAATTCAAAGTTCACATTTTAGAGCATTAACTAATAATCATGATCTTAACTTAAATTCCGCTTTCAATTTCCTAGAAAAAATCAGGCAAGAATTTTCAGAGCCTATTTATTTCATGTTATCTTGTAATCTTGTTTTACAATTTGGAATTGAACATTTTTTTAAGCAAGCTAAAAAATACAACTTAAGTGGAGTAGTAATACCTGATCTTATTTTGGAAGAAAGTGAAGAATATTATGAGCTTAGCCAAAAATACCAAGTGCCTTTAATTTTTTTCCTCTCCCCTCTTTCTAAACCTGAGAGAATAAAAAAAATAGTAAAAAAGGCGGAAGGTTTTATTTATCTTATTTCTTCTTTAGGTACCACCGGGGAAAGAAACAATTTTGCGGCAAATTTAACTGCTATTACCAAAGAAATAAAAAAAATCAAAGATATACCGGTAATTGTTGGTTTTGGCATCAAAAATAAAGAACAATTTCAAAATATCACCAAATTTGCCAATGGTGGCATAATTGGCAGCCATTTTGTGAAGATGATTGAGGATACGTTAAAAAATCCTGAACAAGCTATAAAAAAAATTACCGAAGAAATTAGCAATATTATTAAATAAAATAATTCCCTTAAATGTTTAATATCCCAAATAACTGGGAAATAAATATTTATGGAAAGTTTAAAAATAGCAACAGGTTTATTACCTTCTGCTGTTCCGGATAAATTAGAACCGCCGCCTGACAAAGCTAACGAATTTGCGATACTGGCAGAATTTCTAAATCACTATATGAAAAGTGATATCATTGAATTTAGAGAACCTACAATACCAATACCTCGTTGTAAAATTCGACTCTTTATAGATTCTAAAAATACTGATTTTGACGGAAAAAAAATTAGTGAAGTAAAATTTATTTATTATGATTATAGAGATTTTTCATTTAAATCATCTGTTTTTATGCAATCTGGTTATACAAGAAGAATGTTACCCGATTATACTCTAAAAATCACTTTTTCTGATGGACAAAAAATGGAAAAATCTTTTTGTCAGATTCCGGAAGAAATAAGAAATCTCATAGAAAAAGCTTGTACGCCTGCAAGTATTTGGAAACATAGAATTGATGATCTCTTACTAAATTATTTTTTAAGTTTTAGTCATTATTTAAGTAGTAATAATTTTGAATTAGATCTTACACAATACCATTTTCCCAAAGCAAAACCTCCAGAATTTTGGGCTTCAGATTGGCATATTGCCAGAAAAACAGCCTTAGTATATAGAATTGTATATAATGAGATAATAGAAACTATTAAAAAACTCTTAGTAATGAGAACAATTACTGATACACCTCTAATTCTAGATGCTGGTTGTGGAAAAGGAGATCTTCTACTTAAACTACAAACTGAATTAGCACCTTATACGCCTTTATTAATGGGCATAGAAGCAGATACGTCCAGTTGCGTTACAGCAAGAGCAAAAAACCCAGACTTAGAAATCTTTCAAGCGGATTTATTAAGAACCAAAGACTTGTTTGTTTCTGGAAGGTTAGCCATAGATTTAATTATCTTTTCAGGAATCTTAACCAAACAAGTTCAACCAGATAAAAAAACTGCAATGCAAATTCTTTCGGAAGCTGTTACTTTTTTAAAACCAGGCGGTTATGTTTTGTTAGACGGATTACAGGATAATTTTCTAAGAAAAAAGGATTTTGAAAAACTTGGTTTAATAGTTATTCAAACTTATGATGTTGTTTCGGAAAGAGTTTTTATCATTTTACAAAAACCGAATTAATTATGAAAAAATAATATTAATCGTTACAATATAAAAAATACAAACTGCAAAAAATCAATTAATATTACGATAAGATATTATACAAAAAAATTAATCGGTTAAAAAAATATGAGTAATTTAACTTCACCTTTATCGCCAATAAGTTATCAACCAACTAGTAATCTTCCCATAGGGTTAAAGCTTGATATGAATGGTTATAAAGCACCAACTCTACCGACTGATATGTGGAGAATGCCTTATAATCAAAATGAAGCAGAGTTGCCAATAGGGCTAAAGCTTGATATGACAACAGTTAGTAGCCCAATGTTTAGAAAAAGAGCCAGACCTGCATCTGAAGCAAGTGAGAGAGCTACAGAATCACGTTCAAAAAGAAGACGCATTGAAGATCCTTCTGACACAGGAAGAAAGGTTACAAAATCAATTATTTTTAACCAAACACTTGTACCAGACCCTCTTGGTTCAGGGGAATTGGTTACACGATCAACTGCCTACAACCGAAT
>CAZFTP010000003.1:5289-14528 GCA_964521915.1 uncultured Candidatus Marinamargulisbacteria bacterium
ACTTGTACCAGATCCTCTTGGTTCAGGGGAATTGGTTCCAAAGTCAACTGCCTACAACCGAATACTTGTACCAGATCCTCTTGGTTCAGGGGAATTGGTTCCAAAGTCAACTGCCTACCACCGAACACTTATACCAGACCCTCTTGGTTCAGGAAAATTAATTTCAAAGTCAACTGCCTACAACCGAATACTTGTACCAGACCCTCTTGGTTCAGGAGAATTAATTCCAAGGTCAACTGCCTACAACCGAAAACTTGTACCAGATCCTCTTGATCCTCAAAAAATGGTACCAAGATCAACTGCTAGAGGACGAGAACTCGTACCAGATTCTCTTGATCCTCAAAAAATGGTACCAAGATCAACTGCTAGAGGACGAGAACTTGTACCAGACCCTCTTGGTTCAGGAAAATTGGTTCCAAGGTCAACTGCCTACCACCGAAAACTTGTACCAGATCCTCTTGGTTCAGGAAAATTGGTTCCAAGGTCAACTGCCTACCACCGAATACCTGTACCAGACCCTCTTGATTCATAGGAATTGATTACACGATCAACTGCCAACAACTAACACTTGCAAAAAAACTGAGTTTATAATCTTATCAGAGATCGTAAATTATAGCATGATTCTCTGATAAAAAATAATAATAGATCATGATAACGCGCTATTGATGTATCAAAAAATTAATTGAAAAATAGAATTCACTTTTATATAATTTAATTATCTTTGGAGTGAATACGACTTCTGTTTTAGTACTTTCAAATTATAGCTCCTTTGTATAATTAGGCACTCGAAAACATCTGAACTATGATTTAAATGATTAAATGAAAACTATGATGAAAAAGAAAAAAAGGGAATAGGTATGCCTGTTCCTTACAAAAATCATAGTTAATCAAATAATCATACTAATCACAGTTCAAACCATTACAAAAGGAGCCTATAATGAAAAATAATTTAACACCAATTAATCACGAAGAAATCATATCAAAAATTTACTATATCCGTGAGCAAAAAGTAATGTTAGATAGTGATTTAGCTGTACTTTATGAAGTCGAAACCAAACGTTTAAATGAACAAGTTAAACGAAATATAAAAAGATTCCCAAATGATTTTATGTTTCAACTTAATAAAGAAGAATTTGAAATCTTGAGGTCGCAAATTGCGACCTCAAGATTTATGCATGGTGGACGCAAATATTTACCATTTTGTTTCACGGAAAACGGTGTAGCCATGCTTTCTTCTGTTTTAACTAGCGAGAAAGCTGTTGAAGTTAATATTCAAATCATTCGTGTATTTACATCTTTAAGAAAATTGGCTTTAACAAATGCTAAAATTCTAACAAAGTTAGAAAGCATTGAAAAATCAATTTTAAAGCATGGCATTAAATTAAAACAAAATGATCAACAATTCCAAGTTATTTTTGAAGCAATTAAGCACATTATGATGCCTCCGGAAAAACCTAAAAAGATTGGATTTTTGTAAATGTAAGGAACAAAAATCTTTGTTCCCTACTTTAACAAATCATCAACCGTACAGTTGAGAGCCTTGGAGATAGCATAAAGAGTTGAAATCTTTACATCCTTAGATTCCTGACGAACTATTTTCCATAAAGTTGAAGAAGGAACCCCTGATGCAATACTTAAACGATCTATAGATATATCTTCTCTCTTTTTATTAATATTCTTCGCTATATTCTCTATTAAATCCATAATAATATATATTTTAATTACTATATTTATATTTTAACATTTACCTTGTAATATTATTATTAGAATATTAATATTAAAATATAAGATTTATTTGTAAAAACATTAAAACAAGGGAGCTCATTTATGCAATCAACAATTCAAGAATTACGTCTCCAATTCTACGCTCAAACGGATATTGAAATTAAAGACAAACGCTCCTCATCTTCTAAAGACGTAAAATCTTGCGTCTCTATCTGGCAAAAATACGCTATTTGGCTAGAAATTTTTCAGGCTGAAAAACTAAATAGCCAGTTCTTGAAAGAGAATCAATTTTTACGGGATAAAATCTATCAGGTTTTAGATATTTTAGAAACCACTATTTCTGAACGGATTTAAAAATATTTATATCTGCAAACTATAAAATTTTTTTTCGATAAATAATATAAATTCCATTGTTAAAGAAAAGGATTATGATTAATCTTTTTTTTTAATAAAATTCTCCTATCTCGATCTTTAAAGATAAAAACCTGTTTTAATTTCAATAATAAAATTATATAATTTAAATTACATTAATTATGAATAACAAACACAAAATAAATATTAAACAAATAACTCAAAAAATTATCAATGAATTTAACCCAAAAACAATCTATTTGTTCGGGAGTTATGCCAAAGGTACAGCTACTGATTTAAGTGATCTTGATTTATTAATCATTGATGATTCTAAGAGAAAAAAACAAAAAATTGCTTTAGAGATAAGTAAATCGCTTTTTCCTAGAAATTATGCTTTAGAAATCATTGTTGCTTCACCTGAAGAAATACAATTAAAGCAAGAAAAAAACCTTACTTTTTGGCAAGATATCTTAAAAACCAGTAAAAAGCTTTATGAAAGACAATAATTATGATGAATGGGTAAGATTAGCAGGTTATGATATTGAAACAGTAGAACTGTTAATAAAAAATAATGGGCGAGCTGAAATAATTATTTATCATATTCACCAAGCAATTGAAAAATTATTAAAGGCTATTATTCTGAAAAATAATTTAAAAGTTGAACGAGTTCATTTTTTAGATAAACTTCTTTCAATGATTATAAAAAAATATCCTGAGTTAAAAAATGTTGAAGATGAAATATTAGAGATCAACTTATACTTACCAAAACTAAGATATCCGTATGGCGATCAAATAGAATTTTATGAAGCTAAATATATTTATACTAAATTTAAAAAAATACATAATATTTTAACTAAAATACTAGATCCAAATTCAATAAATTAACCCTCTTTTATATATTCTTGCAAACTATCTTAATATTTTCCGATAACTAATATAAATTCCGTCACTAAAGATGAGTATTATGCTTAAAAAAATAATTAGTCTAAATCCTACTCAAAATATTAACAATTCTAAAACTAACAATATACATTTCAACCTCACTAAAGATCATTTACCCAAATGGTTAGGCGAGACTTCTTTTTGGTTTGCTTTTGGCCAACAACTGGTATGGGCGTATCAAGATTTATTAGAGTACAAAGATAAAAAAATGCTCGATGTTTTAGCTGATGGAGATTTGGGATTAATTGCTTTAAATAAAGGTGTGAAAAAATATGTAAGCTTTGATGTAAGCAAATATGCCTGCGCTTTTTATGAGCTTAAACTTGCAGCGATAAAAGCATTAAACCAAAAAGAATTTGCTAAGCTTTATAATTCTTATTATCAAAAAGATTATGAAGATCATGATAACGCGCTATTAATGTATCAAAAAATTAATTGAAAAATAGAATTCACTTTTATATAATTTAATTATCTTTGGAGTGAATAAGACTTCTATTTTGTAACTTACTTTGTAACTCCTTTGTAAATATTAGCCAACATGAAAACGTCTTGAACTGTGATTAGTATGATTATTTGATGGACTATGATTTTTTTATATCAATCATATTTTTCATTAAATTATGATTATCACGGTTCAAAACATTACAAAAGGAGCCTATAATGAAAAATAATTTAACACCAATTAATCACGAAGAAATCATATCAAAAATTTACTATATCCGTGGGCAAAAAGTAATGTTGGATAAAGACCTGGCTGAATTATATTCAGTGGAAACAAAAGCACTTAACCAAGCGGTTAAAAGAAATCTTAGCCGTTTTCCAAGTGATTTTATGTTTCAATTATCCAAAGATGAAGATAATTCTTTAAGGTCACAAAATGTGACCTTAAAGCGTGGCGAACATAGAAAATATTTATCCTATGTTTTTACAGAACATGGAATATTAATGCTTTCGAATACCTTAAAAAGTGAAAGAGCTATTAATGTTAGCATTCAAATTATTAGAATTTTTGTCAAACTCAGAGAGATACTTACTTCACATAAAGAACTTCGCGATAAAATCGAACGAATGGAAAAACAATACGATCAACAATTCCAAGTTATTTTTGAAGCAATTAAGCACATTATGCTACCACCAGAAAAACCTAAGAAAATAGGGTTTTTAAGTGAAAAATAATTTTGCAAAAATAATACTTTAAACCTATATACTTTTACTATATACTTTAAGATATATGACTCAAAACTATATAAAATATCTGGAAGAAATATTACGCTCAAGCAACTTATCTCAAGAAGAACTAGCAAAAAAACTTAATGTTACCTTTGTTGCTTTAAATAGATGGGTAAATAAAAAAGCGGTTCCACATAAAACTCATAGAGAAGCAATTAATAATTTATACAAAAATGCAATATATTATCCGTCTATTAATGAAGAAACAATAGAAAATATCATAAAAAAAACTGATAATTTAAAAATAAAAAATATTTCAGACCTTATATTAAATAATCAACAACTTCAAGAAGATTTACTATTAGAGCATACCTATAATTCTAGCACCATTGAAGGCACAACTTTTACCAAAAGGCAAACTGAAGCAGTGATTTTTGATCATATCATGATTAAAAATAAGCCGTTTAAAGAACATCTAGAAATTAATAATCATGCCGTAGTTTTAAAGAGCATATTTCAAAAACATTTTTTTCATCATGAAATTTCCGAAGATTTTATTAAACTGCTACATAAACAATTAATGCAAGGGGTTAGAGAAGATGCCGGAGAATATGCCAAATTACAAAGAGGCATAAGAGGCTTACATATTCATTTAACCCATCCAGATGATATTAAGGAAGAAATGGATACATTACTAAAATCTTGGAATGCTATTGCAAATAAAGCCACAATTAAAGATATTGCTAAATTTCATGTACAATTTGAATTGATTCATCCTTTTGGTGATGGTAATGGCAGAGTTGGTAGGTTAATTTTAATAAAACAATGTCTAGATTTAGACCTCCCGCCAATAATTATAGAAAATTCAATTAAGATGGAATATTACGATACCTTAGCTTTTGCCCAAACAAAATCAGAAAATCCTTTTATTGCTTTTTTATTTTCAGAATTACAAAAAACTTCTAGTTTATTTCAAAAATATTTTTGAATCTCAAGACTAGTTCTATTCATAAACCCGATGGGCTGCGCCCACCAAGTTTTATGAAAATAATCTCAAATTTTTCCGATAACTAATATAAATTCCGTTATTCAAGATGTATATTATGCTTAAAAAAATAATTAGCCTTTATACAAAAAGTCAAAATTTTTATAATATTTGTACTTATATTCAGACAAATTTAGAAACTATTATTGCAAACAAAGACCCAAACGTAACGCTTAATACTTTCCCGGTTGGTTACCTGCAACAAACCAGTTTAATTACACTACATAATTTTAACAATCAACAATTTGTACTAAAAAAACTCACAAATTTGAATAAATTTAGCATACAGGAATTAAAAGATGCTTTGGCAGAACTAAAAAAACATGAGTTACTTGTTCCACAAATTATTGGTGATGAAATTAAGCATCATGATGATAAATATTTGATCTGGGAATATGTTAAACCAACCCGTGTTTCAAATCTTACTGATTTAGAACAAATGATCTTAAAATTCTGGTTAACGACTTCAAAAACCCCAATTAAAGGCAACCCGTCAAAATTTAATATGCTTGATAAACTCAAGGAATACGGTAACTTATTTGCTAAGCCTGATATCAATAAGTACTTCCCAGATACTGAATTTACTACAACTTGTCAAAAATGGATTGATTATTTTTTGAGTCCTGAATTTGCCAAAAAATATGAGCAGTTACCCAAATATTACGCACATCGAGATTTAACCCCGGGGAATATTATTGTAGCTAAAGAAGGAAATTTCTTAATTGATTGGGATTATATTTGTGTTGATACACGTTTGGCAGATATTGTCCGGCCCTTTGGGTATTTTGCTACAGAAGAAAGAATTGACCCTATTACCAAAAAGAAAACCTATCACTCTGACCCTAATAATTTATTAAAAAAAGTTTCTTATTTGCAAAACGAGATAGCGAAAAGTCCTTATAAAATGAATGATTTGGAAAAAGAATTATTCCCGCAAATAGCTTTATTAAATTTTATTTTAAATACCTGTGAAGATCTAGTTTATTACCAAAAAAGCAAAATTACTTTAGCTTATTTGCAATCAAAAATATTAACAATTTGGGGGGCTGTAAAAGAATTTGTGAAGGTTAATTCTCTTAAAGTTCCGGCAAAACCTACTTTAATTGCCATTTTTGAAAAAGGCCAGCGCTTTCAAGTTGGGCCGCATACGATTTTAAATTTGCATGGCAGCTACCGTGAAATGGGTAGGCAGTATGGGGCTTTGGTTAAAAAAGAATTAGAACAATTAATCTCATATATAAAGCCTGAGCGTTATATGATTATTAATACCGCAGATGCAAAAGAAGCCATTTCCAATGAATTTACTTTTAATGAAGCCAAAGACGTAAAAAATTTTATAGTTGCCACTAACCATTTTGTACATCCTGAATGGAATCCTAAAAAAATATATAAACCGCTTGAAGATAGCTCAGATCGAAGGCAAAACGTAATAAAAAAATTCAGTAATCCTGATAAAAAAACAAGTCTTGCTGAATTAAAAAATATGCTAGAAACCCCTATTAAACACCGCGGGGTTTCTTTCCCAGAACCACATAGCATTTATCGCTTGATAGCCATCCCTGAAGACTTAAAAATCTGGGTAAAAGCTCCAGAATTTTATGATTGGACAGAAATTGACCTTAAACCGTTTTTTGAGAGTTAGATTTTAGGTACTAGGGAAAACCACAAATTGTGCGATGAGTTCGTCAAGTCTGCCTAACGGTTCAAATAAAAACAATCATTAAGAACCACTGACATAAATTTCTATACCTTCTGTTTCAATTGACTTTTTTAGTTTTTCATTTGTAAGCGTATTCATATTAATTACATCAATTTTATAAATACCTACTGTTTCATCAAGCTCTAACTTTAGACCAACAGGGAATTTATTTTGGCAATAAACAGCTAAATCAATATCAGAATTTCTATTATTTAATCCGGTTGTGCGAGAACCAAAAATAACCGCTTTAGTAATTTCAGGATATTTTTTTAAAGTATTAATAAGATTTTCTTTGATTTTTGCGTTGAGATCAAGTTTTTTCATCTAATTTCTTTTTGAAAAAAAAGTTCTAATTCTCTAAATCTACCAACATAAATATCACGGATTTTCTGATAAATCTCATTAGCGGAATCTTCTTCATAGGTATGACTCGTGATATTTCTATCTTCAATCATGTTTATCCAATCTTCACTATCATCAATAATTCCGGCAGAAAAAGCTTCTTTATAACAATCTCTGGGTGTTTTAGCCATAATACCTTTATATTCAAGAAAAGCTTTTAATAATTTCCAACTAAGTTCATAAGTAAATTCAAATCGCTTAATTATTGCATCAATTTTATATTCAACATCTTCATCATCATCAAGAATTTTAACAAGCTTATTTAACGCTTTTAGAAAATTTTCTAATTTTAATTTTAGATAATCTAAACTTTTTTCCATACTGGTTTAATTTTAATATACTTTCAGTAAAAGCGCAAAATGATAAACGATGTTTTTCCCGCCCGGTTAACTTTTGAGTTAGCCTCATCTGAAAAAAACTTTAAGTTTAAATATGCTTACAAAGTTAAAAGAATGTAAATATTTATTTAATGATCCTAAAATTAACGAATATTTTACTGATAAAAAATTTGTGCAATTTAATAAAACTTGGATTGATTATTTTTTAAGTCCGGATTTTTTTGATAAGTATGTACGATTACCTAAATATTATGTGCATAGAGATTTGAACACAGGCAATATTATTATTAATTCTCAAGGTGCTTTTTTGATAGATTGGGATTATATATTAATTGATTCACGTTTGGCGGATATGGTGGCTGGTTTTGGCTTTTTTGGTATTGAAGAAAGGCAACATAAAGATAAACCACCAACCTATCATCCAAACCCTAACAATGTTCTTGAAAAAGCTAATTATTTTATTAAAATAATTGAACAATCACCTTATAAAATGACATCCTTAGAAAAGGAATTATTTCCTCAAATTGCTATATTAAGTTATATTTTAGATACCTTTGATGATTTAAATTATTATATGCAAGGTAGAATTTCATTAGAAAATTTACAATCTAAAACTTCTGTAACGCGAAAGGGGATGCAAAGTTTTATTAAAAAGTATCATTTAGAAAGCCCTCCTGTTTTATCAAAAGCGTGAAAAATACTATTTCTTAAGTTATTCTCATGGTTTTATTGGCAAAAGCGTTAATGATTGTATAATTTACGCAAAAACTTCTAAGGGGAAATATGCAAAATAAAGAAGATATTTCACAGTTAGAAATTGGATAGTGACTTTATATAACATATCATCAAAAACAATATATATAGCTACCGGAAAAACCCTAAAAGATTAAATTTCTATAAAAAATAATTTTAGGCATTACGAAATAAAAAATACAAACTGCAAAAAATCAATTACTATTACGATAAGTCATTATATAAAGAATTAACCAGCTGAAAAAGTATAAAAATATGAGCAATTTAAGTTCCCCTATATCGTCAAGTAGTTATCAACCAAATTGTATCCTTCCTATAGGGTTAAAGCTTGATATGAATGGTTATAAAGCACCAACTCTACCGACTGATATGTGGAGAATGCCTTATAATCAAAATGAAGCAGAGTTGCCAATAGGGCTAAAGCTTGATATGACAACAGTTAGTAGCCCAATGTTTAGAAAAAGAGCCAGACCTGAATCTGCGGCAAGTGAAAGTGAAGGATTAAGCTCAAAAAGAAGACGTACTTTAAATCATCCAGGATTAGGAAAAATGGTACCAAGATCAACTGCTTTCGAACAAGAATTTTTCCTAGACCCTAATGGTTCGGGGGAATTAATACCAATATCAAATGCTAAAGGGAAAAACCCACTTATCTCAGACCCTCTTGATCCAACAAAACTAGTGCTAAAATCAACGGTCTACAACCATAAACGCGTTCCAGATCCTCTTGACCCAACAAAATTAGTATCAAAATCAACGGCCTACAACCATAAACGCGTTCCAGATCCTCTTGATCCAACAAAATTAGTACCAA
>CAZFTP010000003.1:14628-103744 GCA_964521915.1 uncultured Candidatus Marinamargulisbacteria bacterium
GATCAACTGCTTATGGACGGAAACTTGTACCAGACCCTCTTGATCCAACAAAATTAGTACCAAGATCAACTGCTTATGGGCGGAAACTTGTCCGAGATCCTCTTGATCCAACAAAATTAGTATCAAGATCAACTGTTCACAATCGAAAATTTGTCCGAGACCCTTTTGATCCAACAAAATTAGTGCCAAGATCAACTGCTTATGGACGGAAACTTGTACCAGACCCTCTTGATCCAACAAAATTGGTACCAAAATCAACTATTTACAGACGAAACCGTGTCCCAAACTCTCTTGTTTAGAGAAAATGAATAACACCATAAATTAAATCCTGGGTAATGATTAAAAAAAATGATAAAAAAATAGGCGTTTAATTATTGATTTCCCCTAAGATTTTGGTCTTACAAATTTTCTTTTGCATCAATTATCTAAATTTATTACTCCACTTTACAATCCCCTAAACATCTCTGATTTTAAATTTATTTTATTTTGCAAAGCGGCTTGAATCATTGCAAGTAACTGAGGTTTGTCTTGCGGTAAACGACCTTCTAAATTCAAATAATTTGAAGCATGATTACACCTAAAAACCGTTTGTTTTAGTTCTAACCCAACTAAAATATCATAAGTTTCTTGTAAAAATTCTTTGGCATTTAATTCTTGAAATTGCTTTTGCCGCGTTTGAATATATAATTCAGTACCAGGAATCAGCATTAAAGTTAAAAACGAAAGTAACCTAGGTTGCATTTTATTCAGCGCTTTAATGGTTTCTTGTACATGAAGCTGAGATAATTCTTTACCGCCTAAACCTAGTAACACCATCACCGATGATTTTATCCCCACTTCTTGTGCTTTTTGTACTGCTGAAATCATTTCTTCAACTGTTGGTTTTTTTTTGCATTTATCTAAAATTCTCTGGCTACCGCTTTCTAACCCAAGATAAATTAAGCTCAATTTATAATCTACCAGCGTTTGTAATTCAGTTTGAGTTCTGTAGGCTAAATCATCTCCATTGGCATAGGTTGAAATGCGGGTAAGTTTGGGAAAAGTTTGATTTAGTTTTTCCAAAATTGGTATAAGTTTTGCATTGGTAAGAACTAAAGCATTGCCGTCCATTAAAAAAACTTTTCTGGTATCGGGATAATATTTTCTAGCTTGTTCAATATCTGCAAAAATCTCCGGATATTTTTTTACAGTAAAGGGCTTTAATTTATAAGCTCCGCAAAAAGTGCAAGTATTGGCAGAACAACCCGTGGTTATTTGCAGTAAAAAACTATTAGCTTCTGCTGGTGGCCTAATAACGGGTTCAATTATTGGCATTATATAAATTCAAGATATTGTTCTGGCGTAACTACTGTAAGCGTTCTCTTTTTATAATCACGAATATTTCGGGTAATTAATGTTTCTATACCCGCATTTAAACAAATAAAATACTGAATTCCATCTTCAAAATCTTTAAAATCTGAACTAAGTGATTCGCTAATTTCTTTATCTGTAAAAGGTAAAATTGTTAAAAAAGCACGTAATTTAGCAATAGTTGCCCGAGCAGACAGCTCTTTGATTTGCTGGGTTAAAATATAATAACAATTAGCCATAATGAGTGAAGAAGTATACCCTTCTATAACATTGGTTTCTGCCAGGCTTAAAATTTGTTGAGAGAATTGGACATGCGGTTTTCGATCAAAACAAACATCTAAAATTATATCAGAATCAATAAAAACTCTATTAATTTTCATTGGGCTTTTTTAATTAAAGCTTCTTTTAATAATTCTTTATAAGATTTTTTGGATTTTGTTTTTACAATCCCAGTAAGAGCTTTAGTTAATGGCGGTGTTTTTGCAATTTTTGCATCACTTTTTGTTGAAATTAAAGCCAAAAAATAGGTTTCTACTAAATTTGATAAAGTTGTATGCGATTTTTTAGCATATTTTTTTATCTCGCTAATAATTGAATCATTTAAAACTAAAGTTAATTTTGTATTCATTTAAGCACCTATACGTATATAATAAAATATTTTACACGTCAATGCAATAATTTTTTGTATACCTGTGGGTGCTTCGCGCCCCCAGGTATACCTTCAGAAAGCCGAAGGCTTTGCAAATAAATTTCTTTTTTCTCGATAATATTAGAAATTCTAAAAATTGTAGGGCTACAAAATGTCAAAAAAAATCATTGCTTTTACAAAAAAAGAAAATTTTGATTCACCTTCGAACTTATTAAAATCATGTGAAAACTACATAAATAAAGCCAGAGACGCCTATTTTTTAGGCAAGCTTGAGGAAGCAATTGATTTTTACCACCAAGCTTTAGTTGTCTCATTGGAATTTTTTAAATTAAAGCCCCCTGTTTTTGAAACTGAAATTAATACTTATTTAAATGCGGTAAAAATAAAACCAGCAGATCTGAATACAATTGATTTAAAACATTTTGTGGCAGCAGCAATGCCACAAGTACTACATAATTTAAACCAAGGACAACGTTTGATTTTTTTGGCCGGTCCAAGCTTAGCTGGTAAAAATTCCGCAGCTGTAATTTTAAAAGAAAATTTGGAAAAACAAGGTTTGAAATCAATAATTAAAGATGGTGATGATTATTTTTCTTCTAAACCTATAAATAATCAAATTTATTTCAATAAACCAGACCTAATAAAAAATACTTTTATTAAACATGTATCTGTGAATTTTGATTTTAATAAAATGATTTCAAACTTAGACCAAGCCAGAACTACAACTGAAAATGAAATACTAATTGTACCCATTATGGATGTAATTGCTTTAAGTTTTCCGTTTCAAAAATACCAAAATCAATTCCAAGTAATTGAGCTTACACCCCAGAATTTAACCACCAAAGATTACAATAAAAAACAGTTTAGAAATTTTCTTTTTCGGCATCCTGTTAAAACTCTGCTAGAAATTAAATATCAAAGAATTTTCGATGAAATAATTACTGGTCTACAATTTAATCTTGCAAAGTTTAAAAATTATCAACCTGATATCATTTTTAACCGTAGTAAAAATATGGTGGAAATCCCCAACTTAGCCCAAACCATTGAAATAAATCAGCCGTCTGAATTAATCATCAACCCCTTCTGGCAAATTGCTTTAAAAGAAAATCCAGATACAAAAAGTTTAGAAACTTATGCCAAAGAAGCAAATATTTTACCGATTTTTGAATATTGGAAAAAGCATTATAATACAAAAGCTTGTATTAAAGAAAAAATCAATAATATCTCGGGTGTATAATTAAAAAATAATGGAGAATTTCAACCTAAATTCTGAATATATTGAACTATGTAACTTACTTAAAATTACTGGACCTAGACTTTCCGGTGGCGAAGCTAAATTCGTAATTTCTCAAGGTTTAGTTAAGGTTAACAATCAAATTGAATTAAGAAAAAAATGTAAGATCAGAACTGGGGAAATTATTAGATTTGAAAAATATTGTATACAAGTTAAATAGGCATAAGTAGATAAACTTCAAAAAAATCTACTATATCATTCTTACTACAAAAAATTACGGAGATCATGATAACGCGCTTTTGATGTATCAGAAAATTGATTAACTTCCATTTTAGCTATGCTATTATTAAACTATGTTTAAAAGATGGCTAGGTATTGATCTTAATAAAAGTGCATTAATTATTGGCCCCAGAAGATCTGAAAAAACTACCTATTTAAAGCAAATTTAAGCTTTCCCACGACAAAAAAACACCTTAGAAAACTTTGTTATTTCGGAATTAGAAAAACGTCGCAAATTAGGGCATTTAGAAACTGATACGCTTTATTATTATAAATCAATAAAAAGTAACTCTATTTTTTAAGCTTAAACCCTATCAAAATCGGTTTGCGGCTTATCTTGGATAATTTTTCTTGCAACAAAACTTGCTTATTATCTTCAGGGCTGTTTTTATACCCCGGATTTTCTCCAAGCCCCAAAAAAGTTCGTGGATCACCGCCATTTGCGCCAACGCCGGCAAAAACGATTTCATCATTAACCGCTTGGTTTTGTAGTAAATTTTGGCTAACTGCCTGTAAAGCTGTACCAAGTTGTTCAATGTAAAGTCCATTATCTTTATTAGCTCTGTTAAAAAGCTTAAAAACAATCATTTTGCCCTGTTTTGTAACAGCAAAAATTGTATGTCCATATAAAGCGCGTTTAAGCTTAGTAGAAAATTCTTGAGTATTTTGATTATAAAAATATTGCCCTGGCTTTAAATTTTGAGGGTCGCCAATATTATTTTTAAAAGCTGGCAACATGCTAAAAACCGTGTCTTGTAATTTCTCTGGTAAAATTTTTATATTCAGATTTTTTTTTGTATCTTCTTTAAGTAGCTTTTCTAATTCCGAGTCAATCATGTAATGTGATTTAGTAAGCTTTTGATCTAAAAATTGATGAATTGGGGTAATTGATTCTTCAAAAATATGAGGGATTCCACCACGCCAATTATGCACTAAAATTTCTTGCGTACCTGGAATTTTTGCTGTTAGCGAAGTTAATGCTTTGCCATTAACAACAATCGGATTAATTGAAAAAGCAAATTCAAACTGGCTGATATCTTCTGCAACCTGGCTATTTTCTTTAATAGTTAAAATTACCGGCTTTAGCTGTGTTTGATGCTTTTCTTTAACCAAAAACCAATATTTGCCAGGTACAATTTTTTCGGTCCCGTTTAAAAGTAGCTTGCCTTGCTCGATCACAAACCAACCGGCATTATAAGGGTAATTGGTAATATCGCTCATTAAAACAATATTTTGGCTTGCCTTAGCTTCATCTATCAGCTCTTGTTCAGATTTTCCATACTGCAAACGGACAACATGATTTTTAAAAGATTGCTCACCTTCACTTCTGTAAAGGCAACCTTTAGGAATTCTTTTATCCCAATGTTGGGCAAAAAACGCTGTTTTTTCATTGATTTCAAGATAAGGCGAAATTTTTTTAGGATCAAAATAAAACCAATGAAAATAACTTTGCGTTTGATTAGCATTTAGTTTACCCTCATAAAATAAGCCATGATGCTTAATTTTATTTGAAAGATCAACATAATTTATGGTTGCCAAAGTTTGATTTTCATGAAGATCGCGTAATTTAAATGACGCTGTCATTGGATAGTTAGTTTCGTTCTGTTTTTCTAAATTTAGGGAAATAATTTTTTTCATGATAATTATCGTAATATTCACTCTATATGTTCAATTTTTTTTATATATTACAATATAAAACTTGAAATATTATTCGCAATGAAAAATGTAGTTGGCTTTTATCATATGTTATAATATAATATTTTTCTATTATGCAATCTAATACAAGGTCTATACCACGATCAGTAGAACAATCTCTACTTCAAATGAGATTTAACACAGACCCAAAATTCAGGGAAGCTTTAGAAGGAAATGGTTCCAATAAAAACAACTTACAGGAACTTATAAATAGTTCTATAATGCCACCACCTTCCAACCGATTTCATAATTTTAAAGCAGTAAAATAAAAAAAATCCATAAAAATTTAATTATTATTTTTTAATAAGTCTAGCAATAAAATATTCATAAACAAAAAGCGAAGAAGCAGAATTAACTTTCAATAGAGACTAACGTTAATTCTCTGACTAAACTTCTTTTAATAATTATTTTGGCATTTTCGGCTAAGGTATTTTTAGCCTTTTCTTTAAAAAAGAATTCCAGAATTTCCGGATTGATTTCTGTAAATTCACCCATTTTCAAATTGATTTTACTGACTTTTTTAAGATTATTTGCTTTGGCGTGTTTTATGATATCAGCTAATAAATCTTCTAATAAATGTAATTCATGCATGTTGTTTACTCCGTAGGCGACCAGATCCCCATTCTATTGTTAGGGGACAAGTCCCCTAAAACCCCTATTAAGATATTCTACTATTTCATCTCCGCTAATTCTGACTTCTTCAGACAGCAATTCACTTAAGTGTGTATTTTTTGGCTGAATGCCTAAGAAATGAAAATCAGCATTAGTATCTTTAATAATAATAGCCGCGATCGCTTTTAAAGGAAAGGTATGGGTACTAAAAATAATCTCCGAAATCTGTTCAAAGGGGATTAATCGTATTTCGCCTGCCTGCCCTTTAAAATCAGCGGCATCAATCAAAATAACTTTTTTGGGGGTTAGTTTTATTACCTCATCAAGAATGTTTTCCGGTTTATCTCCTGCGTTAAAAATTACGTAATTTACGGTAGATTTTAGTTTATCAGCAATGTACGGACCAATACCATCATCGGAGCGTAAATTATTGCCTACTGTTATAAGCACAGTTAAACCATCTGTTATCGGTTTTAAAATATTGCGGATTTTATTTGTTAACAAAGTCAACTTTTAAAAAATGGGCTGAACAAGAAATGCAAGGGTCATAAGCTCTAACCAACATCTCTAAAGCCAAGGTGATTTCTTCTTCGCTTCTCTCTATAATTTCCGGCACTAATTTAAACATATCTTTTTCGATATTATTAAGATTTTGGGCAGTAGGAATTATACAATTAGCATCAACAATAATGCCTTTATCATCTATTTCGTAATTATGAAATAAAATTCCACGCGGGGCTTCAACCGCCCCCACTCCGTTACCGGCTTTTACTTTAATATGTCCTTGTTCATTAAGACCGACCAGTATTTCTTCTTTATAGTTAATCCCTTTTTCTTGAAAATAAGTAATAATATCAAGTGCATCCGAATAACAATGAACACATTCGATTAGTTGCGCTACAGTATTTAAATAAGGATTGATAGAAATTGGTTTAAATCCAATCTCTTCAGCTAATTTTTTGGCATTCGGGTGTAATTTATGAGCATTTAAATTAAACCTGGCTAAAGCACCTACCGCATAAGCATCTCTGGATAATTTGGCATGTTTAGCGCTGGAATGAGGTACTATAAATTCATTGGTTGCTTTGCGGTAATCTTTTTTAGGTAATTCCACCTTATCTGTTGAGCCGATATTTCCGTTTAATAACGGGTAAGAATTTTCATTATTAATGAGAGCAACGTATTCTGTTTCTCGTTCAAATTCAGGAAAAGAAAATTCCTTGGCCAATTCAATAGTGGCATCAAAATCAGATTTCAAACTATTTAACAACTCTAATAGTTTTGCTAGCTCTTTGGGTTTAGGAAGTTTGGTAAAACCTCCTATAGTACAGGTTATGGGATGTGTGTGCCTACCAACTAAAATATCGCAACAATCATTAACAATTTTTTTCATGCGTAACGCTCTTCTGACTACTTCATTATGCGAATCAATTAAAGGCACGAAACTTTTTACGCCTAATAAATCAGGGGCTACTAATAAATAAATATGAAGTAAGTGACTATCTAAAAATTCCAAATGTAATACTAATTCACGTAATTTTTGGGTTTGTTCACTTGGAATAAAATCTAATGCGTCTTCAGCGGCTTGTATGGAAGCCAAGGAATGTGCCCCTGAGCAAATACCACAAATTCTGGAACTTATATGTTGAGCTTCAAAAATTGAACGCCCCACCAGCATAGCTTCAAAAAACCGAGGGGCTTCCACAATTTGTAATTGACAGGTTTTTAATTCACCATTTGAGACATCTACAACAATATTACCGTGACCTTCTACCCTGGTTAAATATTCAACATTAATATTGATACTTTTTTTACTCATTAGTAATACCTTTAGCTGAATTATACATAGTTAGTTTATTATTAATCAGATCCAACGAAATATTATATTTGGCAATCACATCTTTGGCGCTTTTTTCATTCGGATTACTAACCATACCACGACAACCATAACAGATATTGCCATTATTAATACACCAAGAATTACAACCTGCCCTTGTTACCGGGCCTAAACAGGCAACTCCTTTTTCGTAAAGACAAATATTTTCGTTTAATTTACATTCTACGCATACTGCATGATCTGGAACATAATAAGGCAAATCCATTAACGCTGATTTAATTACTTTAATAAATTCCGGCGGATAAATCGGACAACCGGTTACAAAATAATCTACTTTTACTACTTCATGAATAGCTTTGGTTTTTTCGGTAGGGAAAAACTGATAATCTTGACCATAAACATATTTTCTAACTTTTTCCAAATCAAGATTATTCTTCATACCGTTGACCCCGCCGATAGTAGCACAAGACCCATAAGCAATTAAAATTCTTGATCTTTCCCTTATCTTTTTAATTTTTTCTACCGCATGAGCGGTTGTAATACTGCCTTCAATAATGGCAATATCATAAGCTGAATTCCACTTCTCAGACATAACTTCTCTAAATTCTACTACCTCAATAGATTCAAGTAGATCAAGTAAAATTTCACCAATACTGGCTACCTGTAATTGGCAACCTTCACAGCAGGCAAAATCAAAAAAAGCCGCTTTTGGTTTACCCATTATAAGGCTTCCTCCAAATTTTTTATTTGATCATAACTAAAAACCGGACCGTCTTGACAGCAATATAAATTATTAATTTGGCAATGTCCGCATTTACCTAAACCACATTTCATGTGACGCTCCAAAGAAACATATATATGATTTTCGGCAAAACCTTTTTCCAGTAGTGCCTGAACAACAAACTTAAACATTACAGGTGGGCCAACTACAATGGCAAAAGTTTTAAAAGGATCAATATGTACACCCGGAATCAAGGTATGAATAAAACCCACATTACCTTTCCATTCAGGATCAGCTCTATCAACAGTACAGCTAAAATTGATATCGATTCTTTTTTGCCATTCATCAATCTCTTTGGAAAACAAAATATTTTGAGGAGTTTTACAACCTAAGAGAATATTTACATTGCCAAACTCTCTGCGGTTATCAATTACGTAATTAATCAGAGATCTAAGCGGTACAATACCTATACCACCTCCAACGATTAAAAGATCATTTCCTTCTAAGATTCTAATCGGAAACCCTTTCCCAAATGGACCGCGAATACCGATTTCAGAACCAATTTCCAGTTTATGCATGGCTTCAGAGAGTCTTCCTACTGACCTAACAACCAGATCAAAAGAACCAAGTTTGGTAGGAGATGAAGCAAGCGAAATAGGCGCTTCCCCTGCTCCGAGTATTGAAACTTCCACAAATTGCCCTGGGTCATGATCAAGATTGCTATGGTCAGACATTGTAATTTCGAACATTTTTTCTTCAGGTGTTAAATTGACTATTTGGGTTACTTTGGCTTTTTTTATTTCGTATTCGGAATTATTAATAATAATTTTAGCCATTTTACAGATTTTCCTTAGCAATTTCCGTTAATGTTTCTTTTAAATTAATTTTAGCCATACAAGTTCGGCTACAGCGTCCGCAGCCGGTACAAAAAAACCTTAAATGGCGGTCTACCGGATATTTGAATTTACGAAAAAAACGGTGTTTTTTTCTTTGGCTACGGTCTTTTCTAAAACTCTCTCCGCCTGCAACTTTGGCAAATCTTTCATTTTGGCAGGAATCCCATACCCGAATTCGGTTTCCGGTTTTTAAATCCAGATTAGTTTCATCCATTACATCAAAACAATAACAAGTTGGACAAACATTAGTACAATTACCACAAGATAGACAGCGGCTACCTATTTCTTCCCATACCTCACTATGTATACTTTTTTCGAAATATTCTGGAATTTTGTCTCTATCAATATTTACTTCCGGTTTAAAAATCGCTTTCTTCTTTTCTCTTATTTCTTCTAATTTAGCCAAATCATCATTACTTGCTTCTTCAAATATCTGTTTATCTTTTGTTAATTCCTCACCTAATTGAGTAAAAATATGAACAATAAAAGCAGAACCGATATCTGTTAAGAATAATTCACAACCGCCGTTTGGTTTATGGTTATCCATTAAGGCACAACTAGCAAATTCGTCACAATAATCGTTACATTCAAGCCCAATAATAGTAATTTTACTTTTTCGAATCAAATAGTTTTGATCTTTAGGACGATCTGAAAAAGCAACGTTTAAACATTGAATACCTGCTAAATCACAGGTATGAACACCAAAAAGAATTATAGGTTCACAATCAACAATAGGAGTAGCTTTTTGTCCGTCTGATAGATTATATTCTAAAAGTGTTTCGTGTTGGGGCATAAAATATTTTTTAGGTGGTAAAATCGTAGGAATATATTTAAAAGCAATTTGTTCTGCTGAGGTTACTTCCTCAAAAGCGTAATTATTGAAACCTTTGGCTATTGGCGCAACTACTTTTTGTATTTTTGCTAAAAACTTGATAAAGTCCGAGAGTTTTTCTTTTCTAAGAATTAAACACTTCATTAAATTTTTATTATAAAATAATTTTCTTATTATGTACAAACAATTAATATATTTTTTGGCAATATTATAATATTTGTTATATAATATAATTATTATTGCTATTAAGAAGGAGATATATATGACAAAAAATATGGGTTTATTAGATAGATTAATTAGGCTAATTATTGGATTAATTTTAGTTTATATTGTATTCAAAGGCTATTTTATCGGACTTATTGCTATTATTTTAGGGTTAATTGGTTTAATACTAATTATTACGGCTGTTATTGGTTATTGTCCGTTATATACAGTATTAAAAATTTCTACTAGCAAAAAGAAATAAAATCGATTTTTAATTTACTATATAATAAATAGGAGTTACTTTATGAAAAAATGGCAATGTCAAGTTTGCATGTATATTTATGATCCGGCAGAAAATAATAATGTAGCTTTTGAAAATTTGCCCGAAGATTGGACTTGCCCGGAATGTGGAGTAGGCAAAGATCAATTTCAGGAAATAGAATAAATAACGAAAATCATGGATATAATTTTAAAAAGAAGAAGTATTCGCAAATACCAAAATAAAAAAATCACAAAAACTGACATTGAAGAAATTCTAAAAGCGGCTATGTATGCCCCTTCTGCAGGTAATGAACAGCCATGGGAGTTTATCGTAATAGATGATAGAGCAATTTTAGATATTATTCCTACCGTACATCCTTATGCTCAGATGTTAAAAGAAGCACCTTTAGCTATTTTAGTTTGTTTTGATTTGAATAAAGACCATTACTACGGTTATTATTTACAACAAGATTGTGCGGCGGCTACCCAAAACTTACTTCTAGCGGCTACGGTAAAAGGCATTGGCTCTGTTTGGCTAGGGGTATATCCGGATGAAAAAAGAGTTGAAGATATCAGAAAACTATTTAACTTACCTGAAAATATCAAACCATTTTCTTTAATTTCTTTAGGGTTTCCGAACGAAACCAAAACAATGCCTGAACGGTTTGATATAAACAAAATTCATTATAATAATTGGTAAGTTAATTTCAATAAGATATAATGAGATTTTCCCCAAATATTTCACGATAATCATTATATCTGAAAAATTTATCAAATAAGGTTAATATATGAAATCAAAGATAATTGCCTTTTCAATAAACATTTTACCTTTAACCTTTCTCTTGTCTGAACTTAAAAAAATCCATCCTAAAGATACTGTAATTTTTTCAGATATGGATAGCACCATATTATTTCAAACAAAAAATGGTTTCCCAGAAGAACAAAAATCAGCAATTACAAATTTTCTTGATAGAGGAGGCACATTAATTCTTGTTACCGGTGACTCTCAACAAATAGCAGAAAAAGTTTTTTTTCAGCCCCTTAATTATCAAGGACAAGCCACAATTTATCTTATTAGTGGCTCTGGATTTCAGCTCACTAAATATCAAGGAAATAAAGTAACCGAATTATTTAAAACAAAAGAAATAAAATACAACGTTCGTGAAAAATTATTAACACGATTAGAAACTTTGTTAAAAGAATATTTTAAAAGTCCGGTAAATCTAATGATTAGTAAAGATCAATTTTTATCTCAGGAAGGTTTTATTGATGAGCTTAATCAAAAAAAATACGGTATTTTATTTAATACCCAACCTATTACCGCTAGTTTTCGCTTTGAAGTTCGTCCCAATAAAATCACCCTGGCTCTTGACGGTAGAGATGAAAAATCATTGCAAGAATACAGCTTATTTCGCAATCAGTTAATCAATCTAATTCTTAATGATAAAATTATCAACGATTTAGTAACAAAAAACAAATTACATTTATTTGCAAGCGACCACTATTTAGATATAATACATAGCCGAAAAGAAGAAGGGCTTGCCACATTTTATAATCTTAAAGAAGCAAAAAATCTTAAACTAGAAGAGAAACATCTTATTACTTTAGGAGATTCCGCAAATGATAAAGGTTTATTATGTTTTTCATATCCAACGAATAAACCAATTTGGCGAATTTTTGTAGGTAACAAAGATAATTTATTCGAAGAATTTAAAAAAAACAATAAAGATTTCAACTTTTTCTACCTTAAAAATTTATTTATCAAAGGTACTGAATTCGTTCTAAAATCGATAGGAAAGGATAATTAACATTTTTAGGGTTATTTGATTATAATATATTTATGTATAAAAAATTAACAATTTTTATTCTATTTTTCTCTTTTTTAGTAATCCTTATTAGCTGTGGTCAATTAATACCACCAACAAATGACAAACCTATCTTCACAGATCCGTTAGTTAAAATTGATCTTGTTTCAAATCCAAATTTTGTTATTCAATTAATTAGTGACGCTGTATTTATTGATCAAAGATGCGCTAATCATCTTACACAAATTAATATGGGATATTGGTCAGGCAGTGGTAACAGAGACGGATTAATTCATCTTTTAAATCAAATTTCATATTCCTCCTTTCCTTGGCCAGAAATTCCGGTTTGGGATGAAGGAATTTCTACTTCAAATAACTTTCCATCATATAAATTAATGAATCAGGAATATTGGTATGAAAGAGCTAATGCTGTAGAAGGTAGAGTAACCATTAATGAAATTGTTTACATTGATCCTCACCCAGTAACTTTTACTCAAGCTGACGAAATTTGGGGGCAATATTCAACCCGTTATGCGGAAATGGCCAGAGATTTTTATAGATATACTCAACGAATTCCTAAGGCATGGTGTTTTGTTCAAGGGGCAAAAGCTAATCGGATTTTTTATAAATATGAATTACCTGCTTTACGTATTTTAGAAAAAGAAAAAATGGTAAAAGTTTATTTTGCTCAATCAAAAACTGCGGATTGGCATAACCCTGCAGATTGGAAAGAAGGCACAGAAAATGCCCCAACTCCAATAACGGAACAAGGGTTAGCACCAAAATTATCAGGTACAAATTTAGTTGAAAATGCTTATCAAGTTGCCACTGCTTATAGAGATGGCTACTATGGCAAACAAGATACAAAAGCAAAAAAATTAGCTATAACTGCACTTAAAAACCAAATTATTGGTTTAGATGAATCCGAATACGAAGAAGCTTTTGCAAAAGCATTGTATCTAACCGCTTTTTAATAATAATCTATTGGCAATTTATTTTTTTATGTTACGATATAATTAAAGAGATGCGATTAAAAAAACGCCGTTTTATTCTTGCTGTAATTTTTCTTATCATTATTATTTATCTTTTATTCAAAATTATTGGTTTTATTTTTAATCCTAATAGTACTATTATACTTAAACCAAAAAGTAGTTTAGAAGAATACACCAAAATAACTGTTACTCCATTACCTTTTAAAAAACAAAAAAATATTAGTTTTCTAATAAAAATTGAAACTACTCAAAATCCAGAATTATTAAACATTGATTATAGTCATACTGCTTTTTTAGAAGATGAAAAAAATAATATTGTTGAACCCCTAATTTGGGAAGCTTATAAAAGAGAAAACAATAAAACCGAAGGAAAATTAATTTTTCCCTATAAGTATTCAAATCAAAAAAGAATTAAACTCATACTCTTCAAATGGTCTGACAATAATTTTACTTGGGAAATAAAAAAATAATTTTATGGATAATATTATTGCATTCATATTAGGCGGAGGTAGAGGTTCAAGAATCTACCCTTTAACCAAAGAGAGATCCAAACCAGCTATTCCGCTTGGTGGTAAATACCGTTTAATTGATATTCCAATTTCTAATTGTATGAATTCGAAAATTTATAAAATCTTTGTACTTACACAGTTTAATTCAAAATCTTTAAATCAGCATATTAATAATGCTTATAGATTTGACCATTTTTCCGATAAATTCGTAGATATTTTACCAGCATCTCAAACTATGGTCAGCACTAATTGGTATCAAGGTACAGCAGATGCAATAAGACAAAATATTCGTTACATTGATTCTTTTCCAGATTGCGATACAGTTTTAATACTTTCCGGAGATCAACTCTACAATTTTGATTTTAGAAATTTATACGATTTACACAAAAAAAGTAATGCTGACCTTACCCTTGCTACTATTCCTATAAAAAAAGATTTAGTAGGAGAATTCGGCATTGTAAGAATAAAAAACGAGCATCATTATCATCGTATTATTGATTTTGTGGAAAAACCTAAACAAGAAAACAAAATTACTGAATTTATTCTAAATAGATGTAAATGCGAACAATGCTTGGCTTCTATGGGCATTTATATGTTTAAAAAAGAAGCTTTAATTAAATATATGACAGAAACTACGGTAGAAGACTTTGGTAAAGAATTAATTCCTCAATTAATTAAAGAACTTAAAGTAGTGGCTTATCTTTTTGATGATTACTGGGAAGATCTTGGTACTATAAAAGCTTTTCACCGTGCTAATCTGGATTTATTAGGTAAACACCCCAAATTAAAATTAAAAACAGAATCGCCTATTTATACGAATCCTCGTTTTTTACAACCGATCTTTTGCAACAAAGCTAAATTGGAAAATGTAATTATCGGAGATGGTGCTATTATTTTTGGCGGCACAATTACAAATTCTGTTCTTGGGGTTAGATCAGTAATTTTTCCTCAGGTAACTTTGGAAAAAGTAGTAATGCTGGGTGCAGACTGGTATGAAACCGAAGAAGAACGAAAAAAATTACTTGAAAAGAACAATATACCAATTGGAATCAATGAAAAAAGTATTATTAAAAACGCTATAATAGATAAAAATGCCAGAATTGGTAAAAATGTAAAATTGATCAATAAAAATAATGTACAAGAATTAGTTGGTTCTAATGAACAGTACTTTATTAAAGATGGTATAATTGTAATTCCAAAAGGTGTTACTATTCCGAATGGATTCGAATTATGAGTCTGTTGCAAAATGGCTATTTTTCAAAATTCAGTCTTTCGATACTGCATGGCTTCTGCAACATGAGCATATTTAATCTCGCTTTCACCAGCTAAATCGGCAATAGTTCTGGCAACTTTAAGAACTTTATCGTAAGATCTTCCGGTTAATTTCCCCTTTTCTATTGCTAAGCCTAATAAATTTTTTATTTTTTCATCAAGTTTACAAAATTGAATTAATTCCTTTGAAGTCAACATTGAATTACTTTTTTTATTTCGTTCAAATTGTATTTTTCTTGATTTTAAAATTCTTTCTCTCATTTTATTACTGGTATACTGATTTTCAATTTCATTATTTTTTGAAAATAAATCTTGCTTTTCTAATCTTGGTACTTCAATAATTAAGTCAATTCTATCTAAAATTGGTCCGGAAATTTTCTTGAAATATTTTTGGATTTGCTGAACATGGCACTGACATTCTTTTTTAGAATCACGATAATAACCGCACGGACAAGGATTCATAGCCGCGGAAAACAAAAAATTAGCAGGATATTCTATTACTGAATTTGCTCTGCTTACGGTAATTTTCTTTTCTTCCATAGGTTGTCTTAAAATTTCTAAAACATTACGTGGATATTCCGGTAATTCATCTAAAAATAATACTCCGTTATGAGCTAAACTGATCTCTCCTGGTTGCGGATACTGGCCACCCCCAACCATACCTGCATAAGAAATTGTGTGATGCGGAGCTCTAAATGGTCGTTTAAAAGAAAATTCTGAAGCAGTTTTTTTGCCTGAGACACTATAGATCTTGTTTGTTTCGAATGCTTCTTCTAAAGGCATTTCCGGCAAAATTGAAGGCAACCTCTTTAATAACATTGTTTTACCAGAACCTGGAGATCCAATTAATAATATATTATGATTACCTGCCGCGGAAATTTCTAAAGCTCTTTTAGCAACTAATTGACCTTTAACTTCTGAAAAATCATAACGATCAATTTCTTCAAATTTTTCTTGAGCTATTGGTTTTTCATAAGGCATTTTACCATCTGCAAGCAAAAATAAATCTCTTAATTCTTTAATAGGTAAAATATTAATTCCCTGAATAATTGAAGCTTCTGAATAATTTTCATATGGGATTATTAAATTTTTAACCCCTTTTTTTTGTGCCATATGCGCAACGGAAATTATGCCTTTAACTGGTTTAACTTCACCGGAAAGAGATAATTCTCCGACTAAAAGAAAATCATCAGCCAAATTGAGTTGATGAGTAGCCATTAAAATTCCAGCGGCAATTGGTAAATCAAAGTAAGGTCCTTCTTTTCTTAATTCTGCCGGAGCTAAATTTATAGTATAAATTTTAATAGGATAACTATAACCTGAATTCTTAATAGCTGACCTAATTCTATTTTTACTTTCTTTAATAACCGCGTCCGGTAAACCAACAATAATTTCTGCTGGTGCCCCCATAGCTGTATCTACCTCAACAGAAACTTCAACTGCTTCTATACCATAAATTGCCGCACTTTTTACTTTGCTAAACATTATTATCCTTTTTTGTATCCCCGGGTGCTTTGCACCCTGGGGATACTAGATAGATTTGTTTTTAAGGGGCTCCGCCCCTTGAACCCCGGTTTTGCCCTGCCGGGCGGGCTTCAAGGCTTCGCCTTGTTTTTTCTCGTAACCCCAGGGTGCTTTGCACCCTGGGGTTACGAGAGAGATTTAGTTTTTAGGGGACTAAAGTCCCCCTAAGACCCCTGGTTTCGCCTGCCGGCGTGGCGTTAAGGCTCCACCTTAACAATCCAAGGGGCTCTGCCCCTTAAACCCCAGAGGAAGAGGTTGTTTTCTTAAGGGGCAAGCCCCTTAAAAACCCTGGGGCTTTTTTCCCCTGAGCCCCACTTTGTGCCTCTGTGCCTTTGTCCCTTTGCGCCTTGAGTTCTAAAATCATGCTAATCATTTAATCCTGTAAATCCTGGTTCAGACAATTTTTCCGCCCCTTAAGCTCCTTATTATAACTCAAAGGATGAAACTCCGTTCTTCAAACTCCATTATATGTCAACAAATAAATATTTGTCAACTTATATTACGTAAAATAAAAAATAGTGTATTTTTACTTTCTGCTTATGCTAAAATTAAATATATCCCTTTTTAAAAAGGAGTTTAACTATGAAAAAAACATATTTGATTTTTCTACCTCTAGTCTTATTAATTTGTTTACTATTTCTAGCATCGTGTAGTGGCAAAAGTGCTACCCCTGATGACGGTAAAACATATACAATATCCGGAACTCTGACCCAATTTTCAACCTCCGGTTTAAAAAATAAAGCTATTATTGATCCTTCCGATTACATGCTTTGGTTACAAAATAGATACAGCCACAAAGTTTTTTTTGCTGAATTAGCCGCAGACGGAAGTTTTTCTGTAGATGTTCAAACAGTAGCTCAAACGCTAGGTGATAATTTTATTGCTGTTTTAGTAAAAAAAAGCAATGCGCTTGATGACCAAGTCTGTGATCTAGAATTCGTAGGTACAGTTGTATTTAATCAAAGTGCTACCAGCGATCAAGCTTCTACCGGAATTGTTATCAGTAATAACGTAAGTAATCTACAAATTGAATATAACCCGGATTTATATAAAGTGTTAATTGATAATACTCCATCAGGGGTTACAGAGGATACTACGATTATTACCAGACTTGATTCAACAGGTAAACCAGTAGGTGCGGATAATGTTGGTAAAGGCACTGAATCTAAAACTAGTTCTACAGACCCAAACAACACTGGTGATGAAGATAAAGATGGATTACCTGATATTTTTGATGCCATGAACGACGGAGCAAAATTAGATAATACCGAAGAAGCTACAAAATATGACAGCTTAGCTGGTTCAGAAAAAATTGACCATGCAACTATGTTTATGAGTTTAAAAATTGGGGCAACTGCTGCAAGTACTTATACTGTTACAGAAAATGCTTCCATTGTTTTAGAAGTTGTCCCTAAGACTAATGGCACAATTTCTTCAGTAGTAGCATATAAATTACATAGTAATTTCAAGGATTGTATATTTGATAGATTACCGGATAGTTTTACTTCTTCTACTTATCCTGCTGAAGGCACAAAATGGTCTGACGTTGGTTACCAGCTTTACAAAGTAACTGATTCCGAAAGTAAAGAAAGATGGACTGCCATAATGTGGCCAAAAAATAATTCCTTTGTACCAGGAAACTTAGTACTTTTAAAAGTTACCTATACTGACGGAACATCTGAATACTTCTGGGTAACCATTAATTTTAAATTCAAAACTATTGCTACAAATACTAACTCTTGGACAATGGGGGGGGAGGGCTCCAAAAGTAACCCATACGTAATTCCTAATACCGGAGATCTTATTATGACTTGGATTGCTCCGAAGGATGAAGCAGGCAATGATTTGACCGGTTTAGAATATTATTTTGAACTCCGTTATTACGATACTACCACATTCCCTGAAACACTAATAGCCACTGTAATGACCCTTTTAGGTGATGATTTATATACAGGCACCATTGATGCTTCTTCTATAGATCTTTATAGATCTGGTTCAATATCTAATGTAATACAAATAGATACGGTAAATTCTTATCCTTTTGGAGATAATTCATCTATTAATATTTGCATTAAACGGCAGAGTTGGTAGTTTTTAAGAGAAAACTAATTACAAAAAAAAAGTAAACAGGATATGAAGTCTGTTGTGAAATGAGAAAAGTTTTCATATAGCCTACTCTATGAGACACAAAAAAAATATGTTAGTATTTTTGGTAAAGGAGATTACCATGATAAATCATATAAAAAATTTTGACCCGGAAATTTATTCAGCTCTTTTAAAGGAACTAGATCGCCAGAGAAACAAAATTGAACTTATTGCCTCAGAAAACTTCACTTCTTTGGCGGTAATGGAAACCCAAGGTTCTTGGCTTACCAATAAATATGCAGAAGGTTTACCAGGAAAAAGATACTACGGCGGTTGTGAATATGTTGATGTAACAGAAGATCTAGCCAGAAAACGTGTTTGCGAACTTTTTGGAGCTGATCATGCCAATGTACAGCCACATTCCGGTGCACAGGCTAATATGGCGGTTTACTTTGCTTTACTAGAACCAGGAGATAAAGTTCTGGGTATGGAACTTGCTCATGGTGGGCATTTAACCCATGGTTCACCGGTAAATATGTCCGGTAAATATTACAGCTTTATTGGCTACGGTGTTAACCCGGAAACAGAACAAATTGATTATGCCAAAATGGCGGAACTGGCAGAAAAAGAACAACCAAAAATGATAGTAGCAGGCGCTTCCAGTTACCCACGAATCATTGATTTTGCTAAAATCAGCCAAATTGCTAAAAAAGTAAATGCTCTTTTTATGGTTGATATGGCACATATTGCCGGTTTAGTATCAGCTGGTTTACACCCTAATCCGGTTGAATATGCTGATATTGTAACTACCACAACTCATAAAACTTTACGTGGTCCAAGAGGTGGGGTAATTCTTTGTAAAGCAGATCTTGCTCAGAAAATTGATAAAGCAGTTTTTCCTGGTATACAAGGCGGTCCCTTGATGCACGTAATTGCGGCTAAAGCAGTGGCTTTTAAAGAAGCTCTAGATCCTAGTTTTAAAGATTATCAAAAACAAATTATTAAAAACGCACAAATTTTGGCTAATGCTTTAACCGAAAAAGGGTTCAGGCTCGTCTCCGGTGGCACGGATAATCACCTCATGGTGGTAGATTTAAGAAGTAAAAATGTAACTGGTAAAGCCGCAGAATTTGCTCTTGATGAAATCGGCATTACCGTAAATAAAAATGCTATTCCATTTGACCCTGAAAAACCATTTGTTACTTCGGGTATTAGAATCGGCACACCGGCTGTTACATCTAGAGGTTTCAAAGAACCGGAAATGTTAGAAATTGCTGAAATTATTAATCAAGTAATCAGTAATATTGAAGATCAAAATATTCAAAAATCAGTTCAAGCCAAAGTTTTAGCTATTTGCGAAAGATTTCCTTTATATCCTGAGTTATAGATACTATACCATGGTGGCAAAGCCACCATGGTATATTTGGAAAATAACTAGAAATTACTCTGATATTATCTTCTAAAATTTCCAGGGGAACATTTTTAGTTTTTTGATTTAAAACTAACCCCAAAATTTTGATTTTTCTTTTTTCTAAAGCTTCTACAGAAAGAAGTGTTTCATTTATAGCTCCAAGTTTATTGTCTACTACTAAAACAACCGGCAGATTCATTTTTTTTACTAAATCAACTAACAAAATATCTTCTGTTAGCGGGACCAAAACTCCGCCAGCCCCTTCTGCAATAACCAATTCATATTTTGTTGTTAATTCTTGATAGGCTTTTATAATTTTATCTGGATTGATTCTCTGATTCTCAATTCTTGCGGCTAAATGCGGCGAAGCTGGAAATTTAAAACAATATGGATTAACAAATTCTTGATATTTTTTGATCTCAGAAAAAGGAATACCGGCAATTTTAAGATGCGTTTTTACATCAGGCGAAAAACTTTTCGACCCGGTTTGTACCCATTTTTGGGTAATTACCTTAATACCCTGCTCTTTAAAATGTTTTGTTAGTAAACCAGTAACAAATGTTTTACCACAATTTGTACCAGTACCTAAGACAATGAAATTTTGCATTATTTAAGCTTTTTGAATTTTTTCAAAAATAATATTTTTAATTTCTAATGCTTTTTCATAAGCAAATATAGCATCTTCATTTGAAAAATCACCTATTTCAGTTTCATACCTAATACTTACTGCATATGGAGTTAGTTCATCCGCAATATCAAAATATTTTTCAAATTCTCGATTTTCAGGAACAATTAATTCAATCAAATAATCTAAATCATGACTCAATTTATAAGGTATTTCTAAAAATTGCAGATAAGCTTTTAATGATTTTTCTATTGCTTGTTGAGCATGAAAGCAAATACTTTCAGGAGGAGAATCTTCCATTTTTAATAAATTTTCTATTGTTTTTAAATCAATCTCTACTTTCTTAATTAATTTATCTATTACTATGTTATTTTTCATATAAAAGAATTCCATTTTTAATAGCTTGATTTACAACCGAATAATTATCTAATTGTAATTTTTCTATTTCTTTAGGATTATAAATTAATAAATCAAAAGGCATCCCAAACCCTCTTATAGAAGCTCTAGCTTGGGCATATCTTTTACGATATGGCAAATCCGTTTTCTTAATAATAAGCAAATCTATATCACTTTTTTCATCATCAAATTTTTCTTGACTAACAGCAGACCCAAATAAAAATATTTTTTCTGGTTGAATTTTTTCTACTAGACATTTCTTTATTTGGTTGATAAGTTTTTTATTCATAAATTTCTTTTATTATAACTACATAAAAAATTTAACTCAATGATTAAATATATTTCAAAGAAACAATAAAATAAAACACCTGATAAGTCACTTTTATTTTACCAAATTTTTCCAAATAGATTTTTTCAAGTTCATTGATGAAATTTCTTGTCCAAATATTTTTTGATTCTAAACCCAACCCTCTAGTTCCGGTATATTTAATACCTCTTAACAAAGCCATTAAATCAGCAACTTCAATATTATATAAAACTTCTTCAATTGTAGCTGAAAACCCGAACTTACTAAATTCACTTCTAATAAAATCCTTATGAAAAAAATTTTCACTGGTAATTGGTTCAAAAACACCCATTTGCTTTAAGCAAAAACCTAGTTCATTAAAAGTCTTTGGACCAAAAATAGAAAAAGCCATTCTTCCTCTAAATTTAAGCTGTCTTCTATATTTTTTTATAAAAGCTTCCAGATCTCCCAGCCAATGCAATACAGCATTAGCAATAATCAACTCAAATTTAGTGGTTGGTGAATAACTCATTATATCATCAGAAATAAAGGTTACTTGAGGTGATACAATTTTTTGTTTGGCAGTTTTAATCATATTTTCAGAAGAATCTAGTGCTATTATTTTAGATTGAGGGTATTTCCTGATTAATTTTTCGGTTAAAATACCGGTTCCTGAACCTAATTCAAGAATATCAGAATAACTTTTTCCAGGTAAAAAACTTATTAAATCCTCTGCTGTTATTTTTTGAATTCCTGCATGTTGGTCATAATTTATACTATTCTTATTAAAATTATTTTTTATTCTCATTTGGTGTACATAATAATGTATTTTCTGGTGTATATCCAGGTAGCTTCGCCACCTGGATATACGAAAGAGATTGATTTTTTAGGGGACTTCGTCCCCTAAGACCCCTGGGAAAAAGATTAATTTTCTAAGGGGCTTTGCCCCTTAAACCCCAAAAATCAATAGTGCCTATAAAATTAATCCTTAAAATTTTAACAAAAATAAGTTATTATATGAAACAACTTTATGATAGCTATAATTATTACTTTAATTGCTTTAGGTATTGTTATTTTTGTTCATGAGCTTGGTCATATGCTAATAGCCAAAGCTAGCGGAATTGGCGTTTTGGAATTTAGTATTGGCATGGGACCAAAAGTTTTTTCTAAAAAAATCAAAGAAACAACTTATTCATTAAGGGCTTTTCCTGTAGGCGGCTTTGTTAGTGTTGCCGGTTTAGATACAGATAAAAAAGAAACTATTCCTGATGAAATTAATTATTATAAAAAACCTTTTTTAAATCGTTTTTTTACTATTGCATCTGGTTCTTTAGTTAATATTTTGTTCGGATTTTTAATCTTTTTAGTTATATTTTCTTTACTTGGTGTTCCGCAAGCAACTACTACTATTGATAAAATCATGCCTAATTCACCAGCAGAAAAAGCCGGCTTAGTTGCTGGTGATAAAATTATAAAAATTAACTCCAATAAAATAAATAAGATTGAAAAAGATTTCATCCCTGTTATTCAACATTCCGGCAACAAAGTTTTAACTATTGAAATTATTCGTAATTCCGAACCCCTTATTTTAAAAGTAATACCTGAAATAAAACATAAAAAATTAGGGAGAATTGGTATTTATTTTGAAACTAAAATTACTCATTTTAACCCTATTTCTGCTTTTTCTTATAGTATTATTGAAACTGGTAAAACGATTAAATTAGTTTTTGTAAGTTTATGGATGCTTGTTAGAGGGGAAGTTTCTCTTAATGAAATGGCTGGGCCTATTGGCATAATACAACTAGCTTCTTTTCAATTAAACCGCGGTTTACTTTATTTTTTAAATATTATGGCCATTATCAGTATTAGTTTAGGCGTAATTAATTTATTTCCATTTCCGATTTTAGACGGAGGGCATTTAGTATTACTGTGTCTTGAATTTATTATGAAAAAACCTTTAAATCAAAAAATTGAATCTATAATTAATAATACAGGGGCAGTCGTATTAATTAGTTTAATGATATTAATAATTATTAATGATATTTTTAATTGGAGTTCAAGAGTTCAATTACTCCAAAAAATAACAAATTAAAATTTTTTATGATTAAACAAGAAGAAATAAAAAGACTGAAAAAAATAGCCAATAAAATCAGAACTCATATTATTAAAATGGTTTCTTGTGCTCAATCTGGACATCCAGGCGGTTCGCTTTCGGCTACCGATATTATGACTGCCTTATTTTTCAATAAATTGCGTTTTGACCCTAAAAATCCTAATTGGGAAGATAGAGATAGGTTTGTTTTATCAAAAGGTCATTGCACACCGGTTTATTATGCAGTTTTGGCAGAAAATAAATATTTCGCTCCTGAACTTCTACAAGAATTCCGACAAATGGACAGTTGTTTACAAGGGCACCCTAGCCGTTGCCATTTACCTGGTATTGAAATTTCTACTGGTTCTTTAGGTCAAGGTTTATCTATTGCAAATGGTATGGCTTTAGGGTTAAGGCTTAACCAATCATCTTCCAGAGTATATGTATTAATGGGTGATGGAGAATTACAAGAAGGAATGATCTGGGAAGCGGCTATGACTTCTGCCCATTACGAAATTGATAATTTAACAGTTATTGTTGATCGTAATCATCAACAAATTGATGGCATGACCAAAGATATTATGAATTTAGAACCATTAGTTGATAAATGGAAAGCTTTTGGTTGGGAAGTATTTGTAGTAGACGGACATAATTTTAAAGAAATTCTAACTGCCTTAGATAATGCAGAAAAAGTTAAAAGTAAACCAAGCATTATTCTAGCAAAAACTGTAAAAGGTAAAGGCGTTTCTTTTATGGAATATTCATTAAAATTTCATGGTTCTCCCCCAAACCCTAAAGAAACCGAATTAGCTTTAGAGGAACTAAATAAAAATGACTAATCAATTAGCGTGTCGTGATGCATATGGTGAAACTTTAATAGAATTAGGAGCAATAAACCCTAATATTGTAGTACTTGATGCCGATTTATCAGGGTCAACCCGTACTGCTTTTTTTGCCAAAGCTTTTCCGGAACGTTTCTTTAATATGGGAATTGCTGAACAAGATATGATTGGTACTGCCGCAGGTTTAGCAACTGTTGGTAAAACCGTATTTGTGAGTACCTTTGCTATGTTTGCTTCAGGACGACCATGGGAACAAATTCGTAATTCAGTTTGTTATCCAAATTTAAATGTAAAAATTGTCGCAACTCATGCAGGGATAACAGTTGGAGAAGATGGAGCCAGTCATCAAGCCTTAGAAGATATTGCTATTATGAGGGCTATCCCTAACATGAAAGTCTTTGTACCGGCAGATTATTACGAAACAAAAGAAATTATTAAATATATCGCAAATATCCAAGGACCTTGTTATGTTCGTTTACCAAGAGCCGCTTCACCGGTGGTATTTGATGAAAACTACAAATTTGACCCTTATAATTATAGCAATATCGGTTTGACCAAAGGTCAAGCCGATATTGCTATAATTGCTTGCGGTATTATGGTTGATACAGCACTAAAAGCACAAACCTTATTAACACAAGATAGTATTAATGCAAAAGTTGTAAATGTAAGTGCTATTAAACCAATTATAGCTAAAGAAATCCTGGAAATTTGTAAAGATGCAAAAGCAGTTGTAACCGTAGAAGAACATAATATTATTGGCGGATTGGGTAGCACTGTAGCTGAAGTATTAAGTAAGAATCAACCTAAACTAATGGAATTTATTGGCATAAATGATCACTTTGGAGAATCCGGTCAAGCGGAAAAATTATTAAAAAAATTCCATTTAACAGAAACACATATTTATTCAGTTTGTAAAAAAATTATAGCAAAAATATGATCCAAATTAAAAATTTATCTAAAATCTATTCAAATGGATTTAAAGCCTTAGATAATATAAATCTTTATATAGCTAGAGATGAATTTGTTTATTTAGTTGGTTCTTCTGGTGCTGGAAAATCAACTTTATTAAATCTTTTATTTAAAGCAGAAGAACCTAGTGCAGGGGAAATATATTTAGATAATTTCCCTCTAAGCAAAATTACAGCTAAACAAATACCCTATTTACGGAGAAAAATAGGCGTAATATTTCAAGATTACAAACTTTTGCCAAAACGAACTGTCTACGAAAATGTTGCTTTTGCTTTACGCGTAATGCACTATTCACGGGCTCATATCCGCAGACAAGTTACTCAAGTAATAGAATTAGTTGGGTTAACTCAAAAAATGAAATATTTACCTTCAGAATTATCGGGCGGAGAACAGCAAAGAATCTGTATCGCCAGAGCCATTGTTAATAACCCATCTATTTTACTGGCAGATGAACCTACCGGTAGTTTAGACCCTGATACTTCCTGGGATATTATTCAATTATTGGCAAAAATTAATATTCGTAAAACTACAGTGATTGTTGCTACTCATAATAAATCCATTGTTAATGCTATGAGAAAAAGAGTCGTGGCTTTAGACAATGGCAAAATTATTAGAGATGAACATCTAGGAACTTATAATTAAAATGAGATTAAATGAATTTGATTTTTTTATTGCAGAAGCATTAATAGGAATGAAAAGATCAAGCCTTATGGCTTTTTTGACTATTCTTACCATGTCTATTTCTTTAATTGTTTTTGGGGTTTTCCTCCTTTTAACCATTAATCTAAATAATTTAGTTAATTTTGCTGTATCTAAATTAGAAATTAGAGCTTATCTGGCAAATAATATTACAGATGAAAATATCAACAGCTTAATACAAAAAGTTGAAAGCTTAAAAGAAGTAAAAAATGTTTCCTTTATTAATAAAGAAAATGCTTGGGATGCTTTTTCTAAACAATACGGTAATATAGATATACAAGCTGTTATTGAAGATAACCCCTTGCCAAATGCTTTAAAAATCAAATTATATGATACCAGTAAAACTAAAGAAATGGTTACTTTTCTGAAATCATTTAAAGAAATAACTGATACTACTTACGGCGGAGTAGTTGCAGAAAGAATTAGTTTATTTGCCAATATCACTAAATACATTGGTTTAGCTCTAGTTATTCTTCTAACCTTAGCGACTTTATTTATTATAATAAATACGATCAGGTTAACCATAATTGCCAGACAAGATGAAATAAATATTATGCATTTAGTTGGTGCCACAGATGCTTTTATTAAAGCGCCTTTTTTAATAGAAGGCTTAATTATGGGGATTTTTTCCGGCATTGTTACTATTCTTTTTCTCAGAACTACTTATTTCTTTATTGCTTTAAAAATTCAAAATATCTTACCTTATTTTCCTTTAGTTTTTGATAAAAACTTATTATATATTCTTTATTTAATTATCTTCTTAACCGGTGCGATTTTAGGCTTATTCGGTGCTTATATTTCAGTAAGCCATTCATTAAAGAGGTCAAAAAATGGTTAAATTTATGCGTGAAAAAGCACAACTAATTACTTGGATAATTATTATCTTTTTTATTTCCACTATGTTTTCCGGTACAATTTATCTTGGTTTTCTAAAAACGCAAGAAAAAAATAACAAACAAGATCTTGTTAATCCGGAGAATCAACTAGCTTATACAAATAACCTGATTATTGATAAAAATTCTTATAATAATTATCTCAATAAATTAGCTTATTCTCTTAGTGAACAAGGAAAAAAGAAAATTACTCCTGATGATTTAGAAATAATTATGCAACAAGCTTTTTTGAAATCACTCGAAGATACTGTCTTTCTACAAATTGCTATTCAAAATAAAGTAACAATTTCAAAAAATGAGATCAATTCAGCTTTAAATAACCTTTACAAAACATATAAAATTAAAGACAAAAAAGAATTATTAAATATATTAAAACAAAATAACGTTAAATATAAAGATTTTATTAAAAAATCTACAATTAACTAATGAAGACCTTAAAAATAGTGTAATTCAATTACAATTAAAAGATATTTTAATAAGAACCGGTAATGAACGTGATGATAAATCTGCTTTTATTCTTTGTCAAAATATCAAAGATCAAATAACAAAAGGTCTTTCTTTTAATACTGCCATTAATAAGTATTCGGAAGATTATTTAACTAAAAGAAAAAATGGCGATATGGGGAAAGTTGATTATTTTGAATTACCGGAAAATATCAGCACAATTATTTTTACTTTGAAAGAAGGTCAAATATCTGAACCAATTAAATCCGGTAAAGGTTATTATTTGTTTCAAGTTATCAAAAAATATTATCGTCCTATTAAAAATGTCAGTTATGAAAAAAGAAAAGAAGAATTATTATTATTAAAAAGAAATCAAATAATTTCCAGTATAATTGAAGAAAAAATTAATGAATTAAAAATTAATGACCCTCATTTAAAAGCAATTTTTGCCAGGCAAGAAGGTGATTATCAAAAAGCTATTTATGCCTATCAGGAATTAATTGGGCAAGACCCACAAAGTCCGTACCCAGATTATTACATAGCTAAAATGAAATATCAGATTAACCCAAAAGACCCAACAGTTAAAGAAGAAATTGAAAAAGCTTTAATTAAAACTGAATTAAACCCTAGTTTAGATTTCCCTGAATTACATCGCTTCCAAAAAATTGTAGCTCGAGGTGGCTAGCCACCTCGAGCTACAAGAACAACTCGTCCTCGTAGCTCAGCTGGATAGAGCGTCAGATTCCTAATCTGAAGGCCTTGGGTTCAAATCCCAACGGGGATATTTCCTTTAAAAATCAAACAAAATATTAAAGCTATAATAATAATTGGTCCAAAAGGTAAATAGTCGCCCTTTTTATTTAACTTGAATATAATTAAAAATAAAGCTAAAACTCCACCAAAAATAAAACTAAAATAAATAGTTAAAAGCATTAATTTACAACCAACAAAAGCACCAATTAAAGCCATTAGTTTTGCATCACCACCACCCATCACATCTTTTTTATAAATTAATTTGCCTACAAAATTGATCAACCAAAAAATAAGATAGCCTAATATCATAGCAAAAAAATAAGTAACCAAATTTACGGTTAAAAAATAATTAATTACTAACCCCAAAATAATTAGTGGCAACGTAATAAAATCAGGAATAATTTTTTCTTTTATATCAAAATAAAAAATTAATCCTAAACCTGAAAATAATAAAAAAAATTTAAACAAGAATAAAATTATCTCAAGCAATTTTCTAACCGTTAATTTTTAGCATAATTTTTACTAAAATCTTTAATTTTATTATAAGTGTTCATAACACTATCAATATATTTATTGGTTCTGTAATCTACCCCATTCCGTTTAATATTTCCATAACCGCGTAAATAACACGCTATCGCCATCTCAAACTTTTCACTGCTTTCTTTAAATAAATCTATTAAATAAGCAAAATGATTTACCATTACCCGAATATTATCTTTAATTACAAAAGGATCTTTTACATTCATACTATCAAAATGAACATCCATTAACTGACCTAACCCTTTTGCCCCTGACCTACTGACCGCATACCGATTAAACCCAGATTCTCTTTCCATTAATGCCGCGGTTAATTTAGGATCTATCTCTTTTTCTTTAGAAAAACCAACGATATAAATAGAAATTTCTTCGGCTTCATCTCTGGGAATTTTCTTGAACTTATTAGAAATGTAATTATAAATTGTTAAATAATCGAGATCATCTTCACTTACTTGCCCGTTGAAAGATGAAATGTTTTGCTCTTTCTGCTTTACCTTCTCTTGATTCTGAACTAATTGTTGTTCTTCTTCTTCATCAAAAAAAGCACTAACAGCTCTTGTTTCACGTATATTTTCCTCTTTAGCATTATTGGCTCCGTTAACTTTGTTGTTGTTAGGATTAACAGCAAAAATTATAACCATTACTAAAATAATGGCTGGAATCCAAATATTATCCATTAAGAATTTCCTTGATTTTTGCAACCAAATCATTTTCACGTAAAAGTAAACCATTCTGTTTATCTTTTCGTAGTCTTAGTTCCAAAAATTGCTCATTTTTATATTTATTACCTAAAATAACCTGAATTGGAAACCCAATTAAATCTGCATCTTTAAATTTTATACCTGCAGATTCATCACGATCGTCATAAACTATTTCTAAATCAGCCTGAAGTAAATCCTGATAAATTCTTTCGCCCACAGCTTTTAACTCTTCATCTTTAGTATTAGCAAGAATAAAATCCACCAAATAAGGCGCTGAACTAATTGGCCAAATAATGCCATCCTTATCATAATTTTGTTCAACTACACTTGCCATAGTACGCCCTACTCCAATTCCGTAACAACCCATTATATAAGGCTGTTCTTTACCGTTTTGATCTAAAAACACTGCATTCATAGCTTTTGAATATTTATCTCCTAATTTAAACACGTGACCAAGTTCAATTCCCCGATTAATTTGGTACTGACCTTCTTTACATCTGGAGCAAGCGTCTCCCTGTTCTGCAAATCTAAGATCAAAATATTCTTTTGGGTTAATATCTCTAGCTACATTAACATTTTTAAAATGAAAATCTTTTTTATTTGCCCCCATAATTAAATTTTCTAAATTTTTAAGTGCAATATCAAAATATAGAGGTACTTCTTTTTGCAGATTAATTGGACCGGTAAAACCAGATTCTGCACCAGTAACTTCTTGGATAGTTTTTTCATCTGCCGGAATTAATTCGTTACAATTGAGAATTTTCATTACCTTTACTTCGTTTACGGTATGATCTCCTCTTACAAAAATAATAACCGGTTTTTGATCTGCCAAGTAAAAAACTGCTTTAATAAATTGCTTTGCCGGTAGATTAAAAAATAAACTTAGATCTTCAATACTCGTAACATTCGGCGTAGAAACTAATTCCAATGAATTTTCATTTTGTACTTCGAGCCCTTCGAGTTCTGAGTTTTCCCTAGTGCCTAGTGCCTTTTGCCTAATGCCTGAGTTCTCCGCCATTTCCAAATTTGCCACATAACCGCATTTTAGACATTCTACCACTTGATCTTCTCCGGTATCAGAAATTACTACGAATTCTTTGGAAACACTCCCGCCAATTGCACCGCTATCTGCTTCAATACCTTTGGTAACTAAACCTAACCTGGCAAACATTTGCGTATAGGCTTTCTCCATTTCGTGATAAGTTTTATCTAAATCATCGTAACTGGCATGAAAACTGTAAGCATCTTTCATAATAAATTCTCTACCGCGCATTAAACCAAACCGGGGTCTGATTTCATCTCTAAACTTAGTTTGAATTTGGTACAAATGTACTGGTAATTGCCTATAAGATTTTACATTGTTTCTTACCATATCAGTAATTACTTCTTCGTGAGTAGGACCAAAACAATAATCTTTATCGTGACGATCTTTAAACCTAAGTAATTCTTTACCGTATTTATACCAGCGACCTGATTCCATCCATAATTCGGCTGGAATAACTGAAGGCATAAACACTTCCTGTGCCCCAACTTTATTCATTTCTTCTCTAATTACCTGTTCTACTTTTCTAATTACTCTTTGACCAAGTGGCATTAAAGAATAAATACCTTGCGCTAATTTTTTAATAAAACCAGCTCTTAATAATAATTGATGGCTAACTACTTCCGCATCGCCTGGAACCTCTCTTAAAGTTGGACAAAATAAATTTGTAAAACGCATAAATTCTCCTTATATATTATATGGCGTGGCAAGCCACACTATTAATATATAATACTTTAAAGGTGAGAAAAAGTCAGGTTTATAAATGAATCTGGAGATCAATCATCTTTTTTACTTTATAATATTTATGTTATTATTAGGCAAGAGGTTAATCCATTTGATATTAAAAATATCTTCATTAATAAGAATAAATTTTCTGTTATTTTTATTTTTTATCGTTTTAATAAATCTTAATTATGCTGAAGAACAAAGCATAATTTTTTCCGATACCAATTATACCTTACCTTATTTTATACCAGATAAACCTTGGTCCTTAGTTAATTATAACCGCTTTAGAACCGATTATCTTTATCTAAATGAAAAATGGAAATTTAAAACAATTTTTGATTACGAAAATTTTGCTGGATGGAGTTTAAATAATTTTGCATATATTGATGCTAGTAAAGAAAATGCAGATTTACCTTTTAACCCTTATTGGCAAATTTATAATACTGATCATCTAAAAGGTAGAATGTATTTATATCGTATTTACGGAGAATATCAAGATGAAAATAATACCGCAACTTTAGGTTTACAAAGAGTTTTTATGGGTGTTGGCAGATTATGGACCCCCATTGATGTTTATAATCCGGTAAATGCATTAAGTGTAGAGAAAGACGAACGACTAGGTATTTTTGGACTTAATTATCATTATTATCTTGATGATTTATCTTTTATTCAAGTAATTGGCAATTTAAATAATAATTATGCTTTAGATAAATATGGAGCAGTTTACAAAAACATGCTTCTAGGTGTTGATACTGGTTTAGTATATATATCCAGCCCAGAATTTAGAATGGCTGGTATTGAAATGGAAAGCAACTTATTGACTACTGGGGTGGAAGTAAGAACAGAAATAACTTATTTTAACGATCATAAATTAAATAGAAATTATTTAAAAGCAATTATAGGTGCAGATTATGCATTCGGAAATAATTATACTATTTTAGGTGAATATTTTTATAATGGTATCGGGGCTGATAATTTAATTTATTATAACACTAATATTCTTTCTAATATCAATTGGAATTTAGCCAGGCATTATTTAGGTTTAACTCTTAGCAAATTATTAGATCCTTTAAACAATTTAACCTTTTCTAACATTTATAATATAGTTGACGGCAGTATTTTTTGGGGTTTAGCATTAGATACCAACATAGCAGAAAACATGAATTTAACCACTGGTTTACAACTATTTACTGGTTCAAATAAAAGTGAGTTCGGTCAATATAATACTTATGGTTATTTAAGACTGGTTTATTATTTTAATTAGATTTTATGGGGGAGGATTGGCAAGAATACTATGAAAAGGGACTCCGTCCCTTAAACCCTGAGGAAGAAAGATTTTTTTCTTGTACGGGCGAACGGTCGTTCGCCCCTGTCTTTGTACCTACTAGTTCCTTGACCTGACTATTTTATAAGAGTACACTTTCCCTATGGAAATTACCCCTAAAGCTAGTCGTTTACATATTACCATTCTTGGTAGAAGAAATGTTGGCAAATCTTCCTTTATGAACGCATTTCTTAACCAACTACAAAGCATTGTTTCTGATGTAGCTGGTACTACCACTGACCCAGTAGAAAAAGCATACGAATTGCAACCATTTGGTCCAATAGTAATTACCGACACTGCCGGTATTGATGATTCCGGACATCTTGGTTTAGAAAGAATTAAACGCACTAAAAAAAAGCTATTGGAAACCGATTTTGCCTTACTCCTTATAGATGAATTTGGACTAACTGATTTTGAACTCAATTTAATAACTGATCTTAAAGAAAAAAAAATCCCCTTTTTACCAGTAATAAATAAAATAGATATTATCAACGAAAAAAAACGAAAAGAAATTATCTCCCAGCTCGAGCACCAAAATCTACCTCATACCATTTGTTCTGCTATTACTACAGAAGGAATTGATGAGATAAAATCAAAAGTAGTGGAGATATTAGAAAATCTGGAAAAAGCCCCTCCGATTATTAAAGACTTAGTTAAACCTTTAGATACGGTTATTCTGGTAATACCGATTGATAAAGAAGCACCGGTGGGCAGAATTATTCTACCGCAAGTTCAAACCCTAAGAGAAATTTTAGATATAGGCGGCATTGCTATTTCGGTTACCGATAATGAACTTGATGCCGCTATAAAAAACTGTAAAGAAAAGCCGGCTTTAGTGGTGACAGATTCTCAAGCATTTCATAAAGTAAAAGAAATTATTCCTGATAATATCACTCTTACTTCTTTTTCCATTCTTTATGCTCGCCATCGCGGAGATTTACCTGCCTATATTAAAGCCCTTGATGTAATTTCTAAATTACAAGACGGAGATAAAATTTTAATTGCCGAATCTTGTTCTCATCGCCCGATTGCCGAAGATATTGGGCGAATTAAAATCCCAAATTGGTTAAAGACATTTACCGGAAAAAAATTAGATTTTGCAATTTCCGCTGGTAAAGATTTTCCGGAAGATCTTAGCAAATACAAATTGATTGTACAGTGCGGCGGCTGTATGGCTAACCGCAAATTAATTATTTCTAGGATTAACCTTGCTAAAAAACAAAACGTGGCAATTACCAACTATGGTGTTTTAATTGCTTATTTGAATGGGATTTTAGAAAGATCTCTCACGGTTTTTAATTAAAAAATTAATTTATACCTTAATCCAGCACCTTGTCCTAATTTTTGTAAAAAATTTTTTTCAACTAAAGTTTCCAAAGAATAAATTATTGTCCTTCTTGGTATATTCAGTTTAAAAACAAGATCTTTTGTTTGCATAGTTATTTCCGGTTCACTTTTAAAACATGCTAACACTTTAAATGCCGTGTTACTTAATTGAAGATAATTATCATATTTTTGGGCATAAAAATCGATATTTTTCAAACTATCTAATAATATCTTACAAAAATAATCCAAAAGATATTGATATTGATACTTTGTTGAATCAACACTAAAAACACCATTTGAACATTTTCTTAGCATTAAATAATACTCTTTTCTGGTTTTTTCAATATTTCTATCTAAACCCAAATAAGGAACAATTTCTTGAAAACAAGCCTCATCAGTAGAAATTAAAGTTAATTGAAATAACAAACGCGATAACCTACCATTTCCGTCTTGAAACGGATGTATTGCCAAAAATCGAAAAATAAATTCCGCAGCAACCGAAACTACCCAAGGAAAAGTTCTTAAATTTTCATTGTACCAAGTTAAAAGATCTCGCATGGAAGTTTCCGTAATAACACCTGGATCTGCTGTTTTTAAAACAGTATTAATTTTATTATTAGCTTGATTTTTTTCGATTACACTATTGCTCTGTGTTTTATATTCACCGGCAAAATGCTCTGCCTTACTATAATATTTCAACATTTCTCGATGTAAACCTTTTAAATCTGCTTCTTTTAAAGGATATAAATATTTATAAGTAGTAAAAATTATATGCAAAGAATTTCTATAACCAGCTACTTCCTCCAAACTACGTTCTTTATCTTTTGATATTTTATTAAGAATAAACTCTTTTTTATTAAGGAATTCTTGATGTGGCTCGCTAAGGATTTCAGTATCAATCCATTCTATCTCTTCATTGGTTAATATTGCATTTTCAATTCTGGTTGAAGCCCCAATATTACTGATATAAGATTGATTTCGAATAAAAGCCTTTTTGTCTTCAGAAAAAGTAGCTAAAATTAAACGAGAATGTTCAAATTTCTGATTAATTTCTTTTAATTTTTTCACACTTTCATCAGATACGTTATAGGATAACATATATATATTTTAAATTATCATGCAATAGTGTGCAACTATTTTATTTTCAATGTTGCACATTATTGCATAATTCGATGAGCCTTCGCCCCTTAAAAAATCATATCCCTAACAAAAAACGGTATTTTTGACATTTTCTCATCGCAAAAATTGTATTCTTTATCGATTTGTCTTACAAGTAGAATTTTTCTAAAATAATACCATATAAATTTGAATTGTCATTTCCATATTATATGGTATTATATAAATAATGTATCATAAAAGACAAATAATTCCCTACATTGATAAGATGTTAAAAATCTTTCCGGTTATTGCCATTACCGGCCCCAGACAATCAGGTAAATCAACTTTAATACAACATTATATTGATGAATCTTGGCAATATTTTTCATTAGATAATCGAAGTTTAGTTTTACAAATTAAACAAGATCCAGAGCTATTTTTCCAAAATTATGATAAAAATATTGTAATTGATGAAGCACAAAAAATACCTGGAATTTTTGATACTGTAAAAAATATTGTTGATAATGAAAAAAATAGGAAAATAATATTATCAGGTTCAGCTAATTTTCAATTAATGGAATCTATAACTGAGTCTTTAGCAGGAAGAATAGGCTTAATTGAACTTTTACCATTTTCTTTATCTGAATATTTGTTAATACCATCCAATAATATTTTTAAAAAAATTATTTCAAGTAGCACAGCTAAAGAATTAAAAAAATTATTATTAGATTCAAAATTGAATATAATCAATGAAAAACAATTATTAGATTTTATTTTATATGGAGGATATCCTAAATTAGCTATTTTAAAATCCTTGGAAGATAAATGGATATGGTTACAAAATTATATTTCAACTTTTCTGGAAAGAGATGTTCGAGAATTAGGACAAATTGCAAATTTAGATTTTTTTCAAAAAGTTTATAGAATTCTTGCTTTTCAGACCGGGAATATTTTTAATGCATCATCAATATCAAGTGATATTGGAATTACGAATAATACGGTAAAAAAATATTTTTCATTATTGCAAACTTCTTATCAATGTAAAGAGCTTTATGCTTATTTTTCAAATAAAAGAACGCAGCTGATTAAAAGCTCTAAATCATATTATCTTGACACGGGAATTGTTAATTTTATTATCGGAAATGATAATATTTTATCTATGCAAAATAACCGTGAATGGGGTGCAATTCTTGAAACTCATGTTTATACTGAATTAATAAAAGAATTAATTAATTTTATTCCAAAACCTTCATTATATTATTGGCGTACTAATAATGGCGCTGAAGTAGATTTCATTATTAATACCGGTCAAAAATTAATACCAATAGAAGTAAAATCAGCTAGTTCAATTCTGCCGTTTCATTTAAGAGGCATGAAAAGTTTCATGTCTGCTGAAAAAGAAAAAGTTGATTTTGGTATATTTTTATACCGTGGCAAGGAAATTGTCTTGCTTGCAGAAAACATATTAGCCATTCCATTATGTTATTTGATTTAAATGTATCCAACCACCAAAAAATCCACCCCTAATTTTTGAATTTTCATATTCGTTAGCGAAATTGCTTGATCTAATTTAGAAATATTTTCACCGCCAAATACACTAATAGAACCTTCGCCTAAGATTAATTTAGGAGCGTAGAAAAAATAAACTTTATCAACAATTTTTGCTTCAATTGCCGAAGTAAAAACATGTTGACCGCCTTCTATTAAAACACTCATTATGCCTAATTCAAATAATTTAGCAAAAATCTCTAGCCAATTTAAGCCATATTTTGTTGTATTTACGTAAAAAATCTGTGCATTTTTATTAAGTGCTTTTAATTTTTCTGAGTTTACCTCGGCTAGAGAAGTAAAAATTATTACTTTATCAGTATTAAAAATTTTTGCTTCTGGAGGAGTTTTTAAATTTGCATCCAAAATAATTTTATAGTGCGCTTTTTTAGGTTGATTTATTAATAAATCAACATTCTCTTTTTCATCTAAATTATACTTCTTCAAAACTCTTTTCACTTGCAAACTATAATCCGGTTCAAACCTAATGTTAAGTTCCGGATCATCCTGCAAAACCGTATTTACACCTACCAAAACCGCATCATATTCTCTACGTAGCTGATGCACCCTTTTAAGACTTTTCTGCCCAGTGATGTATTTACTTTCTCCGTTTGCTAAAGCAATTTTTCCATCAAGGCTCATACCTGCTTTAAGCGCTACAAATGGTTTTTTTTGTATTTGATTCTTAATAAATACCTCATTAACTCGCCTCGCCTTTTTTCCGTAAATACCATAAAAAACTTGAATGCCCGCCTGTTCTAAAATAGACAGAGCAATATTTTTTTTCACTAACGGATTTGGATCATTAATCGCATAAAAAACCCTTTTAATTCCGCAAGCTTTAATTTTATCAACACAAGGAGGTGTTTTACCGAAATGTGTACAAGGTTCAAGAGTAATATAAAGATCAGCGCCTACTGCTAAACTTCCTGCTTTTTCTAACGCAATTACTTCTGCGTGTTTTTCCCCTGCGTAAATGTGAGTACCAAGAGAAATTACTTTACCATCTTTAACCACCGCAGCCGCTACTATGGGATTAGGAGTAGTTAACCCCTTTTTGGTTGAGGCAATTTTTAATAAATCTTGAATTAAATCTTTACTAAATTTCGTCAGCAGATGGAATTTCTTCATTATCTTGTTGATATGGTTCTGTATTATCCTGATTAATTTTATCTTTTGGTATAATAATAGGTTCAGAAACCGCTTGTTTATTATTAAAATAAACCTTTACTACATCATTATTATTTATAATTAATTCTTCTTCGTAAATACTATCGCCCGGATTCATTTTTTGACTAAATAATTTTTGTTTTTTATTGTTTCCTATACTATAAATAGTAATTTGCTGAGGCTTCCAATCTTGAGGAATCATAATAGAAACAGCTATAGTAGCTTGATTCTCACTATTACTATAAATTAAACCATCTTGCTTTAATTTTATTTCTACTGGGAAACCTTTACTAATAACTACATTAATATCGCTATTTTTAGCAACCTCTGAATTAGCACTTGGTTCCTGACTAATTATATAACCCCTTCCGATAGTATCTGAATATATTTCATTCTGAATTTTCAAATTGAATTTTTCTTGATTAGTAATTAATTCTGCCTCTTGAAAAGTTTTTGAAACTAAATCAGGTACTATTACCGGTCCTTCTTTTACAATAAAAAGTTGTATTTCCCGATTAATTTTCACCAATCTGCCAGCCGGCGGATGAGTTTCTATCACTGTACCTGGATCCAACCTTGGTCTGGTTAATTCACCGCTAATCACTCCCTTTAATTTACTTTCTTCTAGCATAACCATCGCTTCTTCCTGGGTTAAACCTACTACATTAGGGACAGCCACATCTGGGATTGATTTTGAATAAAAAACATAAGAAATATAGCCGATAATTAAAACTATAAATAATCCTAAAATAACAGCACCAATTTTAATCATTTTAGTACTATCACTTGAATAATTTGCATAAAAATCTTTAGTTAATTCTGGTTTTCTGGTTTCAATTAATTCATTAGCATCCACTTGGTCTATTTCCGATAATTGACTATTTAATTCTTTTTGTTCAGAAAAAGCTAATTTTAATTTATCAGAAGAATTAAAACGTTTTTCAGGGTTTTTAGCCAAACAAATTCTTATTATTTGATCTAAGTATAAAGGTATTTCAGGATTCAATTCTTGCGGTAAAACGAATGAATTTTGAAAATTTTTTATTAAATGTTGTCTATTTTCAGAATATTTATAAGGCCATTCACCGGTTAATAAATAATAAGCCAAAACACCGAAGCTATAAATATCAGATTTTACAGTAAATTCACCTTTTCCCAGTAATTCCGGAGCAGAAAAAATACCATCTTCTAAATTATTTAAACTAAATATTTGTGGTTTAATTATTAATAAAGGGAATAATATATTAGTAATTCGAATTTCTTTATCTCGATTAATAAAAATAGAAAAAAGGTTAATATTTCCGTATACCAACCTATTTTTCTCCAATATTTCCAAAACAGAAATCACTTTTTCCAGAATAATGAAAACTTGATTTTCATTAAAAGCATTAAGATTTTCCTTAATAAAAGTACCTAAGGAGCTAAAACCCTCTTCATGAGGATAAATTGCATAGAAATTATCATTATAACAAAAAGCATCAAGTAATGGAGTAAAATTAGGATGTTTTATTGCCTTAATTTTTTGAGAAAATAACAACAATTTATTTACAATTTCCGGAGATAAAAATTGTTTTTTATACTGCCAAATTAATACCGGTTCTTGAGAATTTAAAATTTCGCCATAGTAAGTGTAGGAGATCTGATCTTCGAATAAAATTTGATTTATCTTATACTGCCAATTTATAATTGCATTTTGCATTTTTGGCTTTTTATTTCCTTTTTTTCTTCATTCCTTGCTTTATCTTCAAATTGCGTCTTATATCTGTCTGCTTTTCATCTGATTTTCTTAAAAATGACGTTAACATACCCTCAAAATCATCATTTTTACTTCTCTTATTTAAAAAAGGAGTTTCTACTGGTTTTTCTTGTGTTCTTTTAATTGATAATTCTATTTTATTACCCTTAATTGCCATTACCTTAACTTTAACCTGATCACCAACTGTAGCGTATTTTGAAATATCTGTTACATACTCATTAGCAACTTCTGAAATATGAACTAAACCTTCTTCTCCGCTAGTTAATTTTACAAATACACCGAAATTAGTGATATTAGTAACAGTACCTTCTAATATTTCACCAATCGGTAATGAAGCTTCACTCATTTTCTTTCCTCGTCATAATAAAATTTATAAACACGTTCACCTGGTTTTATGTAAGCTAAAGATTTTCTGATAATAAATTCTAAATAAGCTTTTTCTTTCAAGTTTTTATATTCACATTTCAAAATTTCGTTTTGTTTTTTCTTTTCAGCCAACTCAACAAATAATGCTTGTTGCTCCTTTTTAAACACATTATAACGAAAAAAACTTTTAATTCCAATAGTGCCTAAATATAAAATTAAAAAAACAGTGAGTATCAAAGTAAAAGGAGAAAATAATTTTACTTTTAAAGCCACTTATTTATTTTAAATTATAAAAAGCATTAAGTCCTAAAAACTTGCTCGTAGAACCTAATTCTTCTTCAATACGTAATAATTGATTATATTTAGCAATTCTATCACTTCTAGACATTGAACCAGTTTTAATTTGTCCAGCGTTAGTAGCTACTGCTAAATCCGCAATAAAGGCATCTTCACTTTCACCAGAACGGTGAGAAACAACTGCGGTATAACCTGCCTTTTTTGCCATTTCAATAGCGGCTAAAGTTTCCGTTACTGTACCAATTTGGTTAACTTTAATTAAGATTGAATTAGCAATATTTTTTTCAATTCCCTCTTTTAAAATTTTTACGTTAGTTACGAATAAATCATCACCAACAAGCTGAATTTTATTACCTAATCTTTCGGTTAAGTATTTCCAACCTTGCCAATCGCTTTCATCTAAACCATCTTCAATTGAAATTATCGGATAATTTTTAACTAATTTTTCATAATATTCGACCATTTGTTCGCTAGTTTTTGGTTTTCCTTCGAAAACGTATTTTTTATCTTTGTAAAGTTCACTAGCGGCAACATCCAAAGCAATTTTAATATCTTTACCACTTTTATAACCCGCTTTATCAATCGCTTCTAAGATTAAATCCAAAGCTTCAGCATTTGTGCTCAAATCAGGAGCAAAACCACCTTCATCACCAACACCGGTATTTAATTTCTTAGATTTTAATACGCTTTTTAAATTATGAAAAACTTCTGAACCCATTTGAATAGCTTGAGAAAAACTTTTTGCGCCAACTGGCATAATCATGCATTCTTGAATATCTACGTTATTATCAGCATGTTCGCCACCATTTAAAATATTCATCATTGGTAAAGGCAATACATGACTAAATACACCACCAAGATAGCGGTATAAAGGTAAATCTAATGAAACCGCCGCCGCTTTAGCAACTGCCATAGATACACCTAAAGTTGCATTTGCACCAAGTTTGCTTTTGTTTTCTGTGCCATCAAGTTCAATCATTAATTCATCAATTTCTTTTTGACTAGTAATATCAAAACCAATAATTTCATTCGCAATAATATCATTAACATTTTCTACTGCTTTTAAAACACCTTTTCCTTGGTATACTTTTTTATCGCCATCTCTTAATTCAAGGGCTTCTCTTGAACCAGTTGATGCACCAGAAGGTACAATTGCTCTTCCTAAAGCACCGGTTTCAGTTAAAACATCCACTTCAATAGTAGGGTTTCCTCTTGAATCTATTACTTGACGAGCATAAACATCTGCTATTAAACTCATTATTCTTCTCCTAATACTGATATTTTTTTAGATAATAATAGAGTTTTTCTTATTTATTGTAAAGAGGTTTAACATATTTGTAGATACTGAATTCTAAGATTCTTGGTAGATTATTAAAATCATCATAAAACAAGTAATTTGAAATCCTGTTTTTTTCCAACAGTTTTATTAAGGCTGGTTTTTGATTGTAACCAATTTCTAAAAATACTTGGCAAAAATTTATTTTTTTTGTAATTAAAGAGAGATTTTTGAGCAACTTAATAATTTTTTTATAATAAATTAAACCAGATTTCCCACCGTCTAAAGCTTTTAAAGGTTCATGAAGAAGAATTTCCGGAGCTAACGTTTTTAGTTCTTTTTTAGCAATATATGGTGGGTTACCTATAATGATTAAGTGAGAAGGTGGCAAGCCTCCTTGATTAACCCTCACCCCAACTTCGTTGACCCTCTCCCACAATTGGGAGAGGGATTTGTTGGAATTGTTCGCACTACTCCTCCTCTCCCGAAGTGGGAGAGGGGGCTGGAGGGTGAGGGTTGAGTGCTGAGCCCCCCTAGTGCCTAGTGGCTTTTGCCTAGTGCCTATCCCCCGAAAAAAATCTTCGTTAATAAGCTCAACATTTGTAACGCCTAATTTTTTTGCGTTACTTACAGCACACTTATAAGCTTTTTTACTTATTTCCCAGCTATAAAATTTGGCTTTCGGTAATAAAAAACTAAGCTCAATACTAATAATTCCGGTACCGGCACCAATCTCAAAAAAAGTTAAATCTTCTGAAGCATTTTTAAAACGATCATAAATTAGCTCAACCAATAATTCAGTCTCAGGACGAGGAATAAGAACACCTTTATCAACTTGATAAGAATGCTTAAAAAAAGTTTTTTCTCTGGTTAAATAACTAATTGGTATTTGTTTTTCAATTCTTTTATGAATAAATTTTTTAAATGTGTCAATTTTCTTTTTATTTTGAACAGTATCAAGCTTTTGGTTTAAATTTTTTAGGAAGAAATCATTTTCGATATCAAAAATGTTAAATAGTAATAATTTACTCTCTATTTCTGCTTCAAGAACATCTGCAGAAGCAAGTTCATTTTTTCCAAATTGATATAAATCTAAGTAAGTTTTCAATTAGCAATCTTTTCCAAATTACTTTCGGCAATCAATGCATCAATCATAGGATCAAGCTCACCATCCAGAAAAGCATCCAAAGAATATAGCGTTAAATTAATTCTGTGGTCTGTAACTCGATTTTGCGGATAATTATAAGTACGAATTTTTTCTGATCTATCGCCAGAACCAACTTGTGCTTTTCTTAAAGCCGCCTCTTCACTTTGTTGATTGATTACTTGCTGTTCATAAAGTTTTGTACGTAAGATCCGCATAGCTTTGTCTTTATTTTGAAATTGTGAACGCTCATCTTGACAAACTACCACTACTCCGGTTGGAATATGAGTAATTCTTATAGCAGAACTGGTCTTATTAACGTGTTGCCCGCCCGCACCTTGTGCTCTAAAAGTATCAATTTTTAAATCTTTGATATCTATTTTGATATCAATCTCTTCTGCCTCTGGCATTATTGCCACAGTAATTGCGGAAGTGTGAATTCTACCTGAAGCTTCGGTATCCGGAACACGCTGTACACGATGAGTTCCGCTTTCAAATTTTAGCTTACTATAAGCACCTTTTCCGGAAACCATAAAAACTACTTCTTTAATACCCCCTAAACTAGCCAAAGTTTCAGAAAGTATTTCAATTTTCCAATTATGTTTTTCTGCGTAATGCGAATACATTCTAAAAATATCATAAGAAAATAAGGCGGCTTCTTCGCCGCCGGTGCCAGCACGGATTTCTATTAAAGCATTTTTTTTATCATCAGGATCTGGAGGAATTAAATAAGTAATTAAGACTGCTTCTGTTTTATTAATTTTTTCTTCTAGTTCTGCAACTTCTTGTTCTGCTATTTCTTTCATTTCCGGATCAGTTAAAAGCTGTTTTGCCTCAGCTAATTCTTCGGTATATTTTTTAAATAGTTCCAGATTATCAACAATTTCTTTGAGTTCAGAATGTTGAATTAATAATTCTTGATAAAGCTTGGTGTTTTGAATTATTTCCGGATCGCTGATCTTTCGTTCAATATCATTAAATTTATGGATAACATCTTCAAATTTTTCGAGTTCGATTTTGATAGTCATAAGTTATCACCTCTTTTGGCTTGCGTAGCCAGGCGATTTTTTTTATATACCTAGGGGACTTCGTCCCCTAAGACCCCTGAGGAAAAGACTGATTTTCCGAAAGGGGTTTCATCCCTTTCAATTCCCGATAGGGTTTTCCTGGACCAAACTTTGAGCCTAAGCTTTTTTTTGATATTTTTTCAAGAATTTTTCTACGCGGCCTTCGCTATCCAGAATTCTTTTTTCACCGGTAAAAAACGGATGACAATTTGCACAAATATCTACACGAATAGAATCTACTGTTGAACCAGTTTCATATTCCGCACCGCATGCACAAGTTGCAATAATTTTTTTATAAGTAACTTCTTTAACTGATTTTTTCTTTTCTGTTTTAGTATTTTGTTTTTTTAATTTTTCTGCCATTTTATTCTCCATTTTTTATATATACCCATGAGGCTTAGCCTTATGGGTATACGAGAGAGATTTGTTTTCTAAGGGGGCAAGCCCCCTTAAACCCCTGTTTTTTCACCCTGAGCTAAACTTTGTGCCTCTGTGCCTTTGTGCCTCGAGCCACCCTAGTGCCTAATACCTTGAGCCTAAACAATTTCTCTGTTAAGATATACTAAAGATATAAAAAAAGTCAAGTAAAAATTGATTTTTTCTATACTGAATAGATTATTTTCTTTTCAGTATAAAAGGAGGTATCTAATGTCTAATCCATTACTTCAACCGGAAGTGTTTTCAAAAAATCGTTATTATGGGCAAACAGATGAAACCGCTCGAGGTATGACCGTAGAAGGCACGGTTAATAAAATAGGTATATTATTACTTTTATTAGTTTTATCTGCCGGCTGGGTCTGGGCTTTTGCTTATAACAGTCCTGGATTAATTATTCCCTATATTTTTATTGGTACTATTGGCGGCTTTATTGCTTTAATGGTTACTTATTTCAAAAAACAAATTGCTCATATTACTGCTCCAATTTACGCTATTCTAGAAGGTTTTGCCATTGGTGGTATTTCTGTTTTATTTGAAGCTCAATATCCGGGTTTAGTAAGTCAAGCTGTACTTTTAACTTTTGGAACAATGTTTGGCATGTTTTTAATTTATAAATTAGGGATAGTAAGAGTTACCGATAATTTCAGAAGAGGTGTTATTTCTGCAACGTTTGCAATTTTTTTGGTATATTTTGTTTCTTTAATCCTTAGTTTATTTCATATGCCAGTTGGCTTTATTTATAGCAACGGTTTAATAGGTATTGGTTTTAGTATTTTTGTTATTATTATTGCGGCTTTAAATATTGTGATGGATTTTGATTTCATTGAAAATGCCGCTCACAATAATTTACCAAAATATATGGAATGGTTTGGCGCCATTGCCTTAATGGTTACTTTAGTTTGGCTTTACGTTGAATTTTTAATTCTCTTATCAAAATTAAGAGATCGATAATTAATAATAGTTTTGAATCAAGATTTAAAGGCAAAAGCAGTTGCCAAAATTAAAGAAAAGAACCTGCTTGATTCTTCGCAGAAATATTTAGTTTCTTTTTCCGGTGGTCCAGATTCTTGTTTTTTATTAGAAGTTTTAAAAGAAATTATTCCCAAAAATCAAATATTCATTGTTTATTTTAACCATAATCTAAGGACATCTGCCGATAAAGAAGAAGAATTTATACGCAATTTAATTAAAGAGCAACAACTTCAGGGTTTTATAGAATTATTTGATGTAAAGAAATCAGCTAAAGAATTAAAAGAATCGGCTGAAACTACAGCGAGAATATTAAGAAAACAAGCTTTAATAAATTATGCAACAAAATTAAGTATAAATAAAATCATCACGGCACATCATTTCGATGATATCTGCGAAACATTTATTCATCGGTTAATTAGAGGAAGTAAAAGCAATTTATCGCCATTTCAACCTATTACCGAATATCAAAATAACTTATTCTTTATTAAACCTTTAATTTATTTTAGTAAAAAAGAAATTTTAGAATATCTTAGTGATAATAAAATTGATTATATTATTGACGAAACGAACTTTGATAATATTTATACAAGAAACAGCATCAGAAATGAAATTCTACCTATTTTTAGTAAAATTAATCATCAATATAAAAAGAATTTTCGGGAATTATTTACTTATCTCAATGAACAAAGAGAATTTATTGCTAGTTTAACTACCCCAATTTTAGCAAAATCCCAAATTACTAATGATGGAATTAAAATAAAAAGTAAGCATCTAATAAACGCGCCTGTTTTTTTACAAAAACAAGTATTGTTTGAATTAGCTAATAGATTTACGAAAAATCAATTTCAAATTGAAAGTAAACTAATCGAAAAAATAATTACTTACATTAAAATAAAAAAGAACGGAAAAATTCAGATGGCAAAAAATAAATTTGTCAAAATCAGCCCAGATGAAATAATTTTTTACAAAAAAATTATTTCTAGTTTGGTAAATTTTAATTATGAATTAGCCAGTATCCCTGAAGAGATAGAAATTCAGGAGAATAAAAAGAAAATAATCTTTACTTTAGGGGTTAAAAGGGGCGAAGCCCCTCGGGGTTTAAGGGGGCTTGCCCCCTTATTTCTAGACTTCGATAAAATCAAAAATCATAAATTAGTTATTCGTAACCGTAAACCCGGCGATAAATTCACACCATTCAATTGCCAATACAAAAAATCAGTTAAAGAATTCATGATAGACCGCAAAATACCTCAATCTGAGAGAGATTCAATACCTATTTTGCTATGTGATAATCAAATCATAGCTATTCTGGGGATAGAAATTGCGGATTTTGTCAAAGTTAGTGACAAGACTAAAAACATAATTATGTTGGATATTGTTGGCACGGCTTGAGTTATTTTCGGAACTGCCGCCTCAAAAGGAATATCTACACAAGAATACAGAATACAGGAGACTGGAGACAGTAAAAAAAGGAACCACTTTGGAATTTTTTTCTTCTGGCTTCTGTATTCTGTCTCCTGTTTCCATTTTTCTAATTGTAATTCACTCCCACATGTTTCAAAAATTTCACTTAATGGTAATAACTTATTTAGGAAGAAAAATTTGAGCAAGGAACAAGGAAATAGAATAATGCTTACCAATTCCTTACTCCTTATTCTTATTCCTTAAATTTTTTGGGGGGATTTATGGGTGATTGTGTTAGATTTGCACCAAAAGAAAGACTAGAAAGAGTTTTAGTAAATCCACGACAATTAGATACTAAAACATATTTAGCTAAAAGAGGGATTATTAATCCTCCTATTAGTCATGGATTGATGAATACTTCGCCCATTGATATTGGTACCATAAGAAGGATTTATAAGTTTCAAGATCCTTTAACAAAGTTTTCGCAATCTATTGATAAACTAGCCGCTTCATTTAAAGGTAATCCGGAAGAATTATCTAAATATTTTGCTGAAAGAGCTCAAGAATTTAAAGCTACTACCAGATTTAAAGTAGCATGGCGTGGTACTAAAGATATTTACGAAGACAAAACTATTACTGGGGCATCAAAACCAGTAACAGCTTATACCGATGAACATTTAGTTGAACCAGAATTGATTGCAACAGAACGACCCGAAGAGAAAAAAGCCGTGATTTTACCTCAAAATGATGGCTACCAGCACCTTGTTATTGGTGATCTTCATGGAGATTTAGAAGCTTTAAAACAAATATTGGAAACTTATAATATTTTACCAAGATTATTAAAAGGAGAAAAATTGAGACTGATTTTTCTTGGCGATTATGTTGATAAGGGAAAAGAATCTCTTAAAGTATTATTGTTTTTATTAGAATTACACAAACAATTTCCCGATAATATTATTTTAATCAGAGGTAATCATGAAGATAAAACTATTAATAGTAGAGATGGTTTTTATAATGAGATTCAAGAAAAATATGGAATAAATATTTCTACTAATAAAGCTTGCCAAGATAGTATTCAACAACTATTTGAACAATTACCTTATTTCGCAATTTTAAACACAAAAATATTTTTTCACGGCGGAATCCCTTTTTATAACAATCGGGATGGATTTAATCTTTCGTTAAGATCTTTTCTGTCAACCTGTCATTCAGGATGTAATATGCTTTGGGGAGACCCAGCTATACTACCTGGAGATGATCGCTACGATTATAATCATTCAAGAGGTGCTGGTGGAGGTTTAAAATTTGATGTAGTAAAAATTCATAAAGAATTAGCCGCTATTGATGTTGATTTAATCATCAGAGCGCATGAAGCAGCTAATCTGGATATTGGTAAAACATATCGTGAAAATGGGTTAATAACCGTTTTTTCTACTGGTTACCCCTCTGATGACACAAAATATCCAGAAAATAATGAACCTTTTGTTTTAGAAATAGCACCGGAAGAATCAGAAAGATTAGCCACTTTACCTAGAGAAGAAAGATTTAAGGAAGCACTAAAACAGATTAATTTTAAAAGGATTTTTGAAAGATCTCCCAAAATTACTGAAAAAGTATTGAATATTATATCTTGATTTTATTAAGGAATTCCTAACAATTTTTGACGTCGTTAATTGTTACAATTATTCCCTTTAAATAAGATGCCAATATACTTATGCCTTGCTACATACTTATTCCCAATCTATAATAAATTTATGGCTAAAATAGAAAAGTATCGTGAAAAAATTCGGATAAAAAATTCTATTATTAAAGAAATTTGGGCTGTAATATTAATTATTTTGGCTTTATTTATTTTCCTTTCCATTAATATGCCAAAATCAATGGGAATTTTAGGTCATTTTATTAATGAAATTATTTTAAGATCTTTATTTGGTAATACTGTCAATTTTTTACCTTTTTTTATTTTAGCATCTGCGGTCAGTTTATTATTTTTCCATTTAAAAACTTCTTGGAAAAAATACATTTTCTCTTTTTTAGGTTTATTTTTATCTTTCGATTTACTTTATGAATTATTTATTGCAGGTAAACCGCAATTTTTTTCCGAAATTTCTTTTAATGGAAAAAATGGTGGCATTGTTGGCTTCACAGGTAATTTCATATTAACCAGAATTATTGGTTATGAAGGCACTATTTTATTTTTAGTAGGTTTTTTTATTATTTCTTTTATTTTACTTTTTAATTTTTCTTTTATTAGATTAATCAAAATAATTTTACCGAAACCAATAGAGGAACAAGAAAATGTAATTCCAACTATTAAGCAAGATATGCTAAAAGAAGAAACAGAAGAAGAACAAAAACCAAAAATTTTAAACAAATTTAAAAGTATTTTTGAAAATAGAAAAAATATTAATAACAAAAAAGCAATCTTAGATTTATCTAATGAGACTAATGAAAAAGATCATAATCCTGATTCAGATAAAGATGAACCTTATTGCTTTCCGGCAATTTCTATTTTAGATACCGCAAAATCGATTGTTAAATCCAAAGACAAAGTAAGTGAATATTCTCAGCAAGCTAAGCTTTTGGAAGAAACTTTGTTAAGTTTCGGGGTAGAAGCTAAAGTTATCAATATTACACCTGGACCATCCGTAACCAGGTTTGAGCTTGAACCAGGTATTGGGGTAAAAATAAGTAAAATAACCACCCTTTCAAAAGACATTGCCTTAAAACTAGCCGCGCCTGACGTAAGAATTGAAGCACCTATCCCCGGTAAAGCTTTAATTGGGATTGAAGTACCTAATTCTAATGTTGATATTGTTTCTCTAAGATATATTTTTGAAACTACCAGTTTTTTAAATTTAAAATCCAAATTAATTTCCGCATTAGGTTTAACTATTACCGGTGATGCCATATTAATGGATTTAGCTAAAATGCCCCATGTTTTAATTGCCGGTGCAACTGGTTCTGGAAAAAGTGTGTGTGTAAATAGCATTATTTTATCTATTCTTTATAAGGCAAAACCCAGCGAAGTAAAATTTTTAATGATTGATCCTAAAAAAGTAGAATTAAGTTTATATGAAGGGATTCCACATTTAATAGCTCCGGTTGTTACAGACCCTAACAAAGCCGCGGCAACTTTAAAAAAATGGGCTATCCTAGAAATGGAACGTCGTTATGAAGAATTTTCTAAAGTTGGGGTAAGAAATATTGAAGGTTATAATAGTTTTATCAGAAATTTAAACGATTTATGGCAAAACGATAAAGAAGAGGCCAAGAAAAAAATTATTTCTACTTTTCAAACAGATGCGGATTTATTGGAAGAAGATTTAGCCAGATATTGTCAAACTTTGCCTTATATCGTAGTAATAATTGATGAATTAGCTGATTTAATGATGGTTGCTTCACAGGATGTGGAAACAACTATTTGTAGATTAGCCCAAATGGCGCGCGCTACCGGAATTCATTTAGTAGTGGCTACCCAAAGACCAAGTGTAAACGTTGTTACGGGTTTAATTAAAGCTAATATTCCTTCAAGAATCTCCTTTTTTTTACAATCTCAAATTGATTCCAGAACCATTATTGATATGCCAGGTGCAGAAAAACTACTTGGTAGAGGAGATATGCTTTATATGCCGGTAGGTAGTTTTAAGCCGCAAAGAATTCAAGGTGTCTTTATCAATGAAAAAGAAGTTAAACGAGTCGTAGAATTTTTGAAAAAACAGGGTACTCCGAATTACTTAAATGAAATAATTGAAGTAGAGCCATTATCCTCAAATGATAAAAACGGGTTTAATTCAGAGGATGAATTATTTGAACGAGCAAGAGAAATTGTTATTAATACTCAACATGCTTCTATTTCTTATTTACAACGAAAATTACGCATTGGCTATAACCGTGCCGCCAGATTAATGGAAGAATTAGAAACCCAAGGTGTAATTTCACCTTATGACCCAGAACGAAAAGGCAGAAAAATTGTTAGCAACAACTAAAATTATTTTTGGTCCAATTAATTCCAGACGTTTAGGGATTTCTTTAGGTATAGATTTAATTCCCGCTAAAACGTGTACCTATAATTGTGTTTATTGTGAATGCGGAAAAACTACAGATTTAACTTTAAAACGGCGTAATTTTTTCACTACTAAATCTGTTATAAAAGCAATAAAAAAAGTCTTACAAAACAAACAACATATTGATTACATAACTTTTTCCGGATCAGGTGAACCTACTTTAGCAAAAAATATTGGTGAAATAATCACTTATCTGAAAAAAAATTATCCTCAATACAAAATTGCTGTTTTAACTAATGGTTCTTTATTTTCCAAATTAAAAGTTAGGAAGGATTTATTATCAGCAGATTTGATTGTACCAACTTTTAATACCATTAATCCCATTACTTTTGAAAAAATTCAGCAACCCAGTGAGCAATTAAAAATAAAAAATATTATTAATGGTTTAATAAAATTTCGAAAAGAGTTTAAAAATCAAATTTGGTTGGAGTTATTTATTATCCCTGGGATGAATGATACAATTAATGAGCTTAAAGCTCTAAAAAAACAAATTGAAAAAATTAAACCGGATAAAATTCAAATTAATACTATTGATAGACCCGGTACTGAAAAATGGGTTATAAAGCCTACACAAAAAGAAATAATAAAAATAAGTAAATTTTTTACTGGGTTTTCAGTTGAAATAATTGAGCAACAGAATAAGCCAGTCAATAATTCAGTTGACTTTTTGTCAGAAAATAAAAAAATAATAGAAGCTAATATAATAGAAATTTTAAAAAGGCGACCTTCAAGAAACATGGATTTACTTATTGGACTAAGTATAAAAGAATCTAAATTAGATTATTTTTTAAATAAATTATCAAAAGAAAATTTAATTTTAACAGAAAAAATAAATGAAGAAATTTTTTATAAAATGAGACAGAGTGAATAAAAATGAATTTTTTGGGCCGTAATTTTGCTAATTTAATAACTTTATTAAGAATATTAGGGATATTTCTAATTTTTTTAATAATTCCTTTTGAAACCAATTATCTATTACTATTAATAATAATATTTTACACGTTGATTTGTATTACTGATTATTTGGACGGTTTTATTGCCAGAAAAATGAATATTGTCACAGATTTAGGTAAAATTTTAGATCCGGTAGCAGATAAAATGCTGGTTCTAATCTTTTTGCCCTTAATTCAAATGCAAGTAATATCCTCTTTTGCTGTCTTCTTAATATTAAGCCGCGAGATATTAGTTTTAACCTTAAGGATTATTGCGGCTAAAGAAGGAATTGTTATGCCGGCAGAATTATTAGGTAAGATAAAAACTTTTATTACTTTAATTCTCTGCGGTATTTTATTAATCAGAGTACCGGTTAAAATAGTTTCTTTACCAAAAATACTGTTACCATTAGAGCATTTAAGGTTATTTATTTATTCTTGGCCTAATTTATTAATTGAATTCTTTATTTGGGGAACTGTATTTATTACTATTATTTCATTCATTGATTATTTGAATATTTTTATTACAAACAGAAAAAAAATTATTAATAATGGAAACTAGACCCTCTCATTCTAATTCAAATTCTAATAACAAAATTGAAGAAACTCCTTGGAATTTTAGCGGTGATTTTGCTCAAAATTTTGAAGAACACGTAAAAAAATCAATTCCTTTTTATACTGAAGGTCACCAAATTATTACTGAACTCGCCAGTTTCTTTTTAAACCAAAAATCAGTTTGTTATGATTTAGGTGTTTCCACAGGTAAATTATTAAACATTTTAGCTGTAAAATATCCTCAAAATAAATTTATTGGTATAGATAGTGAAAAAGAAATGGTTAAAATAGCTAAAAATAATTGTAAAAAATTTAACAATATCAAAATTTTCTGTAAAGATATTACTAAAGAAAAGTTAAATAAATGCGATTTAATAATTAGTTATTATACTTTACATTTTTTAAAAATAAGTGAAAGGGAAAAATTACTGGCAAATATTTATAATAGTTTAAACCCGAATGGCGCTTTAATACTATTCGAAAAAGTATATGAAAATCAAGGTGTATTTCAAGAAATTTTAAGCACTATGCTCACGAAATTTAAAATAGATCATGGTTTTACTGCAGAAGATATTATTTCCAAAAATTTTAGATTACGTGGTGTTCTTCAACCACTTACCAGAGAGGAAAACCAAGAAATATTAACTTCAGCTGGTTTTTCTAAGATCAATCAAATTTTTAAGTATTTTTGTTTTGAAGGTCTTTTAGCAATAAAATAAATTCTAAAATTCTTGTTTTATTTTTTTTTTAGATTATAATTATGTATATTACTATATAAAAAGGAGAAATATATGAAAAAATTATTAATGTTATTGTTGGCTAGTTTAATTTTAAGTGTTCCGAGTTTTGCTACTGAATTTAATATGAATGTTTATTCTCCAGGACCAGATCCTACGCCTACAAGTGGTAGCCCATATTATATGACAAATTTTCAAGCTTATGTAACAACCAATGATCTTTCAACTAGTACTGAAGTAACTGCACAAAAATTAAACATATCCGGTGTACAATTTGTTGTAGGAAAAACTTATGTAAAAATTGATCCTACAAAAAAATATTATATAGGATTTACATTATCAATTACATTGCCTTCAGGAACACTTTCAGCTACAAAACATTGTGTAATTCAAATTCCAACCAATGGTACTGACCCAGATCTTCATATTGGATATAATGCTACAGATGGTATTTTCACTCAACTCAGTTATAAAGTTAATGGGGTATTAAAATGGCACGATATTACTCTGTCATAATTCTCTAAACTTATTATAAAAATTAACTGAAATTATTCCCTTGACAATTGCGATAAATATGCAGAGACAATAGATTCGTCTATTGTCTCTAAAGCGGGCCAGTTTTTTTATCTCCTTCCCCCCTTAAAACTCCTGGTCCGCATTTTGATTTTTTGTATACTGGGGGTGCGTAGCACCCCCAGTATACTCCTTAAACTCATCCGCATTTTGATTTTTTTATATACCTGGCAGGCTACGCCTGCCAGGTATATTTGTTTCTAAGGGGGCAAGCCCCCTTAAACCCCTTATTTAGCACTTTACTTATCCTGCAATACTCCTAAATTCATCTCGTTTTGTTTTTTTCCACCTGCGGTGAATTATATTTTGAATATCCAGGGGCTCCGCCGCTTTAATAAACCCCTTATTTGGCGCTTTGCGCCAAATGAGATACAATTAAACTATGTTTGAGATTAATAGCAATTTTAAACCAGCCGGGGATCAGCCACAAGCAATTCAAAAATTAACCGATGGGGTTCTTAACAACAAGCAACACCAAATTCTAATGGGCGTAACCGGATCTGGTAAAACCTACACTATTGCCAATGTAATTGCCAATACCCAAAAACCAACCCTAGTAATTGCCCACAATAAAACCTTAGCCGCTCAATTATGCGCAGAATTCAGAGAATTCTTTCCCAATAACGCAGTTGAATATTTTGTCTCTTATTACGATTACTATCAACCAGAAGCTTATCTACCAACACGCGATGTTTATATTGAAAAAGAAGCAGATATCAATGAAGAAATTGAACGCCTACGCCATAGCGCCACCCGCTCATTATTAACACGTAATGACGTAATTATTGTAGCCTCAGTATCATGTATTTATGGTTTAGGTTCACCACAAGAATATTTAGAAAGTGTTATTAACTTGAAATTGCATGAAAAAATAAATCGCAAAGACTTATTCTTAAAACTGGAAAACATACACTATCAAAGAAATGATACTGAACTTAAGCGCGGTTTGTATCAAGTTAAAGGCGATACCATCTTGATTTTCCCCTCTTGGGATAATTGGCTAATAAGCCTCAACTTTTTTGGCGATGAATTAGAACGTATTGCCACTTTACATCCGGTAACTAAAAAAGTCATTAACGAACTTATGAAAACCGAGATTTTTCCAGCTACGCATTTTGTAATGTCCGAAACCTATAAGCCTGGTATAAAACTAATTGAAGAAGAATTAGCCATGCACGTAGCTGAATTCAAAAAAGCCGGCAAATTAGTAGAAGCAGAACGAATTGAAAAACGAACAAAATATGATTTAGAGATGATCAATGAAATCGGTTATTGTAAAGGTATTGAAAACTATTCTCGCCCCTTAAGCGGTAGAGAACCGGGATCAGCCCCGGCTGTACTTTTAGATTTTTTTCCGGATGATTTTCTTACCATTATTGATGAATCACACGCGAGTATCGGACAAATCCGCGGGATGTTTAACGGCGACCAAGCTAGAAAAAAAGTACTGATTGATTATGGCTTCCGCTTACCTTCTGCTACGGATAATCGTCCCTTAAATTTTCAGGAATTTACGGCAAAAATCAAGCAATGCATCTATGTTTCTGCCACTCCGGGAGATTACGAATTAAACCTAACTAACAGCCTAAGCCAAGATAGCGCTGAAAAATCGCTTTGGACAGGACCAAATTTGGTAGAACAAATTATTCGACCAACCGGTTTGGTTGATCCGGAAATTAGCATCAGACCCACCAAAAATCAGATTGACGATATCCTAATCGAGGTAACTAAAGTATTAGAAAGAAAAGAACGAATTCTGATTACTACTATAACCAAAAGAATGGCAGAACAAATCAGCGATTATTTAAAAGAAAAACAGCTTAAAGTACAGTATTTACATTCTGAAGTGCATTCTTTAGATCGGCTGGATATTTTGCATGACCTTAGAACCGGAAAATACGATATTGTGGTTGGGGTAAATCTACTGCGAGAAGGTTTAGATTTACCAGAAGTTTCCCTAGTAATTATTCTTGATGCCGATAAAGAAGGATTTTTACGTAACGAACGTTCGTTAATTCAAACCATGGGGCGTGCGGCCAGAAACATCAACGGAAAAGTAATTATGTATGCGGATAAAATTACTAAATCCATTGAACGCGCAGTACAAGAAACCAAACGCCGACGGCATTTACAACTAGCTTATAATCTTGAGCATAACATTACACCAGAAACAATTGTTAAAGAGATTAAAGATATTAGAAGCGAAGATCGAGAACTGTTAAAAGAAATTAAAACGGATCTGGAAAAAATTACTCCTTCAGAATTACCTGTCGTTATTAGCAACCTGAAAAAACAAATGCAAAAAGCCGCGCAAAATCTAGAATTTGAACTAGCGGCTGTAATTAGAGATCAGATTATGAATTTAGAAAACCAATCGTAGGATACCTAAAAATCAGAAATTTGATTTTTAATTGAATTTTTTAGCCTTTGGCAGAATGATAATTTTGGTTTATACCCATAATTCTTTTAAATAATTAACGGCTCTGCGGATTTCAATATTTTTTTCTTTTCTTTCATTGATTAAATTTTTAACAATTTGAAAACCTTTAATTTGATATTTATCTGAAAAAAACAACAACTCTTTGCTTAAATTGGAATCAGATAATTTTACTTCTATTATAGAATCAAGTTGATTATCTTTAACAATACAAAAATCTATCTCTTTACCTTCTTTAGTTTTTAAATACTGTAATTTATAATTTTTACCGTAATAATCGTAATTGGCATACATTAATTTATATAAAGATAGACCAACAAAATTTTCAAATTGTGAACCTAAGTTCTTAACTAAACCAGTATCAAAAAAATAAGCCTTCGGTTCTTTAATAATCGAACGAGCAATATTTTTTGAATAAGGTGTAACGAAGAAAACAATATATAAAGCTTCTAAAATTTGAAGATATTTTTTCACAGTATTCGGAGCAATGTTTAAATCTCTTGCTATTGAAGCGTAAGAAATTGGGGAACCAACTCTTTCTTTTAAGAGTTCTAAAATTAATTCGAGAGATTTTAAATCATGAATTTTTTCAAAGTCTAAAATATCGGTACGGATAAGCCCATTAACATATTGAGCTCGCCAGCGATCAGCAAAGTTAAGATCATCTGCCAAAAATGGTTCCGGAAAACCACTGCGTTCAAGAAAACGTTCCAAGTCATTAGCATAAGTAGTATTTTTTAGTTCAGCAATAGAAAAAGGCAATAAATGGTGTGTAAAAAACCGACCAGCTAAAGAGTCTCCGCTCTTTCTGAAAGTATCTAACCTAGCACTTCCAGTAACAATTATTTTTAATTGATCGGGTTTTGTATCATAAAGCCCTTTAAGGAAATTTTTCCAGTTAGGCATTTTATGTAATTCATCTAAAATTATTAGATCAGTATCAAATAACCAAGCTTGTTCAACAATAATTTTACGGTCAGTTAAATTATCATAATTTAAGTAAATAGGTTTACTAAAAAAGTGACTGATTTCTTTACTTAACCAAGTTTTTCCTACCTGCCGAGGACCAACAATAAATACAATTTTATTATTGTTGAGATCTTGTAAAATACGATTAGTTTGGAATCTCTCCATATGACTATTTTGCAACATTTTGCGGAAAAGTCAAGACTATTTTGCAACATTTTGCAAAATAGTCGATAAACTATAAGAAATAATTTATCAAATTTCTAGTACCTTCTGCTGTCATCCCTTTAACATTACACCATTTATTTTTATTTGAATGACTGGTACCGGCAATATCAATATGAACCCAAGGCAAATCATTTACAAATTGTTCTAAAAATTTAGAAGCATTTGCCGTACCTGCCAAACGTTCTTCTGCACAATTTGCAATATCAGCTATATCAGATTCAAGATATTCTAAATATTCATCAAATAACGGTAACTGCCACAACTTTTCACCAGTAATCTTACTTGCAGTCAACATTTTATCAACCATCTGTTGATTATTACCTAAAATAGCAGAAGCTACATCTCCTAAAGCAACTAAACAAGCTCCGGTTAAAGTAGCCATATCAATAATTTCTTTTACACCTAAACTAACAGCATAACAAATTGCATCAGCCAAAATCAATCTACCTTCTGCATCAGTATTAATGATTTCTATAGTTTTTCCATTCATAGCAGTAACAATATCACCAGGTTTTTGAGCTCTTCCGGAAGGCATATTTTCTGCTAACGGAATTATTGCCATAATATTCCTTTCAACTTTAATTTCTGCTAAAGCCAAAATAGAAGCTAGCACATTAGCCGCCGCAGACATATCACCTTTCATTTCCCCCATTTTTTCGGATGGTTTTAAAGAAATTCCACCTGAATCAAAAGTAACTCCTTTACCAATTAAAGCTGAAAACTGTTCATTTTTATTTTTACTACCCTGATATTTTAACACTAACATATACGGCTCATTTATAGATCCTTTGGCAACCCCTAAGAACGCCCCCATGCCAAAATCCTTTGCTTGTTTTTGGTCTATTATACTTAAACTAACTTTTGTATTTGAAACTAATTCTTGCGCTTTTTTCACAAAAAGCGCTGGCGTTAGATAATTTGATGGAGTATTTGCTAAATCTCTAGATAAATTAACTGCTTGAGCAAAAATTTTTCCCTGTTTTATTTTTTCATCAATAATTGGTATTTGCTTTTCATCATTAGCACAAACAACTAATTCTTCTATAGAAAAATCATTTAACTTCTTTTCTTTACTCTTAAACACATTATATTCATAAGAACCCATTAATAAACCTTCAATAATAGCTTGAGATATTAATTCAACCGAGAACTCTTTTATATCAGGTAATATAAAATGTACGCTTTTAATACTCTCTTTTTTTAACGCCCTACTCATTTCACCGTTATTTTTTCTGATAGTATTTAAAGTACATTTTTCCCTTTTACCTAAGCCATAAAAAACTATCCTATTTATATTTGTTAACCCGCAAGAATAAAGATAATTTAATTCTTTTATTTTACCGGTAATAATTTTCTGCGAAATCATATCAGATAATTGGCCATTAACCTTTTTATCAAACTCTTTTAAAAAATCCGGTAATTTCATTTTTTCTTCGAAGACAAAATAAACTAAGGTATCAATATTTTCTTTTATTAAATCAATTTTTTTTGCTGAAATTTTCATAATTACTATTCTAGCTGGTAAGAAGAAGGAATGCAATGTTTCAAATCCCAAAAATTGACACTAATAGTGAATTTCTATTTCAGTTTTTGGGTCAAATAAATCCCATTTACATTTCTTTTTAAAAAGTGTAAATTATTTATCAATAAATAAGTATATCTAAAATAAAAAAATAAAACAAATGCTATTTAAATAGCGAAAAAAATATGAGGTGAAAAATGGCTGAACCAACAGGTAGAGTAAGAACCCCAGAATTAGATAGAATGAGAGTTATTGGACTAAAACCAGGCATTGCTTTAAGTAGCAAAAGCCAGACAGGAACTAAAACAGGTACTAGTGGAGGTCCAGTTTTATTAGACGTGCCAAAAGGTCCGCCCCCTACACCACGCTACGAAAGAAGACCAACTATAGATGATCCAAGGAAAGTACTACAAGAAAGATTAAGAAGACAATATATGAGTAAAACTACAGGGGAACCTGAGAAAAAATAATTTAGAATTAGTATACTAATTTGTAAAAGCGTAATTTTCCGACTTTTAAAACCTGCCCTGATTGAGGAGTAAATTCCAAGAAAACATCCGTTACTTTTTCTTGGTCTAAATATATAGCTCCTTGTTGAACTAACCGTTGAAATTCTTTTTTGCTTGGTAGAATCTGGTTATTTATAATTAAGTCTGCCAAACGGATTTTATCTTGATTAACTTTAATTTCTTTCATGGTATCCGGTAATTGTTTTTCCGAAAAAATCTTTTGAAAGTTGACTTTGGCTTTGTCTGCTTCTACATCAGAATAAAGTTTGGTTACAAGTAAGTAACCCAGTTCTTCTTTTAAAAATTTCGGGTTGAAATTATTCTTTAATTTATCTTCTTTCTCTTTCAGTTCTTCAACTGGCAAATCAGTTAATAAGGTAAAATAACGCATAATTAAATTATCCGGAATAGACATGATTTTACCAAAAATCTGAGAAGGGTCTTCCATTATACCAATATGGTTATTATAAGATTTGCTCATTTTTCTAACACCATCAAGCCCCTCTAAAATAGGGAAAGTAATAACGCTTTGCGGTTTTTGCTCGTATTGCTCTTGTAATTGCCTGCCAAGGAGTAAGTTGAAAGTTTGATCGGTTCCGCCAACTTCAATATCATCTTTCAAAACAACCGAATCAAAACCTTGAAATAAAGGGTATAAGAATTCGTGTAAACTTATAGAGCTATTTTCTTTAAAGCGTTTGGAAAAATCGTTTCTTTCCAGCATCCTGGCAATAGTGGTTTTACCGGCAAGTTGAATTAATTCTGAAACAGACATTTTATCCAGCCATTCGGAGTTGTATTTTACCAGGGTTTTTTCTTTAAGCAGAATTTTAAAAACCTGATCTTGATAGGTTTGGCTGTTTTTCATGATATTTTCTTGGCTTAATGGTTTTCTGGTTTCCGATCTCCCGGTTGGGTCGCCGATTCTGGCGGTAAAATCGCCGATGAGAAAAATTACGGTATGCCCCATTTCTTGCAACAGCCTAAGTTTATTCAAAATCACCATATGGCCGAGATGGAGATCTGGCGCAGAGGGATCCGCGCCCCATTTGATATGCAAGGTTTTACCGGAAGAAAGCATTTTTATAGTTTCTTCTTTAGGTAAAATAGTATCTATTCCGGTTAAGAATTTTTGTAGTAATCTAGATATCATTTTTTCCCTTGAGTTTTTTCTCTAATTTTTCGAATAAAATTAAGATTAAATCAGATGAATCATCATAAAGTGAAGTCATTTCTTTTTCAATTGATTTAATATCTTTTGCGAAAAAGTAATGAATATATTCATTACGTTTATTTTTAAATCTTTCAAGAAGACCAAATTGTTGGGTATTGATTTCACCAAGTAAATATAAATCATTTATTGCATTATCTATGATATATCTATTTTTTCTTTTTCCCATAAGTGATGTTAAATCTTTTCTATCTTGTAATACGGCTAAAGCATAATTCACTAAGATCCCTTCTAATATTGTTGCTAATAATAAGAATGCCTCAATATGCCTGGTATTATCTTCATCCTTTTCATATGTGAATAAATGGTGACCATGAGCTCTATTAAGTAAATATTTTATTGAAAAAATTATATCCAGATTACTCTTATTGCCAGATGTCATTTTATTTTGTTTTTCAGAGGATTATATTTTTGAATTTCTCTTCTTTCAAGTTTATCTGCTTCTTCTTTACTTGATGTAGCGATATATTGAAATTTTGTCCCATTTTTAAATTGTCCTTTATGCTCTGCTATTCTATCGGGTAATCTACCGCCTTTAGCTTTACCAATATAAAGTATTGCATCAGAATTGTTTTTTATTCTGTAGATACCTGGTTTATCACTTGGTACATTTTGTAGGTTTTGTTTAGTTATAGATTTTGTTCTACTAAATCTTTTAGTGCTCATATTTATGTATCCTAAAAAATAATAATTATTATAACATATTTAATAATTTTTGATAGATTTTAAAATCATAATCCGAAAAAATAGCAAAAATAATCTTATCAAAAGCATCGGGAAAGGCAGCTAAATAATTTTTTATTGTATTTACCGCAATATTTGCCGCGCTTTCTTTTGGGTAACCATAAATACCGGTAGAAATACAAGGAAAAGCAATCGTTTTAAGGTTATTTGATTTGGCTAAATCCAAAGAATTTTTATAGCAATTCGTAAGTAATTCTGCTTCCTGTCCATTTTCCAAACCATATCTTGGGCCAACAGTATGAATAACAAAACTGGCAGGTAAATTAAAACCAGGCGTAATTACGGCTTCGCCGGTTGGTAAACCTTGAGGAAAGCTAGTAGCTCTAATTTCTTTACAAGAAGTAAGTAACTCTGGCCCAGCTTTATGATGAATTGCGCCGTCAACTCCACCACCCCCCATTAAAGAACTGTTAGCAGCATTTACTATTGCATCAACTTTTAGAGTGGTAATATCGCCTTGAAAAAGTTCAATAGTAATAGCCATTTATTTTTTCTCCTTTTGGGTGAGGCTGGAATCTGCATCCCAAGGTAAAAATAAGCTTTTAAACATTACAGCTAAAAACAAATCTTTTGAAAGAGTTATTTTTAATGGAAGTTGTTTAGTGTAAACATCTAATATCTTAATAGTCCCTTTTAAATCTTCATTATTAAAATTGCTTTTGAATCTAGCTATGGTTATACCCGGGAAAGGTGTTCCTTCCGGAAAATCGAAATTAGGATCTATTGTTTTTAATTTGCTAGAGATTAATTCCTGACAGTTTTTTAATAATTTAATGCTGTTATTATCGCAAATAAATTTAATATCATGAGGTCTGATAAGTATTTGATCAATAGTAATTTCCAAAGGAAAGGTGATTTGTTGCCAAAATAGATCTTCCATAAATTTATTCAATTTTTGCCATAACTCAATTTGTTTTTCGGGGTTTAATCTTTGGCTGCTTGGTTTTGTGAAATCCAAAAATACCGGATTTATAAATGTTAAATGTAATTGATCTTGAGGTAAAATATGAAGATTTTTTACATTTTTTAAATCTTTAAAGAGATCTTTGAATAAGCTAATATGCTGCAAAGAAATTACTATTGATAAATCAAAAATTTTTTTACCAATAATGTTATTAGGTAGTCCGTTAATAGTTGAAGGTAAATTTAATTTATTATTTTTATAAGCAATTATTTTGTTCATGAGAAATTTTTAATTAGTAATTATAAAAGGTAATACAACATATTTATGATTATCAGCCTTAGGTGAATCATCACCATAAAATTTTAATTCCAGGTTGTTATTAGCGGTAAGAAAAATACCTTGCGTTAAGATTGATTGAACTTGGTTTCCAGATTTATAGTAGTTTTTGATTTTTACATCCGGCATATTGAGTGCCCAAGGCTTAATTTCCGGGCGATCTATTAATTTGTCTTGGTAAAAATTTACAGCCTGGAAATGGTTATTTGCGTAACTGATAATAATGGGAAAACTACCAAAATAATCTGCACCGGTTTCTCCCCAGCTGGTAACTAAAATCAAATCATTTTTATTAGATTCAACCACACTAACTTTTTCTAATTGTAAAGGTGAGGGGTAATCATTAGAAAGAAGTATCGGAGTATATTGATAAACCAGTTTTGCCTTTAATGGTGTGAAAAATTGATATACAGCTAAAACAGATAATAATTCCTTGGGATTAATTGGGGGTGTTAAATTTCTGTTGTAGCCAACTATCACGAATTGATGATTATCTGCAGTTTTAAAATATTGAATTGAGATAATTTCGTAGTCTTTAAATTTATCTGAGCCAAAATCTAAAATTGGTTTTCTGGGCAGATAAAAATAAAAACCAAGTACTATTAATAAAACAATAATGAATAAAAGTAGTATTTTTTTCATTGCTATAACTCGAAACACTAGCTAAAACGTCTTGAACTGTGATTAGCATGATTATTTGATAGACTATGATTTTTTTATATCAATCATAATTTAGACATTTCATTTTCTCCCAAAAATCTGTGTAATCTGCGTAATCTGTGGTTCAGACTTCTTTTACTAGTATCTAGTATAAAATCTCTTTTAGATTAATTAAAGCTTTTTCTATAGGTATCACAGTAATATCTTCTATTTTTAATTCGTGATCGCCTCCATAAAACAAATATAATTGTGCTTCTGGAAAATCTTTGGCAAAAGCTTTAAGCCCTTTTAAATCTTTAGGGTGAATTATTTTGGTTCGTTTTACTTCAATGGCTAAAAATTTATTTGCGCCATATAGTATAAAATCAACTTCTAAGCCAGTAGAAGTACGCCAAAAATAAACTTGATAACCAAGATCAAAATAATCATTAAGAGCTAAAATTTCTTGTAAAAATAGAGTTTCTAAGGCAATACCTTCTATTTCTTCTGAACTATCTAAAATTCCTTTAACCCGAACTGTTCTATAAACGCCAACATCAAAAAAATAAAATTTATGGTGTTTAATCATCCTACGTTTGGCACGTTTGGTAAAAATAGGTAAACGCATTGCAAGCAATAAATCTTCTAAGATTTGAAAATATCCGGTCACTACTTTTCTTTCTATCATAGTTTCTCGTGCGATTTCTGAAAAATTTATTACTGAACCTTGAGAAAAACTGGCAACTTCTAGAAAACGTGCAAAACCACCGATATTTCTCGTTAAGCCTTCTTGTAATACTTCTTCTTTTAAATAAGCTTGTACGTAAGATTCGAGAAAAGTTTTTGGGTCTACAACCTGAAAAACGCTTGGTAAATGACCATACAATAAAGATTGCTTTAAGTTAAAATTATTTTTCAATTCAAGAGTTGTTAATGGATAAAGATGAAACAATAATGCTCTACCTGCCAGTAAATTAACCCCTTTTTTCCTAAGACTTCTGGCACTTGAACCGGTAAGAATAAATTTAATTTTTTTATTTTCTATGAGACGGTGAACTTCATTTAAAAGCATGGGGATTTTTTGAATTTCATCAAGAATAACCCACTTATCAGTAGAGGTAATGTAATTTTGTAGTTTTTCCGGATTAGCCAGTAGAGTTTGATAAAGAACTGGTTCAAGTAAATCTAAATAAATGCTTTCTTTATCGGTAAAAATTTGTTTTAGCCAGGTAGTTTTGCCAACGCCTCTTGGACCAAATAAAAAAAAGCTTTGATTTAAAGTTAAAGGTTTTCTTAGTAATCTGGCATACATAATTCCATTTTACAATGTAATTTGGAATTGTCAATGCCAAAATGAGATTTTTTTATGCTTAAATTTTTTTTCTAAAAAATTTAAACATGTTATAATCATATTCTTAAGGAGTTTAACATTAATAATAATTTTATTCTAAGAAACGCAAAGTTATATCAAAATGATCAAGAAATCCAGCTACGTGGGGTAATCTCAATCTTGAGCATTTTCTTTTGGGGCTTCCTGGTACGGAAATTCAGATCAGAAGAACTATAGAAAATATATTTGGAGCTAAAAAAGCGCGTTTATTTTGGCAGAAGTATTATGAGAGTTATATTACTGAAGCTGATTTTCTCTTTTTAAAATCTTTGAATTTTAACACTATTCGTATTCCAATAAATCATAATCATTTTTTAGATAACGATCTTTTTCAAGATGGATTAAATAATTTGAATCGTTTACTTAAGCTTTGTGAAAAGCATAAGATTTATGCCGTATTAGATCTGCATACTGCGCCGGGAGGGCAAAACCCAGATTGGCATTCAGATAATTCCGCGGGAGAAAGTTTATTATGGGTAAATTCAAATTTTCAAGAACAAGTAATTAAAATCTGGAATTTTATCAGCCAGATTTACAAAAATAATCCCTGGGTGCTTGGATATGATATTTTAAATGAACCTTGTCTAGAAACTACAGAAATTTCTAAATTAAATAGTTTATATAAAAAAATTATTACTACTATCAGGAAAAATGATGCAGAGCATTTTATTATTATTGAAGGTAATAATTATGCTCGATTTTTTCAAGATTTAGATTTTATTGATGACGACAAACTTATGTATTCATTTCATTATTATCCTTTATTTGATTTTGAGCAGTATCAAACTGCAGATCCAAGTAAACTAATGCAGAAAAATTGCCTTGGTGATTTATCTATTGAAGAACTAAAGCAAAAATTCAAAGCCCCTTTATGGTGTGGTGAAACTGGTTTCCCAATTGATAATAAACCTTACAAAAAACAACTGGCACTGCTAGATAATTTTTTAAATATACTGGAGGAAAATTATATCTATTGGTCTCTCTGGAATTATAAATCCGCAAAATCTATGGGACTTATTATGGCAAAAGAGAATTCTGCTTGGTTAAAAGTTTCGCAAAAAATACTAAAAAATTGGACTATTTGGCAAGATTTTAAACAAGCACAAAAAGCCGCTGAAAAATATTGCCAAAGTAATAAAATAATTTTTGACGACAAACTTTTATATAATTTAAAATATCGCTTTATGGCTATGAATCAGCTAAGTTTAATTAATAATTTATTTTCCAGGCGTTTTCCAAATAAGATAATAAGTATTATCTCTTTTTAAAATGAGGTACCAAGTACATTTTTGGCCAATAGGAATACCAAATAAGGGACCTGGGATATTGTTAATAGTGTAGTTAAAAATAATAGTGTCATTATTTTTTATTGGTATATATAATTCTATTTTATTTTTTTGCCCAGGCAATAATGTTGTTATATCTTTAACATTTGGCACATAAGGATATTGCAAAGTTAATTTGACAGTTCCGTTTGTATTTATAGAATAAGGTCCGGTTTGCATAGATTCTGAACCAAATGAAGGAAGATTAATTGTAGATGATGGCAAATTAGAAGATGTATCCGCATTCTCTGCTCCAAAAATTACATTTTTGGCTGGAATAACATAATTAAAAGTTATTTGCTCTGCATAAATAAAATTAGTAACAAAAAGTAAAAGTATTAATAGTAAGCTCAGATTTTTCATTAATTTAACCCCTTTTAATTAAAATAACTAATATATAAATTCGTAACAAATTTAAACATTATTGTATTGAATAATTATGTTGTTTGTTATTACAATCTTTTCCACGATATGTCAAACCCAAATAATAATGTCCCTTTTTCTGCAAATTGACAATGCTCATTTTTAGGCGCCAAAAAAATGTGAATGGTTTTATTTTAGTGGGGAGATTTTTTAATTCTTTTGTGTTAGGTTGATAAAAATAGCTTGATCTTTCACTATTTTTTCGGCTATTATGTATTTATAATACAAATTGGACGCAAAAAAGTATGTATTTAAATCGAACTATTGAATCATTTATAATAAAAAATTCTAATAATTTCCCTGTTTTATTGTTAACAGGGCCGCGGCAAGTTGGCAAAACAACTCTTCTAAGAAGATTATGCAAAGAAGATAGAAATTATGTTACTTTAGATGATCCTAATAATTTAAAACTGGCAAAAGAAGAACCGATTCTTTTTTTACAGAGATTTAAACCCCCGATATTGATTGATGAAATTCAATATGCGCCTGGGCTATTACCAATTATTAAAACTTATGTTGATAATTCTGAAAAGAAAGGATTATTTTGGCTTACTGGTTCACAGCAATTTTATTTAATGAAAGGCGTGTCCGAGTCTCTAGCAGGACGAATTGGCATTATTAATTTATTAGGGCTTTCTTTAAAGGAACTGCAACGAAAAGCTTTTGACGCTGAACCATTTTTGCCAATCCAAACCCAATTAGAGAAATATATGAATGCTTATTATAATTTATCTTTGGAACATTTATATAAGATTATTTGGAATGGTTCTTTTCCTGTAATGTGGGAACTACCTGAAGGTGCCGGTTGGGGTGATGGAGAAGGCTCTGGTGCAGGTGACGGAGATGGCGCTGGTTATGGTGATGGGCGTTATGTTATTAAATCTTCTTCAATGGATAGAGATTTATTTTATGCTTCTTATGTGCAAACCTATTTGCAAAGAGATGTTAGAGATATTGCAAACATAGCAGATTCAACAGTATTCTTAAAATTTTTACAAAATGCAGCAGCAAGGACAGGTCAATTACTTAATTTAGCTGATATGTCCAGAGATACTGGCATATCCCCTAAAACTGCCCATAATTGGCTTTCTGTATTAGAAGCGTCAGGTATTATTTATTTATTACAGCCATATCATAATAATATTTCTAAACGTCTAATTAAAACTCCAAAATTATATTTTCTTGATACTGGGTTATGTTCTTATTTAACTGAATGGTCAAGTCCTAAAACATTAGAGATTGGGGCAATGTCTGGAGCAATTTTTGAGACATTTGTATTTACTGAAATATTAAAAAGTTATTGGCATAACGGAAAGCGTGCTCCTTTATATTATTATAGAGATAAGGATAAAAAGGAAATTGATTTAATAATAGCACAAGATAATATGCTGTACCCAGTAGAAATTAAAAAAACAGCAAATCCGGTAAGAAATGATTTCAAAACGTTATCAAAAATAAATGGATCAGGAGCTGTAATATGTCTTGGTGAAACGCTCTTACCTTTATCTGATAAAATAATCTCTATTCCAGTATGGTATATTTGATAGATAATTAAATATACCAATTCCAAACCTTAGCTTAAAAATCATAGGATTTTAATAGATTTAACTAGGGGTATAAAATTTCTTTTAAATCAATTAAAGCTTTTTCTACGGGTATAATATTAATATTTTCTATTTGTAATTCATGATCACCACCATATAGTAAAATTAGTTTGGCTTCCGGAAAATCTTTGGCAAAAGCATTTAACCCTTTTAAATCTTTAGGATGAATATTTTTAGTTCTTTTTACTTCAATCGCGAAAAAGCCTTTTGGCCCATAGAGAATGAAATCAACTTCTAGACCAGTGGCAGTGTGCCAAAAATAGATTTGGTAGTTTAGATCAAAATAATCATTAATAGCTAGAATTTCTTGCAAACAGAGAGTTTCTAAAGCAGGTCCTTCAATTTCTTCATTACTATCTAAAAGACCTTGAGGGCGAATTGATCTAAAAACACCGACATCAAAAAAGTAAAATTTATGGTGCATAATCATTCTGCGTTTTGTGCGTTTAGTGAAAATAGGTAAACGGATAGCTAATAATAAATCTTCTAAAATCTGGAAGTAGCCGGTTACAACCTTTCTTTCTATCATAGCTTCTCTGGCAATTTCTGAAAAATTTATTACTGAACCTTGAGATAAACTAGCGATTTCTAAAAAACGAGAAAAATTACCGATATTTCTGGTTAAGCCTTCTTGTAAAACTTCTTCTTTAAGATAAGCTTGAACGTAAGACTGGAGAAAAAATTTCGGATCAACAACTTGAAAAACACTTGGTAAATGACCAAATAATAAAGACGACGCTAATTTGAAATTTTCTTTAAGTTCTGTTGCCGTAAGCGGGTAAAGATGAAAAATCAAAGCTCTACCTGCTAATAAATTTACCCCTTTTTTTCTTAAGCTTCTAGCGCTTGAGCCAGTCAGAATAAACTTGATTTGTTTAGATTCAATTAATCGGTGGACTTCGTTTAATAGGGCGGGTATTCTTTGGATTTCATCAAGGATAATCCATTTATTCGTAGAAGTAATATAGTTTTCTAATCTTGCGGGCATAGCTAATAAAGATTGATAAAGTGCTGGTTCTAGAAGATCTAGGTAAATGCAATTATCTGAAGAAAAAGTCTGTTTAAGCCAAGTTGTTTTCCCAACTCCACGAGGCCCAAATAGGAAAAAACTTTGATTTAATTCAAGTGGTTTTTTAAGTAATCTGGCATACATAATTCCATTTTACAATGTAATTTGGAGTTGTCAATTCCAAATTACATAAAAATACCTTTCCTAAAATTATCTTTCTTTTTTAACGATAAATATGTGTAAAAATTCGATTAAAGGTTAAATATTAATGGCAAAAAAAATAATTGCTTTAAAGAATGATCAAGTCCCTCTTAAAATAAAACATTCTGAGATTATTACTCTTATCAACTTAGTAATAAAAAAAATACCTGATTTATACAATAATAAAAGTACCGGGTATGCCATGAGTAAGGCAACTCATATAAAATATGTTTTAGAATCTTTACGCTGTTTAGAAACTGAAGATTATCATTTTTTATATAATGATCTTAAAAATAAAAACATTAGTTATGAAGAATATAAACAATCATTAAGTACTATTATTAATACTTATAAATCTTTAAGTTTATCTGAAAAACGTTTATTAGTTTATACTGCTTTGCTTCATGATATTTATTATAAAACATTTGGTACTTACGAAGCAGAACATGGTCCATTAGGTGTTGAATATTTAAAAAAGCATCCAGAACTCTATCAGGAATTTGGCTTAACCAAAGATGAAGTAGATTTAATGTTTGATCTTATTTCTTCACATGGCTATTTTCTTGATTTAGGCCGTTATATTTTTCCGGAAGAATTAAAAATCACTGCGAAAAATAAAAAGTTGGCTTTGCTGATAGATTTTTTAGATTGTGCTGGTAAAGAAATATCTGCCGGCAAGGGCGCAGATGCCAAACATGTTTGTTTAATGGATGCCAAGTTAAATAGAAAATTGCCGGTTCTTTTTGACTACTTAATTTATATAAAAGATAAACCGGAAGAATTCTACAAATTTAGGTTAAAATATTTATGTTCACCACTTATGTTTCAAGAATTGTCAGATAAAGAACATAAGAATATTTTAGCTCAATTAGATAATCAATCAGATGCTAAAGAAATTAAAACATTTTTAAATACCCGCTTAAAAGTTGATGATTTTAATATTTTTGTGAAGGGTTATGAATTATTGCCCACTAAAGCCAATGGTTTAAAAGATTTCACCCTTTATTTTGAAATTTTTCGAAGGTTGATGCAAGTAGCTAAGCAGTTTCCAGATAAATATGTGCGTCTAGATACAAAAGATATTAAGAATGGCTTAACTGATATTATTCATGAAGATATAAAGAATTTTTTTCAAAAGATTTTGATGTATTTGGATAATTCACAAATTTTCACTTTGGATATAGCTAAAGGTAAAATTATTATTAGATATAAAAAAGACTATTTTGATCTTAAGGCAGATAATCTCCCAATTTATAATGCCCCATTTTCTTTAGAAGATACAATTACACAGAAAATGATACAAGTTGATGAGAAGTTTGATTACGATAATCGTACAATTAATCATCATGCCAAATTTATTTTGCCATTAGTGGATAGCTATTTTGTGAATAAGGATTTTGATAACTTTAAAAGGGATCCAATGGTTCATCAACAGGAAGTAATCCCCAATCTATTTATTGGTGATTTTTCTGCGTTTAAAGCCGTGATAAAAGATAATCCTTACCACATTGCTTTATCTCTTAAATTTAATCGGGGTAAAGTTGATTATACTAAACCTGAAAAGGCGCAAATAAAAGAACTTGGCTTTAATTTGCCGGATAATAATTCAATAGCCTCTTGGGAAACCCTGTCCGGTTTATTACCTGAAGTTTTTAAAGCTATTGATGAGGCGCTTACACAAAACAAGCGAGTCTTAATTTCTTGCGGGCAAGGGATATCTCGTAGCTCAACTGTGATTATTGCTTATTTGATGTATAGATATAAGGTAACTTTTAACCAAGCATTTGGTTTTCTGTATAAAAGAAGACCGGTTGTGAACCCTTCGCCAGTTTTTGCAGCAGGTTTAAAGGCTTATGAGCGGCGATTATTTCCTAATATAGAGCCAGAGCATAAAGCTATTTATGAAAAACAATTTCCAAAGTTGTATGAGAATTATTTATAATATTTACTATACGAAAACTATACGAATATGATATAATAAGTCTATGTTCAACCCTCAATATAGAATTACCAATTATTTATTAGATTTAATTGAAAAAATAGCCATAATTCAAACTAAAATAGACGATAGTAAAATTAAATTTGATCAAATTATTAAATTACAAAAATTAGCTATAAGTAAATCGGCTAATGCATCTACAACTATTGAAGGCAATACTCTTACGTTAAACCAAGTAATTAGACTTACAGAAAATAAACCAGTTAATGCAGAGTTCTCTCAAAAACAAGAAGTAATTAATTATATAAAAGCCTTGAATTGGATAATAAAACAGCAAAATCAATCAATTAATTTCAATTCGATTTTAAAACTTCAGGCAATAGTTTGTGATAAATTAATTGAGCAAAGCAAACTAGGAAAACTAAAAGAAAAGCAAAATTATGTAATCAACGAAAAGGGGATTGTTATTTATACTCCTCCGCCTGTTGCAAAGACAGAATTAATGCTTAAAGAGTTAGTAACATGGCTTAATAATACGGAAAGTAGGCATTCAATTATTGATAGTGCTATTTTTCATCATCAATTTGTTTCAATTCATCCATTTTCAGATGGAAATGGTAGAACCGCCAGGTTACTTGCTCAATGGATTTTATATCAGAGGGAATTTGATTCTAAACATATCTATTATTTAGATAATTATTTTGCAAGTGACCGGAGAAAATATTACAGTAAAATTGAGCAAACAAGGGAATTAGATTATGATTTTACTTATTGGATTGAATATGTAGCTGAAGGAATTTTAACAACCATAAAAGATGTTTATGAAGAAATTAAAGAACTACAAATTAAAACAAAAACGAATATAGAGATTACTGAAAAACAGAAACTATTATTAGAATTGCTGAGAATAAAAGGTCAAGTTAATACTCAGGATATTCAAATAGAATTAAAAATTAATAGAGCTAGAGTTAATCAAATTATCTCGCCTTTAGTGAAAAATGAGATTGTAGAAGTCATTGGGAAGGGTAGGTCTACAAAATATTATTTAAAATAAGCCAACTATACGATAGTCTATACGAAAGATAGACGAAAACAATAAGTAAATAGTGTACCAGGGTCAGGAATAAAAGGGTAAATTTTATAGGTACTCTTGTTAGACAATGTTGTAATCAAAATACGATTTTCCAATAAATTTTTTTATTAATCTGTAAATATATCTATATACTTATAATAAATATAGGACCTCCCATACGTCTGATTCTCATCTTTTTGTTTTAAAATATCCAAGTCTAACAATCGATCAATTACTTTTAGTGCTCCTTGTCTTGTATATCCTGTCCATTCTTGTACTTTAAGGGAATTAATAATTGGCAAAGAGAAAAGTTGCTTCAATACTTTAATCCCACTTTCCGCCGCTTCTTTGCCTAAAGATTGAATTTTACGCATATCGTCTTCTCTTAATTGATTTATCTCCTTTACAGTTTTTATTGCAGATTCACTAGTTTCAATAATCCCATCTAAAAAGAAGTCCAGCCATTTCTCAATATCCCCATTATGATAACTGTCTAAACGTGAATAATATAGTTTTCTATGTTTTTTGAAATAGCTTGATAAATATAAAATTGGTTTATCGATTAATGTATTAAGCCATAGAAATAATGTTATTAATATTCTTCCTGTACGACCATTTCCATCAGAAAAAGGGTGAATAGTTTCAAACTGAGCATGTAAGAGAGCTGTTTTAATCAAAGGTAAAAAATCATTTTTAGCGTGCATGAATTTTTCAAGATAATCTAATGCGTCTTTCATTTCTGGGACTGGGGGAGGCACAAATGAGGCATTCGAAGGCGTTGTTCCTCCAATCCAATTCTGACTTTTCCTAAATTCACCAGGATAAGAAAAATGAGATGCTCTTGCTCCATCATCCATTAATTTTTTATGTATTTCGGTGATAAATCTTAAGGAAAGCGGAAACTCTTTTAATCTTTCTAATCCGTAATTAAGTGCGTTTATATAATGGAGAATATCATCAACATCCTCAGGTAATTTATTAGAAGTATGGGCTTCTGCTTCTATTGCATCAAGCATTGAAGCTTTTGTACCTTCAATTTGGCTTGAAGCTGTAGCATCTTTACGGACATACATGAAAAGAAAGAAATCTATATCAGGCAGAATTTGAGTTATGCCATCTAATTTTCCTAATAGCCTTGTTGCTTGAGATTCTTTTTGTTGAATATTTATCGAAAAATCAAATCTCTCTTTTGGTGGAAATGGATTAGGTATAAAAGCTTTATAATTTGTAGGTTGTTGAATATATTTACCAATTTTCATAGATTTAGTTGTTTATATTAATAATTAGATGTAAACAATTTTATGCAAAATGTTTACATCTGTCAACAGATGTAAACAGAAGGATTTATAAAAATTTGAATTAATTGAAATGGTCGGGGTGATAGGATTTGAACCTACGACCACCTGTTCCCAAAACAGGTGCGCTACCGGACTGCGCTACACCCCGGAGTTTAAATTTATATATTCATTTTTTTCAGCGGAGCTGAAAAAAATGAATATATAAAAAGTTTATTTTATTTGTAGAAAAAAAGCAATACAATGCTTTGCTTTTTGCAAAGCTAAATATCGATGACTTAGTGCATTTTTTTCTTTTGCATCCATTTCTGCAAAAGTTTGATAATAACCTTCTGGCACGAAAATAGCATCATAACCAAACCCGTTTTTTCCTCGCATTTCGTAAGTAATATCTCCTTTAACTATACCTTGAACAATTTCTAATTTATTATTCGGAAATAATAAAGCGATTGTACTATTAAATTGAGCAACTCTGTACTCAATATTTTGTAAATCAGCTAGAATTTTTTGACAAAGCTGTTCTTTAGTTGCATTTTCTCCAGCATACCGGGCAGAGAATATACCTGGTTTACCATCAAGGGCTATTATTTCTAAACCAGAATCGTCAGCTAAAAAAATACAATTTTTTTGGGGTGTAAAGGCGCGAACTTTTTTTTCAGCATTTTCTTGAAAAGTTTTACCATCTTCTTCAACCTCAACAAAATCCGGAAATAATTCAGTATAACTAACCACATTTATTGGTAGATCTTGAAAAATATGCTTGATTTCTGTAATTTTATGCTGATTATTAGACGCAATAACCAGATACATTAATTTTTATTATAACCAAAAGCTTGTTCGAAAAATCTGATTAATCCATTAAACTTCAAACCCTGTGGTTTGCTAGTTTTAGTGATCTGCGCAACAATATCTCTAATACATACCCCTGCTTGAGAATCCGGTGAACTCAAAATAAAAGGACTTTGATTTTTTACTGCTTTAATAACATTAACATCTCTAATTAAATAGCCTAGTAAATTTAAGTGCCTACCAAGAAATTTTTCCGTAATATTGTCTAAAGTTGAAAAAACATGCTCTGCTTCTTTTTTAGAAGCAACCATATTAGGAATAACCTGGATTTTAGCAGATGGATTATGCTTAATTATAGTTTTTATAATGGCATAAGCATCCATCATAGCGGTTGGTTCTGAAGTAGTAACAACAAATACTTCATCAGCCGCTAAAACAAAATTCATTACGTTTTGCGACATTCCGGCAGAAGTATCTATAATAGTGTAATCGTGTGCTTCCAGATGCGAAAGTTCTTGAAAAAACAACGATTTTTGGTCGTTAGTTAGATTACCAAAACCCATAGCTCCTGAAACCCCGGGAATAATATTTATTCCAGCCGGTCCGGTTAAAAGAACCTCTGGTAAAGATTTTTGGTTTAATAATACATGTTGTAAATTGAATTTAGGAGTTAAACCTACCAGTAAATCTACGTTTGCCATGCCAATATCTGCATCAAGTAGTAAAACTTTTTTGCCAAGCTTAGCTAAGCCGATACTTAAATTTACTGAAATATTAGTTTTGCCTACCCCTCCTTTTCCGGAAGTTACGGCAATAATTCTTTTATCAGTTACTAATTCTGATTTCTTCTCAGCAAGTGTTGGTTCAATATATTGTCTTAATTTTTCGGCTTGATCAAGCATTATAACTCCTAATAATTACAAGTTTAGCTAAAAGGTCAAACAAAGGAGACAGGAGAAAAAAGGATAATATTTTTGACTTGACTTGAATTACGTATTCCCTTTCTGTCTCCTGTCTTCCCCAATTTTATATTTTGTTTAGATACTTAATAATTAATTAATTCTATCAGATTTTTAAATTACTTAAAATGGTTTTTGTTAATTTAGTAGGATTTATTAATTCCAAATCATCAGGCACATCTTGTCCATTACTTAGGTAAGAAAGATTTTTGTCAGTATTAAGCATTAAATCTAATACCATAGTTGATGATATTGTTTCATCAATTTTGGTAAGTATAATGTTTTTAAACGGAATAACATCAAAAGCAGAAATAGTTTTTAAAATATCCTCCCATTTACTCGATAAACTTAAAACCAAATAAGGGTTTAAAATATCTTTAGCAGAATGATAAAAAGTCTGTAATTCGTTAATATAACTATCTTGAAAAGGAGAGCATCCCGCAGTATCAATTAAAACCACATCATAATTATTAAAATATTTACAAACTTCTTTAAATTCTGATAGGGAATAAATTACTTCCAAATCTATTTTTAAAATATCGGCATAAGTTTTAAGTTGTTCAATTGCCGCTATACGATAAGTATCTATGGTAACAAGACCAACTCTTTTTTTCTCAAAAATTTTTTGTTGCGCCGCTAATTTGGCAATAGTTGTTGTCTTCCCCACACCAGTAGGACCCATTAAAAAAATAATTTGCGGTTGTTGAGAGGAATTTAATATCCCGTTAACCCGAATACGTTCAGAAATAAATCTCTCTAAAAATTCTTTTATTTTCACTTCATTTCTTAGTTCTTTACCACTAAACTCCCATATTAATTGATCTAACAAATAATTAGCAGTAGATTGAGAAAAACCAGCCGTCATTAAAACTTGTAGATATTGATTAATAACAGATGAAGTATTGGTATACTCAAAATTACCAGATGTTTCTTTTATTTTAAAATTATTAATGGCTGATTCCAAATGAATCATTTTTTGGTTTAACTCTTTTAATTGTTTTTCAATATTAGTTTTAGTTATTTCTATTTGATTCTTTTCTATTATGGAATTAAGTTTTTTGGTGACAGGAAATTTTTGATTAACCTTTTTTAATATAGGTTCAACTTTTAATGTCTCTAATTTTTCCAAAGAATTTTCCGGTATATCTATATCTATTCCAGCTGTTATTTCAACTAATTGTTTAGAAAAAAAACCTAAAAAACCGCCTTTCATAATATTTTTCGATTGTAAAATAATAGCTTCCTGACCAAAATCATTTTTTATTTGGGTTATTACCTCTGTCATATTTTCTGCTGTATATTTTTTAATTCTCATTGATTCTCGTTTTCCAAAATAGCATCTAAATAATTATCAAAATTAGTATACCCTTTTTCTTGCAAAATTTCTTTAATTGCTTTAGGTTCTTTTATTTCTTTGATTAATTTTAAACTGTTTTCACTACTGGCAATAATTAATAACATATTAGATAGTTTTACTAGTAATAAAGTTTGTTTTTTATTTATGGGAAATGAATCAAGAATAGTAAACAACGAATTATCATTTTTAGTATATCTTTTTTTTTGAAAATAAAAAATAATTAATGCCCCTACAATAATCAATGCCATTAATAACATGATTAAATTAGCGCTTAATTGATATTTTGGTAAAAATTTACTTTTTACAGCTATTTTATTTTGAGGGGACGCCTCTTGTGCTTGTATTTCTGAATTTAGTTTATTAAGATTCACCCCTTTATTTACAGCGTATATTGACATGGTTACAAATAAAGTTAAACAAAAAACTGTGAAAATAATAAAGAAAAATTTAATAGTCTTTTTATTCATAAACTAATTAGTTGGTTTACTAATAATATCTGTTATTTTAAAACCTAAATTATCATCAATTACTACTACTTCACCTTTAGCCAGCAATTTTCCGTTTACTAAAAGATCAACAGGTTCACCGATATACCGGTTTATGTCTAAAACAGATCCGGGTTTAAGATGTAGTATTTCTTGTAAAGATAATTTGGTTGCACCAAGTTCAACCGTCGCTTTTAAAGGTATATCCATTAATAAATCAAAATTCAATTCTTGATTATCGATTTTTTCCATTTTAATTCTCCTTGATATTTTTATCTGCCAGATAATTAATATTATCAATTAAAATATCTTGCGCTTTTTTATTAATAAGAGAAAGATCAATTGTTTTTACTAATTTGATGGCATCTTTAGCATTAGTTTTGCTGAGATAATAAATATTTATTAAAATCAGGTTAAGGTTATTTGATTTATTATCTTTTATTGGTTGGAATATAATATTCATTTTTTCAGGAAAAGGATAATTCAATTGACTAAAAAATTGTTCATTATAAAATCGACTCAATTCCTCTAAATTTATAAATTTACTAATTTTATTATTGGTAATATCTGTAATAAAAAGAATAGAAATAAAAGTATCATAACCCATAATCGACCCTAAATTTACAGTTTCATTACCAGAAACATTTGTTCCGTCAATTATTTTTAATAAATACTTATTTTTATTGGTAGATACTTTAACTAAATAATAATTTGCTCCTTTCTTAATTTTATTACTCATCATTAACCATTTTTTATTTGTATCATCAAATTTTAAATAAGCCCAACCAGAGTCTGTATTATTTATTTCAACACCTTTTTTATTTAAACATTTAGATATATAAATGTTTTTTTTCTCAGTGTTATTAGAGGTAGCTGTTTTAGTGGTATCAATAGAAAGAATTCCTTGTCCCCAAGATAATTCTTTATATTGAATTTCATCATTATTTTTGTAAATACCCGAGATTTCTAAATATAAAGAGGTATCATCAAAAGTAAAAATATTATTTGTAGGGATATTCAAATTGGAAGAAATTACTTTTATGTTCTCTTTAGCATAAACATCTGTGCTGGCAACAATATTAAAATAAGGTTGTAAAGGTTTATCGGGGGTTATTTCTTGTGCAACTTTTCCGCAGTTTGCAAATAGTAACAATAGACCTAATAATAAAAGAACCGTTAGCGATATTAATCCGAATGATTTTTTCATTTATGGAAGGACCTCCTCCAAACTCAATTGCCGAAAGTGGGATTTGAACCCACACGGGTAACCCCACTAGACCCTGAACCTAGCGCGTCTACCAAGTTCCGCCATTTCGGCTTTTAAAATTATACTCTTTTTTTGCTTCGCAAAAAAGGAGTAAGTATTTTCTAAAGGGATCCGCCCTTAAACCCCGATTTGCCTGCCGGCGGCATTAAGGGCTTTGCCCTTAATAATCCCAAAAATCATAGTCCATCAAATAATCATTTAATCACAGTTCAAGACAGCCTATTTATTTTTCTAACAAGGGAGCTAAAATTTGGGTACTTAAAAGTTTTCCTTGTTTTAACAAACTTTTTTGTAGATTATACGGATATTTTTTGCGAATATTTCTGGTTAAATCACGTATTTTTTTATCTTCTCTGGCTAATTCATGAATTTCATTGGCAATATCAGATAGATCTAAATTTTCCATTAATTTAATTAATTTATTTCTATTAATATGTTCATTTTGTAAACTAATCAATAAATATGGCAAAATATCTTTTTTGAATTCAGTTATGGTAGTATGTAAATACTGAAAATTATTATAAGATTTTTTATTTATCTCTTTAATAATTAATTCAAAACCTTTAATAGGCGCTATTTTTAAAATATTTTCCAAAATTATTCTTTTTAAATAAGATTTCTTTTGAGCTAATTTAATCAAAAAGGGAAGTGCAAATGTATTTTTTGATTCGCCTAATAAAATAATTGCGGTTTTTTGGGTTGCTTTAATATTTAAAGCAAAAATTAATAATTCTATAATATCTTGATTTGGCTTTCGAGAAAGAATTTCTAATAAACGATTAGCAATAATATAATTATATTCAAGCAAAGCGTTTTTTACTAAATCATAGTCAATAATTGTTAGATCAACAATTATTTGCGCAATAATCAAACGAGTTTTTAAATTTTTATCTCCCAAATATGGAATGAGCTTATCTAATTGAGTTTTGGCTAAAATTTTTAGTGAAGTTATTGCTTTTTTTTCTACATGAAAATCATGATCTTGAAGCAATTTTATTAAAGTTGGAATAACTGATAAATCGTTAAAATTCACTAATATTTCGGCTATTACTAAGCGAATAATCCATTCTTTATCATTAATAAAACTAATTATTATTGGCAATAATTGAATATCATTTATTTGTCGTAGTTCAGTAATCGCTTGCCATCTGGTAGATTCTTGACGCAGTTTGTTTATTGAATTATGAACAGAATTATAATCAAGCATTATTTTTTTGATTTTGAGACAAAATAATTTATGGCCTCTTTAATGTTTTTAATATAAATCGGAGTAATATTTTTCTGCGTTAAATTTTGATTCTTATTTTGAGCCGGTATTAAACATTCAGTAAAACCCATTTTTTCCAATTCATTTAAGCGTTTTTCGATATTATTAACTGTTCTTACTTCCCCGGTAAGACCAACTTCCCCGATAGCCCCTATTTTACCACCTAAAGGCTTTTCTGTTAAAGAAGAAATTATTGCTAATATAATAGCTAAATCTAATGCTGGTTCGTTAATTTTTAGCCCGCCGATAATATTTAAAAAAATATCTTTATTAAAAAGTTTAAAATTTAATTTTTTTTCTAAAGTAGCTATCATTAAATTAGCCCTATTAAGATCTACCCCAGAAAAAGTCCGTTTAGCAATTCCATAACCTGAGTTTACCGCTAAAGCTTGCACTTCAATTAAAAAAGATCGACTTCCTTCCATTACGGCAGAAACCATAGAACCAGGTGAGTTAAGCGTAGCTTCATCAATAAATAAATCATTGGCATTGGCAACTTCTTTTAAACCTTCAGCTTTAATTTCAAAAACCCCAATTTCATCGGTACTAGAAAATCGATTTTTAAAGCAACGTAAAATACGGAATTTTTGGCTACGTTCACCTTCAAAATAAAGAATAGCATCTACCAAATGTTCTAATATTTTTGGTCCAGCTAAGTTTCCGTCTTTAGTAATATGCCCAATAATAATCCCGATGATATTTAGATCTTTTAGGCAATGAATAAGATGATTTGCACATTCTCTTACTTGATTTACACTACCGATGGTTGATGGTAAATCAGGATGATAAACTACCTGTATAGAATCTAAAACTACTAATTTTGGTTGAATATGCTTAATTACTTCAATAATTTCTAAAATATTTACTTCAGAATAAACCAGAAGATTTTCAGATACAGCACCTAATCTTTTTGCTCTTAAGTAGATTTGTTGTATTGATTCTTCCCCGGAAATATAAAGCACTTTTTCGTCTAAAGCTAAGTTTTGAGAAATTTGTAATGCCAATGTAGATTTTCCGATACCTGGTTCACCACCTAATAAAATAGTTTCCCCAGGGATAAACCCATTACCTAAGACACGATCAAGTTCATGTATTTTGGTACTTATGGGTTTTATATCTTCTAAATGTATTTCATTAATAGGAATAGGAGAATGTTTAATTTTTTTAATAGCTGAAATATTTTTGGTTTTATTGGTAAAATTCACTTCTTCTTCTATAGAATTCCAACTATCGCAACTCGGGCATCTACCGTACCAGCGAGGGAAAGTTTGTTGACAGTTTTTACAAATGAAGTAGATTTCTTTTTTCATTGTGAAATAGGCAAAAGGCACTAGGCACTAGTTAGGCTCAGTTTTGAGTTTCCCCTAGTGCCTTTTGCCTTTTGCCTTTTGCCTTGAGTTTTTTGATTCTTAATATTAAACTCAATCTTATTATTTTTTAAATGAGCTACAACATCAATATTTGCTCGCATATTTTCAATCAGTAATTTATCGGCTAAAGCGTCTTCAAAATGGCTTTCTATTGCTTTTCTTAATGGTCTTGCACCTTGTTTTTCTATATATCCTTTATCAGCTAAAAATTCTTCTATTTTTGTATCATATTCAACTACAATACTTTTTTCATTTAAGCGTTTCTTCAAATCCTCTAAAAAAATACCAACTATATCTTTTAAATTTTCTTTAGTTAAGGTTTTAAAAATAATAATATCATCTATTCTATTTAGAAATTCTGGTTTGAATTCTTTTTTTAATTCATCATTTAATTTTGACTTCATGTCATCATAATTAGCTTTATTAACATCATAATCTTGTTTAAAACCAAAAGTAGTTTGTTTTTCAATCATTTTACTACCAATATTAGACGTCATAATAATAATGGTATTTTTAAAATTAACTAGTCTTCCGGTAGCATCTGTTAAACGACCATCTTCTAAAATTTGTAATAGAAGATTCAAAATTTCCGGAGCCGCTTTTTCTATTTCATCAAAAAGAACTACTGAATATGGTTTTCGTCTAATAGGTTCTGATAACTGTCCACCTTCATTGTAACCAACATACCCTGGAGGTGAACCAATTAACCTGGAAACAGTATGTTTTTCCATATATTCAGACATATCAATACGAATTAAAGCATCTTCTTTACCAAAAAGAAAAACTGCTAACTGTTTAGCTAATTCAGATTTACCAACCCCGCTTGGTCCTAAGAACAAGAAAGAACCAATTGGTCTTTTGGGGTCTTTAAGCCCAATTTTTGACCTTTTAACAGCTTTTGCTAAAGCAATTACTGCATCATCTTGACCAACAATCCGATGTTTAAGTATATTTTCCAGATTTAATAAACGGCTGGTTTCTTCTTCACTTAGTTTATTAACCGGTACCCCTGTCCAATTAGCTACTATTTCCATTACTTCATTTTCTCCGACGATTTTATCTGAATATTTAAGATGTTCCATCGGAATTTTAGCTATTTTTTCTTGCAAAATTTTTTCTTTTGTTTTAAGAATTTCTAATTCCAAAGCATTTGGTTTTTTCTTTAATACAGCTATTTCTTTTTCTAATTCTTGTTTTTCTTTTAGTAAATCCTTAATTTCTTTAGGCATTGAAGACGCAAAAAGCATAACACGAGAAGCGGCTTCATCAATAACATCAATAGCTTTATCCGGCAAATGCCTTTCCGTAATATAACGCACTGAAAGATTTACGGCATTTTCTAAAGCCGTATCTGTAATGGTTACTTGATGAAAATGTTCATATCTTTCTCTAATACCTTTAAGAATAGCTAAAGCTTCTTCTTTAGAAGGTTCTTCAACTAAAACAGATTGAAACCGTCTTTCTAAAGCCGCATCATCTTCAATGTGTTTTCTGTATTCATCTAAAGTAGTAGCGCCAATACATTGTAGTTCACCTCTAGCTAAAGCTGGTTTAAACATATTAGCGGCATCCATACTTCCTTCAGAACCGCCTGTCCCAATAATAGTATGTAATTCATCTACAAAAAGAATAATATTTTTAGCTTTTCTTACTTCTTCCATAATTTTTTTCAATCTATCTTCAAATTCACCCCGGTATTTAGTACCGGCAACAACTAAGCCTAAATCAAGAGAAACCACTCTTTTTTCTTTTAATTTTTCAGGACAATCTTCTTTTTCAATTTTTTGAGCTAAACCTTCAACAATAGCGGTTTTACCAACTCCGGCTTCACCGGTTAAAACCGGATTATTTTTAGTTCTACGCGATAAAATTTGAATAATTCGTTCAATTTCTTTAGCCCGACCAATTACCGGGTCTAATTTATCTTCTCTTGCTAAAAGGGTTAAATCGCGACCAAACAAATCCAAAGTTGGGGTTGGTACTGTAGGATGATGAAATCTTTGACTAGTTAAAAGTTTATCACCTAATTGCTTTAATAAAACATCTTTAAATGGGTTTTGATTAATTCCGATTTCTGCTAAAACTCTAGCCGCAATACTAGTAGGTTCACGGTAAATAGATAAAAATAGATGCTCTACATTAACATAATTATGCCCTAATTTTCTGGCTTCATCCCAAGCAAAGGTTAATAACTGTTTAGCCTGCTGTGTAAAAGGAATATTTACATATTCAGAAGTTGTTTGTCCAAATTCTAAATGTTCCTCAATTGCAATTTTAATTTGTTCTGCATTAAAGCCCATTTCTTGCAAAGCTTTAATAACAACATTATCACCTTCGTTTAAAATACCTAATAAAATGTGCTCTGTACCAACATAATTATGATGGAATTTTTTGGCTTCTTCTTGAGCAAGCATAATTGCCTGAATTGCTTTTTCGGTAAATCTAGAGAACATAATTAAAAATAATAGCTGAATTAAACAGCGAATTCAAGGTAAATTTTTGAGAAAAGCTGAACACTTATAAAAAAAGAATTGAAATTTTCAAATTACATTATAAAATAAAAATACTGAATTCCAGAAAACAAAAATTATAAAAATATTTATGCCTAAACTCATCGAAATTATTAAAAAAAATCAATTGCTATCTCAAAGTATTATTGAAGAAATAATTAATTTTTCTGATGCAGAAATTTTTAATCTCCTAAAAACCACTATTCAGATTAAAGAAGATGAACTTCTAAAAATACTAGCCACTGAATTAAATATGCAATATAAAAATTTATCAGATTTATTAATTGACCAAAATTTCTTAGCTAATTTTGACCTGAAAATCTGCAATAAAAACCGCTATTTACCGATTTATCAAGATGAATCTATTAAGGTTTTTGTTTTTGATAATCCTTATAACCCGGAAATAAAAAACATAAAAAATACTCAAAAAGAAAAAGTCGAAATTATCTTAACTCCTTCACAAGAATTGAATAATTATTTCGGCTTAAACCCGCGTATTAATTCAGAACACTCGGTGCTTGATCAACTTATTCTTACGGCTCTTACCAAAAAAGCTTCTGATATTCACCTCAAAAAAGAAAAAAACGAATTAAAAGCTTATTTCCGTATTAACGGGAAAATTTACCCCTACACAACTTTTCAAGGAGAAGAAGAAAAACGTTTAGTGAACTTAATAAAAATTAATTCCAAGATGAACATTTCAATTTTCAACTTACCACAAGATGGTCGCTTTTCTTTTTCTAAAGATAATAAAGAATACGATATCAGAACTGCTTCCTTGCCTACTCTTTTTGGGGAAAGTTTTGTGTTACGTCTATTTAATTCACAAAATTTTAGCTTTGCATTGCCAGATTTAGGTTTTTCTGAAACAAGCCTCAAGTTAATAGAAAATATTATTAAAGAACCACAAGGTTTAGTTTTAGTTACCGGAGCAACCGGTTCTGGTAAAACAACTACTCTTTACGCAATTTTAAAAGAATTACTAAAAGAAAAAAAGAAAAATATCGTTTCTTTGGAAGATCCGGTTGAATATATTTTAAGCGGAGTAAGCCAATCGCAAATTAACCCGGTAATTAATTACGATTTTGTAGATGGTTTAAAAGCCATTATGCGGCAAGATCCGGATGTGATTATGATCGGAGAGATCAGGGATGCCAAAACTGCCCAAGTTGTTCTTGATGCCGCCTATACCGGGCATTTAGTTCTTTCAACCCTGCACACAGCTAATGTAAATTCGACTTTATTACGTTTGCTAGGGTTTAATTTAGATCCGTTCTTACTTTCGTATTCGTTAAAAGGGATTATTTCGCAGAGATTGTTACCAGTTATTTGCCCTGATTGCAAAACATGGATCCGGGACGAGCAATCCCCCTTAGAAAATCTTTTTTTGCCTGCCGGCAACTTAGGGGACAAGTCCCCTAAAACCCCTTTTGGGGTGCAGGGGCAAAGCCACTCTGGGGTCCAAGGGGCAAAGCCCCTTGAAAAACCACTCCCTCCCCAGGGGTGCAGGGGCGAAGTCCTTCCAGGGTTTAAGGGACGGAGTCCCTTAGAAAACTATTCCTCCCATGGGGTTAAAGGGGACGAAGTCCCCTTTATCACAGCCCCCGGCTGTGTTAAATGTTCATTCACCGGTGAAAACGGCAGAACGGTTCTTTCTGAAATTATTGATCTCACCAAAAATCGTTATTCGGATCTTTGTAACTTTGAAAAACTAGCTAAGAACAATCCTTTTATTTCTTTCAAATCTGATCTAACAACAAAAACCGATCTCTTTTCAGCTAAAACTATCTTGGAATTAAACGAAACCCTATGAAAACTGAAAACACCATCAATTACCAAACACTTGATCAACTAGCCACAGATTTACTTAACAAAAAAGTTGGGATTTTCCCTTGCGATACTATTTGGGGGCTAATCGGCATTTTTAATAAACAAGTTTGCCAAAAACTTTACGAAATTAAAAAACGACCACAAAATCAACCGTTTTTAATCTTAATTCCTAACTTATCTTTTCTTGATTCCCTAATAAAAACTCCACCAGAAGAAAATTTGAAATATATTAATGAATATTGGCCTGGTCCAACCACCTTTATTTTCACAAAAAAACCAATAATTCCTGATAATTTAACTGCTGGCAAAAAAACTATTGGTATTAGATTACCAGCTTTTACGCCCTTAAATTATCTTCTCACCAAAATTAATCAGCCTCTAATTTCTTCTAGCCTTAATTTTTCTAATTCATCGGCCATTACTGACCCAACCAAAACTCCGCAAGAAATTCTAAATCAGATCGATTTTTTTTATCAAGATTTTACCCCGTACTACCAAAAACCATCAGCGATTATTGATCTTACTGTTGTACCGGTAAAGGTGATTAGATAGAGAAAATCAACATGAATAATTCTAACAAAATAAAATTAACCCTAAGAGATATTTTAATAATTTTAAGCGCGGCTTTTGCGTCTCTTATGGCCGCGCTTGATATTTATATTGTTTCAATATCTGCTCCAACAATTGCCAGAAATTTTGAAGTTTCTTTAAACGGCGTCTCTTTAATTATGATTGTTTACACTTTAGTATTAACTACCACAATTATTCTTTTTGGTAAGTTAGGTGATATTTTCGGCATAAAAAAAGTTTTTATTTTAGGGTATCTTATTTTTATTATTGCTTCGTTTTTATGTGCTATTTCACCAAATTTTTACTTTTTAGTATTTGGGCGAGCTCTTCAAGGTATTGGCGGAGCTATGCTTTATGCCATGGGTTTAGCCATTGTACCTACTTATGGTTCACCACATTACAAAGGTTTTGCGTATGGCATTGCTGGCACGTTTGCTTCTTTAGGCATGCTTTTAGGTGCACCTTTAGGCGGATTTATTGCAGAATACTTAAGCTGGCATTGGATTTTTATTATTAATATCCCTATGGGACTTTTGGGTATTTTTGTTTCTGTATTTGCCTTAAAGCAAAGGCTTATTGAACCTAAAAAATTCAAGTTAGATATTCTAGGTTTTATTTATAGTTTTTTAGCTATTATTTTCTTATTTACCGGCATAACTGCTAAGCATGGGCAAATGTTTTTAAGTATTATGTTAATATTAGCCTTGGTATTTTTTGTGATTTTTCTTATTCACGAATTCAGAACAAAAGATCCGTTAATTGAACTTAAACTTTTCAAAAATCTCTTATTTAGTGTTGCATTATTAAGTATTTTTATTATTTATTTGCCTTTTGCCGGATTTAATTTTTTATATCCTTTTTTCCTAGAAGATCTTAAAGGTTTTTCGCCAGATCAATCTGGTTTAATTTTTACGTTTTTTGGCTTAGCCTTTTTATTTTCAAGCCCCTTATTAGGTAAGCTAAGCGATAGAATTAAGCCCATAATATTTTCTACAATTGGTACTTTGATTATTGCTATAGATTTTTTAATATTTTCGTTTATCGCGTCATCTGCAAATATTTTAGGAATTATTTGTTTTGTTGCTTTTTTTGGCTTTGGTTTTGCTTGTTTTTTAACCCCAATTTTTAATGTGGTGATGAGTAATGTTCTTGCTTCTTATGAGGGTACGGGTTCAGCTTTAATTAGAACCGCGAGTAATTTTGGTTTAGCAATTGGTTTAACTTTTTTTCAAGCAGTATTTTGTTTTTTTGTTCCTTTAAAATTCTCTTTTTCACAAGATTCAAAAATAACTCTAATTTTACAAAATTATTTTCAAAATGCTTTTCAAAATGTATTTCTTATTAGTAGCGCAATTGCGTTTATTGCTTTTTTAGCTTTGGCGGGGGTGGGATTTTTCGAAAAAATTATTAAGACGAAGTCTTAATGCCTGGCAATAGGTTAATTTTTTTCCTAACGACTAGTAGTTAGGTACGCATGAAAATTGGCTGAAATAAAAATATGATATAATAAAAAATATTCATGCAAAATAATAAGGCTTTTTATCGATATTCTAAAATAAAAAAAGGAGGTGGGAATATATTTATCTTTTCATGTTTCATGTCCAAAATTTTTTGTTTTAAAAAGACTATGGAGGTTTTAACAAAATGAAAAAATTATTACTACTTATTTTGGGGTTCTTAATTTTAGGATCTTTTTGTGTAACAGAAATTTATTGTGGTGCATATACATTTAAAATAGACCCCAATTCAGATTCCAATTTTCCTTATTGCTATTATAATACTAAACAAGCTTTTGATGATTATTTAACTAAGTTACCTACTGATGACACTGCTAGATTAAATTATGTTAAAGATATAATTACTAATAATTTCAAACTATTAACTTCAAATCAAAATTCTGATCCTATTGATCCCGGTAGTAAAATATATGTAATATTTTTCAAGAAAAAAATAGGAGATTATAAATATTTTAGCACTATAAAAGCTCCTGATAAGGAAAAAGATTATGCAATTACAAATAAACAAGAGCTAGATTCTGATGACTCTGACGCATTAAGCATGCCGAATAACAACGCTACTATAAAACTATATAATGTAACTACTCAAAGAGACCAATTCGGGGAATATTTAACAGGAAATTTTGAAATAAAATAATAATATATGTAAGGGATAAAACTGTCCTCTGTCTAGGTATACAAAAAAATATATAGAAGCCTTAAAATTACTTGCTTTTCAGGACAGCTTATCCTTTTTCGCGACAGACTCTTGTGATACAGTTTGGAGCTTAATTGGTCTTTTTAATAAAGAAGTAATGCTGAAAATATTAGAGATTAAAAAGAGACCGATAAATCAACCCTTTTTAATTTTAATTCCGAATTTTTCTTTTTTATCTGAATTTATTAAACTTTTCCCGGAAGAAAATTTAAGCTTTCTATCTAAATATTGGCCAGGACCGGTTACTTTTATTTTTCCTAAAAAAGCGGATGTTTCCGAACAATTAACCGGAGGTAAAAAGACAATTGGTATCCGTTTACCGGCTTTTACTCCGTTAAATTATCTCTTAACCAAAATTAACCAACCGCTTATTTCTACCAGTCTTAATTTTTCTAATTCACCAGCCATAACAGACCCTGCCAAAACGCCAAAAGAAATCCTTGATAAGATTGATTTTTTCTGCCACGATTTTACCCCTTATTACGAAAAAGAATCTGCCATTATTGATCTTTCAAGTGCACCAGCGAAGGTAATTAGAGAAGGGATTTTGAGCAAGGTGTAATTTTTTATATCTATGGGGCTTTACTCCATAGATATACATTATAAACTCAGTTGGTGAAAGCGAAAAAATTTAATCCTTGAAATCACTTAATTTCAAGGATATAATATCCTTATAATATGCTAATTTCAAGGATTTATGACCAGTTAGAAAAATATTTAGAGCCAAAAAAGGTGCTAATCATTTTTGGACCAAGGCAAGTGGGCAAAACGACTCTTTTAAAAAATTTTCTATCAAAAACCACCTTAAAGTATAAGTATGAAACAGGTGATGATTTAAGAGTACAAAATATTTTAAAATCTCGAGATAAACAGCTTCTTTTGGAATATATTGAGGATTATCAACTATTAGTAATTGACGAAGCTCAAAAAATATCTTTTATTGGCGATAGTCTAAAAATTTTAATAGATGAACGTCCTGATTTAAATATTATTGCTACTGGTTCTTCCTCTTTTGAGTTATCAGGACAAATTGGCGAACCTTTAACCGGCAGAAAAAATAGTTTGATATTATTTCCTATTGCTCAATTAGAATTAAAAAACCAATTTAATAAATTTGAATTAAAAGAAAAACTAGAAGAATATTTAATTTTTGGAAGTTACCCTGAAATAATAACTTTGCCAGAAAAATCTAAAAAGATTAACCGATTAGAAGAAATAACCTACTCATATTTATTGAAGGATATTCTTGAACTTGAACGGGTAAAAAGCTCAAAATTACTCTTAGACCTATTACGTCTAATTGCCTTTCAAGTTGGCAACGAAGTTTCATTATCAGAACTTGCCAATCAAATAGGGTTAGATTACAAAACCGTGCAAAGATATTTAGATCTTCTTGAAAAATCCTATATTCTTTTTAATCTTAGAGGTTTTAATAAAAATCTGAGAAAAGAAATTACTAAAAAAAGCAAATATTTTTTTTATGATAATGGAATTAGAAATG